>JAAYFJ010000040.1 GCA_012728295.1 Tissierellia bacterium | reverse complement strand
GTTCCCAAGGGTCAGTAAAACCATTAAATCTAATTTCTGGAGTATCTTCATTATTTTTTGGAAACATTTTTTCTAATAAGGCTTTTTTGACATTTTTTAACATAGAAAGCTTACGCTGATGAAGGGTGATAAGGTTATCTAGGTTAGTGAAGAAGTTACCAATTTGGATTTGTTCTTCCATTAAACTAGGATAATTTATAGTTATGTCACCCAATCTCTTTTTCGGCAATTGCTTTAAAGCAGAACCAGTTTGAAAGGAAGTTATCTCCATTTGACTTAAATTTGTCTGTAGATACTGGTGTAAATACTTGCTTGCCATGTTTTCTTGTGTTCTAATTAAACAAATTTGTGCATTTATATTGGCATTTTCAAAACTACTATCAACAAGTGCTATTTTCCCTATCTCACCTCTTGTTGTAATCAAGATATCATTTGCTTTAAGGTGCCCACTTGTTAATACGGAGTGTTGTTTCTCGGATATATAGACTAAATCTTTATGGACTAAATATCCATCTACCAAATTATTAACTCGTATAAAAGGAACCCCTTCAGATAATAATTCATTCGCCTTAGGATATAACTCTCCATAATTGCCGTCTGATATAATAAAATCTAATTCCTCCAACTTACGCTGTTCCCAATAATAAATATTAATTTTTAAACAATACATACCTTATTAATGCAAGTCCCTTTAGATTAGGAGGTGTATTTTGCAAAATGAACTAAAAAAATCTGAATTATTCTGCGATTACTATGCTAAATGGATTAATGTATATAAAAATGGAGCAGTTAGAAAAGTTACCATGGATAAATACTTAATGACCCATAAGTGGCTGTTAGAGCTGGTTCCAGAGCTGAGGGTAGGAGATTTGGACAGAATTATATATCAACAACTACTAAATAGCTATGCAGAAAGTCATGAACGCCAAACGGTTATGGATTTCCATCATCAACTGAAAGGGGCAATTTTAGATGCGGTAGATGAGGGTTTAATTGACAGGGACCCAACAAGAAAAGCCATAATAAAAGGAAAACCAGCAAAAGACAAAAAAATAAAATATCTTAATCAATTCCAACTTCAAACGCTATTGTCAAACTTGGACCTAAAAGATAAGGTGAATTGGGATTATTTTATTTTGCTGGTGGCTAAGACAGGGATGAGGTTTTCTGAAGCCCTAGCGCTAACTCCTGCAGATTTTGATTTTAGAAACCAGTCTGTGTCTATTAGCAAGACTTGGGATTACAAGGGGGATGGAGGATATCTTCCAACTAAAAACCGATCGTCTGTACGAAAAGTACAAATAGATTGGCAAACTGTTATCCAGTTTTCAGGGCTTACAAAAGAATCTCCACCTGACGAACCCATATTTATTAAGGGAAAGGTCTATAATTCAACCATAAACGATAAATTATGTAGGATGTGTAAAAAGTGTAATATCCCAATCATTTCTATACATGGTTTAAGGCATACTCACGCATCTTTGCTACTTTTTACAGGAGTATCCATTGCCAGCGTAGCACGAAGATTAGGTCACTCAAGCATTAACACAACTCAAAAAACATATTTGCATATAATTCAAGAGTTGGAAAATAAAGACGTAGATTTAGTGATGAGGTTATTATCAGGGCTTTAGTGAACAAAGGACTTGCGTTAATAAGGCGTTTATTAAATAAATATATTCAGCACTTTTTATTGTTTCCATTTTATTCATAGTATAACCAACAGTGTTCCTATAGATATTAATATCATACCTATTACACTTTTGGTGGTTACTGTTTCGTGTAAGAAAATAATAGCCAGCACAAAAGTAATTACCACGCTGGATTTATCTATTGGTGTTACTTTGGAAACTTCTCCTAGCTGGATGGCTTTGTAATAGCAGAGCCATGATGCACCTGTGGCTAGGCCTGACAGTATTAAAAAGGTCCAGCTTTTATTAGATATATCTACTATTTCATTTTGTTTATTTGTGACAAAAACTATAACCCATGCCATAATTACTACTACGACTGTTCGTACTGCTGTGGCTAAGTTGGAGTTGACGCCATCGATTCCTATTTTAGCTAGTATAGATGTAATGGCGGCAAAGATTGCCGATAAAAAAGCAAATATCATCCACATAGTATAACCTCCCATTTTTGTATCCTAAAATTTAGAATTCACTATTTTAATTATATCAACTAATCAACTACAAAGGAGAGATTATTAAAAATAATATGTCACAGAAGCTTAATAATAACAGGCCAATCTTGCAGTTTGAAAAGTGCATAACATTAATTACTTGTCTTTGGAAACAAAAATTGTGTTATTGATAAGGATATTTATTTGTGATATCATTAATCAGGCAATATCAATTATAAACATATGTTACTAATGAAAGGAAGGGCTATATGTTTACTCAAAGAATTGACAGTTTAAAGACCCTTATGACAAAACACTCCATAGATGTTTATATAATACCATCTGAAGACTTTCACCAAAGCGAATATGTAGGTGATTACTTTAAGGCGAGAGCTTTTATTTCAGGCTTTACTGGTTCAGCCGGTGTAGTAGTAGTAACTAAAGACGAGACATGTTTATGGACTGATGGAAGATATTTTTTACAAGCAGATAAACAGTTAAGAGGTTCTGATATTGTGCTTCAAAAAATGGGTCAACCAGGAGTTCCAACCCTTGAGGAATATGTAGCAAAGCATTTGCCTAAAGATGGCAAGCTCGGTTTTGATGGCAGAGTTATATCTGTATTAGATGGACATAGCTTTGAAGAAATTGCAAAGAGTAAAAATGGTTCCATTGAGTACTCCATGGATTTAATTAATGAAATTTGGGAAAATCGTCCAGCACTTTCTACTGAAAAAGCATTTTTCTTAGAAGAAAGATATAGTGGCGAGAGTACTAAATCAAAACTTGAGAGAATTAGAAGCGTAATGGCAGAAAAAGGCGCTCAAATACATGTTATCGCAGCCCTTGATGATATCTGCTGGATGTTGAACATCAGAGGAAATGACGTTAAGTATTCTCCGCTGGTACTATCTTATGTTGTAATGACTATGGATAAGGTATTTTTATTCGCAGATGAGAATAAGTTTACTGATGAAATTTTAAATTCTTTTGCTGGCCTAAACATCGAATTAAAGAGATACAATGAAATATATGAATTTGTAAAGACTATTTCAAAGGACACTACAGTATTGTTAGATCCAAATAAAATGAATTATTCTCTTTATATGAATATTCCAAAAGATGTTAAGTTGGTGGAGGAACGCAACCCTGCTATTGTATTTAAAGCAATTAAAAACGAGACTGAGGTTGCAAACTTTATTAAAGCCCATATTAAAGATGGCATTGCTTGGACTAAGTTCATGTACTGGTTAAAGCATAATATTGGGAAAATAGAAATTGATGAAATTGCAGCTTCTGATAAGTTGGAGGGTTTCAGAAAAGAACAAGAAGGTTATTTATGGCCATCGTTTGCACCTATTAGCGGATATGCAGAGAACGCAGCTATTGTTCACTACGAAGCGACTCCAGAAACAAGTTTGAAATTAGAGCCTAAGGGACTATACCTTTCAGATACTGGTAGCAACTTTTATGAAGGTAGCACTGATATCACTCGCACTCTAGCTTTGGGAGAGCTTACTGAAGAGGAAATCTTTAATTATACATTAGTGCTTAAGAGTCACATAGGCTTGGCTAGAGCTAATTTTCCATATAGAACATCGGGATATGCGTTGGATATTCTATGCAGAAAACCATTCTGGGAATTAAACATGGACTATAATCATGGTACTGGCCATGGCATCGGATATTTACTAAATGTTCATGAGGCTCCATCGGGCTTTAGATATAAAATCAATCCATTAAGAGATGAGTAATATCCTTTCCAACCAGGAATGATTGTGACCATTGAACCGGGAATTTACATTGCCGGACTTCACGGTATTCGCATAGAAAACTGTGTAATTGTAAGAGAAGGTGAAGAAAACGAATACGGTAAGTTCCTTCACTTTGAACCATGCACTTATGTGCCAATAGACTTAGATGCCTTAAATCCTGAATTATTGACTACTGAGGAGAAGGACTATTTGAATGACTATCATAATAATGTTTTTAACATCATTTCACCTCATTTATCTGCAGAAGAGGTAGAATGGTTAAAAAAATACACTAGAGAAATATAGGAGGATTTATGGACACGCAAACAAATAAGAGATACCCTTTTGGGTTCTAAGTTTGTTCCATGGCATTTACGTTTGAGCGTTTTGCTTTTTATTCAGCAAAATGGCTTATGACCATTTTCATTGCTACAGCAATTGCAAAAGGTGGTCTAGGCCTTACCTCTTCCGATGCAGCTAAGATGTCAGCTAACTTAGTAGCTTTCACTTACCTTGCACCATTGATTGGCTCATGGATTTCAGACAGATTAGTAGGGGCTAGATATTTGGTTCCTATAGGAATGACTTTAATGGGCATAGGATATTTAGCAGGGTGGCAAGCACAAAGCGCTGCTATGGTAAATATTATGATTATTTTAGTATCCATTGGAACGGGTTTATTTAAACCACAAACTAACGCTATTACAGGAAGATTGTTTGAAGATAAGAACAAGTTGGACTCAGCTTTTTCTACTCAGTATTCTTTCGTAAATATTGGTTCCTTCTTCGGAACAACAATCATGGGAGTTTTAGCGTATAAATATGGTTTTAGAGTTTGCTTCTTGATTTGTGCTATTGTAATGTTTATTGATGCTATTTGGTTCTTAGCAGGATTTAGACATTTAGGAGATGCTGGAAAAAAACCATTTAAGTTAGATGAGCGTGAAGTTGAGAACATTGATGTAAAGGTTAAAGCTAAACCTCTTACCACTATAGAGAAGAAAAGAGTTGCCGCAATTTTTTTAGTATCTGCATTTTCAATTATCTTCTGGCTATTCTGGTATTTGGCATATATGCCTGTATACTTCCACTGGGCGGGAGACAATCCTGCTGCTAGCTGGGTTATTGGTGGAATTCAATTCTCAACAGCACACTTTGACTCACTGAACGCCTTGGCATGTATAGTGGCAGGACCACTTTTGGGAATGCTTTGGGAGAGAAAGGCAAGAAGTCCACGTGGAGACTGGAACATGTTTCAAAAAACAGCCCTAGGATTATTATTATTAGGCCTAGCATATGCAATTTTTGCTTCAGCTGAAGTTTACAGAGGAAATAACCTTGCTTCACTTGGCTGGCTAATAGTATTTGGTATTGTATTGACACTAGGAGAAATGGTATTCTCACCACTTGGAAACTCGTTTATCAGTAAGTTTTCACCACCGAAACTACTAACAGCCATGATGTCTGTATGGGTATTATCAATATTTTTTGCAGGTAAATCATATGGATGGCTTTATGATTTTACATTGAAGTTTGACTTTGCGATAACTTACTTTGTAATTGCAGGTATAGCCGTTGCTTGTGGAGTTATTCTTTGGTTGCTCAGTGGCAGACTGAATAACCTTGTAAGAGAAGAAGACGAGTAGAGAAGAAATAGGAGGTTGAATATGCATCAAGATAGAATTAACAGAGTAATTGCTAAAATGAGAGAGGAAAATGTTCCTCAGATATTAATAAGTGACCCTGTGGCTATTTTCTATCTATTGGATAGATGGATTCACCCGGGAGAAAGATTATTAGCTCTATACATCCACATAGATGGAACAATTAAGTTGGCTATTAACGAATTATTCCCACAAGATGGGGAAGTTGGTGCAGAATTAATTTGGTATAATGATATTGAAGATGGCGTTGCGAAATTGGCAAAAGAGATAAAAGACGATGCTATTATTGGTGTGGACAAAGAGTGGCCTGCAAAGTTTTTATTAAGACTTCAAGAGATTTATCCTGATAGAAAATATGTAAACGCATCGCTTATTGTGGATAGAGTCAGAATGGTTAAAGATGAAGAGGAAAAAGAACTTATGCGTCAGTCCTCTAAGATTTGCGATCAAGTTATGGAAGAATTGATTCCATGGGTAGTTAAAGGTCTAAGTGAAAACGAGTTAAATGCTAAGACCAAGGAAATCTTTGCAAAGCATGGTGTGACCAAAATGTCTTTTGACCCAATCACTGCATACGGCAGAGGAGCTGCAGATCCTCACCATGAAACAGATGATTCTATGGGCAAGAGAGGTAATTGCGTAGTATTAGATATCGGAGGATTCCATAAAAACTATGCTTCTGACATGACTAGAACTGTATTTATTGGGGAAGTTAGCGACAGGCATAGAGAGATTTATGAGATAGTAAAAGAAGCTAATTTAAGGGGTATTGCAGCTGCTAAACCTGGGAATAGAATGTGTGATGTAGATTTAGCGTGCAGGAACTATATTGAGGAAAAAGGTTTTGGTGAGTACTTCACTCATAGAACTGGACACTCAATTGGGCTTGAAGACCATGAATTTGGCGATGTATCTTCCGTAAACGAAGATATTATAGTGCCTGGGCAGTGCTTCTCTGTAGAGCCTGGTATCTATATCCAAAATGAAGAAATTGGAGTTAGAATCGAAGACTTAGTAATTATTACAAACGACGGTTGCGAAGTTTTGAATAGTGTGACAAAGGATTTAATAATAGTTCCCGAGGAGGCTTAGTATGAAAGTAATAGAGGGATATATGCCTTTTATGGGGCATGAAATCTATTATAGAATAGTAAATCCCGATGGGGAAAAGGCGCCAATAGTGTTTTTACACGGTGGTCCTGGTTCCAGTCATAATTACTTTGAAGTATTTGACCCATTATCAGGAAAGCTAGACAGACCATTTGTGATGTATGATCAAATCGGGTGTGGAGAATCTACTGTAGAAGGTGGGGCGGAACTGTTTAATGCCAATACATGGCTAAATGAGCTAGATAGTATTAGAGACCATTTAAACCTAGAAGAAGTGCATATCCTCGGACAATCATGGGGCGGAATGATGGCTATCTGGTATGCTATAGAAAGAAAACCAAAAGGCGTTCTTTCATATATTTTGTCATCGACACTACCCTCTGCTAAGATATGGAAAGAGGAGCAGCACAGGAGAATATCCTATATGCCAGAAGAAATGCGACAAGCTATTTACAAGGCTGAGGAAACTGGGAACTATGATGACGAAGGTTATTTAGCAGCAGTGGATGAGTTTATGATTAGATACTGTGCAGGAAGAGTGACGGAGGATTCTCCGGAATATTTGCGACGTCCTAAAAAAGGCGGCAGCGTAAGCTATGTGGTAGGCTGGGGAAAGAATGAATTTACACCGACGGGAACTCTAAGCGGATATGATTTTACCGATAGGCTTCATGAAATAGAAGTTCCATGCTTAATAACCAGTGGACAGATAGATCTATGTTCACCGTTTATTGCGAAGAGTATGTACGATTTACTTCCCAATGCTAAATGGGAGCTATTCCAATATTCACGGCATATGCCATTTATCGAGGAAAGTGAAAGGTATTTCCAAGTGATGATAGATTGGCTTAAAGACAAAAAATAATATTATAAGTAATGAATAAGCCCCTACAAAGATACATTATCGTAGCTTTATAGGGGCTATTTATATGTTTTTACATAATAATTAGGCACTATACACTATCTAAAAAACAGCGTCAAAACACCTATCATAATTGGTTGATGTAATAGGTATATTGGCAAACTATATTGCCCTAAGGCTGATAATATCTCAATTTTAGGGATTTTTTGTTCGATTTTCCCAAGGCTCATTTGTGGTGATGGAAGGCTATAGGCATATCCGAACATCACGGGGAATATCCATGGTAGTAAAGGGTAGTAATCTGCCGATGTAAACGTGTTGCTAGGGAACCCTATGGCAGATATAATAAAGCCCAGTATCGGATGGTCTACAGAGGAAACTGATAGAATATTTAGTGATTTTAACATACCTGATCCGGCAGTGGGGAAGGTAATTATAAATAAAGTAACCAAGGTTATTAGTATCCCAGTTCTTGAAAGCTTATTTAATATAGGTCGCATTAATGCGGTCAAAATAATGGAGCAACCAAGTAAATGCAGTACTCCAAAGTATATGGCTGCAGTTGGTGTTACGAAATGAGTTACAAAGGTTAGCCCTATTGCTAACAAGAGTATTTTTATTCCATGAGCAAGCGGTTTTTTTGAAAGGTGTATGCTAATTCCTGCTATAAGAGTGAAGGAAAGTCCTATGGTTCGTGATGCTAGAATCATAGGCCATTTGCTCTCTAGTCCAGGATAAAGCATAAAATATTCGCTTAAATCCCATGTGAGATGGTATATTATCATTGCTACAATAGACGCGCCTCTAAAGGTGTCTATAGAATTAAGTCGACTTTTCATCACATTCCTCTTTTCTTATTAAAAATATCCTAATCATATAATACCATATCTGCCTGTATTTTATTGTAAGGAGTGAATAAATGTGATATATTGGAATAAGTTGGATTGGAAAGGGGAACGGGCATGAATAAAGGTGCGTTATGGGTGTTGTTAAGCTATGTAATCTGGGGTTTGTTGACAATGTTTTGGAAGCTTATGGCAGGAGTCGATGCCTTGTTTGTGCTTTCCAATCGTATCATATGGTCTATGGTTTTTTGCGGAATAATCTTGTTGTTCCAAGGACGTGGAGCAGAGATAAAGGAGCAATTCAAAGACAAAAACGAACTTAAGATGATTTTGTTGGCAGGAATTACTATTACAATTAACTGGGGACTTTACATTGGAGCTGTTATGGGTGGACATATCTTAGATGCCAGCCTAGCGTATTTCATGTATCCTTTGTTCTCAGTTGTTGCAGGATTTTTGGTATTCAAAGAAAGACCTCATTTATTGCAATGGGCGGCGGTGGGTTTGGCAACGATAGGGGTTGCTATCTCTGCTGTAGCATATGGTAAAATACCTGTTTTTGCTCTTACAATTGCAGTGTCTTTTGTGAGCTACGGTGCCATAAAAAAACATATAAAGGTAACCGGAGTGATGTCGGTATTTATGGAAACTTTGGTTGTCCTTCCATTGGCACTGATTTATGTTTTTATGAAATGGGGAGCAGTGACCATTCAGCCGATGCAACTATGGTTACTTCCTGTAACGGGAATAGTTACTTCCATGCCATTGATATTTTATTCTAAAGGAATGCAAGTAACACCGATGACTATTTCTGGATTATTAATGTATATTAACCCGACTATTCAATTTTCCATTGGATATCTTGTTTATCATGAGGCGTTTTCCAGGTCTCAAGCATGGACTTTTGGATTTGTCTGGTTGGGAGTAGGTATATTTTTAATTAACACACTGGCTAATCTGAAAAAGAATCAACACAGCAAGCTTGGGTCATAAATTTTTTCTAGACAGCTATTGATAAAGTGATGTAAAATCAAATAAGACGGACTATTTATTATTATTAATAAAATGGTAAGGTGTGATTTATCAAAGCGGCATATGCGAAATTATGTATGGAAAAGGGGGAGACCATGGAAGACTATAGTAAAATTATTAAGGAAGAGTTGATTCCGGCATTTGGCTGTACCGAGCCCATTGCTTTAGCATTTGCATCAGCAAAGGTAGCTGAGGTTTTGGGCGGAGATCCAGATTATTTGGATGTAAAGTGCAGTGGGAATATCATAAAAAACACTAAAAGTGTAGTAGTGCCGGGTACAGATGGCCAGAGAGGAATAAAAATCAGTTGCACAGTTGGTGCTATTGCTGGAGATGCCAGTAAGAACTTAGAAGTGCTTAGCGATATTGACAAGGATAAGTTGCCAGTTGCACATGAACTGATTGAAAAAGGGTACTGCAAGGTTTCATTAAAGCCTGGTGTGGAGAATCTATATATAGAGATAGATGCTGGGCGTGGAGAGGATACGGCTAAAGTTATCATTGCTGAATCCCACACGAATATTGTTTATATTGAGAAAAATGGAGTTGTGCTTGAAGAAAAAGCTTCTGAGGAAGCAACTAAGAAAGAAGATTACGATTACAATTTCGATGACATATATGAATACGCATCAAATGCAGATTTATCCGATGTGATTGACATTTTAGAGCTTCAGATTCAATACAATTATGAAATAGCTAAAGAAGGGTTAAGCGGCTCTTACGGCTCAGAAATTGGCAAATTTTTACATGAGGACAGACCAGATGATGTGGAGCGTGATATGGTTGCCTATGCAGCAGCAGGGTCAGATGCTAGAATGAGTGGTAGTGAAATGCCGGTGGTTATAAATTCTGGTAGTGGAAACCAGGGAATTACTGTGAGTTTGCCGATTATTGTATATGCTAAAGCTAATGACTTAATGGGTGAACCACTATATAGAGCGTTGGCATTTGCAAATTTAATCGGTCTATATATGAAACAGGGCATAGGTAGGTTGTCAGCTTATTGTGGAGCTGTTAGTGCAGCCAGTGCTGCTGTGGCAGGATTGGCATTTATCAAAGGTGAGAGCAAGGAGATAGCTGCTCAAGCATTGGTGAATTCTTTAGCCGGAAACTCAGGATTGATTTGCGATGGCGCCAAGGCTAGTTGTGCTTTAAAAATAGCTTCATCACTTAACAATGCTTTATTAGGATATAAACAGGCTCAGTCAGGGTTGAGTTTCAATGCTGGAGATGGCATAGTTATGGACAATGTAGATGAAACCATAAAGGCTGTAGGTCGCATTGCTAGATATGGAATGAAAACTACTGATGAAGTAATTCTTAACGAAATGATTGGCAATAGAGATTATATAAAAGAAATGTAGAGAAGCATTATTCATTGCAGAGAGCTTATTTATGCTCTCTGTATTTTTTTCAAGACATTTTTTATGGCGTAGGTTTTAATCATTTCTATATGATTTATATTTAATAAATTTAGGAGAAGATATTCATTTTTCTTAAAAAAATAATGCTAAGCTAGATTACTAGCTTAGCATTATTCTATGGTAATACCATTATTCTAAACGGCTTGATCTTCTTCAACCTTAGCTTCTACTACTGGTTTATCACTCGTGTAGTGGATAGCTTTAGTTGGGCATTTATTTACGGCTTCGCCATAGTCTTTTCCTTCAACTGCGTGTGCTAATTTGTTTTCTACAACAAAAGCTCCCTCTTCGGAGTTTCTTACACATAGTCCGCAACCGATACATCCTACTGAGCAATTTGCTCTAACTGTTTTACCGTCATCAGTGCTATTACACTTAACAACAACTTCTTGGTCATAAGGCACCAATGAGATTACATTTCTAGGACATACTGAAATACATTTTTGACATGCTGTACATTTGTCTTTATCTACTACTGCAACACCGTTTACGATGTGTATAGCATCGAAAGGACAAACTGATACACATGTGCCACCGCCTAGGCAACCATAGGAACAAGCCTTGGATCCGCCTTGGAAAGCAGCGTTTGAACGACAATCGCTCATACCTGAGAAAGCGTGTTTCTCTTTTGCGTTATCTGGTGTTCCGTTACACATTACACATGCCACTTGTTTAACAGAGTCTCCAGCTGCCTTACCCATAATTGTAGCTATTTTTTCAGCTACTGGCTGGCCACCAACGGGACATCCATTTACGGGACCATCTTTTAATGCTATGGCAGTGGCTAAACCGTCACATCCTGGGAATCCGCAGGCACCACAGTTGGCTCCTGGTAATTCCGCACGAACAAGTACAACTTTTTCATCTACTTCCACATGGAAGATATTTGCAGCGACAGACAGGAGTGCGCCAAATAATAGGCCCATGATCCCGACCACCGCAACTGCTATGATTATAGGGTTCATGATTACCTCCTATACTAATCCGGCAAATCCGGAGAATGCAATGGCCATTAGTCCGGTGGTTACTAAAGCGATAGGGAATCCCTCAAAGCTCTTAGGTACATCGGCCAATTCCAATTTTTCACGTACTGCAGCAAGTAGGACGATGGCGATAACAAATCCAATTGATGAACCAATGGAGTTAACTAGTGTTTCAATAATTCCATATCCTTCGCTGATGTTAAGAATTGCTACTCCCAATACTACACAGTTTGTAGTGATAAGCGGTAGGAATACTCCAAGTGCGCTATAAAGGTTAGGAGAGTTTTTCTTTAATACCATCTCAACAAACTGTACTAAAGTTGCTATAACCAAGATGAATACAATTGTTTGAAGATACTGCAAATTCAAAGCATTTAAAATATATATTTGTATCAAGTAAGTTATCAAGGATGATAGTGTTATTACAAATGTAACAGCTGCACCCATTCCAGTGGCAGTTTCAACCTTGTTGGAAACACCCAATAGAGGGCAGATTCCCAAGAACTTGGCAAATACATAGTTGTTGACAAAAATAGAGCCAACGATAATAGAAAGTAAACTCATGATTAATCCTCCTTAGCCGTTTTGCTCATAATAACGCGGTATGCGGCTATCATTATGCCTAGGATAATAAATGACCCTGCAGGAGAAGTAAAGATTCCAATTCCTGGATAACTAGCACCTAAGATGCTAAACCCAAGAAGTTTGCCGGATCCAAACAACTCACGAATGGCTGCCAATGAAGTAATGGCAATAATATATCCTATACCGGTTCCCAAACCATCTACAATGGATGCTACCGGACTGTTCTTAGAAGCAAAAGCCTCTGCACGTCCAAGGATAATACAGTTTACTACGATTAGTGGGATAAATACTCCCAACTGAGCGTATATTGCAGGCGCATATGCTTTTAGGGACATGTCGATAAGTGTAACGAAGGATGCGATTACCACTATAAAAGCAGGAATACGAATTTTATCAGGAATAGCCTTACGCAATACAGAGATTACAAAGTTTGATCCCAACAATACAATTGTTACAGCAAATCCCATTGCTAATGCGTTAATTACTGATGTAGAAACACCCAAAACACCGCATAGACCAATTAATTGAACCAGAATCGGGTTGTTTTTAAATATCCCGTCTGAAAAGACTTTAGATAATTTCATTATTTACCCCCCCTTACCGGCTAACGACATAATTAGTCGTATTATTTGCACTTACTTGTCCAATAGCGTCAAAGGCTTGCTTGATAGCATTTTTCATAGCGTTAGAAGTTTTAGTTGCTCCTGTTATCGCTTTTACGCCATCTGCATCTGTTGCACCAACAACACCTTCAGCATAAGCTGGTTCTTCAATTGCAGCACCAAATCCTGGAGTTTCTCCATGACCTAGTATCTTAATTCCGCTAATAGACTTATCTTCTGATTTAATTCCTAAAATAAAGGAAATATCTCCACCGTATCCACCTTTACCAATTAAGTCGAATACATAGCCGATTACGTTGCCGTCAGCTTTAGCTTCGTACATATTCTTAACTGAAGGAAGAGTTTCTTGAAGTGAAGTTAATTTATCAGCTTCAATTGGTGTGAACTCAGTAGCATCAGGAGATACAACTTTTAGAGCTTCTTGAAGTTCTTTTGCTTGTCGTTCTTCAATGATAACTGAAGTAAAGCTGTTTCCTACTGCAAGAATTCCTGTACATACGGAAGCTATAATAAATAGTATTAAGGCAAGCTTTATTGTTTCTTTCATTTTTTAGCACCTCCAAAAGCTGCGCCCACCGTTAATTTTTCAATTAGCGGAGTAGCGGAGTTCATTAAGAGGATGGAATATGAAACCCCTTCAGGGAATCCGCCGAATTTACGGATTACAGCTGTAATTATTCCGCATCCAAGAGCAAAGATTACTTGTCCTTTAGCTGTAGATGGACTGGATGAATAGTCAGTTGCCATAAATACTGCACCTAGCAATAGACCACCACCTAATAGTTGAACATATAGTTGATCAAATGGAGTGCCGAACACAATCATCAATACCAATGTAGTCACAATGTAAATAGCAGGTATACGAATTGTTATTACTTTGCGAACTAAAAGGTAGATTAAACCAATAAGAATAGCTAATGAAGAAACTTCTCCCAATGATCCAGGCATTTTACCAATAAACATATCCATAATGCTTAATGAAGGTCCTCCTGCCAGTGGAGTTGCCATTGATACTAAGTCAGTCATTGGTCTAGTAAATGCTGACATAGCAGCAGGCCATGAAGCTACCAACACTGCACGAGCAGCTAAAGCAGGGTTCATAAAGTTAGAACCAATTCCACCAAAGAACTGCTTAACTACAATAATGGCGAAAAAACTACCGAAGACTACCATATATAAAGGTAGACTAACAGGTACGTTATAAGCTAATAAAATTCCAGTTACCACTGCTGATAAGTCACCAATGGTGGTTGGACGTTTGAAAATTTTTCCTGACAGATACTCAGCTGCAACTGCTGATACAACAGAAGCTAATATGAGTAAGAGTGCTCTTATCCCAAAGAAATATACGCTGGCAAGCCCTGCGGGCACCAATGCGATGATAACATCAAGCATAATGCGACGGGTTGTTTCATTGCTGCGAATATGGGGAGAAGAGGATACTGTCAATAATTTTTCCAGTACGATAGGTTGTTTTACGTTTTCTTCCATGACTTCCTCCCTCTATGATTTTTGCTTCAATGAGCGAATTTCCCGCTTAGCAAGACGTATGGATTCCACAAGTGGTCTCTTAGCTGGGCAAATAAATGAACAAGAGCCACACTCTACACAATCAAGTGCATGATATATAGAACCGGCTTCTTCAAATCTTTCTTTTAAAGCAAGTTTGTGTATGCTAATAGGCTCAAGATTAACAGGGCATACGCTTACACATTTACCACATTTAATACAGTCAGTAGTGTCGCCTGTACAGGCTTCTTCCTCTGTAAGAATTAAAAGTCCACCAAGACCTTTAATAGCAGCAGTTTCTAAAGTGGTTTGTGCCATTCCCATCATAGGTCCACCCATGATTACTTTTCCAGGATTGCCTACAAATCCACCAGCTTGCTCAATTAGTTCTGTAAGTGGAGTACCGTTTTTAACTAAAAGGTTCTGTGGTTCTTTTATTCCATGACCAGTCATGGTTACGATACGTTCGTATAGTGGCTTGTTTTCATATACTGCATTGTAGATAGCGATTGCTGAACTAACGTTAGAAACCACACATCCTACGTCCATAGGAAGTCCTCCAGATGGTACCTGACGACCTACAACAGCATCGATAATACGTTTTTCATCCCCTTGAGGATATTTAGCCTTAACACTTACAACCTCGATATTAGCGTGCTTTTCGGCTTCTTTCCTTAGGATTTCAATGGCCTTAGGCTTATTTGTCTCTACTGCCACATATCCTTTTGGTGCATTGACAGCTTTCATCTCTAGTGCTAAACCCAATAATAATTTTTCGGGCATAGTCTCCATGGACAATTGGTCTGCCGTTAAGTAAGGTTCACATTCTGCACCATTGATGATAACGAAATCAATTTTCTTATCTTCAGGCACAGATAGTTTAACGTGGGTTGGGAAGCTCGCGCCACCTAATCCTGTTATACCAGCTTCTTTAACCATGGAAATAATTTCTTTTGGTTCTGAATTTTCCAAGGTTTTTCCTTGACTTTCATATGCCAGGGTATCCAAGCCATCGTTCTCAATTACCACTGTTTCAGCCATCATTCCCGTAGGAGTGAGTTTGCGGGTAATTTCTTTTACTGTACCCGAAACACTTGAGTGTACAGGGGCACATACGAAGGCTTTAGCCTCCCCAATTTTCTGGCCTACTTTAACCTCATCACCGACAGCAACTATGCATTCGCAAGGTGCTCCGATATGTTGATGAAGTGGTATATAGACCATGGAGGGATCTTTAGCTTTGGTTATGGGACGCTGGTTTGACAGCTCTTTATAACCATGCATATGGACTCCGCCCTTGAAAGTCAGATTGTCAACTTTCATTTCTTCCACCTCTTTCTATGTTGGTCCCATAAGTTAACCGCAAAACAATAAAAAAGACACAAAAAGAATGACTTTTTACCATGATCAAGCCATTATCATTAGTTTGCGAAACTTATAACGCTTACATTATATACGTTTTTTAAGTAAATAGCAATAATTATTAAGGATGTTATGGGTATATATAAGGTTGAAATGTATATATGGAGTAATGGCCTTGTTAAATATTAGGAAGAGTACGAGATTGTAGTTAACAAATTGTTGATTTAATAATATTTTTGAGGGAATATAATTATTTGCATTAGTCACTGTAACGTATTATAATTGAAAAGCATGGAGGTTTTTTTAAAACAAATGGTAGTGGAGTTTAATGATGAAGTGAATTGATTGAAATGAGAATATCAATGAAAAAAGATCTGTCTCCAATAAAATATATGGCATTGATTACACAAGTGGGACTGTCTATGATAACCCCAATATTAATGGGTGTTTTTATTGGCCAGTGGTTGGACGGCAAGTTCTCTACAGGTGGAATATTCTTTATTGTTTTTATGCTAATAGGTGTTGCTTCGGCATTTTACAATTTGTTTAAACTCCCCAAAATGATTAAGAATCGCAAGGAGCCTAAAGATGACCAATAAAATAGTTGATCATACAATTAAGGCGTTAATAATAAGGTGTGTTGCCGTAAACTTGATTTTAGCTGGCATTTGGCAGTTGACAATAAGCGAATCTAGTCCTTGGGTTAAAGGTCAAGTGTTGGGGGGACTAGTTAGTATATTGATGTTTCTGCAAATGAAAAACACTCTTGAAAGGGCGCTTGTTTGTGCCCCTGATGTAGCAAATAGAAAAGTTAGAGTCGGATATATGATGAGAATGCTTATTTATGGATTGGTATTAGCACTTAGCATACTATCTGAGGACATTAATTTTATTACTGTAATAATTGGAATTATATCTATGAAGTATATTGTATTATTATCTGCGGTATTTGATGAGAAGCTCTTGAAAAAAAGACCTAATAACAATGAGAAGAGGTGATAATCTTGGCATTTACAATTACTATTGGAGGAAATGCTTATCTTATTCCACAAAGTGTGACCAGTACTTTTATGGTTGTAATATTGCTCTCCATTGGCGGAATAATAATTGGTGGGAAATTTAAAAATTTGGATCCTACAACTAAGCCAAAGGGCATTTTACACATTGCTGAAATAACGGTGGAATCTATGCAGAACTTGGTAATAACTAATATGGGAAAGCATAATTTAAAGTTTGCACCATATATTTTGACCTTGGCATTGTTTTTGCTATTTTCAAACCTTTGGGGACTATTAGGATTGACACCTCCCACATCGGATGTGAGTATAACCATGTCTTTGGCTTTAATAACATTTGCACTGACTCAGATTTTCTCATTTAGATCCAACGGAGGTTTTCTTGGTTATCTTAAGAGCTTTACTGAACCGATAGTGGTAATCACCCCGGTAAATATTATTGGGGAGTTAGCAAATCCAATTTCCCTGTCGTTTCGTCTATTTGGTAATATCATGAGTGGAGGCTTAATCTTAGGATTAGTATATGCAGCATTGGGGAACTTTTCTCCAATATTTACTCCTCTGCTTCATGCTTATTTTGATATTTTTGCAGGAGTATTGCAAACCTTTATTTTTGTTATGTTAACTATGCTTTATGTTGGCGGAGACGCCGAGAAACATTAAAAGGAGGATTAATTATGTCAGGTATAACAAGTGAAGCTTTTATTTTGGGATGTTCAGCAATAGGAGCAGGTTTAGCTATGATAGCGGGCATTGGACCTGGAATTGGTCAGGGTAATGCTGCGGCAAAGGGAGCTGAAGCTGTAGGCCGTCAGCCTGAAGCACAAGGGGATATTATCCGTACTATGCTTATGGGTCAAGCGGTGGCAGAGACAACAGGTATATATGGCTTGATAATAGCTTTGATATTATTATTCTTCAGGCCGCTATTGACAGCATATATTAACTTAGGACTGTAATTATAGAGGAACTCCTCTTTAAAGGAGGGAGAGAATGGATATACAAGTAAATGCCGTACCGGTAATTCATAATATGGTATTGGTATGGATTTCAGTGATAATATTATTTTTCATCCTCAAACGTTATCTCTATAAACCTGTAAGTGAGTTTTTACAAAAAAGACAAAATTTGATTCAATCGAAGTTGGATAATGCTGAAGACATGCGTAAAGAGGCTTTAGAATTGAAAGAATCCTATGAAGCTCAAGTGGCTCAAGTGAGAGAAGAAGGCGCGAGCATATTGGAGAGCTACAGACAGCGAGGAGAAGAAATCAACAGGAAAATGATAGAGGATACCCGCTCTGAAATAGAAAGCATCAAAGCGAGAACGCAAAGAGAATTAGAACAGCAAAAACAGTTTGCGTATGCAGAGATTAAATCTGAAGCAGGGGATATGGCGGTAATATTGGCTGAAAAATTGATAAAAAAATCATTGGGCCCTGAGCTTCAAGCAGAATTAATTGATGGTTTTATTGATGATTTGGAGGCAAGATAATGGCTTTGGTAAGAATTCCCTATGCCCAAGCTCTATTTGAAGCTGCCAAAGAGAGAGGGACATTAGATAAAGTTGTTAAGGCAATGGATCTTATAGTTAAGGCAATCTATTCCAACAAAGAGTTACTGGCGGTATTAAATCATCCAAGAATAACAGCTGAAAAGAAAAAAGAGTTGTTGAAGATGACTATTGGAGATTTGGAGACGCCATTGACCTCGAGGTTTCTTGGGGTATTAATAGATAATAAAAGGTCCGATTATCTTCGTGTTATCCACATAGAATTTAAAAAGCTCGCTTTTGAGCACATGGGATGCATGAAAGTAATAGTTACAACGGCTGTTCCTCTTGACGACGAAAAAAAGAAACGCCTTGTTGAGGCAATAGAGAAGGATAGCGGGAAAAAGATAATTCTAAACGAGAAGGTTGACAAAGAGATAATTGGAGGAATGGTCATTGAATATCAAGGTAGACGAAAGGACGGATCAATAAGAGGTAAGCTTGAAGACGTCCGAAATAACCTTGTGGGAATGACCTTATAGAGTTGAGGTGAAAAGATGGGATTAAGGCCTGAAGAAATCAGTGCAATAATAAAATCACAGATAGAAAACTATGAAGAACGTATAGAAATGGTGGATGTGGGAACTATCCTTGAAGTAGGGGATGGAATTGCACGTATATATGGACTAGCTAAGTGTAAGAGCAACGAATTGTTAGAGTTTCCGGGCGGAGTATATGGAATGGCCCTTAACTTGGAAGAAAACAATATTGGTGCAGTTTTGTTGGGCTCAGACAGGGAATTAAAGGAGGGCGATTCGGTAAAGCGTACTGGTCGTATTGTGGAAGTTCCCGTTGGAGATGCATTGATAGGACGAGTGGTAAATCCTTTGGGGCAACCAATAGATGGAAAAGGCCCTATAAATTGCAATAAGTCTATGCCCATAGAGAAGGTTGCACCAGGAGTTATCACTAGAAAAAGTGTAGATCAGCCTCTGCAAACTGGAATAAAGTCCATTGATGCTCTTTTTCCCATTGGAAAAGGGCAAAGAGAATTAATTATAGGAGATAGGCAAACAGGAAAGACAACAATTGCCACTGACACGATTATTAATCAAAAAGGGAAAGATGTTATTTGTATCTATGTTGCCATAGGCCAGAAAACTTCTACAGTAGCCTCTATCGTAGACAACTTCCAGCGATTTGGTGCCATGGATTATACCATTGTAGTTTCGGCAACGGCAAGCGAATTTGCGCCAATACAATATATAGCTCCTTATAGTGGAGTTACCATGGCTGAAGAGTTCATGGCTCAAGGAAAAGATGTATTGATAGTTTATGATGATTTGTCAAAACACGCAGTTGCATATAGAGCGATGAGTTTGCTATTGAGAAGACCACCAGGACGTGAAGCATATCCAGGGGATGTATTCTATCTTCACTCTAGACTATTGGAGAGAGCTGCTAAGATGAGTGAAGAATACGGTGGTGGGTCTATTACGGCACTACCTATAATAGAAACTCTTGCAGGCGATATTTCCGCTTATATTCCAACCAACGTTATTTCCATTACAGATGGTCAGATATTCTTAGAGTCTGATTTGTTTTTCTCTGGACAAAGGCCTGCAATTAATACAGGGCTATCAGTATCTCGTGTGGGTGGTGCTGCACAGATTAAGGCAATAAAAAAAGTGGGTTCTCAATTGAAATTAGCATTAGCACAATATAGGGATTTAGCAAGTTTTGCGCAGTTTGGCTCTGAGCTAGACTCAGAAACCAAGAGGATTTTGGCTCTAGGAGAGCGCATGATGCGAATATTGAGGCAACGCCAAAATTCACCTATGCCTGTAGAGCATCAAGTTGTAATAGTTTATTGTGCCGTGCACGGTCTATTAAACGAGGTACCTGTCAACAGGATAGATGAATTTGAAAGCCAATTTATAGACTATATTGCCAATCATTACGATGAAGTTTATAAAGAAATTGAAAGCACAAAGGAACTTTCTGCGCAATCAGAGGGAAGCATCAAAACTGCTCTGAAAGAATTCCTTGAGACGTTCCTTGTTTAGGAGGTGACGGGATGCCAACAACCAAGGAAATAAAAAGACGGATTAGGGGAATAAATTCTACTCGCCAAATAACAAAGGCGATGGAATTAGTGTCCACTGCAAAGCTTAGAAAAGCTAGGGAAAAGTTGGATAAATCCCGACCATATTATACAACTGTACTGGAAAATGTTAAAAATGTTATGGAATATGTTAAAATAAACCATCCATATATAATGCAGAGAGAAGTTAAAAAGACATTATTGGTGGTAATGACCTCTGATAGGGGGTTAGCTGGTGGTTATAACCATAATATTACAGACATGGCAGAATCTATTGTCAGTAAGGATCCCGATGCTTATGAATTAATAGTTATTGGAGACAAGGCAAGGGATACACTAGGAAGGCTAGACTATAATATAATAGAAAGCTTTAGGGGATTGCCTGAAGTCATAGAATTTGATCATGCAAAGCTAATAGCAGACATTGTAGATGATAGGTACAAAAATAAGCAAGTGGATAAGGTAATGCTAATCTATACTAGATTTGACTCCACCATGCAATATACACCTAGGGCAGAGGTTTTACTTCCATTTGAGAAGCATGAGAAGAAAGCTGGAGAAACTAGAGTTATATACACGTTTGAACCTTCACCTGATGATGTTCTGGATTTCTTAATTCCGATGTATGTGAAAGTTACAATATATGGGGCATTAATCGAAGCATCTGCTAGTGAGCAGGCTTCAAGACGTAGTGCAATGGAGGCTGCTACAGAGAATGCCGATGAGATGTTAGATGATTTGAGAGTAAGTTATAATAGAGCTAGACAGTCTGCAATTACCAGTGAAATCTCGGAAATAGTATCCGGGGCAAATGCATTGAAGTAGAAAGGAGTTCAAAATGGAGCATAATTACGGCAAAATCACACAGGTTATTGGACCTGTAGTGGATATACGCTTTGCGCCCGATCAACTGCCAAAGCTACTCAATGCCATAGAAATAGATCAGGGAGAAGAAAAGCTTATTGTAGAAGTAGCCCAACACGTGGGAGATGATATAGTTCGTTGTATTTCCATGGGAAGCACAGATGGACTAGTCAGGGGTATGGACTGTAAAGATACCAATAGCCCTATTGAAGTACCAGTTGGGAAAGGTACTCTAGGAAGGATGTTCAACGTACTAGGAGAACCGATAGATGGCAAGTCTGCACCGGAGAATATCTCCACTAGACCTATTCACAGAACACCACCAGAATTTAAGGATCAAAAAACTGAAAAAGAGATTTATGAAACGGGGATTAAGGTAGTAGACTTGATGTGCCCATATTCTAAAGGTGGAAAAGTAGGTCTCTTTGGAGGGGCAGGGGTAGGCAAGACAGTATTGATTCAGGAATTGATTAATAATATAGCCACAGAGCATGGCGGATTATCAGTATTCACTGGGGTTGGAGAGCGTACAAGAGAAGGTAATGACCTATATTATGAGATGAAAGAATCAGGTGTTTTGGAAAAAACAGCCTTGGTCTTTGGGCAGATGAATGAGCCTCCTGGAGCTAGAATGCGAGTAGGCTTAACAGGGCTAACTTTAGCTGAATACTTCCGAGATGAGGAAATGCAAGACGTATTATTATTTATAGATAATATTTTCCGTTTTACCCAGGCGGGTTCAGAAGTTTCTGCACTACTGGGAAGAATGCCATCGGCAGTAGGTTATCAACCTACACTTGCAACTGAAATGGGTCTTTTACAAGAGAGGATTACATCCACTAATAAAGGTTCCATAACATCAGTACAAGCAGTTTATGTGCCAGCTGACGACTTAACAGACCCTGCGCCAGCAACGACATTTGCTCACTTAGATGCAACCACTGTATTATCCAGAAGTCTTGCAGAAATGGGTATTTATCCTGCTGTAGATCCACTAGATTCCACATCTAGAATATTAGACCCAGAAGTTGTGGGAGAAGAACACTATAGAGTGGCTAGGGGAGTTCAGGAAGTGCTGCAGGCATATAATAACTTACAAGATATTATTGCTGTATTAGGATTAGATGAGCTAAGTGACGAACAAAAGTTAACTGTTTCTAGAGCGAGAAAAATACAGAGGTTCTTATCACAACCGTTTAAAGTAGCAGAGACTTTCACTGGGATGGAAGGAAAGTATGTCCCTTTAAAAGATACTGTTAAAGGATTTGGTGAAATCCTTGCAGGAAAGTATGACCATATAAATGAATCGGCTTTCTATATGGTAGGGACCATAGAAGATGTAATAGAAAAAGCCAAAAAGGATGAGGGAAATGATTAGTTTGAAAATTGTAACTCCCAGTAAAATCTTTTTGGAAACAGAAGTAAAACAAATAATAGTAAGAGGGATTGAAGGGGACTTGGCTGTGATGAGAGGAACTCAGCCCATTATCACTCCTACAAAGATATCGAACTTAAAGATTACCATGGCTGATGGTGTTGAAAAAGAAGCTGCTATAAGCGAGGGGTATCTGTCTGTAGAGCCGGAAATAACCACTTTAGTTGTGGAGTCTGCGGAATGGCCTGAAGACATTGACATTATCCGAGCTGAAGAAGCTAAGAAAAGGGCTGAGGAAAGGCTGTTTGGAAAGTTGGAAGAAGAACCGGATTACATTAGAGCTAAAACAGCTTTGTCTAGAGCCATTAACCGTATTCATTTAATAAAAAAAGATTAGAAACCTCGCATTTGCGAGGTTTCTTATATTAAAGTATATTTAATCACGTATCCAAACAACAAAAAGTGACTGACAATTGTTGTTAGACAGAGAGCAATACCTTCTAATACAGGGTTATTTGTAGTAGAACCATGGATTTTATGGTGCATTATTAGCCTATAAAATATATATCCTATAATTGCACCTATAGTATTCATTATCAAATCATCTACATCGGTGTGACGATAGTTAGTAAGCTGACTAAGCTCGATAAGTGTGGAGAAACTCAGTCCTAAAAACGTCATTTTTAAAAAGGATAGTCTATTATTAAGAATAAAGGGCAACAAAAATCCAAATGGCATGAACATTACTACATTCAGGAAGTAAGCTAAATTATTAATATCTCGTGAAAATGGTATTAAATTCAATTGATTACTTTCGAAAGAAACTCCCGTTATTTTTAGCTCAAACCACGTTCCAGCACCTGTGATATCATATACTAATACAATATATATTAAGAAAAGCACAAATGCGAACCATTGTGATTTTGGTCTGGATATTCCCAGTGACAGACTGTTTTTTCTAAAAAGCCAGTAAACAAATGATGTAGGAAAAAATATTATTGCAAAAGAAAATAATAGATTTAATAAAAAAGTCATTTATATCCCCTCCCTTAATAATACATTACAGCAAGAATTCTATATATTGTATTAGTAAATTCTAAGTCTATTCTAAGATTTAAAGGAATTATTTATGATTTATTACGGTGTTTGCATGTAAAGTATTATAATCCTTTACATAGTGTTGAAGACAATGATATAATAATTGTTTAAGAAGATGAATTTTACCATTTGGTTTATATACTATATATTGTCAGTTATGTAGGAGGAAATGTTTTGGATAGAATAATAGTTGAAAAGAGCCCACCTTTAAAGGGAACTGTGCGCATAAGCGGAGCAAAAAATGCAGCATTGCCGATAATGGCGGCATCTCTATTAGGCACTGAGGATATAGTGCTAGAAGATGTTCCGCAGTTAAAAGATGTTGAAATCATGTGTGAGGTATTGAAGTCTTTAGGAGCGGAAGTAAAACAATTAGATCCTAATACTTTATTGATAAACTCCAACGGATTGAATAATTATGTTACAGGCTATGAATTAATGAGCAAGATGAGAGCCTCTTTTTTGGTAATGGGCCCTTTATTAGGCAGACTAGGCAAAACAGAGAATGCGTTGCCAGGAGGATGTAAAATTGGCACAAGACCCATTGACTTGCATTTAAAAGGCTTTAAGGCGATGGGGGCTGAAACGGTTTTAGCCGATGGAATGGTTTCTGCCCATGCAAATAAACTATCTGGTGCGACCATATATTTGGACTTTCCATCGGTAGGAGCAACGGAGAATATAATGATGGCGGCAGTGCTAGCAGATGGTGAAACCATAATAGAAAACGCTGCCATGGAGCCGGAGATTGTAGATTTATCTAACTTTTTGAGAAAGTTGGGAGCAAAAGTATCTGGTGCCGGAACTTCTACAATAAGGATTAAAGGTGTAAAAAAACTTGGTGGAGCAAAACATACTATCATTCCTGACAGAATAGAAGCAGGGACTTTTATGGTAGCTGCAGCGATAACTGGTGGAGATTTGGAGATACTAAATGTTATCCCAAGTCATATGAAACCAATTATTGCAAAACTGGGAGAAGCTGGTTGCACCATTGATGAAGACTATGAGTCCCTAAGAGTAATAGGAACTCCTATGCTTAACTCTGTAGACGTTAAAACACTGCCATATCCAGGATTCCCTACGGATATGCAAGCACAGTTTATGGCGTTGATGACAAAATGCAATGGGATCAGCATAGCTATGGAAACTGTTTTTGAAAACCGTTTTATGCACGTGGAACAATTACAAAAAATGGGTGCAAACATTCAAGTAGATGGCAGATCTGCAATCGTGAATGGAGGTAAAACACTCCATGGAGCAGATGTATATGCTTCGGATTTAAGAGCAGGAGCTGCGCTGATTTTAGCTGGGTTAGTAGCTGAAGGTGAAACGTCAATATACGATGTGTACCATATAGACAGAGGATATGAGAATATTATCGATAAATTCTTAAGCTTAGGAGCAAAAATGCGAAGAGAGAATAACTGATGACATATTAATTGCGTTCACATAATATGTTTTCCATAGAAGGAGTGGCGTGATGAGTGCATTGAGAGCAGAACTCACCATGGATTTAGGAACGGATAATGTAATATTATACCAAAGAGGCAAAGGTGTTATTTTATCAGAGCCTACGGTGGTGGCAATTGACAGAATGACAGATAAATTCTTTGCGGTGGGAGAACAAGCGCAGAGAATGCTAGGCAAGACTCCGGATACAATTAGAGGGATAAAACCTATCTTAAACGGACAGGTTGCAGAATATGAAATAACTAAAAGACTAATTAAGTATTTAGTTCAAAAATCACTTAAGATGGCTTTTGTTCGTCCACACATGGTAGTCGGTGTTCCCGCGGGAAGCTCAATGGTTGCAAGAACTGCATTGTTGGAAGTATGTCAAGAAGCTGGTTTATCAAAGGTATATTTAATGGAAGCTCCGTTAGCAACAGCTATGGCGGAAGGTCTTGATGTGGAAAAGCCACTGGGTAGAATGGTATTGGACATTGGCGCAGGATTAGCTCAAGGTGCTATTATATCTCTAGGCTCAGTAGTAGTGGGAAGAAACATCAGCACTGCTGGAGATGCTTTTGATAAAGCTATTGTTGATGGAATTCGCAAAGCTCATGGAGTAGCCATAGGAATATATACTGCAAAAGACATAAAACACTTAATAGGAGCACTAACACCTCAACCAGATGATAGAGGGTTAAGAATAGCTGGTAGAGATATAGCTACTGGACTTCCAAGAGAAATAATAATCACATCCGATGATGTACGTTTCATGTTGGAGGATTCATTTAGCGAGATATTAGATATGCTAGAGCAACTGTTGGAAGAAACGCCCGAAGAACTGGTTACAGACATCCACCAGCATGGTTTGCTTATTACAGGAGGTAGTTCTGAGCTAAAAGGGATTACTGATAGATTGAGAGCACACTTGAAAATTCCCGTCAGACTGGCTACAAATAAAAGGGATGGAGTGGCTTTAGGTTTAGGAAAATCACTAGATAGTATGCCGCTATTAGAAGATAAGCTAAAAGGGTTAGTTGAAGCAGCTACTACAAGGACAAAAGAAGAATAGCATGGATTAAGAGTGGGTTGACGAGTCAATTCACTCTATTTTAATAAATAAAATTAATTGGGAAACGGGTATTTTAAATTGACATAACTACCAGCAGGTGATATAGTTATGATAACTAGATGGCGAAGGAGGGGTCATATGTATTATGTGCTAGGCGATTCAATTGCAAAGGGTGTAGTATTAAACGAAGTAAGAGATAGATATGTGCTGTTAAAAGACTCTTGTTTTTCATTGGCTGAAAAAGCCCTGGGACTCAAGTTTAAGAACTTGTCTGTATTTGGTGCCACAATAGATAGAGGGCTGGAAGTTTTTAATAAAAGAAAAGATGAATTTGAGCCTGGATCCACAATATTTTTAGAATTTGGAGGAAATGATTGTAATCATCTGTGGAATGAAATTGCCAATAATCCTGATGGAGAATTTTTTCCTATGACTCCTAAAGATAAATTTAAGGAATATTATAGACAACTAATCGACAAGTGTTTAGAGCTTAAATTAAAACCTGTAATAATCAATTTGCCACCATTGTCATACCAGAACTTTTTTAATTACGTTGCAAAAACAGCTGGTGGAGAGGCAATAATGAAGTGGTTAGGAGATACTAAAGAAATATTCTATTGGCAAGAGGGTTACGATAAAATAGTAGAAGAACTAGCAGAAGAATATTCTTTGCCAATGGTTAATTTTAGACAAGCGTTATTGTCTTGTGGTGATTACGATAGTTTAATGTGTTCTGACGGAATGCACCCCAATGAAAAGGGGCATCAAAAGTTAGCGGAAGCTTTGATAAGCTTTTTCTCATAAAACAAAAAGGTAGTGAGTCAGATTAGATATCTGAATCACTGCCTTTATTATTTTTTGCGACTATTATAGTAGATAGCATTTTGATAATATGCTCTTCATGTGGATATTCCTGATGCTGTAAAGGATTGTTAGTAATATTATACATTAGTTTATCTGTGAAGTAGATGTTAATATAAAAGCTTCACAGCCTTTAGGCAAGAATAAAAACCCCATAGCAATTTACAATAATAGATAATAGTTAACTATAACTCTATACCATCCAATTGTTTTCCAGTCATACTAGTATATGAAATAGCAACGTCATCAAGAGTGTATATTTCAAATATACCATCTCCAACAGTATAGCCTATTTTGGCAAGCATAGGCATAGCTTCTAGGGCTGCCTTTTGAGAGTCCTCAGATGTAATAAAATTAGCTCTACCAGTAATTCTCAAGCTGTTTAAATTTTCGTCTATTGCACTGATTTCAATTTTAGGGTTGGCTTTTAATTGCTTGAACATATTCTTTCTAGTATCCGTATTGAATGCTAGTTGTCCATTATACTCCATCACGAAACCGATAGGTCTTACACGGGGTTGATCTCCATCACAGGTAGAAACGTAGAATACTTTAGCGTTTTTCAAAAAATCGACTACTTTCATTTTCATGCTCCTTTACATTTTCTATGAGGTTTTTGCTCATGGTATGATATAATCATAACAACGCAGTAGCAGTAATGCAAGTACGCATTATAAACATACTAAGTATTCAAAAACTTACTAATGGAGGATGGTTATGAGCCGAATAATAAAGGGAGAAGAATTATTATGTCCTATAAAATATTTTATGGATTTGATAGGGGGAAAATGGAAAGTGTCAATCTTATGTGTACTTTCAGATGGAAAGCCTCACAGATACGGAAATATCAGGAAACGATTAGGTAATGTCACCAACACAATGTTGGCAAAGTCATTACAAGAATTAGAAATTAAGGGAATAATAAATCGTGTTCAGTATAATGAAATTCCACCTAGAGTTGAATATTCATTGACAGATAAAGGTGATAGTTTAATACCTATTGTGGTAGATATGGCAAAATGGACTGTGGAGAATAACAGTTCTGATGGTGTTAAGGTACAGTGTAAGACATGTAGGGAAATAGTTTAAATCTATCAGAAATACCGTTTTTAGACAAAACTGCTAATGAAAGTGTTTCTCCTTGTAATTAATTGCTTTATAAAATATTTATTCTAATACACAGCCAAATTATAGCACTTATAATAAACTGCTAAAAACGAAAAAATATTGATATTTTCAATAGCGCAGGGTATTATTAAGATGACAAAAAAATGTCAAAAATTTATCGAGATGAGAACAGCATGAGACGTTATACATTACCGAGAGACACTTATTATGGAAAAGGCTCGTTGGAGGCTTTGAAGGGATTAGAAGGAAAGAGGGCCATTGTAGTAGTGGGCGGTGGCTCCATGAAGAGAAGCGGATTTTTAGATAAAGCTGTAGATTATCTAAAAGAAGCAGGAATGGAAGTGGAGTTGTTTGAAGGTGTTGAGCCTGATCCATCAGTTGAGACCGTTATGAAGGGCGCTAAGGCAATGCAAGCTTTTGAACCAGATTGGATTGTAGCAATGGGTGGAGGCTCTCCTATAGATGCAGCCAAGGCAATGTGGGCTTTTTATGAACACCCAGAAGTAACTTTTGAAGATTTATGTATTCCATTTACCTTCCCTAAATTGAGAACCAAAGCTAGATTTGCAGCTATTTCGTCTACTAGTGGAACTGCTACGGAAGTTACTGCATTTTCTGTAATAACAGATTATGAAAAAGGAATTAAATATCCATTGGCAGATTTTGAAATTACTCCTGATGTAGCAATATTAGATCCAGATATTGTCGCTTCAATGCCACAATCATTAATTGCTAATACGGGAATGGATGCATTAACACATGCTGTGGAAGCCTATGTGTCGATAGCTAATAGTCCTTTTACTGATCCTTTGGCAATCAAGGCCATTCAAATGGTATTTGAATATCTAGAAAAATCATATAATGGAGATATGGAAGCTCGTGAGCAAATGCACTATGCACAATGCTTAGCAGGTCAAGCTTTCTCAAATGCGTTGCTGGGAATAGTTCACTCTATGGCACACAAGACAGGTGCTGTGTTCTCAACTGGCCATGTAGTTCATGGTTATGCAAATGCAATGTACCTTCCATATGTAATTCAGTACAACAAAAAAGATGAAAATACTCTTAAGAGATATGGAGAAATTGGTAAGGCAATTGGCTTAAAAGGAACTGACGAAGAAATTACAAATGAGCTAATTGAAAAAATTAGAGAACTGAGCAAAAAGTTTGAAATAAAATTAAACTTGAAAGATTTTGGAATTAAAGAAGAAGAGTTTAATGAAAAAATTGCAGCAATATCAGAACACGCAGTGGCAGATGCTTGTACAGGTTCTAACCCTAGAGGTATTGATACATCAAATATGGAAAAACTATTTAGATATGTTTATGAAGGAAAAGATGTAGATTTCTAATATAGATAATGTAATAGGCAGAAAATATAAAATTATAGCATAAGCCCAAGTTCTTTTAATAGAATAGGGACTATGCTATAATTTTTATTGAGGTGAAAGAATGACAGTAATAAGAAAAATATCAAAAATAATTGTAATAGGAGTATTAATAGGGATATTAATGCTATTATTACAAAACAAACTAGGATGGTCTGATAGCTTATTGATGTACTATTATAAGTGGACAGCCACAATTATTATCTTAGGAGCAATTGCTTTTAACATAGTTTGGCAGATTCTATTTATAAAAAAAGTGCTGGGGACAGCAAAGCTGTTGGAAGATGGAAAAGTGGATGATTATATAGGCGAAAATGAAGCTATTTTAGATAAAACCACAAACCCTATGAGGCAAGCTATGATAAAGTTAAATATTGCAGTGGGATATGGGGAAAAAAATAACTATAGAAAAGCACTTTCCATTATGGAAGAAATAAATATTAATTTAGTAAGAGGAATTAATCGTGGAGTATATATTAATAATTTAGCATATTTTTTATTTAAAAATAATAGGGACAACGAAGGGTTAGCTATTCTATCAAAATATGATAGTGAACTGGTTAAGTGGCAAAACACTAACTTAGGTCCTCACATATATTTTACTAATATACTAGCCCAAGTGGCACAAGGTGATAACGACAAGGCGAAAGAAATGCTCGCCAATGTTCTAGAGACAGTAAAAGATAAACGAATATTAGAAGATGCAAATGAATTGGCAAATGAACTAGGCGTGATAAAGTAATATAAAAGACAGACATATGGCAATGTCTGTCTTTTGCTTAGCATTAATTGTAGTTGTTAAAGTCTTTTTCAACTGAACTTTGTGGAAATACAATATTTAATAATATCAGAAAAATAGGATATAGAGCGACTGCATATATTATTCCCCCTGGAAGGTCCCAAAACACATGCTGCTTGACTAGCAATATCGACGCAAGTATTAAGATGCAATATATACTAGCTAAGAGTTTATAAGTTTTAGTGTGATTTGACCTCCAAAGAGCCATTAATAGTGCAGTGGTTGTCAGTGCGTGTACTGATGGAAATCCTGCATAGTGATTGTCTATAAAATACGTGGTGGAAATCAGCTTATCAAAAACTGCATTTCCTAAGTTACTTGCCCTGGTCACATTGGTTTGAAAGAATATAAAAGTTAAATATGCAGCCCATTGTCCAACTATTAAGTTAGCCATAAGATTTCTATATTCCCGCACGTTTTTTTTATATAGTAAAAAAATATTTAGGAGTAAAAAGAAAAACCAACTGTGATAAATCAAAATGAAAGGTGGGATCACAGGGATTATTTCATCAATAAAACAATATAAGTCCCTTACATTACCTATAGGTTTATTGAGCAGTCCAAAAATTGGTACATTAATTAAGAAAACCAGGATTAGAACTAGATTTGGGTCGTTTAAAACTTTACGTATTTTTGAATTCATATGCATCTCCAATGTGTAATTATCAAGCCACGTCCGTTTCAGTTTTTGGAGCATTGATGTTTAATAGGATTGCTGCCGTAACATCTCCAGTGACATTCATGGTAGTGAATGCCATGTCTAATAGCCTATATACTGCTGCAATTGGAGCCATAATAACCATAGGCATACCTAATATTATCAAGAACGTAGCGCCTAATATTATCCCACCGCCAGGTATTCCAGGAGCGCTCATATTAATAAGCGTTGCAACAATTATCAGAGTTACAATCTGATCGAAACCTAGATGAACACCATAGGCATCAGCTGCGAAAATTGCAAGACAACTAAAGGAACATGCTCCTCCCAGCATATTAATGGTGTTTCCAAGGGGCAGAACAAAGTCACACACAGCTTCGCTTAGCTCCAAATCTTTTTTACAAACGTTCATAGCAATTCCCAAGCTAGCAGCAGAAGATGTGGTTGCCAGGGTAACAGGCCATAGCTTCGTCAAAGCTTTGAAATATGATTTAGCGGATATCTTACCAAGGGTAATTGCAGGTAGAAACATTATCAAAAGAAATACTATTATGCAAGCTATATAGCATGTAATAATATAGCGACCTATGGCTCCTAATGCTAAAGGGCCAAATTGAGCGGTTGAATAGGCAATTAAGCTCATAACGCCAAATGGAGAAAAACTCATTACATAATCTAATAGTTTAAAGCTAATGGCTCTAAGGGCCTCTATTCCGTTTTTAACTGGAGCTGCAATATCGCCTAATGCCAGCGTTGCCATAGAAAAAAAAGCTGCAAATATCATTGATGGCAATATTTTCCCATTAGCCATGTCTGCAATTGGATTACCTGGAATTACGGATAGAATTAGTTCGGAAAAAGATAGAGCGGGAAGTTGTTCATTATAATCTGCTCCGGCTAGGGGAAAACCAATACCTGGTCGCATAATAAAAGCTACAGTCAATGCAATGGCAGAGGAAAGAATAAACATAATGACAAAGATAAAAATTGTCTTTCCTATCATTTTACCAACGGAACTGAAGCGTCCCAGCTGCAATATTCCGCTACAAACTGTCAAAAACATTATTGGTACAATTAACATTTTAAGCAATTGGATATATATATCACCAACTACTTTTATCTTAAGGGCAATATCAGGAATGAAAATACCTAATAATAAACCTGTAACAAAGCCAATTGCAATGGTTGCAGGCAGCCTTTCTTTTGAAAACCATTTAGTCATAAAATCACCTCTTAGTAATTATATGATTACTTGTTAAGCGTGTCAATGTGAGTATTTCTTAGAATTGTCTTAGACTATTTTTGCTTTAAGAAAAATATATGGTGTGATATAATTAATAAAACGTAACTATTGTAGAACCTCAAAGGAGCGAATATGGGGGCAATTAAGCAAATGTGGGGCAGTATAATAAAAGGTACTGCAAATGTATTAAATGGACTGTTTTCTTTTCTTATAATAATTTTGGAAATTCCTGTAAAGTTGCTGATTATCATTGGACGTGCTTTAGGAACTATAATAAGCATGGGTGGATGCCTGGCTTTGGTGCTATTAGGGCCTGCAATTTTATCAATATTACCGGTAATATTGGTTCCGGCAATAGTATTAATTGCAGTGTTAGTGCTTGGTCAGAAGTTGATTTCTTTATTAAAATATTGGCAATTTGCAGTAACAGAATATTTATACGACCGTTCAACGTTCTATAAGGAAGGCAAAAAAGTAGGCTATGGAACTGTAGGGGATTATGGCCAGAAATACTATAGGATGAAAGAGGAAGAAGAACGAAAGCGACAAGAGGAGAGACGTAGAGAACAAGATAGAATGTGGGAAGAACAGTTCCGTCAATGGTATGAGTATCAACGTAGCTATCAGCAATCAGGAGGAAGACGGGAGTACAGCACAGGTGGGCAAAGAACATATCAAGATCCCACCTCGGATTTTGTAAATAAATATGAAGAAGCCTGCAAAACCCTTAGACTATCAACAGATACTGATGAGTACCAGGTTAAGCTGGCATATAGAAAGCTGGCAAAAGAATATCATCCGGATATCAACAAGGCTCCGGATGCCACTGCAAAGTTTCAGCAGATAAATGATGCATATAGTCTGTTGACTGCAGTTAATATTCAGAGATATAGAAGGTTGAAGGGGAAATAATGAATACTATATTATTTATTCCACCAAATTATACAGGATTCACACTGGGAGATGGCTTTCACAAGCTATGGATTATTGGAATAGCCATGGGATTAGGAATCTATGCCTATTACTACAAGCAAACAGACGAACCTGAAAAGTGGAGAATATAACGTGGACTGGTTGCCTTTCCCCCTGTGCTCATTTGGGATTTTAGTGGCAGGGGTATATGGACTGTGGCCAAATGAACTCCTGTTTCAATCGCTGTTCTGGGTTTTTATGCCTGGGGCAATGATGGCAATAATAAGTCCGAATTGGACTAATTGGCCAAAAGAAAATATTTTGACGACAGTGGGTTTTTTAATCCATGCAGGCCTAATGGCGATGCCCATTGGAGAAATGGCGAGAGGGCACAAACCATCTGTTAAATGGTGGCCTAAGTTAGCCGCTTTTCTAGCTATATTAGGAGGAGCAATTTTTTCTTTAAATAAAGCATTAAATGCTAACTTTATGTATTTAATGGAGCCCTCAAAGGGATCAATTTTAGAAGTATTGGCAGAAAAAGCTGGAAGTCACTTTAACTATTTAGTTGGTATGGGAGCAATAGTACTAATAATGTGGTGTATATTGGCATCAATATTATATACAGTAAATGTAGTGCAGGAAAGAATAAGAGAACATCGTCATTCTTAAAATTTGTAAATAAGAGCAATGGATGAATATTTCCATTAGCTCTTATTTTTTACATATTGCATAAAAAAGCAACAGAATACTGCAGTTTGTTAAAACGAACCGCAGTATTTTGTTGCTTTTAAAAATGATAAATTAATGAAAATTAATAATCAGAAGAATCCTCACGAAGATTACCTCTAACAAGCAAGTCTAAGGCAAGTTTGGAAATGCTTTTATACTCTGTTTTACTGAGGATATTTTGAATATGTGTCTTTACAGTATTTTCTGTAATATTTAACAATTTGCTAATTTCCTCTCTGCTCAGTGCCTGACATAGCAAATTCAGTATTTCAAGTTCTCTAGAAGTTAGATTTGTCAGTTTATCGATACTGTGGATTAAGCTTGTTTGAGTAGAAGGGAAAATGTTGTAGCCTTTTTTAATAAAATTTAATGATGAAACCAACTCTTTATAACTAATGTCTCTGCTTAGTAAAGAAAACACCCCTGTATTGCTAAAATTCTTGGGAATAGAAGTAATATCTTCCGCAATGCATACGGTTTTTACACTGGGAATTGCATTGTTAAACTTGACCAAGAATTCTGCGAAGGAGATGTCGTTTATGCTTCCCGTTTCAACCAGCAAAATATCTATGGTGTTTTTATTACAGAATTCTATGACCTCATCTATATCTTTTGTAGTAAAACCAGGATGCAAAATTTCTTTGGCGTCATAAGAATTATCTTTACTAATTAAATCGCTTATGAATAAAACCGACAACATAATATCGCCTCCTCTATGTAGTAAGTACTATAATAAACCGATATTATAGCATAATACTTCAATATAGTAATATTATAACATGATAGCAAAAATAAATCTGTCCCCTATATGGGGACAAAGGAAATTATTAATAATAACTAATATAAGACAAAAGAGAGCTTTTTGCTCCCTTGATAAAACAATAATTAACTAGAATGAAATATAATTTATAGTTAATTATGACTATAAAATCATTTTGGGAAACGGCGTATTTGCAATGAAATTTCTTTAATACATTAGCACATCTTCACGAGAAGTGCTACTCGTGTGTGAAATACAGTGTTTTTTTATAAAACGATATATAAACATAGTACTAGAACAGTAGATAAAATCATATTATAAGACGATGTTATAAATTCCCTTATTATGTAATATTAAATTAGAGGGGTATGCCTCTAGTTGATGATGTTGCACATTATATATTGCTTATTGGAAAACAAGCCACTATGAAAAATATTTGTTATTGTGCAATGAATAAAGAAAGGGAGGGACATCATGAAAAAACAGAATTATGGATTAAAAAGCAAATTGCTGGCTATGGTTTTGGTTATTATGCTTTGTCTGACGGCTGTGCCAATGGATACGTTTGCATCACTTGTCACAACAGAAGTCAAAAACGAAGACACGCTCAAACCTGAGGAGAGTATAATAGATGAATCAAACAATTCAAATGAGTCGGCAGTAGGAGAGGTGGGCGAAGGTGAAATAGAAGCACCTGAAGACGGAGAAGTAATCACACCGCCTGAAGCATCTCCTAAAAAAATTGCGCCGATAGCTAAAATCAAATTTGTAGGATTTGAAGGATTTTCAGAGAATCTAGAATTCATGCCTATTACCATCATACTAATGGCAAATGGAGTGGAGATAGAAAGAAAAGCCTTTGTTCTTAATCAGGAAGAATTAATTTTCTCTGAGCAAATAGAACTTGATGAGGAAAACAATTTAATAGAATACATATTTGCTCTAGATGAAAATCAGGCAAAACAAGATGGGGTAACCGTAGATGTAACGGGGGATACTATTGTAGTAAAATATGAAAAACCTGCAGACGAAAATAATCTACGGGAGAAACCGGGTGAAGAGGAATATGAAGAATATATTCCGGATAATCCTGATGGGCTACCGTATCCTATGGAACTGGAAGGAAGTGGATTTTTTTATGAACCGGGAATCTTTGACTCTGAAATCGTAAGATATAGGGCTTTCACAATGGAAAGAGGCTCAGGAACCATGGGTGCGGATGGGCCAATTATTGGTACCAATCACCCTACCACTCCAGGGGAAGTAATGCTGTTTAAACAAGTGCAAGAGGTGCCAGGATTATTAAATACCTTTGAGGTAACTCTTAGAATGGAAGCCTTAAATAATCAAGAGTCCAATGACATTGTACTTGTAATTG
>JAAYFJ010000032.1 GCA_012728295.1 Tissierellia bacterium | reverse complement strand
TCATTGTAGGAAACCCAAGTGAATTTCAACGGAACGCCATCTTTTTCACGTACAGTTTTACCTTCAGGAAGTACCCATCCTGCTTCTTCTAAAAGCTCAATAGCTTTTTCTTTGTTAAACTCATATTGGTTCATATCATCCATATTAGGATATGCCCATGAAACTGGTGAAATTGGAGTATGGCATACGAATCCACCTTTTTCTCCAAAGAATGTATTAACAAATCCATGTCTATCAAGTGCATAAGTTAATGCTTGACGAACATTTTTATCTTGTAAAGCTAGGTTTTTAAAGTTAAATGCTGCATATGAATAACCATTATTCATTTTATTTATTAACTCTAAATGTTGGAAATCAGCTGAGTCTACTTTATTGTAGTTGTCAATTGAGCTTGAGAAACTAGCAGCGTCAATTGTTCCAACCTGTAATTCTGATAAAATATCTTGCTCTGGAACTACTTTGTAAATAACGCCATCAATAGAAGGTACTGTGTTCCAATACTCCTCGTTTTTAGCTAATTCTACAAATTGCTCAGGCTGATATTTAACAAGTTTGAAAGCTCCTGTTCCAATAGGTTCACGGCTTTTTTCACTCATTTGATCAAAAGTCATACCATCGAAAACATGCTTCGGAATAATGCTTATAGCAGTTGTATATAAGTTGTTTGCACGTGGCTCAATCATATTAACTTTAACAGTCAAAGGATCTACTACTTCAATTCCTGAAATGGTTTCAGCTTTGCCGTCTTTTACGTCCTGTGCTCCAACAATATTTGCAAATCCATCTGTATATGATCTACCGGTGTAATCTGGCTTTGCAATAGTATTAAAAGTAAACGCTACGTCTTCAGCTGTAAAAGCTTCTCCATCATGCCATTTAATACCATCTCTTAAGTGAAATACAAATTCTGTTAAATCTTCGTTTTGCTCAAATGACTCTGTAAGTGAATAGTCTGTTATTAGAGATCCACTTTCATCATTGCTAAGTAATGAATCATATACTAACTCACAAATATATCCATCATATACTGTGGAGTATAAAATTGGGTTAAATACTCCGTCTGGAGAAGTTCCTCCTACTGTTAGTACATTGCCTCTCTCGAAACCTGGTAGAGATGAGTCTACCGTTGTTGTCTCTTCAGATTCAGTTTCTGTTTCAGGAGTTTCAGTTTCAGCAGGTTTTTGTCCACATGAAGTAGCGAAAACTCCAAAAATCATTACCAAAGCCAATAGCATAACTAATGTCTTCTTGTTCATGATTCTTTTCCCCTTTCTAATTATGGTGATTACACCTAATAATTTCCGTTTCTATAAGGAAACTTTACTCTATTTTATCCTAATGTTAACTTTTATTCAACTATTTTAACAGTTTTGAAATAAAGAAACAGTCCTTTATTACAGCATTACAACGCTACACTATGTCTTTCTTGCTGTGCATTGTTATCGCAGATTGTCCATATATTTTCATATATAGTTAATGCATAAAAAAGCCTCTTAACAGTCTATTCTGCTAAGAGGCTTCCTATACATATTAATAATTATTCTTCTTCAACCATTATACCGCACTCACAACCACCTTCGTCACAACACTCATCAAGATCGTCGAAATAGCAGTCATCAAAATCATCAAAGTCATCAAACATATAATCATCGTCATCGTCAAAGTCATAAACTTCATCTTCTAACTCTGATAAATCCTCATCTAATAAGTCTACATATTCTTCCAAGTCCATCTGAGCTTCAATTGTGTCAGCCATCATCTCAGCTATTACATCTATAAGATCCACAAGTTCTAAAAGAATTCTTCCCTCATTAGATTTCTCATTAATATCTAAACCATCCGCTAACCCTTTTACATATGCAGCTTTTTTTAATAAATAGTTCATTTTCTCCTCCTTATACTCTTGACATGTACTCGCCGGTTCTAGTGTCAATTCTAATCACATCACCGTTATCTACAAATAGGGGAACCAATAAGGTAACTCCTGTTTCCACTGTTGCAGGCTTTGTAGCACCTGAAGATGTATCCCCTTTAATACCTGGTTCAGTTGCAGTTACTTCTAATTCTACAAAATTAGGTGGCAGAACTTCAAATGGTTTTCCCTTATAAAACCTAACTGTAGCTGTGTCATTATCTTTAATGTACTTAATTGCCTCTTCCACAACATCTTGGTTAAATGGCGTCTGCTCATATGATTCTGGATCCATGAAATAATACAATTCACCATCGTTATATAAATATTGAAGTTCTTTTGTTTCAATTACCGCTCTCGGTAGTCTTTCAGATGGGTTAAAAGTAACTTCTTTTGATCCACCGCTAAGAACAGATTTGATTTTTGTGCGTACGAACGCTGCACCTTTGCCGGGTTTTACGTGTTGAAAATCAACTACTTGATAAACATCACCGTCCCACTCAAATGTGACACCTTTTCTAAAATCACCCGCAGATATCATCGTATACCTCCTTTTGAATATATATTAATTATAGCAATATCATCCATGAACTACAAGTATTATTACTTTGATTGATTATGGATTTGAAAAGAACGAATGCCCAATAAATCAGTATCCATTAATTCAGGTATTGTTTTAAACAACAATGACACAGCTCTAATGTTTACAGTGCTATATAGAGCATGATTTGGTCTAGCCTGTTCGTTCATCCAAACTTGACCTTCCACTCTCATAGCATTTCCTGGAGTAATTTTAATTTGTCCATCTAATAGCCAAATTAATCCTCTAAAAACTGTACTACAGTCAATAATTACATCACCTTTTGTAATAATCATTCCATTCCAGGTATTTGATCCACCAGAAACTATTTCTATATCTACTCTATTGTTGGGAGAGTAGATACAGATTCCATGGTATCGATTAAATTTTATTTTATTATTACCGTCTATAACCACTAAATTTGTGCTATCACTTAGATCGAGAATAATCGAACTAGTTTCTGGAATAAATAATTTGTAAGGATTAGGGAGTTGAGAAGATTCTATAGTATTTGGTAACTTCATCATCAATTCATTAATCCAAAGTTTATCTTCATCAGCTAATCCGTTGATAATAGCAGGTGACTTCGTGCAATATGCAGCAGGGCATAATTCTAGCTCTAGTCTTTGCCCAGAAGAAACGTCATCAACTGTTGAAACGAGCGAAATTTGCGAACTCATTCCAATTTCTTTAGAATACAAGTTTATTAGCTCTAACGAATCGTAAGGATAGCTTAATACCATTTCATTTCCTACATATATCGACTGATCCATTCTTGAAAGGTTCCTATTAATGATGCTTAATAGCTCATCACTATGTAAGTCCCATAATTCTCTAATTAAACCCTCACTTCTATAGTAGCTACTGATATATTTTCTTTGTAAAGACAATGTATTAATATTCGCTCTTGTAGTGTATAGAAATGATCCCATAATTGCGAAAAGTACAGCTAAGATAATCCATATTATCGCCAACATTCCGCCTTGTTTTGATGATGGACGAATAAAGAGAAAATAGCCACGGCCATTTTCTCTTATAGCTTCCTTATTAGTCTTCTTTTGGTAACAATGCTTTTCTAGACACATTTATTCTTCCTTGGTCATCTATTTCAGTAACTTTTACCTTTACTGTGTCACCAACCTTCAATATATCCTCAACTTTTTCAACTCTCTTATGTGCTAATTGAGAAATATGAACTAACCCTTCTTTCCCTTTTAACAGCTCTACAAAGGCACCAAACTTTAATATACGAGTTACTTTACCCTCATATACCTCTCCAACTTCAACTTCCTTAACGATTGCCTCTATAATCTTCATGGCAGCTTCACCACTGCCTGGTTCAACTGCAGCTATATAAATTCTTCCATCGTCTTCTATATCTATCTTAACGCCAGTATCTTCAATAATTTTATTAATTACCTTGCCGCCAGAACCAATAACTTCACGTATTTTATCTGGATCTATTTGCATTCTGATAATTCTTGGTGCGAATGGAGATAATTCTTCACTTGGCTTATTAATAGCTTCTGCCATTTTACCAAGTATATGCAATCTTCCTTCTTTGGCTTGTTTTAATGCTTTCTCCAAAACATCTCTATTAATCCCATCTATTTTTATGTCCATTTGAATTGCAGTAACACCATTGGATGTACCAGCAACTTTAAAGTCCATATCTCCTAAGTGGTCCTCTAAACCTTGAATATCAGATAATATAGCAATATTATCGCCTTCTTTGATTAATCCCATAGCAATGCCTGCAACAGGAGCTTTAATAGGAACGCCTGCATCCATTAAAGCAAGAGTAGATCCACACACAGATGCTTGAGAGGAAGAACCATTTGAACTAAGAATTTCTGAAACCACTCTAATTGTATATGGGAACTCATCTTCTGAAGGAATCATAGGTCTCAAAGCTTTTTCAGCCAAAGCTCCGTGCCCAATTTCTCTTCTTCCCGGGCTTCTCATAGGTCTAGTATCTCCTACACAGAATGGAGGGAAGTTATAATGATGAATATATTTTTTAGATTCATCATCTCCAATTCCGTCAATTATTTGCACTTCTGAAAGTGGAGCTAATGTTGCTATGGACAATGCTTGCGTTTGTCCTCTGGTAAACAATCCACTGCCGTGAGTCCTTGGTAATAAGCCCACCTCACATGTTATTGGTCTAATCTCTGTTAATGTTCTATTGTCAGGTCTTTTTCCCATTTCAATTATTTGACGACGAACTTCTTGTTTTTCTAAATCGTCAAATATATTTCCAATAGTTTTTCCAAGAGTCTCATCTTCAAACTCATTAATAAAATGTTCAACAACATTTTGCCTTGCAGTTTGTATTTTCTCTTCTCTTAACATTTTGTCCGCTTCAAACATGGACTCAGAAATTAAAGGCATAGCAAATTCTGATATAGTTGCAACCAGTTCTGCATCAGGCAAATTAGGTGTAAATTCCGCTTTTGCAACTCCAACCTCTTCAGCTATAGCTTTAATAGACTTGCAAATATCTTTAATCGCCTCATGAGCGAATAATATTGCGTCTAAAAAATCTTCTTCTGGAACTTCATCGGCTCCTGCCTCAACCATCATTATCGCATCTTCAGTACCAGCAACTACTAAATATATGTCAGATTCATTTCTGACATCTTCTTTAGGGTTGAGCACAAATTGTCCATCTTTTCTGCAAACCAATACAGCAGCAGTTGGCCCATCAAATGGAATATGTGAAATTGAAAGTGCTATTGAAGACCCAATCATCGCAGCTATATCAGGAATATGATCCTGATCTACTGATAATACACTGGCAATTATCTGCACATCATTTCTGTAGCCATCTGGGAACAATGGTCTTAAAGGTCTATCCATTAATCTAGATGTTAATACAGCTTTTTCGCTTGGTCTACCTTCCCTTTTAATGAATCCACCTGGTATTTTTCCTACGGCATATAATTTTTCTTCAAAATCAACTGTTAGTGGGAAAAAGTCAATTCCTTCTCTTGGTTGATTTGAAGCTGTGGCTGTTACCAACACCATAGTGTCTCCATGGCGAACTATACAAGCTCCAGAAGCTTGCTCTGCAACTTTACCTATGGAGATATGAAATAGGCTATCACCTATTTTTAACTCAAAATTTTTCTCCATTCTCTCCTCCTTTTTCAATGAAAAAAGCGGGATAATCCCCCGCTTATTAACCTCTGATGTTTAATTTCTTTATAAGTGAGCGATATCTTTCAATATCTTTGTTCTTAAGATACTTTAATAGGTTTCTACGGCTACCTACCATTTTAAACAAACCTCTTCTTGAGTGGTGATCTTTTTTGTGCTCTTTTAAATGCTCATTTACATAGTTAATTCTATGTGTTAATAGTGCAATTTGAACTTCTGGTGAACCAGTATCTTGATCACTTAACTTGTACTCTTCAATAATTTCTGCTTTTGATTTTTTTTCTAACATATTATCCTCCAAAATTTTATTAGATTCCTAAAGCCCGGTATTCGCCGAGGAACGATATACTGCGCTTAGGTCACTTACAGCTATTATCCTATCATATGATTAGAAGTTTGTAAATAACAAACCTCATATCATTGATTACCATTTCGTATTTTATTAATATCGTTGCTTATTTGAACATATAATTCATCTTTTGTTTCAAATTTTATTTCAGGACGTATATATTCAATCAGTTCTAACTCTATATCCCTACCATATATTTCTTCATTAAAGTCTAGTATATGGGCTTCTATTTTTATCCCAGATTCATTAAAAGTTGGATTAACGCCGATACTTGTAGCAGCTCTATATTTTTTGCCTTCGATAATAACCCTGCTGTCATATACTCCATTTAATGGCATAATATAATTTGTATTAGGTTTAATATTTGCTGTAGGTACACCTTTTTTCCGTCCATATTGTTTGCCCCTAACAACGATACCTTTAATATTATAAGGTCTGCCCAATAACAAACCTGCTTTTTCAACATTTCCCGATTTTATTGCATCTCTAATTAGAGTACTAGAAATAACCTCTTGATTAACAAAAATTGGTGCAATTACAACCGCTTTAATCCCTCGTTCGTTACATATTTGCCTAAGAACCCTATCATTTCCAGATGCTTTATATCCAAATCTATAATCAAATCCAACAACTACTCCCCTGGCATTTAATTTTTTGACTAGAATATTATCAATGAAATGTTTAGGACTTAGCTTCATAATATCCTCTGTAAAAGGTATCTGAAAAACTACGTCTACGCCTAATTCGTCAAGAATTTTAAGCTTTTGGTCCATGTCTGTCAAAATCTTTTGTTCAACATTGGTTAGCACATTTTTAGTGTGATTCGTAAATAACAAAACAGCACTCTTGCAACCAGTTGCCATTCCGTGTTTTACAACTGATTTTATTAATACTGTGTGTCCTAGATGAACTCCATCAAAGTTTCCTAAGGCAACAAAGGTATCTTCTGTATAGTTATTACAGGTTAAATCTATTATTTCCATATTACTATACCAAGCCCCTTTTAATTTTTAAATATTTTTTTCCATCTCTTGTAATAACTTCTAAGATTCCCAACAGTTCTTTATCATCCTGAAGGCGAAATGTTTCACCGTTTTCAGCATTGTTAATCGGTATCCATTGCCCATTCAATAAACTTTCACAAGTCAATGAATCCAGTTGTTTCACAGGTATATGCTCTACCAACACCTCCATAGGTATTAAAGCGGGAACGTCCTCAGAATCATAAAATTCTTTTAAAGTTTCCACAGAAATTGCAAGGTCTTCACCAATATTACCTACAGACGTCCTCCTCAATTGAACCATATGAGCCCAAGTTCCTAACTTTTGGCCTATATCGTCTATTAGTGATCTAATATAAGTTCCGCTGGAACATTCTACAACAAAAGATACGTGTGGAAAAAAAATTTTTATATCATAAATATTGTAAATAGCAATATTTCTTGCTTCCCTTTCAACAGTAATACCCCTCCTTGCCAAATCGTACAGTTTTTTACCATCGATTTTAATTGCTGAATACATGGGAGGTATTTGCTTTTGTTCACCAATAAAAGTATTTATTACATTAATTACATCTTCACTACTGACTAACTTATTAGATTGGTCTATAACCTCGCCCGATTTATCATAAGTATCTGTTCTAGTTCCTAACTTTAAAGTTGTTTCATAGGTTTTACCAGCTGCTGTACCATATGGAACTAACTTAGTGGCTTTCCCTACACATAGGACTAGGATACCTGTAGCATCTGGATCTAGTGTTCCAGTATGACCAATTTTCTTAGTCTTTAAAGCCCTTCTAGCAATACTTACTATATCGTGTGATGTAAACCCTGAAGGCTTATCAATTACCAGAACACCGTTTTTCATTTATTTCATCCTTCACTGCTTTAATAATTAGGTTCTTAGCGTTATTTAGATCTGAAAATATAGTGCAACCAGCAGCTTTTATATGGCCTCCGCCGTTAAACTTACTACAAATAACACTAGCATCCGCATAAGACTTAGTCCTTATAGATATCTTATATTCTCCGCAAGCTTTTTCCTTTATTAAGACGGCTACCTCTACAGGAGCAATATTTCTCAATGTCTCAACTAAACCTTCAGTATCTTCAGTTTTAGTATCTGTTTCCTTCATTAAATCCAATGTCACTAAAGCTACTGCAATTTTATTATCCTCATAGTATTCCGTATTTCCTAAAACCTTGTTATGAAGCGTTTGTCTTTTTATACTAATATTTTGATATAACTCTGTATTAATTTTTCCTGCTTCCACACCTAGACTAATCAAGTTAGCAGCAATTACATGGGTATTTGAATCCACGCTATCATATTGGAATCTTCCAGTATCCGTGTTAATAGCTACGTATATGGCAGAGGCTATTTCTTTGTTCATAGGTAATCCTAGGTTGGTAATAATTTTATATACTAATTCTCCAGTAGCTGAAGTATGCTCTACGCAATTTACTGCTCCAAAATTGGTATTAGTCCTATGATGATCTATATTTATTATTGGACAGGAAATATTGTTATATACATCTTCCAGTTTTTTTCCTACTCTTTCAATGGAAGATGTATCTAGCAATATTACTGCATCAGGATTTATAGAATCAAAATCTTCAATATCCTCATATTTTAGTATTTTCTCTACACCCTTTAAAAACATATAGTCTGAAGGAACTTCATCTTGGTTTATCATAAAAACGGATTTCCCTGCTGATATTAATGACAATCCAAGACCTAACATAGATCCAATGTTATCCCCATCAGGTGCAACGTGAGAACTGATAACGATTACTTCACCACTATCCAAAATATTCTTTATCTCATGATAATCACATTTGCTCATCGGATTTTCTCACTTCATCTATAAACTTTCCAAGCTCCATAGATTTTTCAATTGATTCGTCAAGGTGCAAAATAATTTCAGGAGTTATTCTTAACTTTATTCTCTTGCCAAGTTCTGATCTCATAAATCCCTTTGCTCTATTTAATGCATCCATCGTTTCAGCCTTGTCTTTATCATTACCTAAAACTGAAACAAATACATTAGCAAAGCTTAAATCCCTTGTTACTTCAACTCTGGAAATGGAAGTAAGAGGATGTATACCAGGATCTTTTAATCCCCTAGAAAGCAAATCTGACAGCTCTCTCATCACCTCTACTGAAATTCTTTGCATTCTCTTCTCATTCATACTTCTCTCTCCACTTCTCTTATTACATAGGCTTCAAGTATATCGCCTTCTTTAATGTCATTATATCTATCTATACCAAGACCGCCTTCATAGCCTGTTGCAATCTCTTTAACGTCGTCTTTAAATCTCTTTAAAGAACTAATATCACCATCATGGACCACAATATCATTTCTTAATAGCTTAACTTTTGCTTTTCTTTCAATGTGCCCGTTTAGAACGTAAATACCAGCTATCATATTACCATTTGGCAATTTGAACGTTTGTCTTACTTCACATCTGCCGATTACTTCTTCCACTAAGGAAGGAGCTAGCATTCCTTTAATAGCAGCTTGGATGTCTTCTATAGCTTCATAAATAACTCTATAAGTTTTAATGTCTATACCTTCTGATTTTGCCATTGCCATAGCATTTAGATTAGGTCTTACGTTAAAGCCTATTATCAACGCATTGGAAGCAGATGCCAACATTACATCTCCCTCTGTAATCCCACCTACTCCTTGATGAATGATATTTACTTTTACTTCCTCATGGTCTAACTTACTTAAGGATTGGCCAAGTGCTTCTATTGATCCTCTAACATCACCCTTTATAATAATGTTTAAATCTTGTACTTCGCCTTGTTTAATTTGCTCAAATAAGTCTTCAAGAGAAACTTTTTTTGTAGACTGCATTTGAATGTTTCTTTGAGAAAGTCTATTCAGCTCTGCCATAGTTCGTGCAGTTTTCTCGTCTTCTGTAGCGTATATTGTATCCCCAGCATTTGGAACTTCAGACAGACCAACTATAACCGCAGGAATTGAAGGGCCAGCTTTCTTAACCTGCTTCCCTTTATCATCATACATCGCTCTTACACGACCGCTACATGTTCCTGAGACAACTGTATCTCCTTTTTTCAGAGTACCTTTTTGAACAAGCATAGTTGCCACCGGTCCTCTTCCCTTATCTAATTGGGCCTCAATTATTGTACCTAACGCTAAACGATCTGGGTTGGCTTTCAATTCTTGCATTTCCGCAACTAAAAGCACCATTTCCAGCAAATCATCGATACCTACTTTAGATTTAGCAGAAACAGGAACTGTGATTGTTTCTCCGCCCCAGTCTTCTGGCATTAAACCATTTTCCAACAACTCCTGCTTTATTCTATCAATGTTAGAATCTGGCTTGTCTATTTTATTAATTGCAACAATAATTGGAACTTTAGCTACTTTTGCGTGAGAAATAGCTTCGATAGTCTGAGGCATTACCCCATCGTCAGCAGCTACAACTAATATTGCAATATCTGTTATTTGTGCCCCTCTTGATCTCATCGCTGTAAAGGCTTCGTGCCCAGGTGTATCCAAGAAGGTAACTTTCTTATCGTTTACCTGCACTGTATAAGCTCCAATATGCTGGGTTATACCACCAGCTTCGGAAGCCGTCACCTTAGAATGCTTAATAGCATCTAAAAGAGAAGTCTTACCATGGTCTACGTGTCCCATTACTGTAACGACAGGAGGTCTAGATTTAAGGCTTTCCGGAGAATCTTCACTATCTAAATTTTCTTCCCAAGCCTCAATTGTATCCATATTCTGAACCACTTTGACTTCTACATCAAATTCTGAAGCTAGCATAATCGCCACATCTTCATCCACTTCCTGGTTTTGATTAACCATAAGCCCAAGACCCATTAATTTGGTCATAACCTTAGAAACCTGTATGCCCATTTTTGCAGCTAAATCTTTAACTACAATACTTCCTGACAACTCAAGTACTTTTGGTTTTTGAACTGGCATTTGCTTTGGTTCACTATTAGCTTCATTTTTTTGATTATTTCCTGGTTTCCTTCTGTTTCTGTCATTTGCTCTGTTTTGAGAGCCTTTCTGATTAGCATTATGATATCTTTTATTATCTTCTTTACTATCATTTCTTTTTTTATTGTTATCACGACTTGTTGTAACCGATGATCGGTCCTCAGTTCCTCTATTATTTGCACCTTTAACAGGTCTTTGATCTTTACGGGTGTCTCCTGTGGATTTGCTTTTATTATCTACTGGTTTGTTACTTGACCCCTTCTGGCCTTGCTCCGATTCTCGGCTTTTTTGCATATGTCTACCATCCCCCTTAGAGTCTATTTTTTTATCCCCTTTATTTTCAACTTGCTTATTTTCTTTAACATTGTCAATTTTATCTTTTACATCTTTTTTTACTGCAGCATCAACTTGCTTATCACTAGTTTTTGATTTAGGCTTTTGGCTTTCCTCGCTAGGCTTACTATAATGTTGTTTTATCGTATTTATTTCTTTTGCTTCCAAGGAGCTCATATGGCTTCCTACTTCTATATTCATGCCTTTAATAAATTCTATCAACTCTTTGCTGCTAACTCCCAAGCTTTTCGCTAACTCATGTACTCTCATCTTACTCATTTGCGGCTCCCCCTTCCATAGTTTTTTTGTCTTTAATAATCCCACTTTTCTCTAGCAAAACATCATATACTTCGTCTGTAATTATCTCTGAAAACTGCTTATGCTTTCTAGCTTTATTAATGCAGTTTTCACTTTTGCATATATAATAACCTCTGCCATTTGCCTTTCCTGTGATATCATAAAATGAATTTCCAGTCTTGTCTTTTACGATTCGAAATAAATCTTTTTTATCGAAATGTTCCGCACATATAACGCATTTCCGTTGAGGTATTTTTTTTGTTTTCATACTACCTCACCTCATTTTCTTCACCATCAAATTCTTCAGCTTCGTCTTCTTCTGTTCCATAATATTCTTCGTACTGCTTTTCCTCAGCGTCGTATCCGCCCTGTAGATCATTATATTGTGACTCTGACTTAATATCTATCTTCCAATTTGTCAGTTTAGCAGCTAAGCGCGCATTTTGCCCTTCTTTTCCTATGGCAAGGGACAATTGATAATCAGGGACTATTACAACTGCAGATTTCTCATCGTTATTAACCATTACTTCTATAACCTTAGAAGGACTTAAACTATTTGCAATAAATTCAGCTATATCTTTACTCCAAATGACGATATCAATTTTTTCATCATATAGCTCATCTACTATAGCCTTAACTCTATTACCCTTATGCCCTACACATGCTCCCAATGGATCAATTTCTTCATCTTTCGAGAAAACTGCAATTTTTGCCCTTGATCCTGCTTCTCTGGCTATGGAAAATATTTCTACAATTCCTTGAGATATTTCTGGAACTTCTAATTCAAATAGCCTTTTTATCAAACTAGGATGGCTTCTAGACAAAACGATTTGAGGCCCTTTAGTCGTTTTCTTAACTTCTAACAAAAGCATTTTATATCTTTTACCTTGCTCATAGGATTCGCCTTCGATTTGTTCCGATGGTGGTAAAATAGCTTCAGTCTTCCCAAGGTCTACATAGACATTTCCTCTATTAACCCTTTGAATTTGCCCAGTGATTATCTCGTTTTCCCTATCGATGAACTCATCGTATAGAATATCTCTTTCAGCATCTTTTATCCTTTGAATAACTACTTGCTTTGCCGTTTGTGCAGCAATTCTCCCGAAATCTTTAGGAGTTACCTCATCTCTAAAAATCTCTCCAATTTGATAAGTAGGATTTACCTGTCTTGCTTCGGATAAAGATATTTCAAAAGGTGGATTCTCCACAAGTTCCACTATATCTTTAACAGTAAAGAGCTTCACTTCGCCAGTTTCTTTATTGAGTTCAACATCAACATTCTGATTTGAACCAAAGTTCTTTTTATAGCTTGAAACTAATGCTGACTCCAGCGCTTCAAAGATAACTTCTCTTGGTATTCTCTTTTCTTTTTCAATTTGATCCAACGCACTCATAAATTCTTCGTTCATATGTTCCTCCTATATGAAAATAGCTTGAGTCAGACGTGCAATTTTATCACGTTCAATACTTACCTCTATACCATCCGATGATAATATAACCGTTTGTTCATCATATGACTGCAGTTCTCCCACAATCATTTTTTTTCCGTCTACTGCACTATACAATTTTGCTTCCAATTTTTTTCCAACCACTCTTCTTAGATCATCATCTGTTTTAATTGGCCAATCTAGTCCAGGGGATCCGACCTCTAAGCTATACTTACTGTCTATAATGTTCTTCTCTTCCATTGAATCACCAAAAGCGCGGCTAAAATCAGCACAATCATCTAATGAAAGACCACCCTCTCTATAGAGCAAGACCTCAACAATGTGATTCCCGCCGCTTTTCTTGCTTCTAACAGCTACTACCTCTAATCCCATTTCAGAAGCCTGTAGCTCAGCCATCGATTTTAGTTCTACAATTAAGCTTTTATGATCCATGTTTCCCCTCCTGGATAAAATAAAGAGTGGGCTGTCCCACTCTTTGCGCATAATCTCAGTATTAGTATATCACAGAACCTTGAATATTAAAAGCTAAAAAAGCTCAATTGGTTCTTTTCAGACAAGTTCTCTAAACACCCCTGTTCCTTAAGTGCTTGTACTACAGATTTATTAGCCCTTGTCCTATTTACGAAATCCTCTACACTATTGAACATGCCCTTCTTAGCTTCTGTTTCTATCGCCTTTGCCACGGTTTCTCCCAATCCTTCTAAAGCCCTAAGAGGTGGTCTAATACAATCTCCTTCAATTGTAAAGTTCACAGCTTTAGATTTATAAAGGTCAATAGGCAAAAACTTTTCACCTCTTGCAAACATTTCCAACGCAAGCTCATAAACATCTATAGCTTTTAGGTCTTTAGGCGAAAGTCTCTTTTCAGTAGATTTGATTTCTTTTATCTTATCCTTAATGTGATTAGCTCCACTTAATATAGTTTTACCGTCAAAGTTGTCAATATCAATAGTAAAACTAGTTGTATAAAACGCTGTTGGATAATTAACTTTATAATAAGCAATTCTAAAACTCATTAGAACATATGCCACAGCATGGGCCTTAGGGAAAAGATAGCTTATTTTGTTGTATGAATCTATATACCAACTTGCTAAATCCAATTCATTTATTTCTTTTTCGTGGTCCAAAGTTAAACCCTTGCCTTTTCTAACTCTTTCCATAACAGTAAAAGCAAGTTTTTTATCCATACCCGATGCAATTAGCTTGAGCATTACATCTTCCCGAGTTGAAACAACTTCAGAAAGTACCGCATCCCCATTTTTTACCAATTCTTGAGCATTATCTACCCATACATTCGTACCATGGCTAAGACCACTAATCCTCACTAAGTCGGAAAACTTTTTTGGCTCAGTATCTAATAACATGGCTCTTACAAAATTAGTGCCAAATTCTGGTACTCCTAGGGTTCCTGTATTGACCTTAAATATGGCTTGATCCATGTTTAAGGCATCTGAAGATGTGAATAAACTCATCACTTTTTTGTCATCAGTCCTAATGTTTTTAGCATTAGTTCCTGTTAATTCTTCCAACATTCTTATTGCTGACGGAGCATCATGCCCCAAAAGGTCAAGCTTTAAAATGGTCTCACTGATAGCTTTATACTCAAAGTGAGTAGTTATCACCCCTGATTCAGCATCATCTGCAGGGTATTGAATTGGTGTAAAGTCGTATATTTCATGGCCTTTAGGGACTATCATAATACCGCCAGGATGCTGACCAGTGCTACGTTTTACCCCTTCACAGCCTCTAGCTAATCTATCTAATTCTAACTCTGAAACTACCCTTTCATTGTCCTCCATGTACTTCATAACAAACCCTCTTGCAGTTTGGTTCGCAACAGTCGTTATAGTACCTGCCCTAAAAACATGTTCGCTCCCAAATAGTGATTCTGTGTATTTATGTGCCCTTGATTGATATTCGCTAGCAAAGTTCAAGTCAATATCAGGCTCCTTATCGCCTTCAAATCCTAAAAACACTTCAAAAGGAATGTCGTGACCATCTTTATCCAATTCAAAACCGCAGTTTGGGCATTTTTTATCCTCTAAATCCAGTCCAGATTGATATTCGTTATTTGTAAAAAACTCACTATACTTACAATGTGGACATCTGTAATGAGGCGCAAGTGGATTTACCTCAGTAATTCCCATCAAGGTGGCTACGAGTGAAGAACCTACAGACCCTCTGGATCCGACTAAATAACCATCCTCATTAGATTTGTCTACTATTTTTTGTGCTATTACATATAAAACTGAATATCCATTAGAGATAATTGAACTCAATTCTCTTTCGATTCTCTCTGATATATACTCTGGAATAGGATTGCCATATAGCTCATGTGCTTTATTTAATGTTTTGCTTTTAAGCTCCTCTTCTGCAGTGTCCATCTTTGGAGCAAATGTACCCTTTGGGATTGGTCTAATATGGTCTATGGAATCTGAAATCAATCTGGAATTTGTTACAACTATTTCAAACGCCTTTTCTTCCTCAAGATAGAAGAAACTATCTAACATTTGTTGAGTCGTTCTATAGTAGTATTCTGAATCATGCTCTCCAGGTTTATTTCTTTTCATATGTCTTAGTATTTCTCTAAACTGTCTTTGATGGTTTTCAATGATATGAACTTCTCCAGTTGCTACTACTGGCACATTAACAGTTTCTCCCAACTTTATCAATTCCTCATTTATCTTAATCAAATCATCTTCAGACGAAACCACCTCTCGTCCTATTAGATTGGTATATTGCTTATGTGGTTGTACTTCAATATAATCATAAAACTCGGCTTTCTTAGTTAAGGCATCCTTGTCTATATTTCTTAAAACCCCCTGATACAATTCACCTTCACTGTTACCACTGCCTATTAATAACCCTTTTCTATGTGATGATATTGTGGACTTAAGCAGTCTTGGAGTAGTGTGGAATTGCTCCATATGAGATATAGAAACTAATTTATATAAATTCTTTAATCCCTCGTTGTCCTTGGCTAAGATACTAATTGTAACAGGTCTAGACTTGTGAGTTTCAGATTTTGAAAATGAACATAATTCCCCGTAAGTAGAAATACAATGATTTTCAATTTCAGACATCATTTTAATAAATACTTTAGCAGTTGCCGTTGCATCATGAATAGCCCTGTGAGCTTGATGTAAATCAATTCCCATTTTTTTACACAGAGTTCCTAAACGATGATTTTTATATTGTGGAAATAATCTTCTAGCTAAATCCAAAGTGTCTATAGTTTTATATTTAGCTGATATCCCCTTTTGCTCAGCAGCATATCTAATAAATCCCATATCGAATTCAGCGTTATGAGCGACAATAATACTTCCCGCTATAAAAGCAAAAAAGTCTTCTATTACTTTATCAATTGTAGGAGCATTTGCTACCATTGAATCAGTTATTCCTGTCAGTTTAGTTATATGATATGGGATCATTCTTTCTGGGTTTACAAATGTTGAAAACTCATCTTTAATTACTCCATTAACAACTTTTACTGCTCCAATCTCTGTTATTCCATCATTCATCGGCGACAGGCCTGTAGTCTCCAAATCGAATACTACATATGAATTTTCTTTTGTCATAAGCATATCTGCTGAGTCGAAATCATCATCAACCATATATGCTTGTAGTCCATAAAGCATCTTAAAATCACTCTTTTGTGATTCAATATATTGCATTGCTCCGGGAAAAGCCTGAACTACACCATTGTCAGTTATTGCCATTGCATCATGACCAATAGAAATTGCATGTTCTATTATAGATGAAATATCTACAACGCCCTCCATATTACTCATTTTCGAATGTGTATTAAGCTCAACTCTCTTTATAGGAGCATCATCCATCGTAACGATCTTTGGCGTGTATTTAATTGATCTTATCACCATTGTCTTTGATTTTTCAAAGTCATCATATTGAATAACCCCGTTTATTAGACAGTAGTTTTTTCCCATAGAGTTACTGATATCATCTAATAATTTTGCATTTTCTGAAAATATTTTGCCTTTAATGCTATAAGATTCATCCGTCAAACTGAAAATTCCAAGCCAACGACCACTTTTTTTTAGCTCTTTTTTTTCTAGGTCGAAAGACCTTGCTAAAATTGTACATTTCCCTTCAAAATCCGTTAATAAAGCAAGTTCATCTACTTTCTCGTTAAAATCTGGTCCAAATAAAAGTTTAGACTGGCAATGCGCATTATCCCTTGCAGCCTTAGCAACTTCTTTAATATATCCAATTTCTTCAGACGCCTTACAATCTAAGTAGCTATCAATATTTCTAGAACACTCTTCTTCCCCTTCAATTTCAAGTTCCAACAGAAATTCCAATCCACTGTCCTTTTCACATTGGTCTTGATATTCGCTAAAGTTTGCTGAAAGTTGTAACGATTGCAAAGTGCTTTTATCAGGACATTTTATAATAACTTTATTACCATCCTTGTTTATCTTATCCTCATCTAACCACCAACATGATGATGGTGATAACTTAACGATACTCTCCAGTATCTTTTCTCTATCTATAGATGCATCTTTCTCCTGAGTGACGCATTGGGATATTAATATAGAAACTTTAAAACCTTCAAAAACACTCTCAAGTTGCGTCGTAATTCTTTTTATAGTTTCCGTATTAACATTGTTTCTAGGCTCGACAAATATACTGAGTAGTGAGAGCTCATCGTTTACAATAACTCTATTTATTTTTATTTCACTTAATTCTTCCAAACATATGTCATCATCAAAACATTCCAAATAGTTAAATACTGCATTAAAATCACTCATAATTTCACCTTTATAAGTAATTTATTTCTTCCATCAATGTGGATAATAGTTCATTTTCAGGAACTCTTTTAATTATTTTCCCACGCTTGAAAATAGTTCCTTCAGAAATGCCACCTGAAATACCTATATCTGCTTCTTTAGCTTCTCCAGGGCCGTTTACAGGACATCCCATTATTGCTACTGTAATGTCTTTATCTATATTCTCTAACATTTTTTCGGCCTTTTTTACCAATTCAATTAAATCTATATTTGTCCTCGAGCAAGTAGGACATGAAATGATGTTAATTCCAAATTTTCTCAATCCTAAAGCTTGTAATATTCTTTTAGCAGCTCTAATTTCCTCAATAGGATCTTCGGTTAATGAAACTCTTATTGTGTCGCCTATCCCATCAGCTAGTAAAGCCCCAATTCCAATTGAAGATTTGACAATACCCATAGTCGAGGTTCCAGACTCTGTTACGCCTAGGTGAAGAGGATATTCAGTTAATTCCGAAAACAACCTGTTGGCCTTTATCATGGTCATAGGATCGCTGGCTTTAATAGCAACTTTAATATTATTAAAATCACATTCTTCAAGAGATTTTACTTGATCTAAAGCACTATGTGCCAGCGATTTTTCATTAACTCCACCATATACTTTCTCCCAGTGAGGATTTATCGATCCAGAGTTAACTCCAACTCTAATGGAGACTCCTTTTGCTTTGCACGCTGTCGCAATAGCATTTAGCTTCTCTTTATCCGCAACATATCCAGGGTTGATTCTGATTCCATGAATTCCTGATTCAACTGCTTTTATTCCATGGCGATAATCATATTGTATGTCTCCAATAATTGGAATAGGTGAATTATTAACTAAAAATGGAATGGATTCTAAATCTTTTTCCGAAGTAATCCCCACTCTAATTAATTCACACCCTTCATTTGCCAGTTCTTTAATTTGTTTTAATGTCTTTTCTCCATCATATGTTCTTGTATTTGTCATAGATTGTATTATAACTGGATGTGGATTTCCTATTGGAACGTTACCAACAAAAACTACTTTAGACTCACGCCTTAAAAACTTCATTATAGTACTCCTAACTTTCCTAAATCCAAAAATAAGATGTATGCCATTAATACCATTAGTATTATAAACCCAATAAAATGCACTATAGCTTCTTTCTCTGGATTAATGGGTTTACCTCTTAAAGTTTCTATCAATAGAAACATAAATCTGCTTCCATCTAATGCAGGGATTGGTAGTAAATTGAAAAATCCTAAGTTTACATTTAAAAAACCCATTAATAGCAGCAAATGTTGCCAACCATTAGCAGCTGCTTTTCCAACTTCAGATATTACTCCTATAGGACCAGCTACATCATTTTTAGTAACAGCCCCTCTAACCAAGTTGTGAAGAAAAAGAAACATAAGCTGTATCATTTTAATAATAAATGAAAACGCTTCCTTTAATGCCCTAAAGAAATTGTGAGATACTTCTGGCTTAACACCAATTACAGATCTTCCATCCATTTCTTTAGCTTTCATATTTAAAGATATTTCCTCTCCTACTCGTATCGCTAGTACTTTAACTGAATCCCCTTCTTTAATATCACTAAAAGCATTAATGATATCAGTCCATTCATCAATTTCTTTATCGTTGATTTTTATTATTTTATCTCCTACCAACATTCCAGATTCAAAAGCTGGATAATCTGGCGAAAGCTCTCCAATAGTTGTGGTAAGCATACCTGCGGACAGATTTAATATAGCAAAAATAATAAAAGCTAACACAAAATTGGTGAAAGCACCTGCTAGCACCACTTTCATTCTATTCCAAACGCTTGCTTTCTGAAAGCTAGCTGGATCACTGCTTTCTCCATCTTCGCCTTCCATAGCAACATATCCTCCAATTGGCAATATCCTCAAACTATAAGTCGTATCCCCACTTTTTTTAGAAAAAATTTTGGGACCCATCCCTATTGAAAATTCATTAACTTTAATGCCTGCAGATTTTGCCGCCAAAAAATGCCCTCCTTCGTGAAACATAATCAAAAGAGAGAACATTATTATCGCTGCTATTGCTGTAATCATTTGTCACCAACCTAACTAAGAAAATATACTATAGCATATACTAAAGGACCTACCAATAATATGCTGTCAAACCTATCTAGAACTCCTCCATGACCTAGTAATATATTACCGAAGTCTTTAATAGAGACACTTCTTTTTACTAAAGATGCAAAAAGATCACCTAATTGAGCCATAACCGATGCAAGCAACCCCGTCGCAACGCTCCAAATAAAAGATATATTAATAAAAAACTTGCCTAATATTATGGCGATAATAATAGACCCTATTATTCCACCTATTGATCCCTCTACACTTTTTTTGGGGCTGATCGTTGGCGCCAATGGTCTTTTCCCAAATGTAACTCCAGCTAAATAAGCAAATGTATCTGAACCAAAAGATAGTGCAAACACCATCCATGCCCAAATTCCTTCTTGACCTAAAATCATCAATAATTTGAAAGACCATGCTATATAAAAGATTGCGAATACTCTATTAACAATAGAATTATATGAATGATGCAACATAATTGAAGATATTAATATAATACATATTCCAGGAATTGTAATAGCAACCATAGCCTCCAAAGAGTTTTTTGTATAGAAAAAGAAAAAAGCTAGCCAAATAATATCTAAGACTAATGAAGTTTTTTTAGGACTTACCAAATATTTATTCCATTCAAAAAGTGCAATAGATGCAAGAATAAACATACCAACACCGAGTGTCATTCCTTTGAAAAATAGCATTAAAAATACTACTATCACTAGTATTATTCCCGTAATAGCTCTTTTTTCTATCTCTTTCATTACACTCCTCCAAAACGTCGACTTCTGCCTTGATATTCTATAATTGCTTTATAGAACTCATCTTCAGTAAAATCCGGCCAAAGTACATCTGTAAAATAAAACTCTGAGTAAGCCGCCTGAAAAAGCATAAAATTGCTTAGTCTTTGCTCACCACTTGGTCTCATTATTAGGTCTAAATCCGGTTGACCCTGTGAATATAAATTATCTTTAAAAACTTTACTTGATATTTCATCAGCTGAAATACCCTGTTCAACAATTTTTTTACACGCTCTAACGATTTCCTGTTGCCCACCATAATTTAGTGCTAGATTCAGAACCATACCGTCATTCTCTTGCGTTCTTTCCATTGCCCTAGTTAATGCATTTTGTACATTGTCAGAAAAATCGTTCATGTTTCCAAACACATTAATTTTAACATTGTTCTTATATATCTCTTCTAAACGTTTACTAATATATACTAACAACAAACTCATTAGACCCTCTACTTCTTCTTTAGGTCTTTTCCAGTTTTCTGTAGAAAAAGCATAAAGCGTCAGATGTTTAATCCCAAGATCAGATGCGCATCTTACAATATCTACAACTCTGAGCATACCCTCTCTGTGACCAAGTGGCCTAGGCAAGCCTCTTCTAGTTGCCCATCTGCCATTTCCATCCATAATGATTCCAACATGCAATGGTAAACGATTTATATCTATTCTATTTTGCAATTCATTCATATTCATCACCATAGTTGATAACCCCTTCTTACGAAGGGGTTATCGATAATTACTAAATTTCTAATAGTTCTTCTTCTTTTGATTTTGTTATTTTGTCTATTTCATTGATTTTTTCATCGGTTATTTCCTGCATTTTTTCTTCCGCTGAGTGCATTTCATCTTCAGTTAACTCTTTGTTTTTTTCCATTTTTTTGATGCGTTCAATGATGTCTCTTCTGGTGTTTCTTATTGCGATTTTCGCATTTTCAGCATCTTTTTTTACAATTTTAGTTAACTCCACACGTCTTTCTTCAGTAAGCTGAGGAATCACCAATCTAATTATTTTTCCATCATTAGACGGAGTAATACCAAGATTTGATTTCATTATTGCTTTTTCAATGATTGGAATCATCTTTACTTCCCATGGACTAATGGTAAGTAATCTTGGCTCTGGAGCTGCTATACCCGCAACTTGATTTAATGGTGTCATTTGACCATAGTAATCAACCATAATACGGTCTAACAATGCAGTATTTGCTCTACCAGCCCTTATCGACTGAAGATCTTCTCTATAAACAGCTATAGTTTTATCCATTTTTTCTTTTGCTTCCTTGTGTACATCCAGCATGTTTAGCCCTCCTTGACTATTGTTCCAATGTTTTTACCCATTACAACATCAATAATATTTTCAGGTTCATCTATACCGAATACAATGATAGGAATTTTATTGTCCATACACAATGATGTCGCTGTCGAATCCATAATACCTAATCCAAGGTTTAAAATGTCTATATATCTAAGTTCTTCAAACTTTTTACTATTTGGATTTAGTTTTGGATCGTCATCATATACTCCGTCAACACCTTTTTTAGCTAATAGTATTACTTCTGCATCAATCTCAGCTGCTCTTAGTGCAGCAGTAGTATCTGTAGAAAAATATGGATTTCCTGACCCAGCAGCAAAAATTACTACTCGTCCTTTTTCCAAATGACGAATTGCGCGGCGTCTAATATATGGTTCAGCTACCTGACGCATTTCTATAGCAGATTGTACTCTAGTATCAACGCCAATATGTTCTAATGCATCTTGCATAGCTAATGCATTAATAACTGTGCCTAACATTCCCATATAATCAGATGTTGCTCTATCCATTGTCTTGGAAGAATCTCTACCTCTCCAGAAATTGCCACCACCGACTATTATTGCAACTTCAACACCCGCTTCCGATAAAACTTTTACTTGTCTAGCTATATGATAGACAACAGCTTCATCTATGCCATTTTTTATTTCTCCGGCCAAAGCCTCACCACTAAGTTTGAGTACCACGCGTTTAAATACGGGTTTCATAGCTCACTCCTTGAAATTAATTGCCTAGTTGCTTTGCTACCTCTTCAGCAAAATCTTCTTCTCTTTTCTCTAAACCTTCTCCAACTTCATATCTTGTAAATCTTCTAATCTTAATATTTTCACCAATTTTAGCAATTAGAGCATTTAATACATCTTGAACTTTTACATCACCATCTTTAATAAAAGCTTGATCTAATAAGCAGATGCTTTCAAAGTATTTGTCTAAACGACCAACCACCATTTTATCAACAATATGTTCTGGCTTGCCCTCGTTTAAAGCTTGTTGCTTTAAAACACTCATCTCATGGTCTACTTCTTCTTTTGGAACATCGTCTCTAGATACGTATTTTGGAGCTTGTGCAGCAACTTGCATTGCCATGTCTTTTACGAATTCTTTAAACTCCTCGTTTTTAGCAACAAAATCTGTTTCAGAGTTAACTTCAATCAATACACCAATTCTGCCACCATGAATGTATGCTTCAACCATACCTTCTGATGCGATTCTGCCAGATTTCTTAGCTGCTCCTGCAAGGCCTTTTTCACGCAAGAAATCAATAGCTTTTTCCATGTTTCCATTAGTTTCTGTAAGCGCTTTCTTACAGTCCATCATTCCTGCGCCAGTTGTTTCTCTTAATTCTTTTACCATGCTTGCTGTAATGTTCATCATTTCCTCCTTATTAAAAATGCAAAGGTATTCTTAGCCAAATACCTTTGCATGCTATTACTCTTCTTCGGCTTCGATTTGAGTACCTTGTTTTCCTTCTAATACTGCATTTGCCATAGTTTCAGTTAATAGTTTAACTGCACGAATTGCATCGTCATTTCCCGGAATAACATAATCTACTTCATCCGGATCACAGTTTGTGTCAACTATTGCAACTACAGGAATACCTAAAATACGAGCTTCTGTAACAGCAATCTTTTCTTTACGTGGATCTACTACAAATAGTACATCAGGTAAATTTTCCATATTTTGAATGCCGCCTAAGAACTTTTCTAAACGCTCTCTCTCGTGATTAAGTTTAATTACTTCTTTCTTTGGTAATACTTCGAATGCGCCTTGTTCTTCCATGGACTCTAGTTCATGTAAACGGTCAATACTCTTGCGAATAGTCTTGAAGTTTGTAAGCATTCCACCTAACCAACGTTGATTAACAAAGTTCATTTCACAACGCTTAGCTTCTGACTCAATTGCTTCTTGAGCTTGTTTTTTAGTTCCTACAAAAAGAACTCTACCACCGTCTTGAACAACTTCTTTAATGAAGTTATAAGCCTCGTCTACTTTTCTTACAGTTTTTTGCAAATCAATGATATAAATACCATTTCTTTCAGTAAAAATGTAACGAGCCATCTTAGGGTTCCATCTTCTAGTTTGGTGTCCAAAGTGAACACCTGCTTCCAATAAGCTTTTCATTGTAACTACTGCCATTTTATTCCTCCTTGTTTTTTCCTCCATCAGCTTCATCTAAAAAAAGACCTTTCGGAACACTTTTTTTATCCACCGATGTGCGTAATTCCTATAAAAGTATATCATAATACATGTTGTTTAGCAATTATTATTAATTAATTATTTGCCCTTAAACGAACATTCTTTATCAGAGCAAATAATTTTTTCTCCGGCTTTATATACTTTCTTTACCAATAGTTTCCCACACACAGGACATTTCTCTCCAGTTGGTTCATCCCATAGTGCAAAATCACAGTTTGGATAGGTATTACACCCATAAAAAACCTTTCCTCTTTTAGATTTCCTAGATATTAATTCGCCTTTCCCACACTTTGGGCATTTCACTCCCGTAGATATAACTTCTTCAGAAATTGATTTTGTCGTCTTGCATTCAGGATATCCTGGACATGCAAGAAACTTCCCAAAACGACCTCTTTTAACAACCATATTTTTCCCGCATTTTGGGCATTTTTCGTCAGAAATCTCTTCCTCGACTTCAACTACCGGTATTAATTCATCTGCCTTTGTTAGCTGCTCGCTAAAAGGACCATAGAAGTCTGATATTACATTTTTCCATGAAATATCGCCTTCTTCGACCTCATCTAATTTATTTTCCATATCAGCTGTAAATTTCTCATCAACTATAGTTGGGAAAAACTCAACTAACATTTCATTCACTGTTATCCCCAGTTCCGTAGGGTGGAAACTCTTGCTAACAAGCTTTACATATCTTCTAGCTAATATCGTAGTAATAGTGGCCGCATATGTGCTAGGTCTCCCAATTCCCAATTCCTCCATAGTCTTTACTAGTGAAGATTCTGTATATCGTGCTGGAGGTTGAGTAAAGTGTTGCTCTTTTTCTAGTTTTGCAAGCTTCAATTTGTCACCAATATTATGGTCTGGTAATTTATTCTCTTTTTCAGATTTTTCCTTAGCTATTTTCAAAAAACCGTCAAATATTAGCTTTTGACCTGTAGCTCGGAATACGTAAGGCCCATTATTAATATCTATGCTGTGCATTTCAAACTGAGCTGAAGCCATTTGACTTGCAACAAATCTAGTCCAAATCAAATTATAAAGCTTATATTGGTCTGCTGATAAATATGTTTTCATTTTGTCGGGTGATCTCAGTGCTGCAGTTGGTCTAATACACTCATGAGCATCCTGAACATTTTTTTTCTTACTATATATGCGATTAGGGTGGCTGTATTTTTTACCATAGCTATCTTCTATAAAAACTCTTGTAGATTCAATAGCTTCATCAGAAATTCTAGTAGAATCTGTTCTCATATAAGTAATCAATCCTACCGCACCCTCTTTTCCCAAATCGATGCCTTCGTAGAGAGACTGAGCTATTTCCATAGTTTTTTTGGTTTTGAACCCAAGTTTTTTGGAAGCTTCTTGTTGTAGAGTAGAAGTAATAAACGGAGGATTTGGATTTCTTATTTTTTTCTTCTTCTCGTTTTTACTTACTAAATATTCAGATAATTTCAACTCATCTATAACGCCATTAAATTCTTCTTCATTTGAGGGAACAATTTTCTTAACTTTGACATTTTCCTGAATTTCTCCTATAAAGTCAGCATAAAATTCGTAACTGTTATCTTTAAATAGTGCTTTTAATGACCAGTACTCTTGGGGTACAAACTTTCCAATCTCCTTTTCCCTGTCGCAAATCATTTTGACAGCAACTGACTGAACACGACCCGCACTTAATCCGCCCTGTATTTTTCTCCATATAATAGGGCCTATCTTATAACCAACCAATCTATCTAATATTCTTCTGCCTTGTTGAGCATCAACAACATCCTTGTTAATTGGTCTAGGACTTTTCATAGCTTTTGTAATGGCATCTTTTGTTATTTCGTTAAATTCCACTCTCAAAGGAGCATCTTCTTTTAATCCTAAAATATGCGCTAAATGCCATGATATGGCTTCGCCCTCTCTATCGGGGTCGGTTGCAAGCAAAACTTTATCGGCATTTTTAGCCTCTTTTTTCAGTTCGTTAATAATTTTTCCTTTTCCGCGAATATTAATGTATTTTGGCTCAAAGTTATCATCTACATCAACTCCCAATGTGCTTTTGGGTAGATCTCTTACATGCCCAACGCTAGCTATAACTTTGCTGTTCCTATTTAACATCTTCTTTATTGTCGTCGCTTTTGTGGGCGACTCCACTATTACTAATGTTTTCATTACTCACCAAATTTCTTTTACCTTTTATCTTTTTAATCTAAAAACTCCACTTTCCTCTTCTATTGTGCCTTCCATTTCTAATAATGTCAATTTACTAAGAATGGATGATGCAGAAAGCTCAGTTATCTGCGTAAGCTCCTCAGCCGTTTTTGGGCCTTCCTCCATTTGCCTTAGTAAAAGCACTTCAAACTCATTATACTTAGAATAATCAATTGATAACATAGCATTTTTATGAATATCGCTAAAGTGTGTCAACACTTGATCAACTTCCAATAATGGAGGTATCCCATCTAATATTAATCTATTAGTACCCCTGCTATAGAGGCTATCAATGTTACCCGGAACTGCGTAAACTTCTTTACCTTGTTCAGCTGCAAGTCTTGCCGTTATTAAAGAACCAGATTTTTCCATCGCCTCAACTACTATTGTAGCCTTTGAAAGACCACTTATTATTCTATTACGTTGAGGAAAATGGTGAGGCAGAGGAGCAGAAAAAATCGGGTATTCGCTTATTAGAGCGCCATTATCCGAAATTTTTTCTCCCAATGCTCTGTGTGAAGAGGGATAAATTTTGTCTAATCCATTTCCAAGAACCGCAACGGTCCTAGCCCCACACTCCAATGCTGTTTTATGAGCAATGCCATCAATCCCTAGAGCTAATCCACTTACAATTGTTAAGCCCTTTCTCGCCAATTCCTGAGCTATTTCTCTGCAAACCCACTTTCCATAATTAGATGCTTTTCTTGACCCTACAATAGAAACCCCTTTGTTAATGTCGCTAACTAACAACTGTCCTTTAATATACAAAACCTCAGGAGGATTGTCAATAAATCTTAACGCATTTGGAAAGTCTTCATCTTCATCGCAGACCCAATTTACATTATATCTATTAAGACTCTCAAAGTATTGTTCCATATAATTGGATGTTTTGCAATTTAATATCCTAGTTAAATCTTTAATGCGGCTAGATAAAAGAAACTTTAAGTGATTTTCATCGCTTTCAAAAACATCGCGTGCTGATAAACCATTATCAAGAATGATAGCTTTAGTTGCATCTCCAACCATCAAGGAATTAAACCAACATTTATAATCTCTGGATTGATAGCGCATCTTATCTCTCCCAATATTTTTTATCAATACTTCTATATCTGATAGCTTCTAACAAATGATTTTGAGTTATTGATTCTGAGTTATCTAAATCTGCAATCGTCCTTGCCACTTTAAGAATTTTATGATAAGTTCTAGCACTAAATTTGTATTTTTCAAAGGCACGCTCCATTAACAAATCACATTCTTCATCTAATTTGCAATACTTCTTAATCTGTCTGTTATTAAGTTCTCCATTTGTTAATGAACCTGAATTGATTAGTCTTTTTTCTTGGAGTTCCCTTGCGTTCACAACTCTTTGGCGTACTATCTCGGAGGATTCTGGTTCACTTGTAGACGAAATATCATCATATTTTACTGGTTTAACTTCTATATGCATATCGATACGATCTAACAATGGACCGCTAACCTTAGATAAATACCTCGTAATACTCTGTTGAGTACAAGTGCATTCTCTATTGCCTGATCCCAAGTTCCCACAAGGGCAAGGGTTCATAGAAGCTATAAACATAAAATTTGCAGGATAGGTAACATTTGCATTCGCCCTAGAAATGTTAACAGTTCCTTCCTCTAAAGGTTGTCTTAACACCTCTAATACATGCTTCTGAAATTCGGGTAACTCATCCATGAATAATACACCATAATGAGCCAAAGATACCTCTCCTGGCTTCGGATTGCTACCTCCACCGATAATACCAACTGAAGATGACGTATGATGAGGCGATCTAAATGGCCTGTCTCTTCTCAACTTATCACTTCTTAACTCACCACAAATGCTATAAATTTTAGTTACTTCAACGGCCTCTTCAAATGACAACGGTGGCAATATCGTTGGTAATCTTTTTGCTGCCATTGTCTTTCCAGATCCAGGGGGGCCAATAATTAATACATTATGACCACCTGCAGCAGCAATTTCTAAAGCTCTTTTCAACGCATGTTGACCTTTTATCTCATTAAAATCTACTTTATGTACATCCTTGTGATCAACCCAGGGATTCTTTGAGCTAAAAGGCTCAATAGCAGATATTCCATTTAAGTGATCAACGACTTCGTTAATTGATGATACTGGTATTATTTCCATATCTTCAATTAAGCTGCACTCATGTCTATTCTCAAAAGGGACAATACAACGATTAATTCCCAACTCCCTCAATGATATGACCATGGGTAATGCTCCTTCTATTTTGCAAACTTTGCCATCTAAAGACAACTCCCCAATAAAAGCATATTCATCCGTAGATTTTCGACTTAGAACTCCGTCAGAAGTTAGTATTCCTATGGCTATTGCTAAATCCATTTGGGATCCTTCTTTTTTTAAACTGGCTGGAGACAAGTTAATTGTAATCTTATTTAACGGAAAAACATATCCACTGTTCTTTATAGCAGCCCTAACCCTCTCTTTTGATTCTTTTATTGCGGCATCAGGTAAGCCTACAATTGTGAAATTTGGTAATCCTCTAGCTAAATCTGTTTCCACTGAAATGTCATATCCTTGTAATCCGACCAGTGCACAGGTTTTTACTAACGAGTACATAAACTCTCCTCTCATTCAAATGCGTTTTCAATATGCCTAATAGCGGGAAAGGGCATTAATGTAATCTCAATCACATCAAATCTGCATTGTAAGCCTTCAAATCCCTTTTCTAATATGTAATGCATGGCAGTTTTTATAATTTTCTGCTGTTTGCTGTTTGTAACCGCCTCTGCTCCTTGCCCATATTTATCGTCTTTTCTTGTCTTCACTTCTATAAATACAAGAGTCATACCTTCCAAAGCAACAATGTCTATCTCACCGATGACCTTTTGATAGTTTCGTTCTAATATGCGGTATCCCTTGCTAGAAAGTTCAGCACATGCTAAGGATTCTCCATAATTGCCTTTTCTCTTATTAGTCATAAGTTACCCACTTCTTAATAAAAGTTCGTCTATGCAAAGGACTAGGGCCATTTTCAATAACTGCTCTTTTATGTGCTGGCGTACCATATCCTTTGTGCTTTGCAATTCCATAAATTGGATAATCTAAATCCCAATCAGCACAAAGATCGTCCCTATATACCTTAGCTAAAATCGAAGCACAACCAACACCAAATGAACTGTCATCGCCATGAACTAGATTATGGTGCTCAAATTTAATATTTGCTTTTAAGCCATCTACAACAATTTCTGGAGATATGTCATCAAGCTTTATCAAAAGATCCTCTATGGCGTTATTCATAGCCATAAAAGTGGCATTTAATATGTTGACCTCATCAATAATCTTTGGGCTGATCCTTCCAATGGAATATATAATTCCATCGTCAATTAGTTTCTTCGATACCTCTCGCCTATTTTTATCACTTAGTTTCTTAGAATCTTTCACATTATCTGTAAAGTATCCCTTAGGTATTGCAACTGCACAAGCTACTACATCGCCAAAGACGCATCCTCTCCCAACCTCATCTACAAACACCACTAAGTCTTCACTTGAATAATAATTTTCAATATCAAATCTTTTATTGTCATTAATCATATTGTCCTGGCTTTTCAAGGCTTATTCCTCCAAACAACCCTTTTCTAAATTCATCTAAAACTACATTGGCAGTTTTATTATAATCCACCATGCCACCTTTGCTAACAAACCCTCTTTTACTAGCAATTTTTTCCATAACATCTATCGGTTTGTCATCTATGGTTATTTCAATTTTATATCTATCTTCTAAATTATTTGAATATTCAAATAAAAGTTCCTCTATTAACTTTAATGCAAGAGTTTCCCTATCAAGGATATCGTCTTTTATCGCACCTGTAAAAGCAAGATTATATCCCATCCAGTCTTCACTAAATTTATGCCATAATACTCCAGGTGTATCTAGTAAATCATATTCATTTCCAACTTTAATCCATTGTTGCCCTTTAGTTACACCAGGTTTATTACCTACATTAGCAGATTTTTTTCCTGCAAGCATATTTATTAGGGTAGATTTACCCACATTTGGAACACCAATTATCATTAAGCGTAATCTCTGAGAGGACCAACCTTTATCCTTTCTCTTTTCAAACAACTCCTTAGCGGCATCATTGGTCACTTTTATTAGCGAATTAATCTGCGATCTTTGACGCGGGTCAATTCTTATAGTTTTATTTCCCTCATTACGGAACCACTGCTCCCAAAGAGCTGTGGTTTTTTCATCAGCCAAATCGCTTTTAGTAATGACAACTACTCTAGGTTTTTCGGGTGCAATTTCAGACAGCATAGGATTTCTGCTGCTAATAGGATTTCTTGCATCTATTAATTCAATAATGATATCAATAAGTTTTAATTGTTGCTTCATTTGATCCATGGCTTTTTTCATATGCCCTGGAAACCAGTTTATATTCATAATTGCTCCTCATTTATTAATGTATTCGATTTATGCAAAACTGCAATTACTATTGCATACATACCATCTTAAGTGAATACAAAAAAAATAGCAAGGACTTCACTTGCTATTTTAAGTGTATTAATACATTTTCTTTTCTTTAACTTTTGCTGCTTTACCTTGTCTGTCACGAAGATAGAATAGTCTTGCTCTTCTTACCTTACCTCTTCTAACAACTTTAATTGTTTGAATTCTTGGAGAGTAAATAGGGAAAGTTCTTTCTACCCCAACTCCATAGGATAGTCTTCTAACTGTAAAGGTCTTACGGTTGCTCTCACCTTGGATTTTAATAACTGTTCCTTCGAAAATCTGAACACGTTCACGTGCTCCTTCAATAACTCTATAGTGTACTTGAATAGTATCTCCTACGTGAAATTCTGGAACGTCATCACGTAATTGAGTCATTTCAATCTTTTTAATTAGATCCATCAGTTTTCCTCCTTTCAACTGAATTAACTACTTCCTTAAGTACAGACTTTTGTCTGTCTGTCATTTTAATTTTATCAAGCAAATCAGGTCTGTTAATATAGGTGACCCTCATGCTCTCTCTTTCTTGATATTCCTTAATATTTGCATGATGACCAGAAATCAATACTTCTGGAACTTCCATGCCCAAATATTTTGCTGGCCTTGTATATTGAGGATATTCTAGTAATCCATTGTAATGAGATTCTTCCTCATAGGCTTCTGATGTAGATAATACCTCAGGTAAAAGTCTTGTTATCCCATCGATGAGAACCATAGCAGGTAACTCACCACCAGTTAAAACATAGTCTCCTAGCGATATTTCCTCATCTACACAATTATCAATAATTCTTTGATCAATACCTTCGTAATGACCACAAAGCAATATTAGGTGATTCTTTTTGGAGAGTTCAGTCAGTTTTTCCTGAGTTAAAACAGAGCCTTTAGGTGATAAGTATATCACGTGAGAATCATCTGATTTAACGGAGTTGATGCTGTCTATGACAGGTTGTGGCATCATTACCATGCCATGCCCTCCGCCATATGGGTAGTCATCAACCTTTTTATGTTTATCCAAGGAAAAATCTCTAATATTATGAGAGCTAATAGTCACTTTATTGTCAGCTACTGCTCTTCCTAAAATACTCCATTCGTTAATAAATGAAAAAATTTCAGGAAATAGCGTCAATACATCAATTTTCAAGGCATCATCCCCTCAATCGGATCTACAATCATATAACCCTCTTCAATGGAAATTTTTTTAATAAACTCTTTAACTGCCGGGATAGCTCCCATGCCTTTTTCAGTATTAATATAGTAAACATCATTGGCATAGCCTTCATAAACATCCACTAACGATCCAAGTGTTTGTCCACTTATATTTCTTACTTCCAGACCTATTAAGTCGCTAATATAATAGCGGTTTTCCTTAAGGGGCATTCTGTCCTCGTCTTTAATGTATAACAACTCGCCTTTTAATTTTATTACTTGATTAATATTGTCAAACTCATCAAAAGCAAGGATAACCATGTTTTTATGGAAGTTAACTTCATTAACATGAAAAATAGTTTTCCCTTCTCCACAATATACTTCTTTCAATAGCTTAAAACGACTATTGTCATCAGTATATGGATATACTTTTATGGCACCTTTTATACCATGAGTATTAACAATTTTTCCAACAGTGGTATACATTATACTAACCAATATTTAGAAATACTTCTTTATTATGCTTAGTGCCCACTGCTTTTAATATGCCCCTAATCGCCTTGGCAACTCGGCCTTGTCGACCAATTACTTTGCCCATATCCGATTCAGCAACGGTTAGGTTTATTATCAAAGTATTTCCTGATTCTTCTGCTACCGTCACACTCACTTCGTTAGGATATTCAACTAACGATTTAGTTATGTGCAAAATCAGCTCTTCCATCTAAACCTCCTATTAAGCCTGCTCAACTTCTGTTTCAGCTACGACCTCAGCTTCTTCAACTTTAGACTCAGCGACATTAGCAACACCAGCTTGTTTAAATAAACGAGCAACTGTATCAGTTGGTTTAGCACCTTTGTTAAGCCAATCTACAGCTTTTTCTTGGTCTACTTTAAAAGTTTTTGGTTCAGTCAAAGGATTGTAAACACCAATCTCCTCGATAAAACGCCCATTTCTAGGTGCTCTAGAATCAGCTACAATTACACGATAAAACGGGCTTTTTTTAGACCCCATTCTTCTTAAACGAATTTTAACTGCCATTTTTTCACCTCCTTATCATGGCATAAAGGGAAGACCGAAACCACCTTTGCGCTTCATGCCTTTTCCCATTTGAGTAAACTGCTTCATCATCTTCTTCATATCTTTAAATTGTTTTAGCAATTTATTCACATCATTAACACTTGTTCCACTGCCCAAAGCAATACGCTTGCGACGGGAACTATTTATAATATCAGGATTGACTCTTTCCTTCAATGTCATGGATCTAATAATCGCCTCTATATGAGCAATGTCTTTTTCACTCACATTGATACCTTGTAAAGCTTTTTTATTTACACCAGGAAGCATGCTTAATAAATCTTCCATAGGACCCATACTTCTCATCTGATCAATCTGCTCCAGATAATCATCTAGTGTAAAACTTTGTTCTCTAAGCTTTTGCTCTAATTCCTTAGCTTTGTTTTCATCAATAACTGCAACTGCTTTATCAATTAAGCTAAGAACATCGCCCATGCCAAGTATTCTAGAAGCCATTCTATCTGGATGGAAGGGCTCTAATTGGTCTAGCTTTTCACCCATTGCAACGTATTTTATCGGCTTATCTGTTACAGCTCTTATGGAAAGCGCCGCCCCACCTCTGGCATCCCCATCTAACTTGGTTAATATTACTCCAGTTAAATCAAGCGCTTCATTAAAGGTTTTTGCAACATTAACAGCATCCTGACCAGTCATGGCATCTAGAACTAATAACACTTCATGTGGATTAGTTGCATCGTGAATACCAACTATTTCATCCATCATTTCTTCATCAATGTGAAGTCTACCCGCCGTATCAAGAATTACTACGTCATTACCATTTTTTTTCGCATGCTGTATAGCAGCTTTAGCTATATCAATTGGCGAAGTCTTATCTCCCATTGAAAACACGGGTATATCTAACTGTTTTCCAAGTACTTCTAACTGCTTAATAGCAGCTGGTCTATAAATGTCACATGCAACTAATAATGGAGATTTTTGCTGTTTCTTTAATACTAAAGCAAGTTTTCCACTAGTGGTAGTCTTTCCTGCCCCTTGCAAACCGCTCATTAAAATAACCGTAGGCGGATTAGGAGAAATGTTTATTTTAGATTGAGTCTGACCCATAAGGGATGTCAGCTCTTCGTTTACAATTTTTACTACATGTTGTCCAGGAGTTAAGCTTTCCATAACCTCTGCTCCAAGACTTCTTTCTTTGACAGTATTAACAAACTGCTTTACAACCTTATAGTTAACGTCAGCCTCTAATAGTGCTAAGCGCACTTCCCTCAAACCTTCGTCTAAGTCTTTTTCTGTAAGCTTACCACGTTTTTTGAACTTTCCCAAGGTTGCTTGAAGCTTGTCCGATAAACTTTGAAACACTTTAACGGCCTCCTAACTTGATAAAGGTCTTAAAACCTCAACAATATCAGATATTTCACAGCATAATTTCTTGTCTTCAATACTATTAATCAATTTATCCAATCTTTTTATAGCATTATCAAGCGCTTCTTCACGTTTATAAAAACGATCTGCTAAATTCAGAGCCTCCTCATAACCATATAGTTTTTGTTCAGCTCTTTTAATATTCTCCGAAACAGCTTGTCTGCTTATAGAGTATTCTTCAGCAATTTCTGATAACGTATAATCGAACCTATAATATAGATTCATACATTCAAGTTGAATATTGGATAGCAACCCACCGTAAAAATCTAAAAGTCTATTAATTTCATCGAATTTCTCAAACATTTTATCACCAAACAATAATAGTGTCAAGGAAAGTCCTTGACACTATTATATTACTACAATTTTCAGAAAAGTCAATATATTTTTACTTTAAACTATCCATCATCTTTTTAATTGCTTCCAACGCTTCGTCAGGTAGAGCGTTTTTACCGCCTTCTTCTGTCTTAACACGTTCTAAGAAGTCTGCTCTATTCTTTAACGACTCAATCCACATTTCTTTATAATCATCGTCAAATTCGTGATCAAATCCTTCTTGAGGAAGATATGAAACGTTTTCAAAAGGTCCAAATGGAATAAACTCGCCCTTATCCTCTACTAGTGACTCAAGTATTCCTAGTGTAATCTCTTTAGGAATTTTCTTTTCAATAAAATGTCCTGTGTTCAATATATAGCAACTAACATTTCTATTAGCGAATAGATAATGGAATTTATCATAGTCATCTTTAAGAGGATATGTTCTAAAAGGATTTGCATACGGTTCAATTACCAATGCATTGATATCCACGCCTTTTGCTAAACGCTCTGCTGTAGTTCTCTTAGTAGCAAGTGTAGCTCCAAATACTGCTGCCAATACAGGGTCAGATAGCTTTAATACTGGGGGTATAGTAGCGTCTTTCATCAGCCAAATAATAGAGTCTACTGGGCTATCAACATAATTAACTCTATTTTCAGTCCATAGTTTTGATTTAACCGCTCTTCCGTTACCATTTCTTATGTCCTCAGTTACAACAACAACCTTGCCTTCATCAGTAACAGTAGCTCCGCAGTTTTGCACTGTCAAAAGGTACTTGTTGGACGGATCAGCTGTCGGATAATCTTGTGTTTTATCAAAGTATGAAGGCTCCAATGCTACTGAAGAACCATCTTCTGTTGAAATAACATATGCATCATCGTGCAAAATAGTAATATCATATTGTCCATCGTGTCGAGCATGAGTTAGTGTGGATTTTCCTGAGCCTGAAAGACCAAAAACTCCTACTGTATACGATTTGTCTTCCATTTTATATCTCTTTAATCCACCATGGCAGGATGCATAACCATTTCTATTGGCAAATCCCCATGCTAATGTCAACGTTCCTTTTTTATGCTCTCCAAAATATCTTAAACCCATAATCATGGCACAATTATGTGTTGAATCAAATAATGCAAGTCCATCGTTGCGTTCTGAAGGTATATAGTCTGGGTTGGAGAAGAAGTATATATCGCCCTCTTCGTACTTCGCAGAACCTTTATACATATCATCATACTCGCTGTTTCTATTTTGGAAGTTTAGCATCCATGAGTACAATATGTTCTCATGGCCTTCTGGAATTAGCAAATGAGCTTTTACCATAAAATGTGGATCTAATCCAATATACGCTTGTGCATGATACATTTTTTTATATCTACTATGGTATTCAGCTTCTCTAGCTATGCTTAAGAACTCTTTAGTATCCACGCCCTCATCGCCTAAAATAACTCTTGCTTTTGCATATCTACCTGTAATTGCTCCATCATTAAACAATAGAATCTTTGAGTCTTTTGGTAGTCCCAATTTTTCAGGTTCATATACAGGCATGTCTGTAACGATTGTTCCTGATGAATTGTATGCCAGTTCATAAGCTTCAGCAATGGAATTTACCTCTACCACATTGTTACGATAAAATGCTGTTTCTACAGTTGCTCTTAGAGAACTGAATATTGGATTATTAATACTAATTTCACTTTCTTTAAATCTTTCAATACTGGCCATAATGCCCTCCTTTAAATATTAATTAGGATAATATCCTATGGTAACAGATTGACAGTTTCTTCCTGTGGTTGTACCGGCTCTGCTGGTTCTGTAGGAGCAGGACTAACCTTGCCATTATTTGTGTTATTTGTATCTGGTGCTGGACTACCATTTGCATTTGGATCAGCTGGAGCTTGTGCCTCAGGTTCAGGAACTGGCGGACCTAGTATAACCACTGTATTAACAGCTGGATAATAGTCGCTTGTAATCCTCTCAGAGCTAATGACTTCTCCATTTCTAATCTTTGTCTTATAGGTTACATATTTCAAGCCTGTTCTACCCTGTTCCTCCACAACTCTAGATCCTGGTTCTGCATTGGGATTAACTTTTTCTATCACTTGAGATGCAACTGTTCCTACTTGTTCAGAAGAAATCTGAACCTCATAGTTTTTGACAGTAGTGTCTCCATATATTTTATATGTTACTTGATCTCCAGATGTATATGCAGCTAAGAACAACGGGAATTCGAAATCATTTATAAACTTCATATCCAAAGAGCCATAGCTTACTGCACCATCACACCCCTTAGCAACATATCCTACAGGTAATGTATGAGCCCTTCTTTCCAACACCGTTAAATCTGCTCGTAATACTGCATTATACAATGTCGTGCTGGCTTGACAAACTCCTCCTCCCAAGCCACTTTCCAGCTTGTTTCCAATTATTACACCCGCTGACTTGTATCCAGCTTCAGATGACCTAGGGCCTGTTGTCTCATTAAAGGAAATTATCTCTCCTGGAGCAATAATTTTTCCATGAAATTTTGATGTAGCTAATGCAATATTATCTTTTCTGTTTTGTGTGCTTCCTGAAAAAGATGTTGTAAATTCACCTATAACCCCATTTATCCTGTCAAGGGCCAGTCCTTCAGCAGGCTTCTCTTCAGATACAGATATCTCAATCGTAGATGAATCCAAGCTGTTTAAAGCTTCTGTCATACTTTTTTTCGTAGCCACCAAATCTACTTTTCTACCAGGTTGTCCCGGTGTTACTACAATTTGCCCTCCTTCATAGTTTATACTAGCTTCTGCTGGAGGTACATTTATTTCAGTTGCAATTTCTGACAACTTTGCATCAATTGAGCCCTCGTCAAAATTGCCTGATAAAGATATATTCATTGGTTCTTTTTTAAGTTGCCTAATAACTTTATACCTATCCATTACGCTGCCTGTTCTTCCAACAGCATAAGCTTTTTCTGTTAGTTCTGATTCTTTTATCGATAAGCCAAGATCTTTATAAGCTACCGTATATACTTTATCTAAATATGTTAAAGTCAAATTTTTTTCCGCTAAAACAGGGTAAACATCAGTTGAAATTTTAGAAATAGCTTCTTCTTTTGTCATCCCACCTAAATCTACTTCTCCAACACGAACCCCGGAATAAATTGTGTTGACATTAACTTCCTTCGAAATTTGATAATATAAAAATCCAACTATTCCAGAAAATATTAATAATAAGGCTAAAAAGCCTATGATTACCTTTTTTTTCATGATAACTCCTTTTGCTCATATTTACACAAATCCGTAACAGTACATTGAGCACAAAGTGGCCTTCTTGCCTTACACACCCTTCTTCCTTGAAAGATCATTAAATGGTGTGAAAGCGTCCAGAGGTTTTTTGGAATCATGCGCTGCAACTGGGCTTCAGTTTTCTCTACAGTAGTAGCTTTCGCAATTCCCATTCTATTGGATACTCGGAAAACGTGAGTATCAACCGCAATTGCGGGAATTCCAAAAGCATTTGAAGCTACCACGTTTGCTGTTTTTTTACCAACTCCTGGCAACTTCATTAAATCTTCAATTGTATCAGGAACCTCTCCGTCAAAATCATCTATTATCATTTGACATGCTCCTAAAATATTTTTTGCTTTGCTTTGATAAAATCCACATGAGTGAATAATATCACTCAATTCTAAAAATCCTAGCTTTAAATAATCTTCAGGTTTTTTTGCTATATTGAACAAATTTTTTGTAACTTTATTTACCCTTACATCAGTACATTGTGCTGAAAGTATTGTTGCAATTAGAAGCTCAAAAGGATTTGAAAAGTCTAGCTCCGCACGAGCATCTGGAAACGCTTCTCTTAGACGCTCAATCACAATTGCTGTCTCTTTTTTATCTAATCGTCTTGCCATATGCTTATCACCTCATGATCAACGGAAACTATGTCTAAATATCCAGTATTCCCAAGCTCCAATAATATTTTTTGCATAATTGTTTCAATAAAACTTTTTTTATTTCCTACAACTGCAAACTCTATTACAGCCTCTGAATAGCAATCTTGTTTGTCTGTTTCGGCAATACTAATATGATGGCGAGATTTGATGCGTTCAATAGCTGGCTTCAATATCGACCGCTTCTCTTTTAATGATTTTACTTCAAATAACCTAATATTCACAGAAGTTATACCTACCATTTGCGCCTCCACAATATGCTTTTTAAAACGGCTTAATAGTGATTATACCATAAAAGAAGAATATTTATTATATTATATGTAAATTTAATGAATTAACTAAGTGTCTTATTTTACAACATTTATGGAATTGTTACGGTTTTATTAATCTATACCTATTTACAAATAAAAAAGACGCCTTAGCGTCTTTTTTGCCTGATATTCTTACCAACTTAACTCAGAATTTTTTAAATCGTTTAATACCATTTTGTTATATTCCAGTTTTAGCATATCAATAATCTTGTTTTCTGAAGACAATAACTCATGTCTTTCAATTCTAGCCACCGGTAAAACCCCTATGCTCGTTCCAGATAAGAAACAACCCTGAATTTTGTTAAGTTCCTCAATTTTCAAACTTCTTTCTATTACTGGAATATCTAGCTTTTTAGCCGCTTCCAATACCTTCTGACGAGTAACTCCTTCCAATACAGCGCTTGAAGGCGAGGTAATAATTTTATCATCATATATATAAAACACGTTACTCTTGCTACCTTCTGGAAGTGTCCCGGTTTTAGACATTAATAAGACTTCATATAAACTGTGCCTGTGAAGAATTTCAGCTACATTTTTCCTAAAATCTGAATGGTACACCTTGGCATTGGGATTTGATCGTTCGTAATCATAAATATCGACATTAACCCCACGAGATATTTCTAAATCCGTAGGATATCTATGGGGCATTTCATATATGTACCAATGATCCTCCCCATCAATATTTGATTGCAATAGCTTAATATTACCATCCTTAATATTGTTAGCTAATAAAAGATTTTTTAAGGATTGTTTGATTTCTTCATTGCTAACCGAGATTTCTATGCCTAGCAACTTTGCACTTTTGTGCCATCGCTCTATATGCATTTCATAGAACAGAGGAATTCCTCCAAGAAAACGAATAACTTCGTACATCAAAGGTGGCTGAGGAGATGTAAGCTTTGAAATATCCTCAACTCTTATTGATTTTCCATCTATAATTAAATATTCATTTATAGCTTCTTTAATCATGTCTACTCCTTATAATATGGGCGAAAATAGTCTGGATACCGACTCTTTAATGATAACCCATTTAGAACGATTTGTATATTCTTCTAAAGTCATTTCCTTGCAATATTTTAAATCCTCATAAAATTGATCCGTTAATTTTTCATTAATAGTCTTGTCATAAATAAAGGCATTGACTTCAAAATTTAAGTAAAAAGACCGAATATCCATATTCGCTGTTCCGATGCTAGTAACCACATCATCAGCTATCATTGTTTTTGTATGCAAAAAACCTCTTTCGTAAGTATATATTTTTACCCCAGTTTGAAGCAATTCGCCCGCATGAGAAAGTGTTGCCCAATAAACAAATGGGTGATCCGGCTTATTGGGAATCATAATCCTAACATCACACCCCGATAGTGATGCAATTTTTAACGCATTCATAATTCCCTCATCTGGTATAAAATACGGAGTTTGAATATAGAGCCTTTTTTTAGCAACATGAATCATCTCAGAATATGCATTTCTAATACTGGGCCATAGCGAATCAGGTCCACTGGACACAATATTTAAACCTACACCTGGAACATTTGGTTTAGGTTTGTCAAAATCAGGGATGTCAATGTTCTCTCTATAGTTTTCAGCAAAAGCCAAATCATTATAAAATCTTCTCCATAAGTCATTAACCGCATCTCCAACAACTCTTATGTGTGTGTCTCTCCAATATCCAAATCTTTTGGCTAATGATAAATATTCATTTCCAACATTAAATCCACCTATATATCCTACTTCTCCATCAATTACTACTATCTTACGGTGGTTCCTATAGTTAATACGCACATTAACCCAAGGTAAAGCTGGAGGAAAGAAAATCACAACATGAGCTCCCACTCTTTCTAGCCTTCCTCTCCACGCTATTGAGAAATTTCTACCGCCCATACCATCTAGTAGGATACGAACTTTAACTCCTTCTATTGCTTTCTTTTCGATTACTTCCAAAATTGCATTACCTACAGCATCACTTTTAAAAATATAATATTGTATGTCAATTGATTCTTTAGCAGCTTCCAGGTCCATAACCAAGCGTTCAAACAAATCTTGTCCATCAAAGAATAAGTCTATATCATTGTTATCTGAGTACAATGATTTAGCACTTAGCAAGTTCATCTTTATCATTCCATCATGCGTATTTATCCAATCATGATGATAAGTCATTGAATTGCTGTTCATATGTTTCAGTTGAGTTTCCAAACTACTTTTAGGAATAATTTCCATATTCCCTTTTTTCACAAACAACCTGCTTTTTCTAACATTCTTTCCAAGATATAGATATGCTAAAAAGCCAATGCCAGGCAAAAAGTTTAAAACCATAACCCACATCAAAGTAGATCTGGGGTCTTTACGCTCTATAAAAATAATACCTAGCGACAGCAATATATTAATCCATGCTAAGTTGCCCAATACTTTAGTAACAATTAGTATTGCATCGGCGGAAATAAACCCCATGATTCTACCTCCTATTTTTTAGACTTATATCTCTTGTTTTGGTCCAATATTTTCTTTCTAATTCGAAAACTTTCAGGAGTTACTTCTATTAGTTCATCTTCTTCAATAAATTCCAATGCTTGTTCTAGACTAAACACCTTAGGTGGAGACAATCTTAAAGCGTCATCTGATCCTGAAGACCTTACGTTAGATTGCTGTTTCTTCCTAGTTACACTTACCTCTAGGTCTAATCCTTTAGGGTTTTCTCCAACTACCATGCCCTCATATATCTCCAACCCAGGTTCAATAAATAATTCTCCTCTTTCCTGAGCATTATACAATCCATAAGCTGTGGAAACCCCGCTGTCACAAGCTATGATAGATCCTGTTTTCCTAGTCGGTATATCACCTTTATAAACGCTGTAACCGTCAAATGCAGTGTTTAATATACCAGTACCTTTTGTATCAGTAAGAAACTCTTGACGATAACCAATAAGACCCCTGGCAGGAATTATAAACTCTGCTCTCGTATACCCTCTAGATGTACCTACTTCAACAAGCTCACCTTTACGATTTCCGAGTTTTTCTATTACAGCTCCTAAAAACTCTTGATTTACGTCTACGTAAGCTCTCTCCATGGGTTCCAGTTTCTTTCCATTATCATTTTTAAATAGTACCACTGGTTTAGATATTTGAAACTCATATCCTTCACGTCTCATATTTTCAATAAGAACTGACAAGTGCAGCTCTCCCCTACCTGATACAAGAAAACTCTCAGTACTACCTGTGTCTTCAACTCTCAAGCTTACATCGGTTTGGCATTCTTTATATAATCTAGACCTCAATTGTCTTGAAGTGACAAACTTACCCACTCGTCCAGCTAATGGGCTATCGTTTACACTAAAAGTGACTGCAATGGTCGGCTCAGATATCTTCACGAAATCTAAAGGAATTGGATTATCTACCGAGGTCAACGTATCTCCAATGGTAATATTTTCAATACCTGTTACTGCAACAATGTCACCAGCAAATCCTCTTTCAACTGGTATTCTTTCCAAGCCACTAAAAGTAAATAAATTTGCTACTGTAACAATCTTTTGCTCAGTTCCATCATGAGCATTCACTAAAACAACCTTATCTCTTTGATTGATTATCCCCTGCTCTATCCTTCCTATTGCAATACGTCCAACATAATCATTGTAATCAATTGCAGATATTAATAATTGAAGAGGTTTGTCCTCATCCCCAATTGGAGCAGGAATATTGTCCAAAATAGCATTAAACAACGGTTCCATATTGTTTTGTTCATCATCTAAGCTTTTAATCGCCCACCCTTGTTTGGCTGAAGTATATATAATCGGAGCTTCTAAAACAGATTCATCTGCTCCCAAATCGATAAATAGATCTAACAGTTCAGAAACTACTTCTTCAGGTCTAGCTTCTGGTCTATCAATTTTATTTATACAGGTAACTACTGGTAGATTCAAGTCAAAGGCCCTTCTTAGCACAAATTTTGTTTGAGGCATTGGTCCTTCAAAGGCATCTACTAATAGCACTACACCATCAACCATTTTTAATATTCTCTCGACCTCACCGCCGAAATCAGCGTGTCCTGGTGTATCTATAATGTTAATTTTTGTATCTTTATATATTACCGCTGTATTTTTAGCTAGAATTGTAATTCCTCGTTCTTTTTCAATATCATTTGAATCCATGACCCTGTGAATCTCTTGATTTTGCCTAAAAACACCTGATTGCTTTAGCAAACCATCGACAAGCGTTGTCTTTCCATGGTCTACGTGAGCTATTATTGCTACGTTTCGAACTGGTAATCGTGAATTTGTCATAAGTCCTTCTTTCTATTAACAACTTGTTTTCTGTAAAAATTACTAAGCTATCATACCATATTGATAAACCTTTGAAAAGCGATGAAAAAGCCCATAAAACAATATCATGGGCTAGAATCAATGTTTTTTATAACAGTTACACTGTTTTTATGGATTAATAGTTCGTCGGACAATCCAGCGACTAGAATAAGTCCTCTACCGGTTTCGCAATTATCAGAGACTATGCCATCATCCGGATTATAACAGCAACCCCTACCTTCGTCCTCCACATTAATAATCATCTTCGACCCTTTTATGCTGACATTTAATCGAACTGATTTTGATAGTCGCATTTTGTTTCCATGTATCGCACCATTAAAAATCAATTCACTCATTATTAACCTGGTATCAAAGATAATATCTTCATCTGAAATGATTTCTTTTAATTCACTTATTATTTCATCAATAAATTCTTGAATAAAATTAAGCTCACTGCAAACCATTCCCTTAAACGCATATTCGATGGCAATCACCTCCTATCATTAGTCATTTAATACCCCTTTTATTCGCAAATATCACAACAGTAAACATAAGAATTTTAATTTAAACAATTCTTTGTTTGTTGTAAAATAATATGGGTAATATTGTATTGAAAGATTTTGTATTAAGAAAGGAGATTTTTATGACAAAGTATGAATGCACACTATGCGGTTACATCTATGACCCTGAACTAGGTGATCCTGATGCAGGAATTGCTCCAGGAACATCATTTGATGACTTGCCGGCAGATTGGGAATGTCCACTTTGTGGAGCAGGTAAAGAAGATTTTGAAGCAGTATAGAATATCTTTTGCAACACCAAAAATATAACAACACATGAAAACGCCCATTGCTAGCAATGGGCGTTACATTTTTATAAATACTGCTCTAAAGCCTTCCAAATTTCTTTTCCATTTTCAGAGTTTGTGGAGCTAAAAGGTATTACCAATCCACCTGTTTCTTTTAAATTCAAGGTATCTTTAATAACTTTAATGTGTTTTTGGATTTGCCCTTTAGATATTTTATCTGCCTTTGTAGCTACTACAACGCCACTATATCCAGCATGCAATATCCAATCATACATTTGACAATCTAGCTTTGTAGGCTCATGTCTAATATCCACTAGTAAAACTACCTGTCTTAAGCTTTTTCTAGTGTGCAAATACGCTTCAATCATCTTTGCCCACGCATTCCGTTCTGTCATAGAAACATGAGCAAAACCATATCCTGGTAAATCCACAAGTCTACAATCATCATTTACTCTATAAAAGTTAATTGTTCTCGTTTTCCCAGGTTTAGATGATGTCCTAGCTAACGCTTTCCTCTCCATCAATCTGTTTATCAGAGAAGATTTTCCAACGTTTGATCGACCTGCAAAAGCAATTTCTGGTAAATCATCTTCTGGATATTGCTCAGGTAAACTTGCGATTTTTTCCAATATTGGGATTCTAATTATCATTTTACTTAGACAAAGCTAGCTTAATAACTTCGTCTACCTCCTCTACTGTAGTTATCGTAAGTTGTTCTTTAACATAATCAGGAACTTCCATCAGATCATTATTATTACCTTTCGGAATTATTACACGGGATATTCCCATACGTAAAGCGGCCAATAGTTTTTCTTTTAAACCGCCGATAGGCAACACTTTTCCCCTTAAAGTAATCTCACCGGTCATCGCCAAATCCCGTTTTACAGGAGTATTTGTCAAAGCTGATATTATCGCAGTTGTAATAGTTACCCCAGCTGACGGACCATCTTTAGGAATTGCACCTTCCGGAACATGAATATGGACATCTCTTTCTGAAAACTCCACTTCTATTCCATAATACTCAGCTTTTGATTTCACATAACTAATAGCAGCCATTGCCGACTCCTTCATAACATCCCCTAGCTGTCCAGTTAGAGCAAGTTTTCCAGTGCCCGGAACTATTCCTACTTCCACATTTAGCGTTTGACCACCAACAGGAGTCCATGCTAATCCTGTTACTATGCCAACCTCGTCTTTTACTCCTACTAAATCAAAAGTATATTTGTAAGGTCCAAGAATTTTTTCAAGATTTCTCTCGCTTACCCTAAATGTTTTATTTCTTTCTTCAACTAGCTCAATAGCAGCTTTTCTGCATAAGGAAGCTATGACTTTCTCTAATCCCCTAACACCAGCTTCTCTAGTATAATGGCTAATTACATTTTTCAATGCTTTGGACGTAATCGAGAATTGTGATTTTTTAATGCCATTCTCCTCTAGCTGTTTAGGCAAAAGATGCCTAATGGCAATTTCATACTTTTCTTCTTCAGTATAACCACTTATCTCAATTATCTCCATTCTATCTAATAGCGGCCTTGGGATAGTTTGGGTTGTATTTGCAGTAGTAATAAAAAACACATGGGACAAATCATAGGGTAAATCAAGATAGTAATCAGTAAAAGTGCTGTTTTGCTCAGGATCTAACACTTCTAATAAAGCACTAGCAGGATCTCCTCTAAAGTCACTACCTATTTTATCCACCTCATCAAATAGGAATAACGGATCCATGGCATCCGCTTTTTTTATTGAGCTAATTATCCTTCCTGGCAAAGCACCTATATATGTCCTTCTATGACCTCTTATTTCAGCTTCATCTCTTACTCCACCTAGGCTCATACGTACGTATTCCCTATCTAGAGCTCTTGCAATGGATTTAGCTATAGATGTCTTGCCTACTCCCGGAGGTCCAACTAAACAAATAATAGGCCCTTTAGATGAATCCTTAAGTTTTCTAACAGCTAAGAATTCTAGTATCCTTTCTTTAACGTCGCTTAGTCCATAATGATCCTCATCTAGAACCATTTTTGATCGTTCTAAATCAATAGATTCTTGTTTTTCAACAACCCAAGGTAAGCTAATAATCCAATCCAAATAAGTCCTTAAGACACCATGTTCTGGAGAGTGCATGCTTAGTTTTCTAAGCCTCTCAGCTTCCTCTAGTGCTTTTTCTCTTATTTCTTCTGGCATATCTTTAGCTTTAATTTTATCAATATACTCGAGTCCAACCTCTTCATCGTCGCTATCGCCTAGTTCTTTGTGAATAGCTCGCAACTGCTCTTTTAAAAAATACTCTTTTTGACCTTTATTAATTTGTTTTTGAACTCTTTGGTTTATTTTATTACCTAATTCTAAATATTCGATTTCTAATCTAAGAATTGAATGCAGTAAAAGCAAACGCTCTTTCACATCAACCGTTTCCAATAAACGCTGATTGTCTTCTTGTTTTAACGGTAAATAGCTTGCAGCTAAATCAACCAGTTCTCCTGGGTTGTCTAGTTCTTGTAAACTATCCACTATGCCAGGAATCAATCTTTCATTAAGGTTAGAATACTTTTCTAATTCTTCAAGAATTAATCTAATACTTGCTGACATTTCTTTGTCTAATTTGCTGAAAATCTGCTCTTCGATTACTTCCACTTCAGCTTCAATAAAGTCTAAACGGTCAGTTAATCTTATTATTTTAGCGCGGCTGAAACCTTCCACCAAAACTCGCACATTTCCACCGGGTAATTTCAACATTTGTCTAACTTTTGATAGTGTGCCTAAGTGAAAGAATTCGTCAGCCGTGGGTTCTTCTGTCCTGCCATCTCTTTGAGTCACTAGCAAAATAGGTTCGCCAGACATTTCTGCCATTTCTAATGCCTTAATTGACTTAGGTCTGCCTACGTCAAAATGGGTAACCATCTGCGGAAATACAGTTAGATTTCTCAATGGGATAACTGGAAATATCGATGTTTGACTCATAGCGCCTCCCCTCTTACATGGAGCACCCGGCAGTTGCCGGGTGCTCCACATATATTATGATGCCGACTCTGCATCTATAACTTTTTTACTTGTTGATTTTTGCTTTTTTTCTTTTAACACCATTGTTGGAACTTGATTGTTTTCAACAGCAGCTTTAGTTATGATTACTTTCTTAATATCTTCTCTTGAAGGCACCTCAAACATTACCTCCAGCATCGTTTCTTCAATTATACCCCTTAAACCCCTCGCTCCAGTTTTTCTCTTAATAGCTTTTCTACTTAAAGCCAACAGAGCATCTTCTTCAAATTCCAATTCAACTCCGTCAAGGGATAGTAATTCTACATATTGCTTTACCAAAGCATTTTTTGGAGCTGTCAAAATTTTTACTAAAGCTTCTTCATCGAGTTCATCCAATGTTACCACCACAGGTAACCTGCCAATAAACTCTGGAATTAAGCCAAATTTTAGCAAGTCTTCAGGTTGCCATTTGCACAACAAATCCGCTGTGGAACGCTCTGACGGATCCTGCAAGTCCGCTCCAAAACCAATTGATTTTTGTCCAACTCGGTTTTCAATAATAGTATCTAGACCATCAAATGCACCACCAACAATAAATAGAATATCCTTAGTATTCACTTGAATAAACTCTTGTTGTGGGTGTTTTCTTCCACCTTGAGGTGGAACATTGGCAATAGTCCCTTCTATTATTTTTAGTAAAGCTTGCTGAACACCTTCTCCGCTCACATCTCGTGTAATTGAAACGTTTTCAGATTTTCTGGCAATCTTATCGATTTCATCGATATAGATAATTCCTTTTTCTGCTCTTTCGATATCATAATCAGCAGCTTGAATTAACTTTAAAACAATATTCTCTACATCTTCACCAACATACCCTGCTTCAGTCAACGTAGTGGCATCAGCTATTGCAAATGG
>JAAYFJ010000079.1 GCA_012728295.1 Tissierellia bacterium | reverse complement strand
CTTGGGTTTCCTACAATGATGCTGAATGGTCAAAAATAATTACAGCTATGGCGGTTGATAGTTGGAAAGAAATTGGCGTTGAGCTTACAGTAGATTTAATGGACTTTAACTCAATGGCAACTATGATCCAAGATGCTAATAACGCTGATAAGTGGGATATCTTCAATATGGCTTGGGGATTGACACCAGACCCAGACATGTCTGACATTTTCTCCTCAACTCAGTTCCCACCAGGAAACAATCGTGGTTTCTATAGCAACCCAACACTTGATGAGAAAATGATGGCTGCTACAAAAGAGCTTGACCAAGAAAAACGTAAGGAACTATATCAAGAAATTGGAAAAGAATTTAATGAGGAACTTCCATATATCTTCATCTATATTCGTACGGATCCATGGTTAGTAAACAAACGTGTTCAAAACTTTAACCCAACAGAATTTATCTATTGGTCAGATAGAGCAGAAAACATAGTGATTCCACAAGAATAATTAAGTGTTCATTAATCTAAAATAGCCTAGTGAAAACTAGGCTATTTTAGATTAAACACAAATTCTAAGTAGGAGGGGAAGATGTGCTAAAGTATATTATTAGGAGGCTGCTTCAGCAAATCCCCATTTTGATTGGGATAAGTATTTTGGTATTTACGATTATACAAATTGCACCAGGGGACCCACTGGTAGATATGTACCAAAACCCAAACATTAGCGCTGAGCAGATAGAAAAAGTAAGAGAATCTTACGGATTAAACAAATCAAAACCTGAACAATATTTTGATTATATGAAGGGTGTCGTTCAAGGAGACATGGGTAGGAGCTACCAATATAAAGTTCCTGTTACTCAACTAATCAAAGAACGAATAAAGCCTACAATCGCATTGGCTTTTTTTTCCATGTTGGTTAGCTTAATCATCGCTATACCCATGGGCGTTGTTTCTGCCACTAAGCAATACTCTATATTTGATTATTTAGGGACAATATTCGCTTTAGCAGGTATGAGTATTCCGGCTTTTTTCTTTGGATTGTTATTAAAAAAATGGTTAGCTGTTGATATTCGATTATTCCCTTTGAATGGTTTAACAACTCCTGCCACAAGAGCTACTGGTTTTGCTTTGCTAAAAGAATATGCAAACCACTTATTCTTGCCAGTAATGATGCTAGGTTTAACTGGCGCAGGAGGATATATGAGATATATGCGTTCTAGCATGCTGGAAGTAATTAGGCAAGATTACGTTAGAACTGCTAGAGCAAAAGGACTTAAAGAAAGAACTGTAGTTTATCGTCATGCACTTAGAAATGCAATGATTCCTGTTGTGACATTACTTGGATTCCAAATACCTGCATTGGTTTCAGGGGCTACAATGACTGAAATCATTTTTCAATTACCAGGTATGGGTAGACTTCAGTATCAGGCTGTACTTAAGAGAGATTGGCCAGTTATGTTGGGGACAAACTTGTTTTTAGCTCTCTTTACTCTAATGGGAAACCTGATTGCAGATGTTAGCTATGCAGCGGTTGATCCGCGTATAAGATTGGATTAGGAGGTGTAACGTGACTGAAAATAAAAAACAACAAAACGTTAACACCCAAGCTACTAGCTCTAAGGTGGAAAGTCCATCAAGGATTTTTGCAAGAAGATTTTTTAGAAATAAATTAGCCATAGTAGCATTAGTTCTACTTATTATCATGGCGTTAGGGGCAATATTTGCGCCATTTTTAACTCCACACATGAGAGATAAAGCTGATTTTGCTAATAGCAATAAGGCTCCAGACTCAGTAAACCTTGTGGGAACTGATTCTATGGGTAGAGATATGCTAACACGTCTATTGTGGGGCGGAAGGATATCATTAACAGTAGGTATTTTCGCAACTTTTTTAAGAGTACTATTTGGAGTTGTACTGGGAGGAATTGCTGGTTTTTATGGCGGAAGAATAGATGGCATCATTATGAGGATAGCAGATATTTTTTCATCTATACCATTTTTGCCAATGGCGCTTACTTTGTCTGCAGCTTTAGGACCTTCAATATATAATGTAATGCTAGTTTTGGCAGTATTAGGATGGCCAGGTATAGCACGTATAGTAAGGGCGGAAATATTATCTTTAAGAGAAAGAGAATTTATGGAAGCTGCGACGGCTCTTGGAATAAGTGATTATAAAAAAATATCTTCTCACTTGATACCTAATACCATGGCTTCGATAATAGTTTCTGCTACTACAGGTGTTGCAGGGGCAATACTAATGGAATCAGCCCTTTCATTTCTAGGATTAGGTGTTTCTGTTCCGGTTCCTTCTTGGGGAAATATGATTACTGAAGCGCAAAATCAGACGGTTCTAGAAAAGAGATGGTGGCAATGGGTTCCACCTGGGTTACTAATTTTTATTGCTGTAATCAGTTTCAACCTATTAGGTGACGGATTAAGAGATGCTCTTGACCCTAGATTGAAGAGATAGGAGGTATGACCATGGATAATTTATTAGAGGTCAGAAACCTCAGAACGTATTTTTACACCGAAGATGGTGTTGTTCCAGCCGTAGATGGTGTTGACTTTAGCTTAAAACCAGGCGAAGTATTAGGAATTGTTGGTGAGTCTGGTTGCGGTAAGTCAGTAACTTCAGCCTCTATATTGAGGTTAATTCCAAATCCACCTGGGAAAATTGTAGATGGTACTATACTGTTTGAGGGAGAGAACATCTTGAAGATGTCTCAAGCTCAAATGCGTGACATTAGAGGCAACGATATTGCAATGATTTTCCAAGAGCCTATGACAAGTTTAAACCCTGTATTTACAATAGGCTACCAAATAATGGAAGCAATTATGTTGCACCAAAATATTAACAAGGAGCAAGCTAGAGAAAAATGCATTGAAATGCTTAAACTAGTGGGTATTCCTAGAGCTGAACAAGCAATTGATGAATATCCTCATCAGTTTTCAGGAGGAATGCGTCAACGTGCAATGATTGCGATGGCTCTATCTTGTAACCCGAAGCTGTTAATTGCAGACGAACCAACTACTGCATTAGATGTAACTATACAAGCTCAAATAATCTCATTAATGAAAGAACTAAAAGACAAGCTTAATACTGCAATTATGTTAATAACGCACGACTTGGGAGTAGTTGCTGAAATGAGCGATAACGTAATTGTAATGTATGCTGGTAGAGTTGTAGAGGAAGCATCTGTTGAAAGTTTATTTGCTAATCCCTTACATCCATATACAGTAGGTTTGATGAAGTCAAAGCCCACAATCCATGAGGATAGAGATAGGCTTTATGTTATTCCTGGAGCGGTTCCAAATCCGTTGAATATGCCTCAAGGTTGTGCATTCAACCCAAGGTGTCCAGAATGTATGGAAATTTGTAAAACTAAGATGCCTGATTTAATTGAAAAAGATGGTAGGCTTATTCGTTGTTGGTTACATCAAGAGATAGAAGGGGGAGAGGAACTTGGAAAAAAATGTAAATGATATAGTAGTAGAACCCAAGTTTGTTCCTTCTAAAGAGGACTTAGTAGTAACTAGGAACTTAAAGAAATACTTTCCTATTACAGGTGGGTTCTTTAAGAGAGTTGTTGGGCATGTTCAAGCTGTTGAAAATGTTTCCCTTACTATTAAAAAAGGTGAAACCCTTGGAATTGTTGGGGAATCAGGTTGTGGTAAATCAACGTTGGGCAGGACTATTCTTAGACTTTTAGAAAAAACATCAGGCGAAGTATATTATGATGGCAGAGAAATATATACAATGGACAAAAGAGAACTAAGAGATTGGAGAACAGAAGCACAAATTGTTTTCCAGGACCCATATAGTTCATTGAATCCAAGAAAAACAGTTGCTCAAATTGTCGGTGAAGCCTTAATTGAACACGGTCTTACTAAAAAAGGAACTGAAACCAACGAAAGAGTTGCAGAGGTAATTGAAAAATGTGGTTTAGCACCATATCATATTCGTCGTTATCCTCATGAGTTTTCAGGTGGACAAAGGCAACGTATTGGAATTGCACGAGCATTGGCCTTAAATCCAAAATTTATTGTTTGTGATGAACCTGTTTCTGCATTGGACGTATCCATACAATCTCAAGTTATTAACCTGTTGATGGACATTCAAGAGGAAATGGGATTAACATATATGTTTATATCTCACGACTTGTCAGTAGTAAAGCATATTTCAGACAGGATTGGAGTAATGTACCTGGGAAGTTTTGTCGAACTGACAGATAAAAAGGAATTATATGATAATCCTTTACACCCTTATACTAAAGCTTTGTTATCTGCTATCCCAATTCCTGATCCCACGCACAAGAGAAATCGCATTATTCTTAAAGGCGATATTCCATCTCCGGCAAATCCGCCTAAGGGATGTAGGTTCCATACGCGATGTCCTGAAGCCACAGATGAATGTAGAGCAATAATTCCTGAATTTTTAGAAGTGAAACCTAATCATTTCGTAGCTTGTCATCATGTTAAGTAATGAGTGATATTATGAAGGACCCTAGAGATATAGAACGAGCTAAAAGAAAAAAAGAAGAGTTTTACGCAAAACATAAGGATTATACTGGTTTTAGAATGTTTGCTCAGCCTTTGAAAAAAGAGTCTCTTTCCGAGGAGGAGCTATTGGAACGGGAAGAGATAAAAGCAATGAATATTGGAACTAAGGATATTATTTCTATGATTATTGCTGCGTTTTCCATTCTTTTACCATATGTTTTGTTAATCGGGTTAATTTTCGGAATATTTGTTTTGTTAACAGAAAAATTATTATAGTAGTTTTCGACATAATAATCTAAGAAAAATCCCGGTCTAAATAGATTTGACCGGGATTTTTAAGATTGAACATTTTAAGTACTTATTTTAGCAAGAAATATAATAATATGTTATACTAAGAATGACAGATAATAAGAGCTTGAAATGGGTACACTCACTTAGTGGAAGATATTATATTAAATAAATAGGAGGAGTGTCAATATGACAATTAAAGTTGGTTTGAATGGTTTTGGAAGAATTGGTAGAGATTTGACAAGAGTATTTTTCGAAAAAGGTATTAAAGATTTTGAAATTGTAGCAATTAATGCAACAGGATCTTATGAAACTTTTGCACATTTGTTTAAATATGATACAAACTATGGAAAATTTGAAGGAACGGTAGAGGTCTATTCAGAAGGAATAATAATTAACGGCAAAAAAATTAAATTTAATGATAACAGAAATCCAGCCGAAATTCCATGGAAAGAATTAGGAGTGGACTTAGTTATAGATTCTACTGGTGCTTTCAGAAAAGCTGAGGAACTACAAGCTCATATTGATGCAGGAGCTAAGAAAGTAATTTTAACTGCGCCTGGCAAAGGAGATTTAAAGACTATTGTATTGGGAGTCAATGAAAACGAATATAATCCTCAAAAGGATAATATTATTTCTAACGCTTCATGTACTACAAACTGTCTTGCTCCAGTTGCTAAGGTTATTGATCAAGAATTTGGTATTGCAAAAGGTATGATGACTACAGTGCATGCATATACAAGCGATCAAAAGTTATTGGATAACAAGCATGCTGATTTAAGAAGAGCAAGAGCGGCTGCTGAGAACATTGTACCGACAACAACAGGAGCTGCTGAGGCTGTTGCTTTAGTATTGCCACAGTTAAAGGGCAAGATGACAGGATATGCACTTCGAGTTCCAGTTCCTACAGGCTCATTAGTGGATGTTGTTTTTGAAATTGAAAAAGAAGGTGTAACAAAGGAAATGGTTAACGAAGCATTGAAAAATGCTAGTGAAAGAGAAATGAAAGGAATACTAGGATATTCTGTTGAACCATTAGTATCCTGTGATTTTGTGGGTATTGACGAGTCATCATTTGTAGATTCTGACCTTACACTTGTAATTGACAATATGGTTAAGGTTGTTTCTTGGTATGATAATGAATGGGGTTATTCTTCAAGAGTTGTTGACTTAGCAGCTTTTGTAGCTCGTCGCATGTAATAATTAATACAAGGTCGGGCCGTTGCTCGACCTTTTTCAATGAGGTGAACAACATGATAAAAACTATAAAAGATATAAGCGTTTCTGGTAAAACCGTATTATTAAGATGCGATTTTAATGTTCCTTTAGACAATTACGGTGAAATAACAGATGATATTAGAATAATAAGCTCATTACCAACAATAAAATATTTAGTTGAAAATGGAGCTAAAGTTGTATTACTGAGTCATTTAGGAAGGCCTAAAGGCGAGCCTAATGCTAAGTACAGCTTAAAGCCAGTAGCTAAAAGATTAAGTGAGTGTTTAAATAAGCCAGTTTTATTCTTACAAGATGACCAGGTAGTTTCGAGTGCAGTCAAAGAAAAAGTTGAAAAAATGAAGTCCGGAGATATTGCTCTATTAGAAAATACTAGATTTAGGTCTGAAGAAGAGAAAAATGATGATATATTTTCACAGGAATTATCTGAGCTTGGTGATATTTACGTAATTGATGCTTTTGGAACATCGCATAGAGCACATGCTTCTAATGTTGGTTTAGCTCAACGAATGCCATCTGCGGTTGGTTTTTTAATAGAAAAAGAAATAAAGATAATTGGTGAAGCATTGGCTAATCCTGCTCGTCCATTTATAGCTATATTAGGCGGGGCTAAAGTTTCTGATAAAATTGGTGTAATGGAGAACTTGCTTAGCAAAGTTGACACAATACTAATTGTAGGTGGAATGGCTTATACATTTTTAAAGGCACAGGGATATGAAATTGGGAAATCTCTACTGGAAGATGATAAGATTGAGTTTGCATCAAAAGTTATTTCTGCAGCAAAAGATAAAGGAATAAGTATAGTATTACCTGTTGATGTTGTCGTCTCTGAGAATATAGATGATGAAGAAGATGCAAGAGTTGTTTCCGTAAATTCCATTGAAAAAGATGTAATGGGACTAGATATAGGGCCTAAATCAGTTGAAATAATGACCCCAATTATTGTTAATGCAGGAACAGTAATATGGAATGGACCTGCGGGAGTATTTGAGAAGAAAGCATTCGCTGGTGGCACTATTGGTTTGGCTAAAGCGATGGCAGAATCTAAAGGAACTACAATTGTCGGTGGAGGAGACTCTGCAGCAGCTGTTGAGTTATTAGGGTTTGCAGATAAAATAACTCATATTTCAACAGGAGGGGGAGCCAGCCTAGAATTAATGGAGGGAAAAGAGCTCCCTGGGATAGCATCTATAGAAACCAAGGAGGATTAATTTGTCAAAAGTATTGATGGTTGGAAATTGGAAAATGAATATGGACAAGTCTTCAATAAAGAAATTCTATGATTCTTTTGATAAAAAAGATTTTGTAGATGGAGTTGAAGTTGTAATTTGTGCTCCATTTCCTTATTTAGGCACTATTGCAGAATTGTCTGATAAAATTAGTATAAAAGTAGGAGCTCAAAATATGTGTAATGAGCTTGCTGGAGCGTTTACAGGTGAAGTTTCACCGTTGATGTTGAGAGATTTCAATACGGAATATGTGATTTTAGGTCATTCAGAGAGAAGGCAAATATATCTTGAAAGTGACGAATTAATTGCAGAAAAAATAAAAATTGCTTTAAATAGTGGCTTAAAACCAATATTATGTGTTGGAGAGATGTTAGAAGAAAGAGAAGCTGGCAAAGAGTTTGAGAAAGTTTATAAGCAACTCTTGGCTGCTAGCAAATGCATTTCTTTAGACCAATGGCATAATGTTGTTATTGCATATGAGCCTGTCTGGGCAATAGGAACAGGTAAGGTGGCTTCAGCATCTGATGCTCAAAATATGTCAAAATATATAAGGGAACAGGTTAAAGAATTTGCTGGAAATGAGATAGCTGAAAATCTAAGGATATTATATGGAGGCTCTGTTAAACCTAGTAATGTAAAAGAATTAATGGAGTGTGAAGACATAAATGGTGCTCTAGTAGGAGGAGCTAGCCTTGATGCTGCAGACTTCAAATCTTTATGGGGTACATTGTAAATGAAAAAAACATACATGTTAATGGTATTAGATGGATTTGGTTGTGGTAAAGATTATCCAGGTAACGCAATTTCTTTGGCGAATACACCAAATATCGATAGGTTAACTAGAGAATATCCTAACACTACAATCAGCGCAAGCGGGCTTGATGTTGGATTGCCTGAAGGTCAAATGGGGAACTCTGAAGTTGGTCATTTGAATTTAGGCGCTGGTAGAATTATTTATCAAGAGCTTACAAGAATAGCTAAAGAAATTGAGTCTGGAAGATTCTTTGAGAATAAAGTATTTTTGAATGCAATTGAAGCTGTGGTTAACAACAATTCAAAGTTACATTTAGTCGGATTACTATCAGACGGTGGTGTTCACAGCCATATTGACCACCTTTATGCTTTGCTAAAATTAGCCAAACAAAAAGGTGTGAAGAATGTTTTTGTACACATTATTTTAGATGGAAGGGATGTCCAGCCTAGAAGTGCTTTGACATACTTATCTGAGCTTGAGAAATTCATGCATGATCTGGAAATAGGAGAAATAGCTACAGTATCAGGGCGATATTATGCAATGGACAGGGATAAGCGCTGGGAAAGAACTAAACTAGCTTATGATGCATTGGTTCTAGGTCTTGGGGAATCTGGTAAAAATCCTAAAGAGATTATATTAAAAAGCTATGATGGGGGAATAGATGATGAGTTTGTAGTTCCGACTGTAATTGTTGACGACAATGATAAAGCTTTAGGAACGATGGATACTGGAGACTCAATAGTATTTTTCAATTTCAGACCGGATAGAGCTAGGCAGATAACAAGTGCAATTACCGATTCAACATTTGATGGATTTGAAAGAAAAAAGGTTATTTCAACGAAGTATGTGACAATGACTGACTACGACAGAACTTTTTCCAATGTGTTAGTTGCTTATAATAATGAGATACCATTTAATACTCTTGGGCAATGGTTGAGTGATAACGGTAAAACACAACTGAGGACTGCTGAGACTGAAAAATATCCTCATGTAACTTTTTTCTTTAATGGAGGATTTGAAGAACCGTTTCTTGGAGAAGATAGAATTATGGTTCCATCACCAAAGGTTGCAACATATGATTTAAAACCAGAAATGAGTGCTCAGGAAGTTACAGATGGACTTTTAAGAGCAATATCAAATCACGTTTATGATGTAATAATAATCAACTTTGCTAACTGTGATATGGTTGGTCATTCGGGTATTATTGAAGCAGCAATCAAGGCTGTTGAAACGGTTGACTATTGCTTAGGTCAAGTTGTAACATGTATAGAGCGTGAAGGTGGCGCTATGATAGTGACAGCGGACCACGGTAATGTTGAAGAAATGGTTGATGAAAATGGAAATAGAATAACTGCTCATACTACAAACCGAGTTCCACTATGGATAGTGGATAAAAAGGATTGTAAACTTAAAGATGGAGGCAAGTTATCTGATGTTGCACCAACACTTTTAGCAATGATGGGTATGAAAAAACCGAAAGAAATGACTGGCACTAGCTTAATAGAGGAGGAATAATTATGTCACTTATAGTTGATGTTTATGGTAGAGAAGTACTGGATTCACGAGGAAATCCTACTGTTGAAGTTGAAGTAATTACAGAAAATGGTATTGTAGGCAGAGCTATGGTTCCTTCAGGGGCTTCAACAGGAGCGCATGAGGCTGTAGAGTTGAGGGATGGTGATGATAGATATTTAGGTAAAGGAGTCAGAAAAGCCGTAAACAATATTAATGAGATAATTTCTGAAGAATTGGAAGGTTATTCAGTTTTTGATCAGGATTTAATTGACGCTATTATGATATCTCTAGACGGAACACCTAATAAGTCTAAGCTTGGAGCAAACGCTATTTTAGGAGTATCGATGGCTGTTTCAAGAGCTGCCGCTGAAGAACTAGATATGCCGCTTTACAAGTATTTAAGTGGAATTCAAATGAAATCACTTCCTCTTCCGATGATGAATATACTAAATGGTGGAGAACATGCAGATAACAATATTGATATTCAAGAGTTTATGATTATGCCAGTAGGCGCTACAACATTTGCTGAGGGACTTAGAATGGGAGTAGAAGTGTTTCACACCCTTAAAGCTGTTCTTAAGAGCAAAGGTATGGCTACATCAGTAGGTGATGAGGGTGGTTTTGCCCCTAATTTAGGCAGTAATGAAGAGGCGATCCTAACAATTATGGAAGCTATTGAAAAAGCAGGATATAAGCCTGGTGTTGACGTTAGATTAGCATTAGATGTAGCTGCTACAGAACTATATCAAGAGGACGGAACATACTATTTAAAGGGTGAGGGCAAAAAGCTTTCTGCTGACGAAATGGTGAATTACTTAGTTGAATTAACTGAAAAATATCCTATTATATCAATTGAGGATGGATTAGCAGAGGACGATTGGGATTCTTGGAAAAAGCTATTTGACCTTATTGGAGATAGAGTTCAAATAGTTGGAGACGACTTATTTGTTACTAATGTAGAGCGTTTACAAAGAGGCATTGATGAAGGAGTGTCTAATTCAATCCTTATCAAGTTAAATCAAATTGGAACTGTGAGTGAAACACTAGCTGCGATTGAGCTAGCTAAGACGCATAGTATGACTTGTGTAATATCTCACAGATCTGGTGAAACTGAAGATACTTTTATTGCAGACCTTGCTGTTGCTGCAAATACAGGTCAAATAAAAACTGGAGCACCATCTAGAACTGATAGAGTAGCCAAGTATAATAGACTGCTTAGAATTGAAGAAGAAGTAGAAGGTCTTTCAGAGTTTAAAGGAAAAGATGCCTTCTATAATTTGAAGATTTAAGAATATTAATCACTATAGGATAGGCTGGGAGTGGAGTATGCAAGAAATTTATCCAGGAATTTTTACTAAGGTGATTCCCTTAAGAAATAATCCTCTTAAGTCTTTAAATGGCTATTTTATTAAAGGGGAAAAAAAGAACATTATTGTAGATACAGGTTTTAATGATGTAGAGTCCATTCATATTATGGACTCTACTTTAGATGAATTGAACTTTAATAGTAATAATACGATTGTGTTCTTAACACATGCGCATTCTGATCACACAGGATTGGCATCATATTTCTATAATAAAGGTTATGATGTATATATTAGTGAAAATGACGGTTATATAGTAAATGAAAGCGTGGAAGCCAAGGGAAACTGGTGGGAAAACGTATTGAAACTAAGCGAATTACAAGGTATGAAAAAAGATAATTTGAAGCTAGAAGAACATCCAGGGTTCAAATATAGGCCAAAGGAGAAAGTAGATTTTAAAATAGCTATACCAGGAGAAATTTTCGAGACAGATCCTTTTAGGTTTGAAATTATTGATTTGAAAGGGCATAGCCCTGGACTGTACGGATTATTTGACAAAGAGAAGGGATTGTTTTTTTGTGGAGATCATATTCTTGGCACAATTACTCCAAATATAACTTATTGGGGTCTTAATTATGGAGATTCATTAGGTCATTATTTAGATAACCTTGAGGTGGTAAAGAATATGAACATCACAAGATTATTTACATCTCACAGAGAAACCGTTACTGATGTAGGAAATAGAATATACGAGCTTAAATTGCATCATGAAAAAAGGTTGAAAGAAGCGCTTGATTCTGTAAAGAAACACGGAAAAGCAACTGTTAAAATGGTAACGCAGGATTTGCATTGGGATATTAAATGTAGGAGTTGGGAAGACTTTCCCGCTTCACAAAAATGGTTTGCTGCTGGAGAGGCCCATGCTCATTTAGAGCATTTAAGAGTAATAGGTTTACTATGTGAAGTAAATATTGATGGAGAATTGTGGTTTTCGTTAAAAGAATAAATTATTAATAATATAGTTTATGTATTTAGTCATATTGTTAATGTAAAAATCTAACATTGTGAAACAAGAAAATGCGTAAATTAACGTGTTTTTTATTGCCAAGGATAATCTACTATGGTAGAATAGATACGTTATAGAACTATAAGGGAGGTGTAATTAATGCAAACTTTTTTATCCATAATTGTATTGCTTTCAAGCTTGTCACTAATAATTTCTGTATTATTGCAAGACAGTAAAGAAGGTGGTATGGGAGCAATTACAGGTGGTGCCACAGATACATTTTGGGGGAATCGTGGAGGATCGCCTAAAGAGGCTATGTTAAGAAAAATATCAACTATTTCAGCTATTGTTTTTATGATTGCAACAGTTGCCGTAGCTGCAGTTTAAGGAGGAGACATGTTTAACGTATTATTTATTGCTCCCATTGTGGGAGTTATTGCCTTAATATTTGCAGCTATCAAAGCTTCAAGTATTAATAAAGTTGATCCAGGCAATGAAAGAATGAAAGAAATTAGCAAGTATATTGAAGATGGCGCTATGGCATTTATGTCCAGAGAATATAAATCCATTGCTATTTTTGTTGTGGTATTGGCTATTGTTCTGTTTTTCATGAATAAATTATTATCATTGACATTCATATTGGGAGCGATTTTCTCAATGATTGCAGGTTATGTAGGTATGAGAGCTGCAACTAAAGCGAATGTTAGAACAGCTAATATGGCTAAAGAAAAAGGTATGGCAGGAGCCCTTCAAATAGCTTTTTCTGGTGGAGCTGTAATGGGACTTACTGTTGTTGGTCTTGGACTAATTGGTATTTCATGTTGCTATTTATTATTTGAAAAAATTGAGATTATCACAGGATTTTCTTTGGGAGCATCATCTATTGCTTTATTTGCTCGTGTAGGTGGGGGAATTTACACTAAAGCGGCAGACGTAGGAGCTGACTTAGTAGGAAAAGTTGAAGCGGGAATTCCTGAAGATGATCCTAGAAACCCAGCTGTTATTGCAGATAACGTTGGTGATAACGTTGGAGACGTAGCAGGTATGGGAGCGGACTTATTTGAATCTTATGTAGGGGCATTACTTTCTGCTATTACTCTAGGTGCAATTGCACACAAAACCGAAGGCATTGCCTTTACACTTTTGATAGGTGCAATTGGAATCATTGCTTCAATAATTGGAATATTCTTTGTAAGAGGAGATAATAATCCTCAAAAATCATTAAATACAGGAACCCTTGTATCGAGTTTAATAACTATTGTTGCTGCATTTTTCTTAAGCAGATATACGTTCAATGACTACCGCCCATTCATTGCTATTGTAACAGGTGTATTAGTTGGTTTGATTATTTCTAAAATCACAGAATACTATACTTCAGCAGAATATAGCCCTGTTCAAAAAATTGCTAGAGAATCAGGTACAGGAGCATCAACAAACATCATCGCTGGACTTTCAGTCGGAATGATGTCAACTATTGGACCAATTATCGTTATTTCAATTGGTATCATTGCTGCTTATTATGGAACTGGTGGATTATCAAATCCTGTTAATGGGCTATATGGTTTAGCTTTAGGAGCTGTAGGAATGCTTTCTACTACTGGAATGACCATTTCTGTAGACGCTTATGGGCCAATCGCCGATAACGCAGGTGGAATTGCAGAAATGTGTGATTTACCTGAGGAAGTAAGAGAAATTACGGATTCATTAGATGCTGTTGGTAATACCACAGCTGCTATAGGAAAAGGATTTGCTATAGGTTCAGCTGCATTAACGGCACTTTCATTGTTTGTATCATATATTCAAACTGTAGGTTTGTCTTCAATCGACGTTAGTAAACCTACTGTAGTTGCAGGAATGCTAATTGGTGGTATGTTACCATTCGCATTCTCAGCATTAACTATGGATGCTGTAGGTAAAGCAGCTACGAAAATGATCGATGAGGTTCGCCGTCAATTCCGTGAAATTCCTGGAATAATGGAAGGTGAAGCAACTCCTGAGTATGCAACTTGCGTTGATATTAGCACAAAAGCTGCTTTGAAGGAAATGATAATTCCAGGATTATTGGCTGTAATAGTTCCTGTAATTGTTGGTTATGTTCTAGGAGCAGAGGCTCTAGGAGGATTACTAGCAGGAGGTTTAGTAGTTGGAGTTCTTATGGCGATATTCATGAGTAATGCCGGTGGAGCTTGGGATAATGCTAAAAAGTATATTGAAAGTGGAGTATATGGTGGAAAAGGTAGCGACTCTCACAAAGCAGCCGTTACTGGAGATACTGTTGGCGATCCATTTAAAGATACATCTGGACCATCGCTAAATATCTTGATTAAACTGATGACAATTGTTGCATTGGTATTTGCACCACTATTTGGTTCGGGACTATTTTTCTAAGACTAATAATATCGAAGGCGCTAGATAATTATCTAGCGCCTTAAAAAATAATAAAACACCTCGTATTTGAGGTGTTTTGATTTACTTAACGAGCTTAATATAATTCACAATATATTCTTCAAAGTCTATGGAATTCTGCTTAGATGTATTAGGATGATTCATAATATCATTAAATTTACTCTCCATAGAATTAACAAATGGTTGATATCGTGACTGATAAAATGGCTCAGAGTTATATGGTTCATCTTGCGCTGATAAAGAATAGGTAAGTGAACTATCTGTAACAACAATATCGTAGTTGAAACTTGGATCTTCTAACATATTGTCTTCTACTCCATAGAAGATGAAGTTCGTAGGTTCTTTTCTTATTGATGCTAAATGCTTAATTAATTCAATAACTCTTTCTGGGTCTAACCTTTTTGACGCAAAAGGAAAGGGTAAAGTGAAATCTGTTAAAAAGTTTCTTAAGCTAGATTTGGAATAAATGACGTTTATGTTTTTATTTGCTATTGCATATTGCATAGTTCTGGAGATTTTGCTTAAAAAATCGTCGTTTGCAGTATCTCCAAATAATAAATACATATCTTGTAGTCCTAATAATGAAGCGGGGTTGCGGGCATATACAATAATATTTTCCTCTTTCATAATGAAGTCTATCTTAGTATGATCAAGAATTTCATATTCATCGTTTATTTCTATAATTTTTTCATCATCATAAGGATAATGTACAATTCTATCACCAAAAAACTCTATTGATTTTTGATCATTTAACATAAAATACAAGGGGGCGTCTAATACAATCTGCCTATATATCAAAAAGCACCCTTGAACTAGGATAAATTCACCACTATTTTTTGGTTTGATATTTACCTCAATAGTAGAATTTGGGTTAATTGTCTTTAGACTCTTTAGAATTTCATTTAACTTAATTACCTGCTCTGTGGTATCATCATCTGGATTACAAAAATGTCTAAGATGAACAGTATTTGATCTAAACATCATGCAATATGACTTAGCGTGACTCTCTATCACTTTCTTCAAATCGTCTATTGGTAGCGTAGATATTATATTTAGCGTTGCAAACTTATTGGTTGCATTTGTACACTGATCATGTACAGCCAATGTTACTTCATCTAAACTGTAAGAGCTAAATACATTTCTGGGGGCATAATGTGGATTTTCTCTGTTAGAAATTGCGTTAATTTCTTTATTACTTTGATTATATGATGCAATTAAGTACTTAAAAATAAAGTTCTGCATATCGTGGTAGTTATTAATGTACTCTGGCACATCGCTACCGGGGAAATAAGCTGGCCAATAAATCTCTTTTTGAGAGGCTAAGATGTGTTCTGCAAAATAGTGAGAGCATTTAGTCAGTACTAAATCAATCGATTTTCTATTTGGCAGATAGCTACCGCTTATCCACTTAGAAATGTAGCTTGGATCATAACTAAGTAGATCAGCCACATCCACCATTTTAATGTCTCCTAAGAATAAAAAAGTTTTAATTGCTTCTCCAAAATTCATAAAACACCTCTAAACATTATATTATCAATATATTCATTATAGCACATAATTTACAATAGTTTTAATATACAAAGAAAAGTTCCGTTAATATTGAAATAAAACAAACAATAATATAAAATGAATATGTTAAATAATTATAAAAGGAGGAAATTATGGAAAACAATCATTCGTCAAGTTTTCTAGAAAAGACTTTTAAACTTAAAGAAAACAACACTGATGTAAAGACAGAACTATTAGCTGGGATTACAACTTTTATGACCATGGCTTATATTTTAGCGGTCAACCCTAGCATTCTATCCGAAACTGGCATGCCATGGGATAGTGTTTTTACAGCGACAGCTTTAGCAGCAGTAATAGGTACTCTGTTGATGGCGTTTCTTGCGAATTACCCATTTGCTTTAGCACCAGGAATGGGTTTAAACGCTTTCTTTACCTATAGCGTTGTTTTTAAGATGAGTCATAGCTGGCAATTTGCGTTGACGGCAGTTTTTCTAGAAGGTATTATTTTTATTGTACTATCATTTTTCAATGTAAGGGAGGCAATTTTCAATTCTATACCTAATAACTTGAAAAAAGCAGTTTCAGTGGGAATAGGTTTGTTCATTGCTTTAATAGGAATTATTAATGCTGGTATTGCAAGCACCGGTAAAGGACTTCCTTTAGAAGATGGAACAATGGGATTTAATCCAGGGGGACTGGTAATTACACTGGGAGACATAACACAACCAGCGCCACTTCTATGTTTAATTGGATTAATAATCACAGGAATATTATTAGCAAAAAAAATCAAAGGAGCTTTATTCTTTGGGATAATAATCACAACTTTAATTGGCATTCCCATGGGCGTTACTTCATTGCCATCTAAAATCGCGCAATTGCCGCCATCAATTGCACCAATTTTTATGCAGTTTGAGTGGACAAATATTTTTTCAATGGATATGCTACTAGTTATTTTCTCATTTTTATTTGTAGATATCTTTGATACTATTGGAACTCTTATTGGAGTTTCTTCCAAAGCTGGAATGTTAGATGAAGAAGGACGTTTACCGAAAGTAAAACAAGCATTATTGGCAGATGCCGTTGCAACAACATTTGGAGCATGTCTAGGAACATCTACAGTTACAACTTATGTTGAATCCTCAGCAGGGGTTGCTGAAGGAGGCAGGACTGGATTATCATCTGTTTTTACTGGAATAATGTTTGTATTAGCGTTGTTTTTTGCTCCAATTTTTGGAATCATACCATCAGCAGCCACAGCACCAGCATTAATTCTGGTTGGACTTTTTATGATAAGTCCAATAAAGGATATTGAACTAAATGACTTTACAGAAGCTATTCCTGCATTTCTTACAATTATTATGATGCCATTCGGATACAGTATCGCCGATGGTATTGTATTTGGAATGGTATCTTATGTATTGCTAAAATTATTAACTGGCAAAGGAAAAGAAGTTTCTCCTATGATGTACATTTTAGCAGTATTGTTTGTTCTAAAGTTTATTTTAATTTAGTTATACTCATTAAAACCCCTACATTAGTAGGGGTTTATTGTTTTTAGAAAAGGATAGTTTAATGAATATTGAATATTATGCACCTTTTAATAGATTATCCATTGAAGAATTGTATAAGGCATTTTTTCATAATAATGGCCCAAAAACCCACTTTTCATATGAAGATGGAACAATACAAATAACTATTAATGGACAAGGATATATTGAGGTTGTAGAGAATCAGTTTGAATTTAAACGATTTGCATATGATGTTTTTAGTAAATTTTCTGGTAGAAGTCTACCGTGGGGAATATTGACGGGAGTAAGGCCAGGGAAGTTAGTAGATAGGTTAAGGCAAGAAAATAATAATCAAGTTGAAATATATGATATATTGACTAATGATTATATGATTAACCCCTCTAAAGCAAAATTGATTGTCCAAATTTCTGATCTACAAGAACCATATAAAAATAATTTAAAAATCAAAAAATATTGCTTATATATACACATTCCATTTTGCCCAAGCATATGTAGTTATTGTAGCTTCACCTCAACTCCTATAAAAGGGAAAGAAAGTCTTTTAGACCCCTACATTAACTTTTTGGAACATGAGATAGACTCTATAATAGGTTATTATAACAATACATCTATTGAATCGATATATATAGGTGGGGGAACGCCCTCAGTTCTAAGTGCTAAGCAGATTAACAAGCTTATGGAGTACTTACATCGTATTTTCCCTAAGGTTAGTGAGATAACATTTGAGGCAGGAAGGGTGGATACTCTAGATAGAGAAAAGATAAATACTATAGCTATGTATAGCAATAGAATTAGCCTTAATGCACAAACATCTAATACAGAAACCTTAAAAAGAATCGGAAGGACACATGCTTTTTACGATTTAGAAAAATCTTTTTTTATAGCAAGAGAAGCTGGGATAAAAACTATAAATAGTGATTTAATAGGTGGTTTACCAGGTGAAAATATCTCTGTTTTTAAAAAATCATTAATGGATATGGATGCATTAAAACCTGAAAACCTTACAGTACACATGCTAGCAGTAAAAAAAGGAGCGCAACTAAAGTCGAATTATCATTATAACAACAAGGATAGTAATGATTACGCGCAAGTAGCATATGAATATGTAACCGATAGAGGTTATCTTCCATATTACCTCTATAGACAAAAACAAATTCTTGGAAACTTAGAAAATATTGGCTATTCAAAAGACGGTCATGTCAACATATATAATATTGCAATGATGGAAGAGGTATGCGATATTATAGCAGTTGGGGCTGGATCCGTTTCTAAAGTATTTGATAATAGAGGGAGATTTGATAGTTTTACCAATTATAGAGATATAACCCTATATATGTCAAAATTTAATGATTTATTAAGAAATAAAAAAGCTTGGCTTAGCGAAAGAAGAAACTTGACTTTATCTGACCTTTAATGTTATCATGTTTATAAAATATATTAGGGGGAGATATAATGCAATTTGAATTTAAAACTGAATCTAAGCGTTTAATGGATCTTATGATTCACTCAATTTATACAAATCACGAAATATTTTTAAGAGAGCTTATATCAAATGCTTCAGATGCAATTGATAAGGCATTTATAGAAGGCGGTAGAGGTAATTTACTATTACCTGAAGCAGGAGAATATAAAATAAGAATTTCATCAAATAAAGAAGATCGAACAATAACTATTGAAGACAATGGAATTGGAATGACAGAGGCTGAATTAATAGATAATCTAGGTACTATTGCCAGTAGTGGGTCTTTAAATTTCAAACAAAATCTTACAGATGAAGAAACTGCAGAATTAATTGGTCAATTTGGAGTTGGTTTTTACGCTGGGTTTATGGTAGCGAATAAAGTTATCGTTGAGACCAAAAGCCGTAGAGATGGCAATAGCTCTAAATGGACATCAGAAGGAATAGAAGGCTATGATATTGACGTTTCAGATAAATCAAATCCAGGCACAGTTGTGACACTTTACCTCAAAGAAAATGATGATGATTACGATTATAGCGAGCTATTAAATGAGTCACAATTGAAGCACTTAATCGAAAAGTATTCCAATTACATTAGGTACCCAATTGTTCTTGCATCAGGAGAAGAAGAGAATACTATTAATAGCATGGTACCATTATGGAGAAAAAACAAATCTGAATTGTCAGATAGTGATTATGAAGAATTTTATAGACAAAATCATTATGGCTATGGCAGTCCTTTAGCTACTATTCACCAGAGCATCGAAGGTGTAATTAGTTTTAAATCATTAATGTTTGTGCCTGAAAAAGCTCCATTAGATTATTATGCTCCTGAATATGAAAAGGGTTTATCCCTATACAGCAGCGGAGTGATGATAATGGACAAATGTCCTGAGCTATTGGCTGATTATTTTAGTTTTATTCAAGGGGTTGTAGATTCCGAGGATATTTCTCTTAATATTTCAAGAGAAATGCTACAACAAAACAGGCAACTACAGGTGATAGCTAAACGAATTAACGATAAAATCAAAGAAGAACTACTGCTAATGCAAATAAATAATAGAGATAAATACAATGAGTTCTTTGATCAATTTGGTCGTCAGTTAAAATTTGGAATCTACTCAACATTTGGAATGGCGAAGGATATTATTCAAGATCTACTAGTTTTCCATTGGTCAGGCTCTGATAAGCCTATTACCTTAAAAGAGTACCTTGGGAAAATGGCACCTGACCAAGATAAGATTTATTATGCTAACGGGGACTCCAGGGAAAAAATAAATCGCTTACCTCAAGTAAAAAGAATGCTGGAAAGGGACTATCCTGTATTATTTTTTTATGAGGATATAGATGAATTCACTATTAAGACAATGCATGCATTTGATAGCAAAGAATTTGTTTCTGTACAATCTCAAGATGACCTATGGTTAAGCGATAAGGAAAAAGAGTCTAAAGAAGAATTAAACAAAACACATATTGATATATTGGATCAAATAAAAAAAGCACTGAATAATAAAGTAGTTTCAGTAGTAGCTTCTGATGACTTAGGTGAAGAGCCCTCATGTTTAACAGCTAAAGGAGAAATATCTATAGAAATGGAAAAAATCCTTAAACAAGCTCCAGAAGGGCATAGGTTAAATGCTGAAAAAGTTCTGGAAGTAAATGTTAATCATCCAGCGTTTAATAAACTGAGTTCCATTGAGCCTGATAACAAAGAGGATTTTGAAGCAGTTTCCAGAGTATTGTATCAACAAGCTAGAATGCTAGAAGGACTAGAGGTAGAGGACCCTGTTCAATTCACTAACGATATATGGTCTTTAATTAAAGGAGAGTAGCATGAGTTGGGATAATAAAATATCTAAACTGGACAAGATGTCATATGTAGTTACTCAAAAGAATGGTACAGAACCACCATTTTCACATCCTTACAATAAAAACAAAGCTAAAGGTATATATGTAGATATTGTTTCTGGAGAGCCTTTGTTTACATCAGAAGATAAATTTGAATCTGGTTGTGGTTGGCCAAGCTTTGTGAAGCCAATTAAAAACAGCGTTGAATATGTCGAAGATTACTCTCATGGTATGGTTAGAATGGAAGTTAGAAGCGTAGACGCAAATTCTCATTTGGGACATGTATTTAATGATGGGCCAGTAGATAGAGGTGGGCTTCGATATTGCATAAATGGAGCTGCACTGAAATTCATACCTTTAGAAGAAATGAAAGATGCAGGATATGGTTACCTACTTGCATTGTTTAATTAATATATTAGCACCGTAAAACTGTGTTTTACGGTGCTTTTGCAATTAATATTAAAAATAATGTTGACCCTTATCAAATACATGCTATAATTATATTTGTTTAGTATTCTAAATAATTTATTTAATATATTGTACTGGGTGATGTTATGGAAATAGGAAATAAAATTAAAAACTTAAGATTAACACAGGGTTTGACTCAAGAGGAATTAGCAAACCGTAGCGAATTGACGAAGGGTTTTATATCTATGGTCGAACGAGATTTGACATCCCCATCAATTACTACTTTAAGCGATTTGCTAGAAGCTCTAGGATCAAATCTAAAAGACTTTTTTTCTGAAGATGGTGATAATAGGTTGGTTTTTTCTGAAGATGATCAATATGTTTCTACCAACGAAGAATTAGGATACGATATGACCTGGGTAGTTCCTAATGCACAAAAAAATGCTATGGAACCAGTCCTAATAGATTTGTTTTCAGGTGGAAAAACCATGGAATTGCCTCCTGAAGAAGGAGAGTTTTTTGGATATGTATTAAATGGAACTGTGATATTTCATTTAGGAGATGAACAGTGGAAGGTAAATTCAGGCGACTCATTTTATTATAGAGCTAAAGATAAACATTTTTTAGAAAATATATCAAAAAAGAATTCAAGAGTAATCTGGGTTTGCAATCCACCGCTTTTCTAGGAGGTAGCTATGGAAAAATTTGAAGTAGAATTAAAAAACATACAAAAAAAATATGGAAATGATGAGGTTTTAAAAAGCATTAACCTTCAAATTAAAGCTAATGAATTTTTAACTTTACTAGGTCCAAGTGGCTGTGGAAAAACCACGACTTTAAGGATAATTGGTGGATTTACAAGTCCCTCTAAAGGACAGGTAATTTTTGAGGGGAAGGATATAACTCAAACTCCACCATATAATAGAAAGATTAATACAGTTTTTCAAAAATATGCTTTATTTCCTCATTTAAATGTAGCAGACAATATTGCATTTGGTCTTAAGATTAAGAAAAAAGACGATAAATATATTAAGAATAAAGTTGCAGAAATGCTTGAGTTCACCAATTTAAAAGGCTTTGGTAATAGAACGGTAGACTCTTTAAGTGGTGGACAACAACAGAGAATAGCAATTGCAAGGGCACTTGCTAATGAACCGCGAGTGCTTTTATTAGATGAACCGCTTGGAGCATTAGATTTAAAGCTGCGTAAGGAAATGCAAGTGGAGTTAAAAAAGATTCAAAAACAAGTTCAAATTACTTTTATTTATGTTACTCATGATCAAGAAGAGGCATTGACGATGAGTGATCAAGTAGTAGTAATGAACCAGGGTGAAATACAACAAATAGGTTCTCCAATAGATATATATAATGAGCCAAAGAACTCGTTTGTAGCTGACTTTATAGGTGAGGCTAACATTATGGACGGAATTATGCCTGAAGACTGTCAGGTTCAATTTTGTGGTACATTGTTCCCCTGTGTAGATAAGGGATTTTCAACCAATGAAATAGTAGATGTAGTTGTAAGGCCTGAAGATGTTGAAATAAAAGAACCGGGATTAGGAAAAATTGACGGTATAGTAAGTTCAATAATATTTAAAGGTGTGCACTATGAAATTGAGATAAAAACGAATCAAAATATGTGGATTGTGCATTCAACTTTAGCATATGAAGTTGGACAGAGCGTTGGCATAGATGTAATACCTGACAACATTCATATCATGAAGAAGGTGATTTAATGAGAAAATTTGCATATCCTTACTATGCATGGTTATTGTTGTTTGTTGTAGTTCCACTTATAGTCATTGTTCTATATGCTTTTACACCTGGACAAGGTATGGAAATTGGCAACATAACTTTTAGCTTAGACCATATTAAGAAGTTTTTCGAACCGATATATTTAGATGTAATGTGGAGATCTATAAGCATTTCATTTGCTTCTACACTATATTGTTTAATATTGGGATATCCTGTAGCTTACTATATTGCAAAACAATCTCCTAAAACAAGAAATATTCTTATTTTGCTTTTTATGATTCCTATGTGGATGAATTTTTTATTGAGAACTTATGCATGGTTAACATTATTGTCAACTCATGGTCCAATAAATAAACTTATGATATTCTTGGGCTTGGGTCAAGTAAATCTTCTTTATCAGAACTTTACAATTGTATTGGGAATGATATATAACTTTTTACCTTTTATGGTATTGCCAATATATTCTGTATTAGTAAAAATTGATAATAATCTATTGGAGGCAGCTAGAGATTTAGGCGCTAATGACAGAATAGTTTTTACTAAAGTTGTGTTCCCATTGAGCCTTCCTGGAATTGCTACTGGAATAATAATGGTATTTATTCCAGCTTTAAGCACATTTGTTATATCTAACTTACTAGGAGGAAATAAATATAATCTAATTGGGAACCTCATTGAGCAACAGTTTAGATTTACAGGAGATTGGCATTTTGGATCCGCAATGAGTCTTGTTTTGATACTATTTATTATACTAGGATTAATATTGTTGAAAAAATTTAACAAGGACGGCAGGCAAGTTGGGGGTGAATTATGGTAAAAGACAAGATTAGCAAAGTTTATACATGGTTAATATTTGTTTTTCTATATGCTCCTATATTGATATTAATAATATATTCCTTTAATGCTTCACGTTTAAGGGGGGGCTGGTCTGGATTCACATTAAAATGGTATATTGATCTATTTCATAATGAACAAGTATTAAATGCTTTATATAATACTTTAATAGTTGCAATTGTTGCAACTATAGCATCTACCATATTAGGCACTTTAGCAGCCCTGGGAATCTATTATTCAAAACCTTCACTTAAAAGGGCAGCTTTGGCATTAAATCAGATACCTGTGGTAAATCCAGATATAGTAATAGCAGTTAGTCTTATGTCTCTTTTTGGAATACTAAAAATAAAATTAGGACTATCTACTATGATTCTATCTCATATTGTATTTTGCACACCCTATGTATTATTAAGTGTTTATCCTAAACTAAATCAAATGGACCAAAATCTTCTAGAGGCGGCTATGGATCTAGGTGCAAAACCTATGATGGCTTTGAGAAAAGTAGTTCTACCGGAAATATTGCCCGGGATTGTAACGGGAATGCTTATTGCCTTTACTTTGAGCATTGATGATTTTGTAATTAGCTTTTTTAACACGGGCCATGGAATTTCAAATCTAGGTATTACTATTTACTCTATGGCAAGGAGGGGTGTTAACCCATCAATCAATGCATTATCGACGATTATGTTTGGAAGTTTGCTTATTTTGCTTTTGATTATTAACAAACGTTCTAATGGAGATAGAAAGGGGAAATTAATTGAAAAATAAAATCGTTTTACTAATTGTGCTAACAATATTATTGGCAAGTACTTCATGTAGCAATAACCAAACGGACAGCCAAAGCACTATCAATCTCTACACTTGGGGAGACTACATGGATGAGTCTCTTTTAAGGGAATTTACCAAGGAGACAGGAATAAAAGTCGTAGTAGATTATTTTAGTACCAATGAAGATATGTATGTTAAAGTTAAACAAGGTAAGGGAGAATATGATGTTATTTGCCCTTCGGATTACATGATTGAGCGGATGATTAGCGAAGATTTAATTCAAGCTTTAGATTATTCAAAATTTAGCATTCCTAAGTTAGATCCAAAGTTTGAAAACCTTGATTATGACCCAGGGAACAAATACTCTGTTCCTTATTTTTGGGGAACTTTAGGCATTATTTACAATGAAACTGAGATAAATAATCCAATTGATTCTTATTCAGATTTGTGGAATGAAGAGTACGAGAATAAAGTTATAATGCCTAACAATCAAAGAGATGCAATTGCTGTCGCTTTGAAGCATTTAGGTTATTCAATGAATACTTTTAATGTAGACGAACTGGAGGAAGCTAAGAATGCTCTTATAGAACAGAAACACTTAGTTTATGCTTATCTTGGCGATGAGGCAAGAGATATGATTTTAGCGGGCAATGCCCCAATAGGTGTAGTATATTCAGGTGATGCATATTTAATGAACGATGAAAACTCTAATTTGAAATACGTGTTGCCTAAGGAAGGGACCAACATCTGGGTTGATGCGTGGGTGGTACCTAAAGAAGCGAAAAACTATGAAGGTGCACTAAAATTAATTGAGTTTTTATCTTCTCCAGAAATTGCATATAAAAACACTATGTTCGTATACGGATATTCGACACCCTTTGTCGATGCCATGAATCTACTCCCAGAAGAATATAAAAATTCTACCATAGCATATCCTAATGACGAAATGCTAGAAAAATGTGAAGTTTTTCATGATACAAAAGATGTAATAAAAGAATATGATAGAATCTGGACGCATGTGTTGTCTAGTGAGGAATAGCCATAAATACCCGAAACATCATCTGATTATAGGATGAGTCTTTCGGGTATTAGCTTATAGGAGGTTATTAGTATAAATTCTTAAGGAGGTACTTATATGAAGCAGACAGATGTACTTATTGTAGGTAATGGAATAGCTGGTCATTCCGCGGCAAAAGAATTTAGAAAACACGATAAAGAAAGCTCTATAACCATTGTTTCTGGCGAAAGTAGGAATACTTACTATAGAATTAAACTTTCTTCTTGTTTAGCGAAAGGTATTGATGATAGCTTTAGCGTGAATGATGATAGTTGGTACCTAGAGAATAACATTGACGTTATTTTGAAAAAAATAGTTATTGATGTCAATTTTGATAATAAAATTGCAAAACTCGATGATGGAACGACAATAGCATATAAGAAACTATTATTAGCTTTAGGTAGCAGACCTTTTATTCCTCCCATCAAAGGAAAACAATTACCTGGTGTTTTTGCATTGAGAACAGTTGATGATTTACTGAATATTTCTGAATACGTAGAAGGAAAAAACAAAATAGCAGTATTAGGCGGGGGACTATTGGGGCTAGAAGCTGCTTGGTCGTTTAGAGAGCTAGGAAAAGAAGTTGTGGTAATAAATTCATCTGCTTACTTATTAGATAGACAATTAGATGAAGAAACAGGATTGATTTTAAATGAGCTTGTAAAGTCAAAAGGCATAGATTTACTTACCAATGTATCAATAAATGAAATTAAAGGCATTGAAGGTGTTAGTTCAGTTGAGCTATCTGATGGTTCTGAGCTTCGTGTTGATATGTTATTAATTTCAACTGGTGTAAGACCAAATATCGGATTAGTTATGAACACCCAGGTTGAAGTTGATAGAGGTGTAATTGTAAACGAAAAAATGGAGACAACTTGCGAAGGAGTTTATGCTGCTGGAGATATCTGCGAGTTTAATGGGCAAAATATTGGACTATGGACTTCCGGGAACGAACAAGGTAAAGTAGCAGGAGCTTTTATGGCAGGAGCCAACAGAAATTATGAGAAACCTAAGATATTCACAAGCTTGCAAATTGGAGACATTAATGTATTTTCAGCTGGAGATGTTAAAAAGTGGGACAAAGTACATTCATACAGAGAAAATGGAACTCTAAAAAAAGTATTTTCTACAAATGGTGTATTAACAGGAGTAATATTAATGGGCGACATTAGAGATATGAACGCGATGATTCAGATGTTAGATAAAAGAGAGGACATAGATACTTTCTTACGAACCTCAAAATTCAATTATTCTTTGGAGGCATAATTATGGATATACAATTTCTTGGCGCCGCTCAAATGGTTACAGGTAGCTTGTATCTTGTAACGCACGGAAACAAAAGATTTTTGGTAGACTGTGGTCTGTTTCAAGGCAGTCCATCAATAGAAAAATTAAATAAGGATCCCTTTGCTTTCGATCCTTCATCCTTAGATTTTGTTATTTTAACTCATGCCCACATAGACCATAGTGGTAGGCTGCCGTTACTTTATAAAAATGGATTTAAGGGCAATGTTTATGCGACAAAGCCGACTACAGAACTGTGTAGGGTGATGCTAGTAGACTCTGCTTTTATCCAAGAAAATGACATTGAATGGGAAAATAAAAAACGTCAAAGAATCGGTCAGCCAATGCTTGAGCCACTTTATACTACAGAAGATGCAGAGGGCGTTCTAAACTTATTTGTACCACATCTTTATGATCAATGGATTACTATAAGTGATGAAATTAGATTTAGATTTAGAGATGCTGGGCATATGCTCGGGTCATCGATAATTGAAATATATTATACTGAAAATAATAGCGAGCACAAAATTGTTTTCTCTGGTGATTTAGGAATGCCAAATAGACCGATTTTACAGGATCCTACTGTGATAGAGTCAGCTGACTATTTGGTTTTAGAATCCACCTATGGGAACAGAACTCATGACCCATTAGATCATGATGTTCAGCAATTAATAGAAATTATTAGAAAAACTACACAAAGAGGTGGCTCTGTAATTATTCCTGCTTTTGCAGTGGAGAGAACCCAAGAATTAATATATATGCTTAACAAACATTATGCACACCTGGATGATTATTCACAAAAAATACCAATATATATTGACAGCCCAATGGCTGTGGAAGCTACAAAAGTTTTCCAAAGGAATTCTTTAGCGTTTGATGAAGAAGCAAAAAAGTATATCCTAGATGGCGAAAATCCTTTTCAATTTGAAAATTTGTTTTATGTGAAAACGGTAGAAGAATCAAAAGTTCTAAATTCTAGTCCATTTCCAAAAGTAATAATATCTGCTAGTGGAATGGCAAATGCTGGAAGAATTAGACACCATTTAAAGCATAATCTATGGAACAATAAAAACTCCGTAGTTTTTGTAGGTTATCAAGCGGAAGGTACATTGGGAAGAATGCTTGTTGAGGGTGTCAAACAAGTTAAACTATTAGGTGAAGTTGTAGATGTAAATGCTGAGATTTATGACTTGCATGGATTTTCAGCGCATGCTGATCAACCTGGAATACTTAATTGGATTAAGGGTTTTGAAAAACTACCGCAAAAAGTATTCATTGTTCATGGGGAACCTGACCCAGCTAACGAATTGGCTCAAGTAATAGAAGATAGATTTTCGATTAAAACCCATGTTCCATCAATGGGGGAAATCATCAACATCAAGGGGAAAGAAGTTTTTGTTGACAATATGAAAGTAGTAAATCCTGATGCTCAACGTATTGAATTAGAGTCAGAATTAGCGGAAGTATATGAGCAATTTAGTTCATTGGTAAGAAAATCTCATCTGATATATGATGAAAAGTTTTTGAATACTCATTACTACGACGCTTTAAACAATCTTATTACACTTCAAAATAGTCTTATGGACTTAAATATGTTGATTGGGAAGTAGAAAGTAGGTAAGTATGAATGTCTTGGCAATAATGGGGAGTGCTAGAAATCGTAAAAACACTTATACCATGCTTAATGCGTTTTTGGAGGGCATGGATGCAGACGATATTAGTATTTTTGTTCCTAGTGAAATGAATATCAGAGGTTGTTTAGCATGTGGCGCTTGTGCTAAAATAGGTAAATGTGCTGTATCAGATGATATGGAGAGGTTTTACGAAAAGGTTCCAACTGCAGACTGTATGTTGCTAGCTACTCCAATATACTTCAATGGTATCCCTGGAGAAGCAAAAAAACTTATAGATAGAACTCAAGTATATTGGTCTCAAAAATATGAATTAATGAAAAATGGACCAGGAAATAAATCTAGGCCAGCATATTTATTGGCTAATGGAGGAGCACCATTTGAATTTAATCAATTCACTGGAGCAAGATTGACTGCGGATTACTTTTTTAGAGCTTGTAATTTTGATTTTATAGGTCAATATTGCATATCTAAGACTGATAGTTTTGAAGTAGCAAACAGACAGGATGTACTAAAGGAACTTAAAATATTAGGCAATAAGTGGAACAATAAAGAAAAATATATAATTCAGAGGTGAGTATGATAAATTTACGTAATTACATTGACCACACATTATTAAAAGCTACAGCAACAGAAAAAGATATTGAACTATTATGCAAAGAAGCGGTTGACAACAGATTGTTTGCCGTATGTGTAAATCCAATATATGTTAAACATGCGAAAAAATGTATTGATGGCTCAGATGTTAAGGTCTGTACTGTTGTAGGTTTTCCATTAGGAGCAAGTTCTCCTGCAGCAATTGGATTTGAAGCAAGAAAAGCAATAGAAGACGGTGCGGACGAGATTGACTTTGTTTTGGCTGTGGGAGCATTTTTGTCTGGAAATATGAGTTTAGTGAGAGACTGCATTAAAAGTATCGTAAATGAAGTGAATGGACAAGCATTGATAAAAATGATTATTGAAACTTGTTATTTGACAAATGAGCAAATTATAGAAGCTTGTAAATTGGCTGTGGAGTTTAATCTTGATTTTGTAAAAACGTCTACGGGCTTTGGCTCTGGAGGCGCAACAGTAGAACATGTAAAGTTAATGGCAGAAACAGTTGGGGACAATTGCCAAGTTAAGGCATCAGGAGGGATAGGGACCTATGAAGATGCCATATCGCTAATAAATGCTGGCGCTGATAGATTGGGAACTAGTAGAACTTTGACTATAATAAATAAGGAAAGTGACAAATGAATCCCGTAGCTTTTACGATTGGTAGCTTTGAAATCAGATGGTATGGCTTGTTGATTGCAATGGGCATGGCGATTGGAATATTTTTAGCAATTAAAGAAACTGAAAAATATCAATTAATTTCTGAAGATACATTTATGGATTTTATGCTATGGATGATACCTTCTGCAATTATAGGGGCTAGACTTTATTATGTTGTTTTTAAGTGGGATTACTATGCACAGAACATTTCAGAGATTATTAACATAAGAGAAGGCGGTCTTGCAATTCATGGAGGTATAATTGGTGCCGTCATTGCAGGATTAATCTATTGTAGGTTAAAGAGAATTTCCTTTTGGCAAATGGCGGATATTATTTCACCAAGTTTAATACTTGGCCAGGCAATAGGTCGCTGGGGAAATTATGCAAATGGAGAAGCTCACGGTGGGCCTACTAATTTGCCATGGGCTATTAGTGTTAATGGAATAAATGTCCATCCGACTTTTTTCTATGAGTTTATTTGGGATTTGGGAATTTTTGTTATTCTATACTTTTTCTTAAAGAAAAAGAAATCCTTTGATGGTCAAATATTTTCAGTCTATCTTGTAGGATATTCAATTGGTAGATTCTTAATTGAGGGGCTTAGAACTGATAGTTTGATGTTAGGCCCGTTAAGAATTGCTCAGGTTATTAGTATACTAATGATAGTTTTGGGAGTTGTTATTTATAAACTTAGATCAACAGAGAAGGCTAAAAAAAACTAGATATAATAATATATACAATAAAGCCTCTAAATCTAATGAAGATTTAGAGGCTTTATTGTATATATAGTTATTAAATAAAAACTGGGGGTCTATTCACAATAAAAGAACTTAATTTTGGAGTTGCATTTGAAATAATTGCAAAGACTTTGCTCATAGAATTGCTTACTGAATTTTCATCTATGTATATTTTCTCTCCAGAAAAGCCAGTGCACCAATTGATAACAACAGAAATGGCCCCATAGTTTAATCCTAATTCCCTTGCCAGAGAAACTTCAGGGTAATTAGTCATACCTACAACGTTTCCACCTATAGCATTATAGAATTTTATTTCAGCTGCTGTTTCAAAGCGTGGTCCTTCTGTACAAACATATATGCAATCACTGTGAATGTTAATATTTAATGAATTCGCAGAGTTAATTAATATGCTGTTCAAAGAATCACTATAAGGGTCGTCCATAGATATGTGTCTTAAATCTTCATCACCATAGAAAGTTGACTCTCTGCTTTTTGTCATATCAATAAAGTCAGTTAGAAGAGCAATGTCTCCTGGCTTATAATCATTATGACATGAGCCTACTGCGCATATTCCTATAACAGCATTGGATTCAAGCATAGAGCACGCACTAATTATTGCTCTGTAGTTAATTTTATTAGGAGCTATTTTGTGTCCAATACCATGTCTTGGAATAACATAATATTGTTGTTCGTTAATAGTTGTTTCTAAATAGCAAACATCTCCATATTTAGTGTTAATGGACTTAAACTCACCATTATCAAATCCTGCTCCTGTGCCAGTAATCAAAGTAATCATATTAATCCTCCTTTGGTATATATTATCATATTTTAATAGATAATAATTTATGAATATCCAAAATTTGAATAGGTGATATAATCTGTTATAATGTTTCAAGGAGGGTGAAAAATGAACTTAAAAGACATAAGAGATACTGCAAGATCAATTAATGGCTTTACATGCAGGGTTTGTCCTGAATGTAATGGAAAAATATGCAAAGGTGAAGTACCTGGGATTGGCGGCAAGGGAACAGGCATGAGTTTTATTAGGAACTATGAATCATTGCAATCCTACAAATTAAATATGGATTTAATATATGAAGAAGGGGAAATTAGCACTGAAACCGAAATACTAGGAATAAAGTTGCGTGCTCCTATTATGGCAGCTCCTATAGGAGGTTTAAAAGCTTGTTTTGGGGATCATCTAACAGATTATGAATATACTAGCGCAATTGTTAAAGGATGTGCTGAGGGTGGTTTAATAGGGTGGACAGGAGATGGAATATCTTTAGATTTCTTTACAGAACCACTTAGAGCTGTAAATGATATTAATGGATTTGGAATTCCTACTATTAAGCCTTGGCCATTAGATGAAATGCAAACAAGATTAGAATTGGCCATCAAATCTAATACACCAGCAATAGCAATGGATATTGACGCTGCAGGTCTTCCTTTTATTAGTGCATCAGGAAAAAAATTAGGGCCTAAATCTACATCGGAATTAAGAAAAATTGTTAGCCAATTAAGAGTACCATTTATTGTGAAAGGAATAATGACTGTTGAAAGTGCAATTGCAGCAAAGGAGGCTGGAGCTTCAGGCATTGTAGTTTCTAATCACGGAGGAAGAGTATTAGATTTGACGCCATCAACGATAGAGGTTTTGCCTGAAATAGCTGACGCAGTTGGAAAAGATATGACGATTATTGTAGATGGTGGTTTTAGAACGGGAGCACATATTGCCACAGCATTGGCTTTAGGGGCAGATGCTGTTTTAATAGGCAGACCAATGGCTGTAGCAGCATATGGAGCAGGTGCAGAAGGAGTAAAAGTCTATATAGACAATTTAGTAAACGATTTCAAAAACACCATGTTAATGACTGGTTGTAAAAAAGTTTCAGAAATCAGTAGAAAAATATTAAGAAAGTCTAAATAATATGAAATTGACAGATTTTAAGAAACAGATAATTATATATGGGAATAATATGATAAAAGAGGGCTTAACTACGGCATCAGGTGGTAATATTAGCGTAAGAGTTCCTGGTGACAACAGCATGTATATAACTCCTTCAGGGATGGACTACTCAACATTGACTGCAGATAATATTGTGAAAACATCTTTCGATGGAAACTATGATTTAGAGGGGAATAAACCATCGAGTGAGTGGTCAATGCATTCCATATTATATGAGAATAGAGAAAATTGTAATGCTGTAGTGCATACTCATTCGCCATATTTGACTACTTTAGCATGTTTAGGTAAAGCTTTGCCGGCAATTCACTATCTTGTAGCTTCCTCAGGATTAGAGGAAGTTCCTATAGCGCCTTATAGGCCTTTCGGGACTATAGAGCTAGCTGAAGCTGCGCATAATTTTATGGGTGAAGGGAAGGCAGTTATACTTGAACATCATGGATTAATTTGCTATTCAGACTCTTTAGGAAAAGCAATGGATATTGCCAGAGAACTTGAGTTTTGTGCAAAGGTTTATATAAACGCGCTTCAAGTCAAGGAAGATGTTCCTATTCTAAGTCACGAAGAAATGTTAGATGTTTTAGCTAGGTTTCAGAATTATGGTCAAGGGAGATAAAAATGAGGGCTGATAAAGAACTTGGTTTTTTACTAATTTATGAAAACGTTGCTTGGTATGACAATGGTGTTGTTCGTATTTTAGACAGACGTATTTATCCAAGGGAAAAATCATTTGTTCAATGTAATACTCATTATGAAGTTGCTAGAGCGATCGCTGATATGGTTACACAGAGTGCTGGACCATATACAGCTGCAGCTATGGGGATGATATTGGCTTACAGGGAATCTCTAAAAGAGCCAAATCCATGGAAATATCTAGAAGAATCTGCATATCGGCTATCACATGCAAGACCTACGACCACTCATAGGATGAAACAGGTAGTAAATGGGTGTTTATCCGTAATAAAAAAAGCAATTGAATCTAATAAAAATCCTGAGCACGAGCTCATGGATTACAATATTAGTCAATTAGAAAAAAGGTATAATAAAATGGAAGAGGTCTCCAGATACCTAGTTGATTTAATACCTGAAAATGGAAAGATAATGACACAATGTTTCGGAGAAACTATAGTCGGAATGATGATTAGAACTGCTAAGAATAATGGGAAAAGCATTTCATTGGTATGTCCCGAAACTAGACCATATTTACAAGGTGCAAGACTAACGGCTTCAGTAGCTGCTGACATGGGAATCGAAGTCACAGTAATAACTGATAACATGGTGGCTGCATATATTAAAAATAAGGGAATAGATATTTTTACATCAGCAGCTGATTCGATTTGTATGGACGGTAATGTGGTAAACAAAGTAGGAACATATCAAATGGCGATAGTGTCCCATTTTCATGAAGTTCCATATTTTGTAACTGGTATACCAGATATTGACCATGTCAGCATTAGTGATGTTATAATTGAGCAAAGAAATCCCGAGGAAGTTCTATCGTGCCATGGTGTTAAGCATGTTCACCCTGGAACTATTGGTTGGTATCCGGCTTTTGATATAGTGCCTCCTCATTTAATAAAAGGTGTTGTAACAGACAAAGGCGTATTCTCTCCATATGATTTAAAAAGATATAAAGAATTTGGAACTGGTGATTTTTATCTATAGGAGAATGTGATAATGGAATTTTATTCTATGGAAGAGATAGGATTTATACTAGACGAAATTATGGAAGAAATGGATCCAAGATTATTCAGGGATCTATATGGTGGTGTAAACTTATCTCCAAAAGAAAAGCTTCATCCTAAACGTTTAGCCGATGATTATTATATTTTGGGGGAATATGTAAGAGATGGGATGAGCTCTTATATTATGATCTATTACGGATCCTTACAAAAAGTATATTCATACGTTAACAAGAATCAAATAAAAGAGAAACTACAAGAATTGTTAGATCACGAACTAACTCATCATCTTGAGTATTTAGCTGGAGAAAAAGACTTGGAAATTGAAGATAAACTGTCATATGCAGAATATGTACAAAAACACTTGGAGGCTAATAATGAGTAGGAGAATAGTAGTCATTGGAGGAGTAGCAGGCGGTGCAACTGTTGCTACAAAACTGAGAAGGTTATCTGAAAAAGATATTATCACTATTGTTGAGAAAGACGAGCATGTTAGTTTTTCAAATTGCTCATTACCGTATTATTTGGGTGGTTTTGTTGAGGAAGCTGATGAATTGGTATTAATGAATCCTGATAAGTTTCACAACAATTATAATATTACTGCATTAACGGGTCATGAAGCCATAAGAGTGGATAGAGATGAGAAGCTTGTTGAAGTTCTTTGTTTATCAGATATGAGCATGAAGATGATTCCATATGATAAATTAATAATTGCAACGGGTGCAAAGCCAATTGTGCCTAAAATTGAGGGTTTAGATCTTATTGATTATCATACCGTAAGAAATGTAAAAGATGTGGTACGCTTAAGATCCAAGCTTGATAGTTCTGAAATAAAGAACATAGCTGTAATAGGCGGTGGTTTCATAGGTCTTGAGGTAGTAGAAAATCTAGTTCACTATGGAAAAAAAGTTTCATTGATTGAAGCGGGGAATCAAGTTTTAGCTCCACTAGACCCTGATATGGCATCTATAGTTCATAAGAGTCTTATTGATGAAGGTGTTGATCTACACCTCAATGATAGTTTAATAAAGGTGACATCAAGTTCAATAATACTGAGCTCTGGTAAAGAAATAAAAGCAGATATAGTAGTATTTGCTATTGGTGTTAAGCCGGATATTAAGCTGGCGGTTGATGCAGGATTAAAGCTAGGGACAACAGGAGGAATACTAGTTAATGAGAGCTTTACCACATCAGATCCAAGTATTTATGCAGTTGGTGATTCGGTAGAAGTCTTTCACCATATTTCAGGAGAAAAAACAAAATTAGCTCTAGCAGGACCGGCTCAAAAGGAAGCTAGAATTGCAGCTAATCACATTAATGGTGATTACGATAGGACAATAGGGGTTATTGGAAGTTCAGCTTTAAGGCTTTTTAATTACAATATTGCGTTTACTGGATTAAGTGAGAAAAGATTAAAACAGTTGAATATTATCTATGATTATTCTTTTGTTATCCCTTCTGATAAAGTATCGGTTTTAGAAGGAGCTAGTCCTGTTTTCTTTAAACTATTATTTGAAAGACCGACAGGCAAGTTATTAGGTGCACAAGCTATTGGTGAAGGTGATGCTGTAAAAAGAGTGGATGTTGTCTCTGCTTTACTTATAAAAAATGGTACTTTGGAAGATTTAAAACAGCTGGAATTATGCTATTCACCGATTTTTAGCACAGCAAAAGATATAGTTAACTACGCTGGATTAGTGGGAATGAATATTCTAGAAAATAGATTTAGACAAATATCCGTATCAGATTTTGATAAAGTAATTAATAAAGAAAAGACCATTATTGATGTTCGAGAGCGAGATGAGTTTGAAGAGGGGCATATTTTAGAAGCAATTAATATCCCGATGAGTGAATTAAGATTAAGGATCAATGAAATCCCGACTAATGAAGAAGTGTATATTTATTGTAGAACAGGGCAAAGAAGTTACAATGTTATTTGCTTCTTACAAAACATGGGTTATACTAATGTAGTAAATATAGCAGGTTCTTTTTTGGGTTATTGTACCATGCAGTACGCTAAAGACAAATTAGATAATCTTGTTCCGAAAGTTACTGCCTATAAATTTGAATAACAAGGAGATAATATGCAATTTATTTATGCGATAATATTAGGAATAATAGAAGGAATAACAGAGTTTTTACCAATTAGTTCTACAGGCCACTTGATATTATTTGGAAGATGGTTGCCTCTAGAACCAAAAGAATTTGCAAATGCTTTTATGATTATTATTCAACTGGGTGCTATTCTATCAGTAATCGTATTATATTGGAACAGATTAAATCCATTTAAATTAAATTTGGCGACAGGACAAACAAATCTGAAGGGTAGACTATCTGATGCGTGGGATAATCGCGATAAATCGATTTTAAGACTTTGGGCTAAGGTAATTATTGCTGTATTGCCTGCAGCGGTATTAGGCTTTCTTTTAGATGATTGGATTGATGCAAAATTATTTTCTTGGAAAGTTGTTGTAGCAATGCTGATAGTTTGGGGGACAATTATAATCGCAATAGAAAAAAAGAATCCAACTCCAGTGTGGATTCCTAAAGTAAGTAATATTAGTTATAAAATGGCTTTTGTTATAGGATTGTTTCAATGCTTGGCAATGGTGCCAGGGACTTCAAGATCTGCCGCTACTGTCATGGGTGGTATTTTACTGGGGGTATCCCGAACAGCAGCAGCTGAATTTTCTTTTTTTTTAGCAATACCAACAATGCTTGGTGCAACGTTACTTAAACTAATAAAGCTAGGCAGTGGTTTTAGCTTTGTTCAATGGATGGTAATTCTTGTGGGTTTCTTAGTTTCTTTCTTGGTAGCATACCTAGTGATAAAGAAATTTATGGAATATATCAAATCACATGATTTCATTCCGTTTGGCATATATAGAATTATTTTGGGAATAATAATTTTAATATTTTCAATAGTATGATAGTAAAACCCCTGAATCAAAATGATTCAGGGGTTAAGTTTAACTTTCCAATTCTCTTGTAAAGCCTTCTCCCAAAACTTCCGTAACCTTATTTACAGCAATAAATGCCATAGGATCAACAGATTCTGCATAATCTTTTATTTCAATAAACTCATTTCTTGAAACAACCGTTTGAATGATAACTTTATCTGATTTTGAATATCCACCTCTAGCTGAATATAGTGTAGAACCTCTATCTAATTTTACAATAATGAATTCATTTATTTTCTCATGCTCTTCGCTGATAATCAGCATATTTATTTTTGAAATAAAACCAGCAATAGCTTGGTCTATTACAAGTGAGTTGATAAATATTCCAAGAAGGGCATACAATCCTAAATCGACTCCAAAAGCGTATATTGCGCCAATGATTATTAGAAAGTCGGCAAGAAACAATGATTTTCCTATCTCTAAATGAGTGAATTTATTAATTATTTTAGCTACTATATCTGTACCACCAGTGGATGCTTCTGCTCTGAAAATCAATGCATATCCAACGCCTTGAATAATAATGCCAAAAATTAAATTTAATAATATATCATTAGTCAAAGGAGCTTTCAGTGGAATTAACTTTTCCATTATTGAAATAAAGCCAGATAGTCCTAAACTAGCATATATGGTATACCCACCAAAATCTCGACCTATGACAATAAATGCTAAAATGAATAGGAAAATATTCAATACCATCATAGTACTTCCAACGGAAAGTTTAGGGAAAAAGTTATTTAATATCATTGCAAGACCCATTACTCCACCAGACGCTAAATTAGCTGGAATCAGAAAGAAGTATAGACCAAAACCCATTATAATAAAACCCAAAGTAACTGATATCAGCCTTTTAAACGAAATTATTTTCATAGGCGTGGCCTCTTATTATCACTTTCCAGTAGAGAAACAAGGAGTTTTAACATCAAATCATTATCTTTTATGCTACCTAGTTCTCTTATTGAGTGCATTGCAAGAAGGGGATTTCCAATATCAATAGAAGCCATATTTAATTGGCCTGTATTTATTGGACCAATTGTAGAACCACCTTTTACATCCGATTTATTGTAAAATAATTGAATTGGTATATCGTTAATTGATGCAATATTTTTCAAATGACCTATTGTTACAGCGTTAGAAGTATAGCTTTGGTTTGCAGCTACCTTTATAACTGGTCCTTTACCCATAACAGGTCTGTGAGTTGGATCGTGCTTATCAACAGCATTAGGGTGAACAGCGTGAGCTTGGTCAGCAGAAATCATAAAAGAGTTATAAATGGCTTGATAAAAGTTTTCTACATTATAACCAAGTCCAATAATAATTCTAGTGAGAGTGTCTTTAAGCCAAGGGCTTGCAGCACCACTATTGGTAAGACTACCTATTTCTTCATTATTAAACATTGCAATAACCTTTATTCCAGCAGTTGGTTTACTATTTATAAGTGCTTCCAAAGAAGAATATACCATTGCTAAATTATCTAATTTGCCTACTTGAATTAGTTCATTTTCAGCTCCAATAACACAACCTGGTTGTCTATCGTATAAATATGCATCGAAAGAAAGTATTTCATCAGCATTACAATTAATACTATTAGCAATTGCCATTTCAAGATTGAAGTCGCAATTTAAAGTCATTAGTGGTAAAGTATCATTTTGCGGATTAATATTAACCCCTGAATTAACTTCTCGGTTCATGTGTATTGCCAGCTGTGGAATAACCAGAGTATTATGGTCTATATTAAATAGCTTTACCTCTATATTATTATTTTCTTTATTATCAATAACGGCTCTACCTGCAATAGAAAGTGGTCTATCGTACCAGGTTGACAAGATAGGGCCACCGTATACTTCAGTATTAAGTTTTACATAGTGTTTCTCAGATATTATTTTGCTATCTGACTTAACCCTGAATCCAGGAGAGTCTATATGAGAACCGATTATACAAAATCCGTTTTTCACAGGGCATTCCCCAGTATCAAATGCAATTAAGCCCTCTCCATAATTAGTGACAAAATATTTTCCGTTTTTTGAAAGGACCCAATCATCTCTTGGATCTAGTTCTACATAATTATTATGCTTTAATTTTTCAATAACATTATTTGTTACGTGAAACATAGAAGGGGATTTATCAATGAAATTAATCATTCCCGTTGAAAAGTTGCTTTTATTCATAGTTACCTCCAATTAATACATGATTGCGGCCAAAGTAAGTTTATCACAAATCATAAAAAGTTTAAAGAATAGTTAAATATTCACGAAATAAAAATAATATATCACTTGACAGTGACAAAGTACTATGGTAGATTGTTATTATAAATCTTTGAATAGAAAGTAGTATCCTTATTTCAGATTTCCAGAGAGTTGTCGGTTGGTGTAAGACAATATGATGAGTGAGGTGAATGGGTCTATGAGAGCAAGGCGAATTATAGTAGCCAAGACGTATGCCTACGTTACAAGGCTAGGATATGTTTGTATCTGAAAGAGTTGTATGGAAATCCATACAAAAAGGATGGCACCGCGAATGTAACCATTTGCTCCTTTACGGAGTGAATGGTTTTTTATTTTCATTCAAAGATAATAATTTAGAAAGGGTTGGAATCATGAACACAAAGAAAATCACAAAAGCAGGAATGTTGTTAGCAATAGGAACAGTTTTACACTATATTGTTCCACCATTGTTTTTAGGAGTAAAACCGGACTTCTTATTAGCTACTATGTTTATTGGACTTATGATTGTAGATGACATCAAATCAGCAATTTCTATTGCACTTGCTGCAGGTATTTTATCTGCTTTGACAACTGGATTTCCAGGAGGAGAAATACCTAATATTATCGACAAACTAGTATCTGGATTATTTGTTTTTTATTTATACCATGGATTGTTAAAAGAATTATCAAAATCTACAAGTTCTTTTCTAATAGGTCTTTTGGGAACCGTAATAAGTGGTGGAGTGTTCTTAGCCTCGGCTTTAGTAATAGTTGGGATACCTTTTACATTTATGGCCGGTATGATAGGAATAGTTATGCCTACAGCTATAGCAAATAGTATTATGCTAATATTCTTAGCTAAGGTTTCAAAAATAGCTGAACAACAGCTAGCTAATTGAACAGAAGAAAAATAAACGCTTGCTATCAGTAAAACTAGCAAGCGTTTATTTTTATTTAATAATTACTGCGAGCATCGTAGCTTCTTTATTAGAGTTGTTCTTAGCTTGATGAAATTCACCATCAGAGGTATATATTAAGTCCCCCTCAGATAAAGTTTGCCATACTCCATTATCTTCAACGTCTATATTTCCAGATATGATATAATACAATTCAGCATCTTCGCTATGATCGTGGCGACCAATGCTATCTCCAGGGTGTAGTTTTATTCTAGCAATCATCTTGCATCTGTCATATGGCGCTTTAGCTGAAACATAGTAATTAAACAATAAATCACCATGTCCATCTTTAGGTGCAGTTATAGTTTCCATAGGAATATTATTCATTTTTATTATCATGTTTTTATCCTTTCGTTAGGAGGTATTAATGTACTATTCAAATATCGTTAATGGCACATTTATATATAGAGCAAACAGATTCTTAGCTTATTGTCTTGTTAATGGTGAAGAAGTAGCTTGTCACGTTCCCAATACTTCAAGACTAAAAGAGCTATTTATTAAAGGTGCGCCATGCGTTTTACAATCCCATAATAACGATAATAGAAAAACTAAGTTTACTATTATTCACATTGAAAAAAATAAGCATTGGATTAACATTGACTCTCAATCACCTAATGAGCTAGTATTCAATAAAATAAAAGAATCACCAAGTATAATAGGACTACTAAAGGCTCCCGAAATATTGAAAAGGGAAGTGAAATATGGGAATTCAAGGTTTGATATCTATTATGAATCAGGAGATATTAAAGGGTTTGTGGAAGTTAAAGGAGTTACATTAGAAGAGGATTCCATAGCAATGTTTCCTGGAGCACCAACCACAAGAGGTACAAAGCACCTTAAAGAGCTAATCTTAGCTAAGTCAGAAGGATATAGAGTTGGAGTTTTTTTCTGTGTTCAAATTCCATATGCAAGATTTTTTCGGCCTCACTTTGAGCTAGACTCTGATTTTAGCAAAGCTTTAGTTGATGCCAATGAAGCAGGTGTAGGCGTATATGCTTATAATTGCTTTGTAAATCCTAATTACGTTTCTATAAAGGAGAAACTGGAGATTTTAAACGTTAAATCTAAATAGAATAACATCTCCGTCTTGGACAACGTATTCTTTACCTTCAGAACGTACTAATCCCTTTTCTTTTGCTGCTGCCATGGATCCTAATTCTTTTAATATTTCAAAGCTTACGGTCTCTGCTCGTATAAATCCTCTTTCAATATCACTGTGAATTTTACCGGCAGCCTGTGGAGCTTTAGTGCCTTTTGTAATAGTCCATGCTCTAGTTTCAACTTCTCCTGTAGTAATAAAACTAATTAGCCCCAACAAGTGATAACTAGCTTTTATTAGTTGATCTAGGCCTGACATAGGTATTCCGAGCTCTTTAAGAAATTCATTTTTTTCTTCTTCACTAAGAGTGGATAAATCTTCCTCAATCTTAGCACTTATTGGTACAATTTCTGCTCCTTCTGCTTTTGCAAAATCTTTTACTTGCTGGTAATACTCATTAGACTCGCCTTGATCTGAAACATCTTCTTCTTTTATATTAGCAACATAAATGACTTTTTTAGCAGTTAACAAGCTGTACCCTGAGATAATACTTCTTTGTTCTTGTTCTAAGTCCAAAGAAATAATAGGTTTCTCTTTTTCTAAACAATCTATGAGTATCTTTAGCAAATCCAGTTCTTTTTGAAGTGACTTATCTCCTTTTAAGCCTTTTTCAACTCTGACTTTACGTTTTTCTAACAGCTCTAAATCTGCTAACATCAGTTCTAACTGAATGGTTTCGATATCCCTAATTGGGTCAACAGATCCATCTACGTGTATTACATTGTCATCATCAAAGCATCTAACCATGTGAATAATTGCTTCAACCTCTCGAATATGAGATAAGAATTGATTACCTAATCCTTCACCCTTGCTTGATCCTCTAACAAGCCCTGCAATGTCAAAAAATTGTACAGTTGCAGGTATAATTTTTGTAGAGTTACTCATACTAGATAAATACTCTAATCTCTCATCAGGCACTGTTACCATACCTGTATTTGGCTCAATAGTACAAAATGGGTAGTTAGCAGACTCTGCTCCTGATTTTGTTATTGCATTAAATAATGTGCTTTTCCCAACGTTGGGTAATCCTACAATTCCTAGTTTCAAAATAATCTTCCTTTCATAAATGTGTATATTAATAATATACTATTATTGCTACCATGAAAAGGCTTAATTGATAATTGCGAGTTTTCATGTTAACATAGTTATATAATATCAACTAACTTAATCATTAATTCTGATGTTTGGAGTGATCTGCATGAAAAAGATATTTAAATCTCCACAAACAGCAACGATATTAACTCTAGCTATGCCTATATTTGTAGAGTTATTCTTAGGTAGTTTATTTGGTATGGTAGATATGATTATGTTGGGTAGATATGGTTCTCATAGCTTATCTACATCAGCTATTGCCGTAGTAGGTTTTACCAATCAGATAATGTTTATAGGATTAAGTTTAGTAACTTCTCTTTGTACAGGAGCTACAGCAATTATCGCTAGATATCTAGGAATGAGAAGGGAAAAGCAAGTATCCTCTGTTTTGAGCCATATTATTATATTAAATTTAGCATTAGTAGCTATTCCTTTTGTTGTTATAAGCATAGTTTTTGCAGAAAAAATATTGACGGCTTTAGGTGCAGAAGCTAATACTATTTCTTTAGGAATAATCTATTATTATGTAATATTAATAGGTTTTGTTTTTCAAGCATTTAATTTTTCTGTGTTTTCCGCAATGAGAGGCTCTTCAGATACAAAGACGCCAATGAAGATTAATTTGATTGTAAATATTGCAAACGTACTGGGAAATGCTGCATTAATATATGGTTTAGGTCCGTTCCCTGAACTAGGAGTGTTGGGGGCTGGAATATCTACTGCATTATCGCATGTTGTTGCTACTGCTATTTCATTATTGATAATACTTAATCCAAAATATATAATTCATTTAAATTTAAAGAAAAAATTTGTTTTCAACAAGTCAATAATTCAAAATTTAGTAAAAATAGGGGGACCGGCAGCACTTGAGCAGATGGCTTTTAGGGTAGGTATCCTTAGATTTGTCCATATTGTAGCTAGTCTTGGAACCACTGTTTATGCTACTCATCAAATTTGTTTGAATATTATTGGTCTTTCTTTTTCCACAGGACAAGCTTTTAGTACGGCTACTTCTACTCTTGTAGGCAGAAGCTTAGGTGAGCAGAAGCCAGATTTAGCTGCAAATTATATGAAAAGAACCAGAAATATAGGAATGATAGCAGGGTTAATACTTGGGGTAATAATGTTTACCTTTGGAGGAAATATTGTAGGATTGTATAATAAAAACCCTGATGTAATTGCATCAGGGGCTACAATAATGATGATAGTTGCTGTAATTCAGCCAATACAAAATGCCCAATTTATTATTGCAGGTGGTTTAAGGGGCGCTGGAGATACTGTTTGGACGCTAATTTCTACGTTTATTAGTGTGTTTATTATTAGAATTGCTATGGCTAAATTATTTATAGATACATTTCATCTAGGCTTAGTTGGAGCTTGGTTTGCAATGCTGATAGATCAGTTTGCGAGGTTTGTTTTTGTAAACGCAAGATATTATAGCGGGAAATGGAAATATATCTCTTTGAAATAGTAGGGGAGTTTAATCTGGCATATATTTTGATTTAAGGGAACAGCCTGTTGGAGTTGTAGCAAGTCCACCTAAGGCTGTTTCTTTTAGTGTATAAGACATTTCAGATCCAACCTCTTTCATGGCGTCTATTACCTCATCAAAAGGAATTAAGCAGTTTATTCCAGCTAATGCCATATCTGCGCTTATTAAAGCGTTAGTAACACCAGAAGCATTTCTTAGGGCACAAGGGAATTCAACCAAGCCAGCTATAGGATCACAGACTAAACCAAGTATATTAATTATCGCAAAGGAAGCTGCATCGAAGCATTGTTCTGGATTGGAATCAGGATGTAAATTAACTATTGCTGCTGCAGTCATTGCCGCGGCAGATCCACATTCCGCTTGACAACCACCAACGGCTCCAGCTAGGGTAGAATTGGTTGCTATAATTTTTCCGATGGCAGACGCTGTGAACATCCCTTTAATTATCATATCATCGCTTAAATTTAAAGTGTTTTGTGCACTTATTAGAGCAGCAGGCAATATACCTGAGGCACCAGCTGTTGGTGCGGCAACAATTTTTCCCATTGCAGCATTGGCTTCTGAAGTTGACATTGCCATAGCCATAGCGTTAATGCTCGCCGCTCCTGAAAAAGAAATATTATTTGAAGCATATTTTTTTAACTTAAAAGCATTACCTCCCGTCATGCCTGATAGGGATATTAATGGAGAAGATAGACCTTTGTTAGCTGATAACTTCATAACTTCCCAAGCGTACTTTGCTTCAACTAACAACAACTCAGGAGTTGTTTTCAGATCCTTAGATTCATCTTCTAAAACTATTTCACAAATTTTTTGTTTGCTTTGGTTTGCAATCTTTAAAATATCTTTTGCTTTATAATACATATTATCTCCTTATGATTAGAGGTGGTATAAAGTTTACGGAATCAATAGGTTCTAATTCACTGATCTCTCGAATAAATTTTGAATCAATAGGCTCTGATAATTCAATTACAAGAGTTACCATAGAATGGTCAGAGTGAGAGGTTTGAATATGCTCTATATTAACATCTGCATTAGATAAAATATTAGTGATAGAAGAAATGACAAATTTAGCGTCAGGATATCTAATAACTAGTGTTGCATAATGACCAGTATAGTTGACTTTATCTCCATTGATATCTGTTATCTTCATACTTCCACCACCTAATGAGCATCCTGTAACTTTCGTTATAGTACCATCAGGATATTTCATTTCAATTATTACAGTATTTGCATGAAGGCTAGGATCTTCTATTGGTATAAAATTATATTCTAAACCATATTTTTGAGCATGTGTAAAAGCTTCTTTAATCCTTTCGTCATCTGGCATAAATCCTAAACTTCCACCAATTAGGGCTCGGTCCGTACCATGACCCAAATATGTTTTAGCAAAAGACCCTGCTAAATAATAATTAACTTTAACAAATCCTATGCCTGAGATTATCCTTGCAGCTAAAGCAATCTTAACCGCGCCCGCAGTATGAGAACTTGAAGGGCCAATCATAATTGGGCCTATAATATCAAAAAAAGAATATCCTTTCATCTTTAATCACCTCTAGTTTATTATAACAGTTTAGGATAAAATATACTGCCATATAGTTTGTTTTCAGCGTCTGTGTTACAATATAATTTATAATATTGAAGGGAGCGATAATTTACATGATTTTACAAGCTAATAATACAATATTTTTGTGCATTGATATGCAAGAAAAATTACTTCCAAGCATTAATAATTCAGAGGAAGTAATAAAATATAATAAAATCTGGTTTGAAATTGCAACTGTCTTAGATATACCTATAATGGTTACTGAACAATATCCTAATGGCTTAGGACACACAATACAATCACTTGATTTACAAAAATTTGAAGCTTCTGTATTTGAGAAAATGACATTTGGAAATCCAACACTAGAAATGAAGAACTTTTTGGAAAAATCAAATAGAAATCAAGTTATTATAAGTGGAGTTGAAACTCATATCTGTGTTTTTCAAATGGCTAGAGACCTTGTTAACCTTGGATATAAAGTATATATTGCAAAAGATGCAGTTGGTTCAAGGACCAAAGAAAACTATGAAAATGGATTGTATCTTCTGGATAAATCGGGTTGTATAATAACCAATACTGAATCTGCACTTTTTGACTTATTAAAAATTGCTGGTACACCTGAATTTAAGGTTCTTTCAAAACTAATAAAATAAGAAATCGGGTAATGTTATGAACTTAAACTCAATAATTATTATGGCTATAACTATTTTATCAAAGATAGCTGGCCTGGCAAGAGAAAAAGTTCTTGCATCTTTATATGGAACTTCTCCAACAGCAGAATCTTTCATCACAGCTTTTGCTATACCTATGTTTATGATTACTTTGACTACCGTTGCTGTAGCTACTGGCTTTATTCCCATGTATGACAAGATAAAATCGCTAAAAGGGGAAGATAGTGCGCAGTTATATACTGCAAACTTAATAAATGTGTCTTTTGTAATTGGTATCTGCTTTACTATATTAGGAATAGTTTTTTCCACTCCGCTGGTGAGATTATTTGCAAGTGGGTTTAAAGGTCAAACGTTGCAAATGGCTGTTTCATTCACTAGATGGGGAATGTTAAGTATGAGTATTACAGGCGTTGCTTCGGTGATAAGAAGTCAACTACAAATTCACAATAAATTTGGTGCTTCTGTATCTCAAGGCTTGGTAATGAATATATTTATAATTGTTGCGCTGCTTTTTTCGAAGAAATTTGGCAATATTTATCTAGGTGTTGGAATTTTTTTAGCTATGAGCTTGCAATATATAATATATATTCCTAGCTTTATAAAAACTGGCTATAAACACAGAAGGACTCTTGACTTTAGGGATAATTTGTTAAAAGAATTTATTATATTAATGATTCCTATTATATTAGCAGTAAGCGTCAATGAATTAAACGTAATAATTAACAGATCAATAGCCTCCACAATAGTAGAAGGAGGTGTGGCTGCAATAAACTATGGGTTTAGACTTCAATCCTTTGTAACAGGAATTGTTGTCACATCCATTGTTACTGCAATATATCCTAGTTTGTCAAAATCAGCGGCTAGTGAAGATTTTGTAGGAATGGAAAAAAGAATAATTTCAGCTTCAATAACTATGGGCATTTTAGTGATTCCAGCTACAGTAGGATTAATCGTTTTTGCCCAACCAATAGTTCACTTATTGTTTTTTGGTGGTGCTTTTGATGAAAACGCAGTTATCATAACAAAGGATGTAATGGCTTATTATAGTTTGGGAATGTTTGCTCTTGGTGTGAGGGAAATTGCAGTGAGAGTTTGTTACTCAATCCAAGACACAAAAACTCCAGTTATTAATGCTGTGATTATGGTATTGACTAATATTGTTCTAAATTATATATTATCTAAATTTTTGGGAATTAAGGGATTAGCCCTTGCAACTACTATTGCTACTGCAGTAGGGGCGGTATTGTTATTATTGTCTATCCAAAAGAAAATGGTACAAATTCAATGGGGGAAAACCGTTAGAGATGGAATAAAAATACTTATAGCATCACTAGCAATAGGGGTTGCTTCAAGAGCTGTATATTATTCTTTATTGGATAAATTACAATCTAATAAAGCATTATTATTTGCAATACTTATCGCAGTAGCTGTTTATGGAGCAATGCTATTGCTACTTAGGGTGGAAGAACTCTCATCTTTAGTTAATAAAGACAGAATAATGAATAGAATATGAAAAAATAAATCGGATGCCAATTGATTGGCATCCGATAATATTATTTAGCAAAATAATTAAAAAGTGTTTTAACACCAAATCCAGTTGCTCCAAGGGGAAGATATCCTCGAGGCTTTTCTAAGAATGAAGTTCCAGCAATATCAAGGTGAACCCACGGCAATTCATTTACAAATTCTTGTAAGAATAGACCAGCTGTAATTGTACCGCCGTATCTTCCTCCTGAATTTTTCAAATCAGCTACTGAAGATTTAATTAGCTCTTTGTACTCAGGGAACGAAGGAAGTTGCCAGATGGGCTCTCCGCAATCATTACCAGATTCTACTAATTTATCCAACAACAACTGATTATTAGTTATTGCGCCTGTGGCAACATCGCCTAAAGCTACAACACAAGCTCCTGTTAAAGTTGCTAAATCGATAATCTCATTTACACCTAATTTTGTGGCTGTATAATATAAAGAATCAGCTAGAGTAACCCTGCCTTCTGCATCAGTATTATCTATTTCAATAGTTTTGCCCGACATAGACCCAATGATATCTCCAGTTTTATAAGCGTCTCCTGAAATCATATTTTCACAAGCAGCAACAACGCCGGTTATATTACACTTTAATTTAGACTTAGCAATGGAGTATATGGCTCCTATTACTGTTCCAGCTCCACCCATGTCACTATGCATTGTCTTCATTCCAGATGGGGGCTTTATACAATATCCACCTGAATCATAGGTTAGTCCCTTTCCAACTAAACCTGTTACGTGACTATTTTTTTCGTCACCTTTATACGTCATGATTATTAATTTAGGCTCTTTGGCAGAACCCTTTGCTACGGATAAAAATGCTTCCATTCCTAGCTCTTCAATATCTTTTTTATTTAGTATTTCCACTTTAACTCCAGCTGGCTCTAACTTATCTAAAGCCCTTTGAGCTAACGTTTCTGGATATAGATACATAGCTGGTTCGTTTATCAAGTTTCTTGCTAAGAAAACGCCTTCCATAATACTTTCTAACATGTCAATTGTATTTTGAGCGCTATTCGGTGCGTTTGTAAAATTGATATCTAAAAGAACCTGCTCTTTTCTATCGCTAAGATACTTCTCATTTCTATATTTTGATTGATATAGACCCTCAATAATAGAAGGGAAGTATGATGATAACACTGATACGTCTATGGATAATGCTGATATTTTGTACTCGTTAGCAGCCTTTCCTAGTGAATAAAAAGCTTTTATTATTTCTTGAGTTGATATTTCTTTTTCTTTTCCTAACCCCAACAACAACTCAAGGTCTCCATTTACAAAATTAGGGAAAACTTCTCCAGATTTTGCGTTAAATAGATTTTTCATCCTATCAAAATAGCTTGATTTTTCATAAGCCTCTATTGATAATGGAAAAACTTTTACTCCTGAAGCACTATTCAAATTAAATTTCATTAAACCACTCCTTTCAATACCAGTAATTATAGCACATATAAAGATAACGTGCTATAATTACAGATATAAAGGGGGCATAGTTATGGATAAGATTAAGGCAATGGAGTTACTAAGAGAATATAATAAAGAAGAGTCCCATATTACTCATGCTTTAGCGGTGGCAGGTGTAATGAAATATTTTGCTAGCATCTTAGGAGAAGATGAGGATTACTGGGAGATCGTTGGATTGTTGCATGATATAGATTATGAAATGTATCCTGAAGAACATTGCATTAAGTCAATAGAAATTCTTTCTGATAATGGATTTGATGAGAATTTTATTCATTCGGTTACTAGCCACGGCTACAATTTATGTTGTGATGTAGAACCAACTCATATTATGGAAAAAGTACTGTATGCTGTAGATGAACTAACAGGATTGATAACTGCGTCTTGTATCATGAGACCAAGCAAGTCAATATTGGATTTTGAAGTGAAATCTCTAAAGAAAAAGTGGAAAGATAAGAAATTCGCTGAAGCTGTTAATCGCAGTGTTATACAAGCTGGAGCAGATATGCTAAACATGCCTCTTGAAGAAGTTGTGTCAAATACCATCTTGGGAATGAGGTCAGTAGCAGAGGAAATCGGACTTAAAGGAAATGTATAAAAAACACCGGTCAATTTAATTTGACCGGTGTTTTTTATACATTCGTTGGTTTTATTTTAAGTCATATTCAGAGTCTATATTTAGCTTATAAAAAACCATTAAAAAACCTACAACTATCCAGAACGTAAATATTATTCTAGGAATGTATAATATATTCTCAAACATGCCATGCATTAAAGCTCCACATAATGATGCTATTAATGAAGAACACATTATATATTTAAAACTGTTTTTTCTGCCTCTTAACAATACTATACCAGAATATTTTAATATAACAAAAATCATAAAAAGAAACAATATAAGCCCTGGAATCCCTTGTTCAGCAGCAGTTTGCAAGTAAGTGTTATGTGCATGAAAAATAGGCATAGTTCTAATATAACTTTCAAATACTGTCTTATAAGGTATATAGCCAAAGCCAACTCCGCTTTGCCAGTAATTTTCAATAATTTCAGTAGTTATATCCCAAACCTTAAATCTATAAAGATTAGAAGAGTCAGCTAAATTGCCTATGCTCATAATTCTATTAGCAATAGATTGAGGTAGCATAGAAAAAGTTAAAAAAGCAGCTGGAATTAAACCAATAAACCATCTAGGGTCAATTAAGAGTAAAAATACTATAGCAGAAAATGCAAAACCTACCCAACCTCCACGGGACATCGTTAGCACTAAAGCCAGTACCATAATTCCCACAGCGCCAAGAAAACCAATTTTTTTAAAATATGATTTACTACTCCAAAAAAATCCAACACCTATAGGAATTGTCATAATTAAGTATTCAGCCAAAATATTAGGGTTTAAGAAAACAGAATATACTCTAGCTTTAACGTCAGGAATATTTTCTACATCAAGCCATTCTCGATTAATTGTTACTCCAACTTTATATTGATATAGACCAAGCAGAGAAACTAAAACTGCCGATATTACCATCCAAAGAAGAATTTTATACAGCTTGCTTTCATCATTTATGGTATTGGTCATTGCGATCATAAAGCCTATTGCTGATAGATTAAGCCCTAAGTCTCTAATACTACCTTTGAAGGAAATGCTGGTAAAAGTATTAAATATACATATGGCTATGAACAGAAATATTGCCCAATATGGAATGGTGCCTTTAATAAGTGGTTCTCCGTTAACAAAAGTCTTATACATACTTAACAAAGAAACTCCAAGAATCATTCCAAGTCCAAGTACATCAGGTAAAAATGGGAATGCAAGAACAGCGAAATATAATGCAAAATCTGTTCTATAATAAGCAATCAAAGTTATCAAAATACCAAAAGCCATAAGTAATCCAATTTTTAATGGCATTAGAAGCAGAAATAATAATCCTAATGCAAACATTCCCGAAACAAAAGGAAGGGAAATAGAAGTTTGTTTAATCAATTACTTTCCTCCTTATTGAATATAGAATGAATTATCTTACATAAGAAGCTATTATTAATAACTTTCTCGGAAAATGGAGATATTATTAGTAAAGTTAGACCACCAAAAATCATGAGGATTCCGATTAATGTCCAATTAGAAAAAGTTTTAGTAACAAAGTACGAGCGTGTTGTTACGACAATTCCCCATAGAAATACAACTAAACCTGTGTTCGCCATAAACTTTTCTAGTGTAAGAAAAACATCAGAAGATACAATTGACACATTAGATGATTTATTAATTTTAGCTATATTTATAGATTTAGATTCTTTTTGTTTCGTTGAAAAAAATCTATTAAAGACAGATATATTAACGCTAGTTAGCATTGTTTTAGAGGGTATAGTAGCCATTTTATAAATTGCAGATCCATGCCATATACTAGAAACCGTTTGTATTAAAGATATTATTAGAATCTTTGTTCTTGAATTACTATATGCTTGAATCGCAAAGCGGTATGCTGTGTAAAATGACCTATAAATAATGCTTTGCGTAATCATTTTATTCACCAGATTCTAATTGAGATAGTTCAATGTTTAAGCAAGTTGCAAAAAAGGCAGCTCTTTTGTTTTTCATCCTCATTTCTACACCTACTCTAGTTTGTTCTCCTCCAGCGACAAATACGTCATCGCTATCTTTTACCATGGCCTCAATTGTAATAACTACTGTAAACTTTTCGGGCACCTCAGCATCTACCCATGTGCCATTGTATTCAACAGGTTTTTTATAAGGTTTTACTTCCTTGGAAGTAATAGTTCCTAAAAATCCCCCTCTATCATAATAGAATAATGGATCACCTACTTGTATTTGATTCACAGTAATATCTCGAATATCCGATATTTCATAAGTTAATGTTGCGGGCACATCAGATTTTGCTACTACTGGTTTGTTTTTAAACCTCTTTACTCCGCCAACAATAATTATTGCTACCAATAATAGCACCAACAAATCAATAAGATTAATGATTCCAAATAGTTTTCCTTTTTCATTAATAATTTTCATAAAATCCTCCATTCTTTTTTACAATATATATTAAATATAGATTGTAATAATCACAGTGTTTATTATACACTATTAATATAATAAATACATAAAAACATTGTTAATGGTAGGAGATATGATATGAGAATTAACAATATTAAAGTTAAAAAGTGGGTAAGAGTTGCTTTAAATAGACATATAAGTTGTTCAAAAGATGATATGGGAAGAGTGGATATTATATCAGATTTAGACTCCATGCCTGGAGCTTTGTATTTTTGCATGCATGGTGCATATAGGTGTGGTAGTGGAGTTGTATATGGTCATTGCTCTAAAGAAGTCGCTAAAACAATAAACGCATTATTGCCAGAAGCTGTGATGATTCCTATAGAAGACATTAAAGAATATGAAATACATGATGCACTAGCTTGGGGACCTGGTTTGAATCCATATTTTTGGGATCAAGATAGAATAAGAAACATTTTAAATCTACCAATATCAAAAGTTATAGATGCGACTGGTATCAGACTATTATCAAATCATTTAAGCTTATTGTCAGATAATAGATTTCCGCTTATATTAACGCCTCATGAAGGAGAGTTTAGAGCTTTGATTAAGGAACCTGGGAATAATAGAAAAGATAGGTGCAAGCAAGCTATTATTTTTGCGAAAAAATACAATGTTGTTCTTGTATTAAAAGGGCATCGTACCTTTGTAACTGATGGGGAAAATTATTATATTAATTCAAATGGAAATCCTGGAATGGCTACAGCTGCTAGTGGAGATATCTTAACCGGAATAATAGTTAGTTTATTGGGTAGAAAGATTTCTAGTTTTAAGGCGGCTTGTATTGGGGTATATTTGCATGGGAGGGCAGGGGATTTAGCAAAAGCAAATCTTGGCGAAACTGCAATAATGGCAAGGGATATATTATCGCATTTAGCTACAAAAATCTAAGGATTATTTAGAGGAGGTGAGATATGATTATACGACGAGGGGATTTGTTTTACGCAGACTTAAGTCCAGTTGTAGGTTCTGAGCAAGGAGGAGTTAGGCCTGTTGTAGTAATTCAAAACGATATAGGAAACAAATATAGTCCTACTACAATAGTTGCTGCAATTACATCACAAAAGAATAAGGCGAGACTCCCAACACATGTCCCAGTTGAGCCCGAAGAGTATTCTTTGCCAAAATATTCTGTAATATTACTAGAGCAAGTTAGAACAATTGATAAGACACGACTTAGAGAGAAAATAGGGACTCTTAAGCAAAAAACTATGTATGAGTTGGAAAGAGCATTAAAAATTAGCATTGGCATTACATAAATAGACCGGCGATGCCGGTCTTTATAATTGAAATTAAAGATTAATTTACATTGCCCTTATTTAAGGTATACTGTATATTGAAAAGATTGGTGGTGTATTATGGAAATAAATATAACTAATACTAGTTTTGCAGATAGAGAAGCAATGGATAACCTATTAATTAGCAGAATGGCTGTTAGTAGAGACCAAGATTATAAAGACTGGCTTGACAATTCTCCATTTGGAAAATCTATTGCTAAAGGGGCTTTTTTGGGGGATAAGCTAGTTGGATATGTAAAGGCTGTTCCAGTGAAAATGAACGATAAAGGAAAAGAATATTTTGCATATATCTCTACAGAAGCGGTTGTAGATCAGCAATACGAAGATAAAGATATATATAAGTCTATTGCAAAAGAAATTTATGATGAAATGAGAGAGAATGGGGCTAATTTACGGTACGAGTACCCTATATTCGGAGCACTGATTGCACAAACAAACAAGCTAAATGCCACTTATATAGAGGACATTTCTGTTTATATTAAAATTTTCAGCTTTAAAAAACATTTAACAGGAAGAATGAAAAATAAATTTATGGCTGGAATTATGGGTGGAATCGCAGATAGTATTAATAAATTAAAAATTAAACCTGTAAAAAAAGAAAACTCAAGCTTTGAATATAGAGATATTAGCTTCTTTAATATAGAGCATGATGAATTTTGGAATTTAAGAAAACTTTATGTACCAATGTCCGTTGATAGATGTTCAGAGTATCTCAACTGGAGATTTTTCATGCATCCAGAGCGAGAAAAATACAAGGCTGTAGGAGCCTATGACAACAATGAACTAGTTGGTTATGTAATATATAAAAGAGAAGAAAAAACCTTGGACAAAAATAATCCTGTGGTACTTGGACATATTATGGATTTAGTTGGCATAAATGATGCAGTAGCAAACTCATTGTTAGATGAAGTCGAGAGAATTTTGGAACAGGATGCTGATTTTCTTACATTTTGGTCAGCAAGAGGTGGGATATATAGCCATTTAGGTGGTTTTAGAGGTTATAGAATGACCAAAGTTAAAATAGCAATGGTGGGTCAGGTTCTTAATGAGGATATTGATGCAGAAGAGACTTTAAGATCTAAAAACTGGTATATCATGCCTATTGATTCTGACATTTTTTAGGAGGAAATACGATATGAAAATTCTGCACCTTATTAGCGGTGGAGATACCGGTGGCGCAAAAACGCATCTGTTTAACCTTGTAAAAAACCTTCAGCAATATGCAGAAGTGAAAGTGATTTGTTTTATTAAAGATACCTTTTATGACGATGCGATTGAAGAAGGTATAAATATACAATTTTTTCAGCAAAAAAGTAGGATGGACCTGTCGGTTGTTAGTAAACTTGTTGATGAAATTAATAGCTCTGAAATAGATATAGTTCATTGCCACGGTGCAAGGGCGAATTTCATTGGCAGATTTTTGAAGAAAAAGATTCACGTACCAATGTTGACTACAATTCATAGCGATTATAAACTTGATTTCAAAGGTAGTCTATACAAGCAACTGATTTTTAAAACTCTTAATGAATTTTCATTAAAAAGCTTTAGTAACTTCATAACCATCTCTGATGATTTTAAAAGAATGTTGGTAAACAGAGGTTTTAAATCTAAAGGTATTTATGTTGCATACAATGGAATAGACACTAAAAAATCGTTAAACTTCGTTGGTAAAAGAGAATTTTCTAGTAGATATGGATTGATAGAAAACAATGACTGTCCTGTATTTTGCATAGCAGCAAGATTAGAACATGTCAAGAATGTTGAGCTATTTGTAGAAGCTGCAAAAAAATATTTAGATGGTGGGAATAAAGGAATTTTCTTGATCGCTGGAGATGGACCAGATAAGGAGAAGCTTGTAAAAGCATCTGAAGGGTATGATAATATCATTTTCTTGGGCTTTGTAAAGGATCCTTTATCATTGTTTAATTATAGCGATGCAAATGTGCTGACTTCTTTGAGCGAGAGTTTTCCTTATGTAATTATGGAAGCTGGTTTAATGAAACGCCCTAGCATTGCTAGTAATGTAGGAGGAATAGACAAAATTGTCATTAATGATGAGACTGGAATGCTAATAGATGTAAACGATATAGAGGGTCTTGTAGACAGCTTTATTAAATTTCACGATAATCCTGAAAAAACTGCTTCTATGGGAATAAATATGTTCAATCTCATCAATGATAAATACAGTGCAGAAGAAATGGCAAAAAAACACAAAGTTATTTATGATTCTATTTTATCTGGAATTTACGCTCCAGGGAGAAGATTATTAATGTCGGGCTATTTTGGTTTCCAAAATAGTGGAGATGACGCCATTTTAAAAGCAATGGTAAATGATATTGAAAAAACCTTTCCAGAAAATTACCTAGAAGTATTAACTAACAACCCTGATTTAACAAAAAAACAAGTGAACGTTGACGGAGTCCAAAGATTTAGTTGGATTGACGTATGGAAGGCGCTTGGTAGATGCGATATGCTTATAAGTGGGGGAGGTAGTCTTTTACAAGACATTACAAGTTATCGTTCGCTGTGGTACTATTTAGCAGTGATTACTGGTGCTAACATAAGAGGTAAGGATGTATATATTTACGCTAATGGCATAGGTCCCATTACAAATTCATTTAATAGATATTTAGCTAGAAAAGTTCTTGATAAAGTAGATTATATAACAGTAAGAGATGAGTCCTCTAGAAGATTTTTAGAGGAATTGAAAGTAAAAAACCCAATCATAGAGGTAACATCAGATCCAGTTTTTTCCTTGAAAAAGGCAGATAGTCAAGAAGTAGAAGAAATATGGGCTAAGGAAAAACTGCCATTGGAGGGTAGATTCATAGGCATAGCATTGCGTCCGTGGAAAGATGAAAAAGATTCAATATTATCAAGTTCGTTAAGATACATTCTTGATAAGCACAAAGATATCAAACTGATATTAATACCATTTCATATTCCGGTTGACAGACCTTATCAAGATACTTTAGTTAGAGGATTAATCGAAGAGTATGAAAATAGAGTATTTAATCTGAAAGAACAATATGATGCTTCTACAATTATAGGATTGTTTTCAAAAATGGATTTTGCAATAACCATGAGGCTACATGCTATGATTTATGCGGCAATGGCTAGATGTCCTGTACTTCCTATAAGTTATGACCCTAAGATTATAGGAATTTCTAAAGAACTAGGATTAAATTATTATCTAGAAATTGACAACTTAGATTTAAATAGCTTTATTGCTTCATTTGATACTTTTGTTTTAAATAAGGATTCTATAAAGATGAATTTAGACTCCAAAGCTAGTGAATTAAAAGAGCTTTCTTTAAAAAACTTAGAGCCTATTAAGTTATTAAGTTATAGAAACAATGATGTTGTAAATATTATGGGTGTTTATATACAAAACACTAGCCTAGAAAATGCCATGCAAATTATTGATAACCACATTGATAATGGAAAGGGTACAATGGCTATATATACACCTAATACTGAAATTGTTATGGCTGGAAGAAAAGATCCGGACATGCGAATGTTAATCAACTCTGGAGATTTAGTTACAGCTGATGGAATAGGATTAGTAATTGCCTCTAAAATAAGAAAAAAACCTCTAAAAGAAAGAGTTACGGGGTTTGATATTTCAATAAAATTGTTGGAATATGCTAATGAAAAAAACTTAAAGTTATTCTTTTTAGGTGGTGCAGAGGGTGTAGCAAAAGATGCTGCAGAAGCTGTTATAAAACAGTATCCTAATATAAGTGACATAAAGTATCATAATGGCTACTTTAAAGGAGTACCTACGGGTACAATAGGCGCTGATGAAGAAATTGAGATAGTTAAACTTATAGAGAAACAACAACCTGACATTATTTTTGTAGGACTAGGATATCCTAAGCAAGAAATATTCATTTCCGAGTATAAAAAGTATAATATAGGTAAGTTAATGATTGGTAATGGGGGGGTATTAAATATATTAGCAGGCAGAGCGCAAAGAGCTCCCGAGTGGATGATAAAATACAGGCTAGAATGGCTCTATAGACTTTATAAGGAGCCTAGGAGAATTGTCAGACAACTTGCATTACCCCATTTTTTATGGAGAATAGTAATTGATAAAAAATCTGTTAAATAGGAGGATTTAATGAATATTAATCAAAAAACAGTAAATACGATAAGAGTTTTATCAGCTGAAGCAGTTGAGAAAGCTAAATCTGGTCATCCAGGATTGCCTCTGGGAGCTGCACCAATGGCATATGAATTATGGGCTAATCACTTAAATAACACTGCAAAAGATCCAAAGTGGATTAATAGGGACAGATTTGTATTATCCGCAGGACATGGTTCTGCTATGTTGTATAGCATACTTCATATTTTTGGTTACGACGTAAGCAAAGAAGATCTTATGAATTTTAGACAGTTAAATTCCCCAACTGCAGGTCATCCAGAATACGGTCATGTTTCTGGAGTTGACGCTACAACTGGCCCTCTAGGACAGGGAATAGCAATGTCAGTTGGAATGGCTATGGCTGAGGAACATTTAGCTGACAAATTTAACCGGGAAGGATTCCCTGTATTTGACCATTATACTTATGTATTGTGTGGGGATGGGGATTTACAAGAAGGTGTTAGTCAAGAAGCTTCTTCGCTAGCAGGAACTTTAAAATTAGGAAAGTTAATCATGCTTTATGATTCTAATAACATAACAATAGAAGGTTCAACAGATCTTTCCTTTACTGAAGACGTATTAAAAAGGTATGAAGCATATGGATGGGATATTCAAGAAGTAGAAGATGGAAATAATTTACAAATGATTAGTGAGGCTATTGAACTAGCAAAGAAATTAATAGATAAGCCATCCTTAATTAAAATCAACACTGAAATAGGTTTTGGGAGCCCGAAAGTAGGTACTGCTGGTGTACACGGCTCACCTTTGGGGGAAGAAGCGTTAGAGGCTACAAAAAAATCCTTGAATTGGGAAGAAAAAGAATGGTTTACAGTTCCTGATGACGTAGCAGAACACATGGAAAATATTGTTTACAATAAAGAAATCTTATATAACAATTGGATTTCCATGATGGAAGATTACAAAAAAGAATATCCTGAATTACATTTAGAGTTTATTAACTGGCAAGGTGACATTGATGTTACAGCTCATTTTGAAGATGCATCAATGTTAAGCTTTGGAAAAGATATGGCATCTAGAGCAGCTTCGGGAGAAGTTTTGAATAGGTTATCAAATATCGTGCCTAATTTATTTGGTGGTTCTGCTGATCTTGCTCCTTCCAATAACTCAAATATAAAGAATTCTGGTAGCTTTTCATCAGAGGATAGGGGAGGCCGAAACATTCATTTTGGCATAAGAGAATTTGCTATGGCTGCTATTGCAAATGGAATATCATTGCATGGAGGATTACGTCCTTATGTAGCCACATTCTTTGTATTCTCAGATTACTTAAAACCTGCAATGCGACTGAGTGCTATTATGAACCAACCTGTTATCTATATATTAACTCATGATAGCATTGGGGTTGGGGAAGATGGGCCGACACATCAGCCTGTTGAGCAATTGGCTATGCTAAGGAGCATACCAAATCTTATTACAATAAGGCCTGCTGATAATAGGGAAACAGCAGTAGCATGGCATTATGCTATCTCATCTAAAGAAAATCCAGTAGCTCTAGTCCTTTCGAGACAAACATTACCTTCAGTAGAAGGCACTGGAAAAGATTTGCTCAAAGGAGCATATATTGTAAATATGGAAGAAAAACAGTTGGATTTAATTATTATTGCAACTGGCTCAGAGGTTAGTTTAGCTGTTGATGCAGCTCATATGTTAGAAGGAGAGGGATATGGTGTTAGGGTTGTAAGTATGCCTTCTATGGAGCTATTTAACAGACAATCAGAAGAATACAAGAACAGCATCCTGCCTTTATCATGCAGAAAACGTATTGCTGTAGAAGCTGGAAGTAGCTTCGGTTGGGGTAAATATGTAGGAATTGATGGAGATGTTATTGGAATTGATAGGTTTGGAATGTCAGGACCAGGAGCAGAAGTATTCGAAGCTTTAAATATTACTTCTCATAACATTGTAAGCAAAGCAAAGAATATTTTAGAATAAGATAAACAATAATAAATATTTAAACTATATATTAAGAGCTCCCTGAAAATATTAGGGAGCTCTTAATATATTCTAAGATAAAACCCTGCATTAATTGCAGGGTTAAATTTAAAATAAATATTTAAACTATTCGCTTGCGTAATTATCAAAATAACCTTGTATCAAAACTACTGGTGTCCCTTTATCTCCACTACCACTAACTAAATCACATAAACTTCCTAATAAATCAGTAATTTGTCGAGGAGTAGTTCCCAGTGATTCTTTTTCATTAAGCTCATCACTATCTTTTGCGTAAATTTTCTTTCTCATAGCTTTTGTGGCTTCTTCACTTGAAAGACCTTTTAATTCAGTATCAGCAATATATTTGATTTTTAATTCATGAGGAGTCCCTACTAAACCTGGAGTAAATGCAGGAGAAACTACTGGAGCTGCTAATTCCCATATTTTTCCTACTGGATCTTTAAAAGCTCCATCTCCGTATATCAGAACCTCAATTTTAACGTTTAATTTTTCAATCAATCTATTTTGAATTTCCATTACATAATGATTACCATCTCTAGGGAAAAGCTTAACCTCACTGTCTGAGGCAAGGTTAGAACCTAATAGTCCGAAATCAGGATTGTAACCGCTACCATTTATCGGTTCTGTTAATATATCATCCAATCCATAAACAATACCTGCTCCAGCTTCCTTTAGTAAACGTTTGGTTCTATCGCGATAGTGAATATCAGCAACAATAACATCTTTGCAAACCTTAAGAGCCATACAAGGATCATTTGCAAAGTATACGCTAATATTTGGACTAATCGATTTATACATCTCAACATAATCAATGCCTGTAAATCTATGAACTGTATTGCTACCAAACAAGTTACGAAACTGCGCTTCATCTAACATGTCAGTATAAGGGTTGACTTTGCTAGCATCTAGTTGATCCAGGCTAATTAAATGGTTTCCTACCTCATCAGAAGGATAATTTAATATTAGATGGATTTTTTTTCCAGTTTCAGCAAAACCTTTCAATAATACCGAAAAACGATTTCTACTAAGTATTGGAAATACAATGGCAATATCCCCAGGAAACTTTCTGCTTACATCTTCTTTTATTGCTTCTGTTGTAGCAAAATTGCCTTGCGCCCTAGCAATTAAAGACTCAGTAACACCAACAATATCCCTATCCTTAAGCAATAGCTTTTCTTGTTGAACAGCATTTATTATTGAATCAACGACAATGCTAATTACATCGTCTCCTTCTTTTACAATTGGTGTTCTTACTCCTCTAGCAACTGTCCCTATAGTACGTTCCATTAATTACCTCCGTTCTTTAATCCACTAAGTATTATACACATATAAAAAGAGTTTAGCAATAAATAATACGCTTATCAGTAACAATTCCATCTAGTTTTACATCATATTCGTCATGAGGTACATTATCGGTGATTTGTATGTCAAATGCAAAACCAATTTTGAAACCACTTTTACAGTATTGGGAAAAAAATTTGTCATAATATCCTTTACCATAGCCTAATCTATAGCCATTAATATCAAATGCTAAACCAGGGGTTACAATCAAATCTATTTTTTCACCATTAACTAAAGTACATTTATCTTTTGGCTCTTCTATACCATAATACCCTTTTTGCATATCGTTAATTGATTTAATCTCGAAAGGAAACATTTTTTCAACTTGAGTATCTATTTTAGGAATAGAAATGGTTTTGCCCTCTTTAATCATATGCTCTATTAGTTGTTTTGTCTGAATTTCATCTCGAAAACTGACAAAGCAAAAAATATTGTTTGATTTTTTATACCAATCTGAATTAATAAGATTGTCCATAGCCTTAATACTTAAGTCTCCATTGATTGGTTCTTTAAGTTGAGATCTTTTATTACTAAAAACATCTCGCAATTGACGTTTATTCATGATATTTCCTCCTTAAGTATTCACTTAATTTGACACTTATATTATAATATAACTTAAGCGTTAATAAATGAAAACTTAAATAAACTTAAAAAATATTTACTGTGGCATTTCGCTACAATGGAAAAGGTGATTAATATTGATCCAATTGGAAAATATATCAAAATATTATTCTAATGGTGTGCAGGCGTTAAAGAATATAGATTTGGAAATAGAGCAAGGGGAATTTGTCTTTGTAGTCGGAGCTAGTGGAGCCGGAAAATCTACGCTGATTAAGTTACTACTAAAAGAGGAAGTTCCAACATCTGGAAAGATTGTTTTCAATGAAGATGATATAACTAAATTAAGTCATAGAAAAATACCTAAACTTAGAAGGAAAATAGGAGTTGTTTTCCAAGATTTCAGGCTTTTACCTAGAAAGACAGTCTATGAAAATGTCGCTATCGCAATGGAAATAATGGGGAAAAGTGCAAAAGAAATACGAAGACAAGTGCCTTTAGTATTAAGTCTTGTAGGTTTAAGTGAAAGAGCCACCAATTATCCCGACCAGTTATCTGGAGGGGAGCATCAAAGGGTGGCTATTGCCCGTGCTATAATAAATAACCCACAAGTTTTGATTGCTGATGAGCCCACTGGT
>JAAYFJ010000044.1 GCA_012728295.1 Tissierellia bacterium | reverse complement strand
TTTCAGCAGAGAGAGGAACTCCTGTTCCACCAGTAGTCAAGTCGTTTACAATATCTGAATAGTTAATTTTTTCACTTGCCAGTTCATCAATTGCATCTTGTACATTTGTTGCAGATATTCCAGTTGTTTCAGCAGAGCCAATATCTACAGCTGCTAATACAACGTTACCAAAGAGAGGCTTAGAATTAACAGTTGTTGTTTTATCAACTTTATTATCGTTTAAGTATTTTCCTTGCTTAGCAGAAAGAGGAAGCTCAGCGTTATCAGTAGTTAAATTATCAACTATGCTTGCAATGTTTATTTTCTCATCTGAGAGTTCATCAATTGCATCTTGAGTATTGCTTGAGGACAAAGCAGAACCAGCATTGTCATATGGTAAAGCACTTGCATCTTCTGGAATTGTCAAGTTTACATTTTTATTAGTAATAGTGAGAGGAGATCCGCTGTTGACAGTAATTGTTTCAATCTCGTTTGGCTGAGCAGCATTCCAAGTTGTTACATCAGACTGAGAAAGCCCATCAAGGAGAGTCTTGTTAGAGTGAGAGTGTCTAGCAGCTGTATTTGCAGTTACTTTAGATTTTTCTGCGTCTGAATAATCATTTGACGATAAACCTTTTCCGACTTCTTTTCTTACTAAGTCTTCTTTCAATGCCTCAACAGTTGTTTGCTTCATTTCAGTAAGAGTGTTATTTTCACCCTGTTGAATAACTAGTACGTCAGAATCGTTTACTACCGATGCAGAAGCTGTTGTGTCTTTATATGTTTTTATAGCCATAATGTGTTAATTGCTTTCTCACCTATAATGAATGTTACAGTATTATCTTTTGATAAAAAAAAGAAAGAGGAAGATTAATTTTTACTCCACCTCTTTCTTTATATAAGAAATTTAATAAGTTTTTTTATTATTCAATTACTGCTTTAAGTGACACTCCATGGGGCAAGCCCCATGGCTTCTGCTTAGTTTACTAAGCATTCTTTTTCTTGCTTCAACGACAGTTCCAACGAACCATCTCCACAAGCGTTAATTCCGCTGTGTCCCAGCGTACTTAAACCTATATTTTTAATATTTAGAGATGCATTTAAGTCTCTATCTATAGAAATACCACAATTTGGACAATTAAAAACTCTTTTACTTAAAGGCATGTCTTGAACATACCCGCAATTTGAACATGTTTTACTCGATGGGAAAAATCTATCAATTTTAATATAATGCTTAAAATTCCATTTACATTTGTATTCAAGTTGCCTATTAAACTCCGACCATGAAACATCACCGATTGATTTAGCAAGACAATGATTTTTCATCATCCCCTTGATATTTAAGTTCTCTACAACTATTCCATCATAATTCTTGGCTATCGAATTAGATGTTTTATGTAGAAAATCCCTACGGGTATCTCTTATTTTGTTTTGAATCTTCCTAACTTTAATCCTTTTTTTAAATCTGTTTTTACTTCCTTTTTGCTTCTTGCTTAATTTCCTTTGTTCTTTTGCCAACTTCTTTTCATATTTTTTCTGATTGTCTTGAGAATGAATTAGGTTTCTCTATCGTTAATTACTCCAAGAGCCCTATAATCCACAATAATAATTCTATCACTTTATACCTCCAACTCTTGTATCCTAGTTCTGGCAAGTTTTCTTTGTGCCACTACATCTGCATATTCAACATCTCCATCAAGATTCCCAGTGCAATCCAATATTCCACCAAGCAAATCCTTTTTATAAGAAAGCTTATTTATTTTTATGGGAAGCTCATTCATCACCTTCCTCTAATACATCAACAACATCTGTAAGCCCCAAATAATCCTTAATGAAACCGTATAGGACATCCTTTTGGTCTGATTCAGCTAGAGGCAACCCCTCAGGGAAAATATCAGCGGCGGGGAATACAGCCTCCCAATAATGTAATCTTGGATTATAAGCTATACCTGAAGGTCCTCCGTGTGATAGAGTTGCTTCTATGGGAGCTAGATTCTTGTACTTTGCCTCCCTACTAGCATAAGCAGAAAACTCAAAACGAACGTGCGGAACGCCCCCCATACTGCTAAAAACAATTCCCTCTATACACCAATAAGCGTTGGGAAAGTCTGCATATAAAACATTATCTGTTTTAGGTAAATTCATTAATATTGCCATTATATCTCCTTTAATATGGGTAAGAAACCAATTCACTATCGTCTGAAGCTAACATGGGAGAACCCGTCCTATTCATCCAATTGAATATATTATTCCTCACATTATCGGGATTATTAGTTGTCCCGTCACTGTGAATAAGCCCCGTTGTACCTGCTCTACCTCTAGACTTAATTAGTTGACCAGTTGGATAGTTATAGTGGGATAATCCCCAACCACCAGCGTAAATCGTGATTGACCATCTAT
>JAAYFJ010000029.1 GCA_012728295.1 Tissierellia bacterium | reverse complement strand
CTAGGATTGCAATGTGGTGGCTCAGATGCACTTTCTGGCATGACCGCCAACAGGGTTTTTGGATATGTTGCAGATAGACTAGTAGATTATGGAGCTAGTGTAATATTTTCAGAGGTTACAGAAATTAGAGATGCAGCCCATATATTAATTTCAAGAATTGAAGATAAAGACTTACGTAAAAAATTCATTGAAGAAATGAAATGGTATGATAATTATTTAGAAGAATCCAGTGTTGACAGGAGCGCGAATCCTTCACCAGGAAATAAAGAGGGAGGACTAATATCTGTAATAGATAAAGCAATGGGTTCAGTAGCAAAGTCTGGGTCATCAGATATCACAGATGTCTTATCACCAGGAGAGTTAATAAAGAAAAGTGGGTTGACTTTTGCAGCCACTCCAGCATCAGACTTTGTTTGTGGTACGCAGCAATTAGCTTCTGGAATTAATATCATGATGTTCTCTACTGGAAGAGGAACCACTTATAATTTACATCAGGTTCCAGTAATAAAAGTTTCGACAAATAATTCTCTAGCTAAAAAATGGGACGATTTAATAGATTTTAATGCTGGTGATATAGCATTAGGGAAATCATCTGTTGAAGAACTGGGTGAAATACTACTGGATTTATTAATTGATTCTGCAAGTGGAAATTATAAAACAAAAGCTGACGAATTAGGACTTTATAATCAATTGGCGGTTTTTAATCCAGCGCCAATAACGTGATATAATAAAATATATTATTTAAAAATAAGGAGGAAAAATGAAAGTAGGATTTATAGGACTAGGTATTATGGGTAGACCAATGGCTAAGAATGTTATAAAAGCTGGTTATGATTTAACTATTTACGCACGTAATCCTAAAACAGTTGAAGAATTTAGAAATCTTGGAGCAGATATAGCTCAAAGTGGAAAAGAAGTAGCAGAAACTTCTGAAGTAATTATTCTAATGTTGCCAAATTCACCAAATGTAAGTAACGCTTTATTTGATGAAAATGGAATCATAGAAGGACTTTCGGAAGGAAAAACAATTATAGATATGAGCTCTATCAATCCGGTAGAGTCCCAAAGATTTGCAGAAGCAGTAGCTATCAAAGGTGCAAAATGGCTAGATGCTCCAGTATCTGGTGGTGAACCCAAAGCTATTGACGGAACCATATCAGTTATGGTTGGTGGCGATGAAGAAGCGTATAATAAATATTATGAATTAATTATGTCAATGTCAGGAAATGCAGTTAGGGTTGGGGATGTTGGAGCAGGAAATACAACAAAACTAGCGAATCAAATAGTAGTAGCTCTAAATATTGCTGCAGTTAGTGAAGCTTTTATATTAGCAAAAAAAGCTGGAGTAGACCCAGAATTAGTATATCAAGCAATTAGAGGTGGACTAGCAGGATCTACAGTAATGGATGCAAAAGGCCCTATGATGTTGAATAGAAATTTCGAGCCAGGCTTTAGAATAGAGTTGCACATTAAAGATTTACAAAATGCATTAGACACATCACATTCAGTTCAAGCAGCACTTCCACTTACAGCAAGTGTAATGGAAATATTGCAAGCACTAAGAATTGATGGCGATGATGTATATGATCATTCTGCCATAGTGAAGTATTATGAAAAGATAAATAATATTGAGGTGGGAAAATAACATGAAGAAAACTCCAAAGGTAACAAATATGGAGGTGTTCCCAGTTGCAGGTTATGACAGCATGCTGCTTAACCTGTCTGGGGCTCATGGTCCATATTTTACAAGAAATATAGTGATATTGACAGATGATAGTGGCAATGAAGGACTAGGAGAAGTTCCGGGCGGTGAAAAAATTACCAGCATGCTTAATGAAGTTAAGGAAATGGTAATAGGTAGAAGTATTGGTGAATACAAAAATATTGTTAACGAAATTAAAACTAAGTATGAAGACTTTGATGATGGTGGTCGCGGTGATCAAACTTTTGACTTGAGAACTACAGTCCACGTTTTAACAGCAGTCGAAACTCCTCTACTAGATTTACTAGGACAATATTTGGAAGTTCCTGTCGCTAGTTTGCTAGGAGACGGACAAATGAGAGAATCTGTTAGATTTTTAGGATATCTATTTTACATAGGAGATAGAACTAAAACTGATTTAGAATATCTTCATGATGATGATAATTCTGATGACTGGGGAAAACTCCGCAGAGAAGAAGCGCTTACGCCTGAATCTATAGTTGCACTTGCTAAAGCAGCATATGATAGGTACGGTTTTAAGGATTTCAAATTAAAAGGTGGGGTGTTAGAAGCTAAAGAAGAAATAAAAGCTATTAGAGCATTAAAAGAAAATTTTCCTGAAGCAAGGATAACCTTAGATCCCAATGGTGGATGGATGTTGGAAGAGGCTGTTGAAGTTTGTAAGGATATGCATGGAATATTAACTTATGTTGAAGATCCCTGTGGTGCAGAAGAAGGGTTTTCTGGAAGAGAAATCATGGCAGAATTT
>JAAYFJ010000084.1 GCA_012728295.1 Tissierellia bacterium | reverse complement strand
TATAAGCTTTTCATAATCCTCCTTCCTTCCATTTATATTACTTTTAGAAAGGATTACTTAAAGTAACCCTCTCCAATTATACAATAATAATTATTCTTCGTCTTCAGATTTTTTGAAAGCTACTACTGCTCCACCCATAAGCGTCACACCAACAACTCCAAATATTACAGTACCAATACCACCGGTTTGTGGAATGGTAACTTTTGTATTTTTTACTTGTTGTGCGTCAGGAGTATTACCTTCTAATTCATACGAAATATTAACTATGGATCTCTCTCCAATTTTAAATTCGATTGGGTTTTCATTTAATACAAATCCTGCAGGTGCTTTGGTTTCCACTAGATAATATGTTCCTGGTGCTAAACCAGTTACTTCGAATTGACCATTAGGTCCGGATATAAATTTATAAGCTGCTTCTTCTGTATCTGCCCATTTCCATTGCACTTGTGCAGTTTCAAGCGCAGTACCCAACGCAGTATATAAATCGGCGATAGCTGCTTCAGCTGCTTCTTGAGTAGTATACGTATTTCCGCCAAATGTTACAGGATTATCTGCTGAGATTTCTCCTTTTGCTAATGCTGCATTTACAGCTGCAATTGCTGTATCATAGGCTGCTTTTGCAGTATTGTAAGCTTCTAAATCTTGCGTACCTTCTTTTAATGCTAAATATTTATCACCAGCCGCATTTGTAATAACAAATTCAGCCCCTACTAATCTTTCTGGATTTTCATCAGCATTGTCTGTCTTAACAAATTTCTTACCATAAGTTGTTACTATTGGTTCATCTGGATTTATTGGAGGAGGATTGTTGCTTTTCTTATTCTCTAAAGTAATTATCCCAACTGACTCTACTCCATAAGTTACTACATAACCTGTAGATACCTCCACAACTTTATACTCATTACCTTCGACTAAATTTTCCCAAGTATATGTCCAATTATTCCCTTCATTAAGGGTCACAACTTCACCGATATTTTCCCCAGTTTGTGCGTCTACTAATTGTACTTCAATGCCTTCTGCTGGTTTATCTGTACCAGTAGCAAAAGATTTTTTAACAGTAATTTTATTGTCTAACGGTTCCGTTGGAATCGGTGTGTTTCCATAATCTGGAGAGTTTCCATAATGGAACATTACATCATTGGCTTCAGGAACTTCCACTACTGCAAGGTCATTTAATATTGCAGTATATTTTATAGTTATAGTTTGCTCAGCATTTTTATTGTTTATCTTCTCTAAACCAGTTGGACCTAATACTACAGAAAATGTTCCCGCGTCTACATCAGAACTAATAGTATAATCGCCAGCACCTAAACCAGCACCTTCAACGGTAATGCTCGTTGGTACTAATGTTAAACCTTCTGTCATTTGGTCAGTCCATACTGCTGTCGCATATTTAGCTTGAGCAGGAATTTTAGTTGTGATTATATATGGAATCTCTTGACCTATCATAGCATCTTTTTTCATTTGAAGTTCTGCTACAGTTTCATCGTGTGTCTTAGTTACAGTAGGTTTGTCTTCAATGTTTTTTGGATATAGGTTAACAGTTGCCATACGTCCATTTTCATTTTCCATTGGAAGTGTAATTACTTGGGGAACTGCTTTCATGTCTGTTAATACAGATTCTCCATCTTCACCTACATAACTACTTGCTTCGTGATTTTC
>JAAYFJ010000024.1 GCA_012728295.1 Tissierellia bacterium | reverse complement strand
CCTACCCCTAATCCATTTCCGTCTATTACAACAGCTTTAGCTTTATATTTATAGAATAAGGATTTGATGCGAAGCGCTTGAATTCCCATGTGTTCTTCATCAAAAGTATACATATTGACTAATTTTTTAATTGAATTTCCTTCAGGCTGTGGAATTACTTTGAATACACAGACTACTGAACTACACCCAATACGACCAACATCGACTGATAATAGATAATAACTGTCTTTTGTTGAGCGTCCTGAATATTCATATTCAGGTTGTTTAATTTCTCGATGCTTATCAAACATATCGGAATTAAAGAATGCATCTTCTGCTGAACCTGACCAAATTGACTCATATTCGCGAGCAAAAGAAGTTTCATTGAATGTTCCATCGGCTTTTAAATCTTTAACGAAATTTTTATCTAAAAGTTCCATTAACACAGGAACTCGCCAAGTCCCTCCTAAAACCACTGCTGTTCCAGGTTTTAGGATTTGCCAGATTAGCATTTGAATAAGTTTATCATAAGCAAATGTTCCTTTCCATCCTGCTGTTGTTACATAAATCTGAGATTTATTTAATGTCTCCTCAGGATTAGTTTGTCCATTTGCACAGCGTCTAGAAACGTTCATTAGCAAGGAGATTTTACTCTCCCTGGACTATATCATCAACCACTTTCCAACCAAAACCTTTGTGAGTTTTATTAACTCCACTACATACTCTACTAATAGCAGATGAAGTGCCATTGACAGCTCTCGCAGCTTCTCTGAAGCTTGCGAATGTTGCTATTATTTCTTCATCTTTTATTTGTGCTACCTTTTTAGGTAGAGTATTTGGTTTTTCAAGTTGTTTAATATCTTGCTTGTCATTTTTATATCTCCATTGAAACTGATTATGTGTGTCTCTTAGTCTTTGACAGCACATAGTTACTTTTTCAGGAATCGAGTTTGTTTTTCTGCACGCTTCTGCAATACTTTCATAAACAGATATTAATTCTCCGTTTAGTCCATATTGACAAACTTCTTTTTTTACAACACTTACTGCTAATCCAGTCTCCCATGCGTGAACTGTATTTTCTTGTGGAGTAGCCCACTCCAAGTTCTCTACTCTATTATCACTTCTTTTTCCATTTAAGTGATTAACATATGGTTTATTATCTGGATTTGGTATAAAAGCAATCGCCACTAACCTATGGACTCTAAATCTTTTGCTTTTGCCATTTATTTGTAGTGTTATATGTTTGTAGTCTTGTTGCGTTGAAGGATTTAACTCCCTGTTGGTTGAATCATTTCTAACTCTACCTGTGCTACTTACACTATAATTTGTTTCAATGTTTTCATATATGACTTTTCTCCATTCCATTGCTGTACCTCCACTTGTGAATGTCTTATATTATCATTATACCACATGTGAAGTTCTTTGTCAATAGTTGTTGGAGCGATATTGTGGTTGCGAGGCGCTTCGATTGGTGATAAAATCCAACCTACGGTGCTACACTCATCACACCTAGTCTCTACACGTTCTCTCATTTGAGAGCTTCGCACGGGATTCCTGCTTAGTTCCCCGTTAGCACGACTTAGCCGCACCCCCCTTTTTCTTGGGTTCACCTCGTTTGCCTTGGTAGCT
>JAAYFJ010000086.1 GCA_012728295.1 Tissierellia bacterium | reverse complement strand
CTATATTTGATGGCACTAGAAACACGAATACAAACAGCTTTACTTTGAGTGGATTCCAGCAAGGGATAACAACAATAAACGCTGATGGGATAAGAGTAGAGCATAGTGATATGCCTGGACAATATTCTGAAATACGAGCTGATGGTTTTATTAGAAAATGGCAATATGGTGAGGCTAAATATTTAAATGATGTGTATGCAGAAATATATACAATACCAACCATGCCACATGGTGCAAAGCCAAATAATGTCACAATATATCTTCCACAATCATTTAGAGGAAGAGGAAATGAAATTCAAATATTATTATCACAGATTGGTTCTGAGATGGCAATAGGGCGTATAGATTCTAGTGGGAATGTGATAAACTTAACGTTTAGAACAAAAACTGTATTGAATATAGTAGATTACTCACTAAATACAACTAACCCTTATGTGACGGTAGAGGGTTATATGGAGCAGACTTTTAGAGCGGTTGGTAGTAATATAGAAACAGACTACGCAGGTTTGACTTTTATGATTATGGTATTAGGAAAGTAGGTGGTGTATTGATTACAAAACTATACAAGATAATCTATGATAAAACTACGGGGATAATTGTAACCCAAATACCTTTTCATCAAAGTTATACTGTTTTTTTTCAAGAATACCCTAAAGATTTTGTTGATAGCTTGTTAGAAATAGTAATTGAGGATTACTTAGTCGATTTTCAAAACTATATAGTTCGTAATGGGATGCTTGTCAAGTTAACAGATTTAGAGAGGCAGGAATTGTTTCAATTCAAAAGAATCTTGACAAATGAAGAAAGGTTATTAAATGAATTAAAACCCTCTCCAGAGGAAGTTAAAAAAGCAGAGCAAACAATTGAAATTTTAACTCTTATTCAAGAGGTGATTTAAATGAAATGGACAATCATAGATGAGAAATTAATTGATGCTTATGTAGTTTTAGTTTTAGCTGAAAGGAAAACTATTGAGGAAGTACCAGAAAAATATAGGGAAGAAGTGGAAATCCGAAAAGCTGAAAGGACTATAGAGGTATTAGGCGGTGACGAATAATGGCTTATAATGAAAAAGCAATCCTAAAAGATGTAAATGGTAAGCCAATACCTCAATATTGGAATCCAGAAACTAACCAATATGAGGTAATTACTGGTAAAGATGGTATGATTAGAGTAATTACCAATATTAAAGGAGGTTATGTCAAATGAATAAGATTGAAGAACAACTAATGCACGCGTATGCAACAATGGTTATGGGCGGTGCTATGTCTGAGGATGAAGTCCCTGAAACGTTAGTATTGATAGAAGGTGCTGAACCTACTACAATGAGGGAATTAGTCAAAGTCGAAGTAGCAAGAAGGATTATAGAAAAGTTAAGTCAACCGGAACCAGAACCAACAATAACAGAAGAAGTAATAGGTAGAATAGATGCAGTAGAGATGGCAGTAGTAGGGTTAATGGAAATGTTATTAGCGACATTAATACCACCAATTCCAGAAGTTCCTGAAGAACCAGTTGAAGGAGGCGAATAATAATGTTCTATGCGTTTATATTAAATCTATGGGTGATGAAGAAAATAACCGAAGCACAAGTTAGAGCTTATGTTCCTGTCTATATTACATCAGAAGAAGCTGAAATGATTTTAGCTACACCACAGAAGTAATAACACCTAGCAGGGTGTATTTTTTATGCCCTGCTTATTACGCCCCTAG
>JAAYFJ010000010.1 GCA_012728295.1 Tissierellia bacterium | reverse complement strand
GCAATCAGTAGAAGATATTAAAAACGGTAAAGATAGGGCGCTGGGATATTTAGTTGGACAAGTTATGAAAAAAAGCAAAGGAAAGGCTAACCCACAACTTGTAAACAAATTAATAACAGAAAAAATAGAATCGTTATAGAATTGAAACTAAACCAGGCACCTATATGTCAATAGCATAGAGGCGCCTGGTTTTTAGCATTATGGATAAGTTGAAATAACTTGATTTTAAACTATCATTATGATATTGTTATCTTTATAAAGAAAGGGGGCACATTCATGTTTGATCAATTAATGAAAGCATTAACCCATCCACATAAATTGAAAATAATAATGGCATTATATGAAAAAGAGTACTTAACTGCACAAGATATTAAATCAATAGCTCCTGATATACCTCATGCTAGCCTATATAGACATTTGAACTCATTAGAGGATGAAGGTTTGATTAAAGTTGTAAAAAAAGAACGAGTAAGGAGCATGGTAGAGAAAACTTATTCGCTTAGTTTACCTTTAGATGATGGTTTGCAGCATCAGCTATCAAACCGTGATGGAGAAGGACTGTTTCAACTGTTCTATGGCTTCATGTTGCCTCTATTAAGTAGGTTTTTTCGTTATTCAAGAATGGGTAGCATTGACTTAATGCACGATCCAATGAGCTTTAAAAGTTTTAAGATAAAGGGTTCTCCTTCTGAGTTAAGAAAGCTAACAAAACAAATACAAGATTTAATAGAGCCCTTTGCTGTGGAAGATCCAGAAGCTCAGACAATGGCGGTAGTATTGACTCCACCTGTAGAATAATTAGTATAATATTTATAATAATGTTTTAACTAAGAAAGCAACTTTGGTTCAAAACCAAAGTTGCTTTCTTTAACCACTAATAAATATGATTAGTATCTTCCAGTTACATTATACTTGGATATATTAAGCATTATTCCAATACAAATCAAATTTGCAATTTGAAACGTTCCACCGTGACTCATAAATGGAAGGGGGATTCCTGTAATGGGCATTAAGCCCATAGTCATTCCAATATTCTCCCAAATGTGAATAATAAAAAGTGAAGCAAAACCAACTATCATAAGTTTAGCTGAAAATGCCCTGGATTCCTCGGCAATAATATACATTCTATAAAAAACTAATGCATATAATCCAATTAGAAAAGCTCCACCGATGAATCCCAATTCTTCTACTAGTACTGTAAATATATAGTCGTTATGTTTAGCAGGTATATAGTTAAACTGAGTTTGAGTTCCTTTAAATAGACCTCGTCCTGTAAGCTGGCCACTTCCTATGGCAATTCTTCCTTCTTGAAATTGATATCCAGTTGAGCTTACGGCTCTTGAAGGATTAATCCAATCTAGTATACGATTTTGCTGATACGTATCTAGCTTTTTCCATAGTAAGGGACCTAAAATTGGCAAACTGATTAATCCAACACCAATCACCGGAAAAATATATCTCCAGCTCAATCCTGATATTAACAACATTACTGCGAGTATTGAAATAAATACCATGGCAGTACCGAAATCCGGCTGTAGTGCAATTAATCCAATAGGTAAGCCGGCGAATAAAAACAATTTCAGAAGTGTAACAGGTTCATTTATGGTATCTTTATTCTTTTCTATATAGTTTGCAACAAAAATAATAAACCCAATTTTAACAAATTCTGAAGGCTGAAACACGAAAGATCCGATTCCTAACCAAGATCTAGCCCCCCATTCATCATGACCAATTCCAAGAATTAAGGTTATTACAAGAAGAGCATTGGAAACTACATAAATAATCCATGATAGCTTTAGCCATACTTTAAAGTTAAGAAGGTAAATAATTATTACAAGTATAAATCCAATTATAGTAGCAATTACCTGGGAACGTATTAATGAAATGGATCCCGTAGTTAAAGTTGCACTTCTAATAACTACAAGTCCTAGAGCACATAGTAACAATACACCGATTAAGAGCGGCATATCTAATCGTTGCATAAAAGTTGGTTTTTTCTTAAACATAATATTCTCCTTATTATTGTGTTTAATTATAACATATAGTAATAGCATTGAAAACTTTCATTGTTATTAACGGTTGTGACTTTAATGACAGGCTATCTCTTCTACTTGCTCTATTATTCTAGGGAGTCTATAATATTAGTTAATTGAAGTATTTTAATTATTACGATATAGAGGAGTGAGCTAATGGATGTTTTAGTAGTAGTTGATATGCAGAATGACTTTATTAATGGGAGCTTAGGAACTAAGGAAGCAGAAAACATAGTTTCTAAGGTTAAAAATACTATTGAGACTTTTGAAGGGAAGGTAATTTTTACTAGAGATACTCATGAAGATAATTATCTTTCCACTCAAGAAGGAAAAAATCTTCCGGTACCACACTGTATTAAAGGATCTTATGGATGGGAAATTTGTGATGATCTAAGAACAAATGGGGCCAAAATTATAGATAAACATTCTTTTGGATCTAAAGAGTTGGCTACATACTTGAAAGAACTAAGCGAAAAAGAACCTATTGAGACTATTAAATTAATAGGATTATGTACCGATATTTGTGTTATTAGCAATGCATTAATCTTAAAAGCTTATTTGCCAGAGGTCAGGATTATTGTGGATGGAAATTACTGCGCTGGAGTTACTGTAGACAGTCACAATAATGCATTAAACGCGATGGAAGTATGCCAGATTGAAGTAGTAAGATAAATATCTTAGAGAACACAGCAAAGCAGGATAGGATGAAATATTTGATTTTTATTCTATGGATTATTGGTATAGTCATAATTAGGCAATTTAAAGATATTCAATACACAGAAATATCAAATAATGAAAGGGTTGTAAATTTTTTTTTAACCATTAGCTTGATAAACATTTTTATATTTAATATAGGTCAATGGAATACGATTATTTGGCTTTTATTATTGTCTTTTGAAGACTTATTATATATGGAGATTTCGATTGAATATATTTTTTCACTTGCCGTTACAACAATATATAATACGGGAACATTATATATTAAGCAAGCAGCCCTGTTGATTGCCATATGGGCATTGTTTTCGCTGTTGCATAAGTATAATAAATCTGTATTAGGTGATGGAGATATTGACATTATTGTTATTATTCTAAACAGTTTACCTTTTTTTCAGTGGATACTTTATATTCAAATGCTTTCCTTATGCATATTGGTTGTTCTGTTACCGATGATTTTTTCAAAAAGAGTTTCTAAAAAAGATATTGTTCCTATGGTTCCTTTTTTGGCAGTAGCATTTATTTTGACAAATTTAATAAAATAAGGCGTATGTTAAATTGATATGATACTTCATAAGTAGACAAGGTAAATAACCAAAACTACTTATGGAAGTTTTTTATGGCAAAATCATCGCATACTCCTGAATTTAAAGCTAAAGTATCTCAAGAATATCTAGATGGATTAGGCTCGTTTCTTTTTTTTGCCAATCAATATCGTATTGGTCTGCAAACAATCCAGTCATGGGTTTCCAAGTACAAGCTTTATGGTATTTTAGCTTTTCAAAATGAAGCAGGAAATAAAAAATATACTTGCGAATTTAAAACAATGTGCGTAGAAGCTGTATTATCTGGAGAAGGAAGTGTTAATGATATAACAGCAAAATATAATATTTCAATTCGTTCTGTTTTAAGTGGTTGGATTTCAAGGTATAATGCCAATATAGAACTCAAGGATTATGATCCTAAAAGGGAGGTATATATGGCAAATTCCAGAAGAAAAACAACTATAGAAGAGCGAAAAGAAATAGTTAAATATTGTATTGAACATAATCGTAATTACAAAGAAGCAGCAAGCCTTTATGATATTTCATACAGCCAAGTTTACTCTTGGGTTAAAAAGTATGATGATATAGGCGAAGAAGGGCTAATAGATAGACGAGGACACCATAAAAAAGATGAAGAATTAGATGAATTAGAGAGATTACGTCAAGAGAATATTAGATTAAAAAAGAAACTAGAAGAAAAAGATATGGTGGTAGAACTGCTAAAAAAGTGAAAGAATTCGAAGGGATGTGAGGCTTGGCAAACAACGCAACGACAATAAGTATCTAGCAATAAAATACTTTTATGTAACAAAAATATGGAGTATTAATTGGATGTGTAAAGTACTTAACATATCAAGAGCATCATACTACAAATGGCTCCACAGAGAAGTACCCGGGCAAGAATTAGAAAATATTGAATTAGCAATATTAATAAAAGAATATGATGAAAGATTTAATCATATTTTAGGATATCGTAGAATGACATCTTGGATTAATCATTTCAATCAAACTAATTACAGTAAAAAAAGAGTCCATAAGATTATGCAAAAATTAGGTATTCACTCAGTAATTCGAAAAAAGAAGAATAAATACATCTCAGTTAAGTCAGAAACAATAGCAGAGAACATATTACAAAGAGACTTTTATGCAACAGAACCAAATCAAAAATGGGTAACAGACATTACTGAATTTAAAGTACCAAGAGAAAAGAAAAAGATTTACTTAAGCGCAATACGTGATTTGTATGATAGGTATCCAGTAGCCTATGTATTAAGTAGTAGAAACGATAACAAATTAGTATTTAAAACATTTGATAAAGCAATAAAAGATAATCCATTAGCAAAACCAATCTTCCATAGCGATAGAGGGTTTCAATACACAAGTAAAGTATTTCAAAGAAAACTGAAAGAAAAAGAAATGAAACAATCAATGTCAAGAGTAGGACACTGTATTGATAATGGACCAGTAGAAGGATTCTGGGGAATAATTAAATCAGAAATGTATCAAATGTATGAAATTACAGATGAAGAGTCCCTAAGATATGCAATTAATGATTCATGCGTTTTTACTCAGAGGAAAGATTACAAGACAGATTTAATTGTAAAACACCATTAGAAGTTAGGGCAGAGGCTTTGTCAATTAAAACTCCGATAGAATACCCTATCTCTGCGAATAAGAGAATAGAGAAGTGCAAAGAAAAATGGACAGCATAAAAAACTACCACATAACTTAAATGTCATAAGGTAGTTCATAAAAATCTTTTTTAATATTTTATCTGTCTACTTGACAGGGAGCAGATCAAATACATACGCCTTATTTTGTTAGCAACAATAATCATTTTTAAAATTATTTTCTCTCAAAGATAGTAAAAAATTAGGTTCTGGGTTATTAATATTATATATATTTGGTTTGTCAGAAAACATGATGCGTATTTTAAACAGAAGCATATTTACATCAACTCCTAGTAATGAGGCAATTTCAATGTCAGAATACCCATTTTTAGCAAGCTCATAAACCTCAGAGTCATCTAGTAATAATTCAGCTGCGAATAAATTAGCTTGGTATTCAATCTCATCTTTAACATGAAACATTTCATATTCTTTTAAATTTGAAATGGAAGCTAAACTTCTATGGAGCTGGTCATGACCTAGTTCATGAGCTAATACCATACGAGTTGTAAAATCATCAATATTACCATTTAGAAATAGAAATCTAATGTCGTCAATTACAGCATACATACCTAATAACTTGGTTTCATAAGGAAAGTACTTCATAATAATATTTTCTTCACGAATAATATCTATGGGATTTCTGGAATCATACTTATTTATTAGTTGACGGACCTTATCTCTTATATAATCTTGTGTCATAAGAATCCTCCGCGGAAATTAGTCAATCTCTTTTCTAGTTTTCTTTTTTGAACCTTTTTTAGTTTCCAAGTAGGCTTCAGTTAAGGCTAAAAAAGCAGCGTCTTTATCTTCTTCCGAGGCTTCTCCACCGGCAAAGAACATTTCCATGTTAGCAATGAGAAGCTCAGTGCCTCTTTTTCCTTTAGGTCCATTCACTTCATTGGTATTTAATACATATTGATCGCCATCGGTTAAAAGATAATTTAAATCTACGTTATAGAAATTGGCAATGTCAACATAGATTTTTCTGTACCTAGGCAAACGTTCCCCAAGCTCATAACCCTTATATGTTCTTAATGATACTCCAGTGCCGGCTGCTGCCTGAACTTGAGTTAATTTTTTTTCTTTTCTTAACGAACGTAGCTTAATAGCGAAATCCATATTATACCTCCCGGAAAATAGTCATGTTAGGTGATATTTACAACACTATTATACTAATTAATGGAACTAAGTGCAAGTAAAGGTTTTATCTTATTGTTAAAGATAGTTATTAAAGTGAAAGTTAGCATAATTTTGTGTTAAAAATCTATTAACATGGATATAAATAACATGAACCAGTTATTTTGAAACTAATGGTCTTATGCCTTGTAGTCAAAATTTTCTAAATGTTTATTATAATAATAGTTTAGATTATTTTGCTAATACTTAAGAAGGTGATAATATGGAAAAAAGTATTTAGTACGAGTAGGCTATTATGCGTTTTTACAAAGGAGGCACGTTATGAAAGAAAATAAAGATGGTGGAAAAACTCCTTTTAACAAGCAACTCACAATAAGGGGTATGATTATTGGAGCAATTGGTGCTGCTGTGCTGACGATGAGCTCCATGTATGTAGCATTAAAATTAGGAGCTTTGCCATGGCCAACAATTTTTGTTGCACTAGCATCTATGTACTTTTTAAAACTGCTTAAAAATACTAACCTAAACGAGATAAACGTAACTCACACAGCTATGTCAGCTGGAGCGATGACTTCAGGAGGAATTGCATTTACATTACCTGCAATTTATATGTTAAATCCAGATGCCGAAGTTAGTTTTGGGAAACTGTTTGCAGTAGTCATAGGTGGAGTTGTGCTAGGATTGATATTCACTGCATTGATCAGAAAGTACTTTGTGGAAACTAAAGAGTTGCCATATCCTATGGGACAGGCTGCTGCTGAGACCGTTTTAGCAGGGGATGAAGGAGGTAAAAAATCGGCTACTTTGTTTGCTTCAATGGGAGCAGCAGGTATTTTTACAGTGTTAAGGGATGTATTCACACTTTTCCCTGCAGCAATTTTTAATCCAACGATGATGGCAAGGGGCTCTTTGGGTGGAATTTGGTTAAGTCCTATGCTGATATCAATTGGTTACATAATAGGCCCTTTATTTATAGGCATGTGGTTTTTAGGAGCAATAATTGGCGATTTTGGGATTCTTATAGGGGGCGTTGATTTAGGCCTTTGGAGTGCAGAGACTGCGGCTTTAATAAAATCATCCCTTGGAATTGGCTTAATGGTAGGCACTGGAGTAGGGATAATCTTAAAAGGTATTTTGCCTAAAGCAAAAGAAATATTTGGCCCGATGTTTAAAAAAGAAAACATTAGTGATGGTATGATTAGCCTTAGATGGGCGCCTATAGTAATGGTTGTTCTTGCTTTTGTTTTCACTGTAATTACAAAAATGGGAGTCATTGCCAGTGTCATTACGATATTAGGAGTATGGCTTACAACCGCCATGTCCGCACAGATTGTGGGTCAATCAGGAATAAATCCAATGGAAGTATTTGGTATTATTGTTCTGCTAGCTGCCAAAGCGGTTGGTAATATAGGAGAAACAGAAGCTATATTTGTAGCAGCAATAGTTGCTATAGCTGCTGGTTTAGCGGGAGATGTCATGAACGACTTTAAAGCTGGTGCTATTTTGAAATCCGACCCTAAAGCACAATGGTATGCAGAGTGTGTAGGAGGAATAGTAGGCGCTTTTGTTTCTGTTTTCCTTTTTTACACTTTTTTAAAAGCGTATGGCCCATCCGCATTTGGAAACCAAGAAGGCTTTATTGCTCCTCAAGCAGCAATGGTAGCGGCCATGGTTGGAGGCATTCCTCATTTGAATGCATTTATTATAGGTTTAGTTCTTGGAATAGTTCTATATTTCATTAACTTCCCAGTAATGACATTAGGACTCGGAGTATATCTTCCGTTTTATTTGTCAGCCACAGCATTTATTGGGGGAGCATTGAAATTCATTATTGAAAAAACAAAATCAGAATGGGATAATGGCGGACAAGGACTTATAATAGCTTCAGGAATATTAGGGGGAGAGGCTGTAATTGGAGTAATAATAGCACTTGTTCAAGCCTTTAAGGGCATAGCTGGAGGTATGTAGCATGAATCAGATAAATATTCAAGAAATTGATGGATTTAATATAGGTCATTATACTGATAATATTGGAGCTACAGGTTGCACGGCTATCATTTGTAAAGAAGGCGCTATAGCAGGAGTTGACGTAAGGGGAGGTGGCCCAGCATCTAGGGAAACTGAATTATTAAAGTCAACCAACATGGTCGATAAAATTCATTGTGTCATGCTATCTGGAGGGAGTGCATTTGGACTAGATGCAGGTAGTGGAGCAATGGAATATTTAGAAGAGCGAAACATTGGATTTAACGTTGGTGTTGGAGTTGTACCAATAGTTTGTGGTGCTTCTCTTTTCGATTTAGTAGTTGGCGATCCAAAGGCAAGACCAGATAAGCAAATGGGATACAAAGCATGTGTTAACTCAGAGAACAATATGTTAGAAGAAGGAAATGTAGGGGCTGGCACTGGTGCTACAGTTGGTAAGTATTTAGGCATTGATTACATGATGAAATCAGGATTAGGGACATATGCTTTGCAAAATGGAAATTTAAAAGTAGGAGCATTGGTTGCAGTTAATGCATTAGGAGATGTAATAGATATTGACACAGGGGAGATAATTGCTGGTCTCCTAACAGAAAATAAAGCTGGTTTTAGAAATACATTTAATGTTATGATGGATCATATCGAAGTAGGGAAAAATGTTTTTTCTGGAAATACAACATTGGGCTGTATTATAACAAATGCCAAATTAACTAAAACTCAAGCTAATCGAATAGCTACAGTTGCCCATAATGGCTTTGCGAAAGCTATTAATCCCGTTCACACATCTGTAGATGGAGATACGATTTTTGTGTTGAGCTATGGGGACCTGGCTGTGGACGTAGATGCATTAGGTGCTTTATCTGCAGAGGTAATGGCAAAAGCAATAAATAGAGCAGTATTGATGGCAAAATCCGAATATGGCATTAAAGGCCGTGATTGATAATAGTTGCTTAGACAAGTTGAAAATAGGCCAACTGGACTTAAACTCCAGTTGGTCTAAATAGATAGGGGGACAAGATGATAAACAAAATAGCTATTGACAAAACTATAGAGCTAATAAGAGACGATTGGTTCTTGATAACTGCTATGAAAAAAGACGGGCAAGTTAATACAATGACTGCACAATGGGGAACTATAGGGTATCTTTGGGGAAGGGAAATAGCGACGATATATATCAGGCCCACTAGGTTCACACATGAATTTATAATGGAGTCAGAATCATTTAGTATTAGTTTTTTTGATAAAAGTTATAAAGAAAAATTGAAATACCTTGGAACAGTGTCGGGTAGAGACGAGGACAAAATATATAATGCAAATTTAAGTATTATGACCAAAAAAGAAGCCCCCTATTTCAAAGAGGCTTCAATGACAATTGTTTGCAAAAAAATATATTTGAGTAAAATTGATAAAAATGGTTTTCTGGACAGAGAAATCGATAAAAAGGTATACGGTGACAACGACTATCACACTGTAATAGTTGGAGAAATCCAAGAAATATTTTAGCATTTTTATCACATGTCTTGAACTCTATTCTTTTTATATATTGCGAGGATAACTTCAACAATACTCTTTATTCCAATATATAATGGTGTAGCTATAAGAGCTCCGAGTACTCCAAATAAATTTAATCCAGCTAGCACAACGATAATTACTACAAAAGGATGTAGTGAAAGCTTAGAGCCCGTTATATTTGGAGTAATTAGATTAGATTCTAGCTGTTGGACTACTACTGAGACTACAATTACCTTAATAGCTAGTACCCAAGTATTTGTTAGGCCTATAAAGACTGCTGGTAGCCCACCTAAGAATGGTCCAATAAATGGGATTAGATTAGTTACAGTGGCAATGATTGCCATAAGAAATGCATAGGGAAGTCCTATAATCAAGTATCCTAGGTACATTAATGTTCCCAAAATAATTGATACCATGATTTGTCCTGAAATATATATTTTTAACATTTCATGAATTTTTGTAGTAGTTTCTAATATTTCTTTTTCATTTTTGCCTTTCGCAACCTTCTTAATTTCTTGTGCCAATTCGTTTTCTCCACTTAGGAGATAATACGTAGCAAGGAGGTATAATACTACTTGAGTTCCTATATTGCCAACACTGGATGCGACATAGGTTATTTTAGAAGGCAGAGATTCAACAAAAGAAGAGATGTAAGCTGAAAGCTTTTCGATGTAAGATTGCAAATTTATAGATTTTGGAAGCTTTTCAATCCATACTTCGTTGTTTTTTACAAAGTTTTCAAAATTAACTTGATTTACTAAGCTTCTTAATTGACTGATGAACAAGTTGCTAATAGTAGCTAAAAGCAGGAAAAGCACGATTATAAAAAGTATAAATACAATTACAGATGCGAGAGTGTTATTCTTTATTTGCTTAGACAAAAGCACCCTTAAAGGCCTCAAGGAATAAAATGTATATATAGCAAGTATTATTGGAGTAATCAAAAATATGGTTAATTTGTATAGTGGACTCAAAACAGGTGCTATTTTAACAGCTAAGAACGCTATCAAAAGCAACAATGCAATGTTTATGAGTTTTTTTGTGGTTCCATTAATATTCATTTTGTTCTCCTCTCGCTTGCTAAATGCCGTATTCCTCGTCCATATACAAGTATAATTCATCATGAACTCTATTATTATTGTTTTCTAAACTTTCCAAAAAGTACTGGATGTTCTCAGATAAAAAGCTTAATGGATATTTGCTCTTTATTTTTGAATAATCATTCAAAACACTGTCGAAGTAAATCGAAGTATCTTTATCATAAGGAGTATCGTTGACTGTACCAAAAAAGAAAAGCCTTGCATACCATTCGTTTCGAAGCAAAATATAATTTCTTAAAGAGGAATATGGATAGCTAAAAACATAAGTATCAGTCATAATTATTCTCTCGGCTAAAGTTTCTAATGATACCAAAATATTTTGCTGTGAGTCTACACTTGGATCAGTAATTTCATACCCTCGAATGGTAAGATAGTCATCTAGCTCTTGTAATACTAGATCGCCAAATGCGTCTTGTAGCATTGGGTAATTAATGTCATAACTCCAGGGCTTGGTGTGCGTGTTTACAAAATACCCTAAAGATAAATTATTATTTAGAAAATCTTTAATGTCGGAATAATTATTAATAAACTCCTTTGAATTTAAGTAAGAGCTTCGATTAATCAAGGTGTGATCGATATCTTCGTTTAAGCTTAAAGCAGATACTCTATCTTTTAATTCCTTACTTTTATCATCTAGGTTGTTGGAAAGAAATTCAATATAATTTGTTAATAAAGTAGTGGCATCGTACTTGTTAAGCAAAGCAATGGATTTTTTATATATTGGAAGAAATTCCTCGGGATTACTTCTTAAAGTATTTAGACAATCACTGTAAATGGACTCATCAATTCTAGGAACACTGTCTTTTCTTATTACCTTTAAAACTTTTGCAGAATACAAATTATCCCAAGTATACCATATTTCCATGGTATCGCTTTCAAGATCTTTTCTAGTTAAACTCTCCGGTATGAAAGAGATGATAGACCAATCAAGAATCCCATCATTATTAATATCAGAAACTTTAGAAGAAGGAAAAGCAGAATAAAGATTTGTATGGCGATCTGATATCATAGGAGAAAGTTGTTGTCCATTCCAATAATAACAGTAAGTATAACCTGCATGAATTCCTATATTATTTGAAAGAATTAATCCATTATGGTTTTCAGATACTTTACCAATCACCATGTTATAGTTTGAGTTATCGTAATTCATTTCCAAGCTTTGTATTATGGAGTAACATTTATTGTCATAGGCAAGCAAAATAAGCTCACCAGGGTCACCTATATTTGAGGGTATGCGTTCAATATAAATTACAATGTAAGGTACATTTGATTCGTCTAAAAGTCCCATTGACCAAGTATATTTATCTTTTCCAATACTCTTCATAAATTGAATAACACCATCATCTACTAGAGTCTTAAAATCACTATCATCCATATAATCATGAAAAACGCCCATATCATGAATGTAATTTACAGCTGGATTAAATGAATCGGTATTAGAATAATATCCAATATTATTGGCACACCCAGAAAGAACAATGGTTATAATTAGAATAATGGTAACTAATAATTTTTTCATAAAATCACCTTTAAATTGTTCTGTATTATTTGATGTATATGGTCATTGAACCTATTCCCTTAGCGTAGGATACTACCTTATCACCAGTTTTTAAGTAAGGTAGATTTTTATTACCATGTGCAACACCTGAAGGAGTTCCTGTTAAAATAATATCTCCGGGTAATAGAGTCATTCCCATAGATAGATTAGAAATTAGATAAGGTATTGGAAAAATTAGATCTTTTGTAAATCCAGATTGTCTAATCTCTCCATTTACCGAGCATGTAATATTGAAATTCAGGCTGTCATTAGGTGAAAACAGCTTAAGCTCTGGTGCAATAGGACAAAAACCATCCAAATTTTTCCCCTTAAACCACTGTTGGTGGTCGCTTTGTAAATCTCTAGCCGAAAAGTCATTTGCTAAAACCAGTCCCAAAATATAGTCTTGTGCCTTGCTAAGGGGAATATTTATCCCTTTTTTACCAATAACCACCCCTAATTCAACTTCGTAATCTAATTTAGAAGTAGGAAGTTTACTGAGCTCTATACTGTCTTTGTCGGTAGTGATAAAATTTGGAGTTTTACAAAAATATATAGGTGATTTTGGTATGGCATGCTCAGTCTTAATAGAAACGACCTCTAATGCGTGATCGACATAGTTTTTCCCAACACAAATAACTCTTCTGGGGTGCTGGATAGGCGCTGTTAGTATTACTGACTCACTTTTAATTGGTTCAGAATCCAACAATTGTTCAAGTTTTATTTCGGGTTTGCAATCCATCATAATGTAGTCTTCTAAAGAATGTATAGAAAGTTCTAGTGCAGATGGAATATCAAATATATTATCATTTTTTAGTAAACCAAAAGAATTTTTGGAGGACAGGAAATAATTAACTAATTTCATGGAATAGTTCACCTCATGTTAATACTACCACATTATTATGATTAGAAAAGTAATTATTTTATATAGCTACAAATTGCATTTATCAAAGTGTTGTTATAATATGTTGACAATAAATAGTAATAATAACAAGGAGGTAAAATGGAACCAGCTAATAATAAACCAATTGTTAATAATAGCGTAAGAATAAAAATCCCTAGATGGGATGATTTGCCAACATTTGAAATATATAGTGAACAGTTGATAACTATAGTAGATGATAGTATAGGATCCATTATTGTAGGTGATGAAATTGCTATTACAAAAAACATGGTAAACAACTATGTAAAGTCAAAAGCTATCCCAAAGCCAATAAGAAAAAAATACAATAAAACACACATTGCATATTGTATAATCATTTCTGTATTAAAACCTATTATGAATATAGCAGATATTTCATCAATGATAGAATATTATATTGATATAGATAGTGTTGAAAACACATACAATAAATTTTGTGATTATTTAGAGAGTACTTTTGACAAGGTTTATAAAGCACTGAGCAATGGTGATAGTAAGGTTTGTTGGAATGAATTTACAAGCAATAAAGAGGATATTATTTTGGTGTCTAGCTGCGTTTCTATTGCGTTCAATGTACTCTTAAAATCATTAATTGGGTGTTTGCAGGACCGAATAATTAAAGGGGTTGGTGAAAATGATAGGGAGGAGCATTAAGCTATCAATAGGGGATATTACTGTATGGAAAGATGATTATGGGATTGCTAAAATCACTATGGAATCTGGCCATAGTAGCGACGACAGCTTATTGTTAGAAGCTCAAAGGCAACTTTTAGAATACGATAAAGGAAAATTAAAGTATTTTGAATTGCCACTATCTTTACATGGTACTAATTTTCAGAAAAAAGTTTGGAATGAGTTATTAAATATTCCTTGGGGCAAAACGATTTCATATTCAGAAATTGCTAATAACATTGGTCATAATAAAGCCTATAGAGCTGTGGGAACAGCAGTTGGAGAAAACCCTGTTCCTATTATTATTCCATGCCATAGAGTTATACGAAAAGATGGGAAGCTAGGCGGATTTGCATTAGGTACATTAATAAAATATAAATTACTATCAATTGAAAACGACAAATATGTATAATAATATTATGAAGTGCTTATAGGTTGGAGATGATACCTTGATCATATAAATCGCTCAATATCTGCACTAACATCTCTTTGCAAGTTTCAACTGAATAAATGTAGGAAAAAAGAACAGCTTTATCTAAAGATAAGCGTCCAACTTCATCTGCAAAAAACTGCAAAGTTTCTTCATGACGGTTAATGTCTGTGGGTATCACTTTTTCTAGGGATTGGTTTATAATATTCATAAGTTCATCTTTGCTCATAATATCCTCCTTGTATCAGATTTAAATATTAATTATTATTTCTTTCGGTACTAAATTTATATCAGTTTATAAGCTTATTGTAAACATATGCCATCAATAGATTGACTAAATTAATAATACAAAATCTAAATACTGAAGAGTTGTATACGTGAATATAAAGGATACCTTTTCTTACAAATAGGCATATAATTTGTTTTAAGAACAAATGTAAACCGTAACTACGGCAATTTTATTACGCTGAATCTATTATATGTATATAAAATAAAATAGAACAAGAAAAGATTCCAATAATAAAGCCTGTAAATAGTAAAAGCCCAAGGTTATTCCTTAGGCTTTTTTAAATGCTGCTATGTAATGAAATATTGTAATTCATAAAATTATTGTTCTCAAAACAGTCGTAATATTTGGTGCCGGAGGCGGGACTCGAACCCGCACGGTGTTGCCACCACTGGATTTTGAGTCCAGCACGTCTGCCAATTCCATCACTCCGGCATCATTAAAATAAAGTTTACCATAATTATTGATTAAATGCAATCATACTTTTTAAGTTTTATTATATGAAAATATTGTGTATACTATATGAGTAAAGATTGTAACAATATAAGGAAGTTAACATAGATTGAGAGGTTGGTATGAAAGAACTATTGGTTATAGATGGAAGCTCTTTATTATTTAGAGCATTTTATGCTTTGCCGCTATTGATGACTAAGCAAGGTTTATATACAAATGCGATTTATGGATTTGTACAAATGCTTGAAAATGCAGTTGAAAAATTTAACCCCGAGTTTGTCGCAGTTTGTTTTGATAAACCTGGCGGCACTTTTAGAAATGAGATATTTCAAGATTACAAAGGAACTAGGCAAAGTACCCCTACAGAATTAAGTCAGCAAATACCTATCATTAAAGATATTCTTAAGCAAATGAATATTAGTATTCTTGAGTCTGATGAGTATGAAGCAGATGATATTGCAGGAACTCTCGCAAAAAAAGCCGAACAAGAAGGAATAAAAGCAATCCTAGTGACAGGAGATAGGGATTATCTGCAACTTGTTGGGGAAAATACTGAGGTTGTATTAACTAAAAAGGGAATTAAAGATCTCGAAATATATGATTACTCCAGGATAAAAGAAGAATATGGCTTAACTCCAGGTCAACTGATAGATCTAAAAGGGCTAATGGGAGACAGTTCTGACAATATCCCTGGCGTTCCTGGGGTTGGAGAAAAGACTGGAATCAAGTTGTTGCTTAAATACAATAATATTGATTCAATATATTCTAACATAGAAGACATTACAGGCAAAAAACTCAAAAGTAATCTTGAAAATTTTAGAGATCAAGCTTATATGAGCTATGAGTTAGGGAAAATAGTACAAGATGTTCCTTTAGAATTAACAATTAAAGATTTGGAAAGAAAAGAATATAATTTGAATAACTTAGTTGATATTTATAAACAATATGAGTTTAATCAACTTTTAAAACGATTGCCTCTTGATAACATGGAGCCAGAAAACAAGGAAATTATACAACAATCAAGCTTGCTAATTAGCTGGGTAGACGACACGTTTGACCCTTATTCAACGGGAAACAAAGTGTTTCTGAGAACTTACGATGACCAACATCTTCCAAGAATGGGAAATGTCAAGATAATAGCTGTTAGTGATGGAGAAACTCATGTTCACATTTATAGAGTATCTGGCACATGGCCGGACCAATGGATAAAATGGTTCCAAGATGACAGTATTGAAAAGATTGCTCACGGCATTAAAGATACAGTAGTAAGTCTTTTAGTTCAGGATATTGACATTAGAGGCGTTGTATTTGATGGTGAAATAGCAGCCTATTTACTAGACCCTACAAGATCTGATTATCAGTTGGGAAGTATTGCCGATTCATATGGAATAAATGCACTTGTAACAAGAGAAGCTATTGTTGGAAAAGGCAAGAGTAAAAAGAAGTGGTTGGAAATAGATGAGAAAATAATGGAGGAGTTTATAGCAAACGAAATCAATGCACTTAATAAAATTTATCCAATTTTATCTGAGAAAATTCAATCGTCTAATATGGAGAATCTTTTTTACGAGCTGGAATTGCCTTTAATGAGTGTTTTAGCTGAAATGGAATATATTGGAGTAAAAGTGAATAAAGACGAATTAAAAGAGCTTGACAGGGAATTCCAAAAAGAAATAATTGAATTAGAAAATGATATTTATAATTTAGCTGGGACAGAATTTAATATAAACTCACCAAAACAACTAGGCGAAATATTATTTGATGAGTTGAAATTACCAGTAATAAAGAAGAATAAAACTGGATTTTCAACCGATGCTGAGGTGTTGGACAAGCTAAAAAACGAACATGAAATTATTGATTTGATTTTAAGATATCGTCAGTTAAGTAAATTGAAAAGCACGTACCTAGATGGATTGATTCAATTAATCAATCCAAAGACTGGCAGAGTGCACTCGAGGTTTGCTCAAACTGTTACTGCAACTGGTAGATTATCCAGTCTGGATCCAAATCTTCAAAATATTCCCATTAGAACAGAAGAGGGAAGACAAATAAGAAAGGCATTTTGTGCATCTCCTGGCAAAGTTTTTATTGATGCAGATTATTCTCAAATTGAGCTTAGAGTCCTAGCACATATTGCGAATGATAAGGTGATTAAATACTCATTCTACAGCAATCTTGACATTCATAGTACAACAGCTTCACAAGTGTTTAACTTAAATATTGATGAAGTAGATAGTGAGCACAGGAGAAGGGCTAAGGCCGTAAACTTTGGAATAGTTTATGGTATTTCTGATTATGGTTTGTCACAGGATTTAAACATTACGAGAAAAGAAGCAAAAGAGTATATAGACAGTTATTTAGAAAAATTCGTAGGAGTAAAATCTTTTATGGATGAAATTGTCCTAGAAGGTGCTGAAAAAGGGTATGTGGAAACCCTGCTCCATAGGAGAAGATATATTCCTGAATTGTCTTCAAAAAACTTTAACATTAGAGGTTTTGGCAAGAGAATAGCTTTAAATACGCCGATACAGGGAACCGCAGCAGATATTATTAAAATTGCTATGATAAGAGTCAGTAACTGTCTAAAAAAAGAAAAAATAGATGGGTCTATTCTAATACAGGTGCATGACGAGTTAATTGTAGAAGTAAATGTTAATCAATTAGATGATGCTTTGAATATTGTTAAAGAGGAAATGGAAAAAGCGATATCGTTATCTGTGCCATTAAAGGTTGATGTTAATGTAGGAGACAATTGGTATGGAACAAAATAAACTAATAATAGGGCTTACTGGAGGAATTTCAACTGGAAAATCTACAGCTACATCATATCTGCTTTCACTGGGTTATGAGGTTATCGATGCTGATGTTGGAGCTAGAGTTGTTGTAGTACCAGGTTCAGAGGGGCTTAAGAAATTGTCAGATCAATTTGGAAATGGAATCCTTAATAATTTGGGCGAATTAGACAGAGAAGCATTAGCTAAAAAGATTTTTCCTAACGAGCGAAACAGGTTAATCTTAAATAATATTATTCATCCTTTAGTATATAAATGGATGTTAGAAGAGTATGAAAAAATAGATAGCAATATTGTTTTTTTTGATATTCCTTTACTTTTTGAGTCTAATGTAATCAATTCTGATATAATAAAGTTTGATGAAATTTGGTTGATAAGTAGTAGCAAAAATACGCAAATTAATAGATTAATGAAAAGAGATAATATTGATGAGGCTTATGCATTAAAAAAAATTGACAGCCAGCTTGCATTAGATATAAAGTCTGCAAAAGCTGACAGAGTATTTAATAATGATGCTAGTCGAGAAGAATTATTCAGTCAATTATATGATGCTTGTAAGAGCCTTGAAAGGAAAGTAATATGAAGAAATTCCTTGATTTTTTTGAATCCATTGTGAAGACGCTGATTACATTAGTTTTGATTGTTGTAATTATTGCTTTAGTAGTCAACGCTATTTACCCACTTGGATATAGAGATGAAATTGAAAAAAACTCAAATTCCATGGAAATAAGCCCCTATTTAGTTATGGCTTTGATTAACATTGAAAGTAAATTTGATAAGAATGCTGTTTCTGACAAGGGAGCTATGGGTCTAATGCAGATTAAACCTGATACTGCTGAGTGGATCGCGGAAAACATGGGCATGCCATATCAGCATATGTCTGATTTAGTTACTCCTGCTATTAATATTAGAATGGGCTGTTGGTATTTAAACTACTTGATGAAAGAATATAAGGATGTTAACTATGCGTTAGCTGCCTATAATGCAGGTATGGGAAATTTAGATGAATGGATAAAAAATGGTTTAGAAATAAAAGAAGGAGATTATTCTAACATTCCATTTTCGGAGACCAGGCATTATATTAGAAAAATAAGATCACAAGCTAAGACATATGAAACTTTAGATAAAATTTATGCTAGAAAAAATGAGTTCTTCACTTATGGTATTGAGGCTTTTAACTGGGTGAAAAGCTTCGTAAAAGACAAGGTGAACAAATGAGCAATTTAAAGAGATGTTCATTAGTTTCCATTTCAATTGGAATACTAGTACTATTGCTTTGTGGCTGTGCAAAAAAAGAATCTATTGAGGATAGATACGAAACTGTAAAGCTAACTGAATATGTTGACAAAACTCCGACATCTGGTGGGGAAGTGTTAATTCCATTAAGTGTGTTGGATACATTGAATCCATTGCTAACTAAAAATGAAAGCTATTACTATTTTTCAAAACTAATTTATGAAAGCGTTGTAGAAAAAAATGACAAAGGAGAGACTGTAAACAAGTTAGCTGAAACAATTCATGTAATTGAAGACGGTAAAAGAATAAACGTAACTTTAAAGCCAGATGTTTTTTGGCATGATGGTGCCCCTCTTAAGTCTGAAGATGTAGCTATGACATTAGAGGCGATAAAAGGGCTTGATGAGGATAGCCCTTACAGACAGATAATTAAGAGTATAGTTGGAAAGCCATATGATTATGATATATACAGCTTATTCAAAATAGAAGTTTATGATTCCAGAAACTTTGATATCACTTTTGATAAAGGCTACGTTGATGCAATTGATATATTAACTATCCCAGTGTTGCCATCACATTTACTTGATGAAGGAAAGATATTTGCAAAGGAAAACTTTAACCCTATAGGAACGGGTCCGTATCAGTTATATCAATTCAAAAGTGGCAGAGAACTAATTCTAAAGAGCAATGATAAATATGTTGGTGGAGCACCTTTAATTAAAATGGTTAGAGGAAAAATTTTTACTGACTCTAGTAGGGCACTTACAGCATTTGATACTGGACAAGTTCATATGAGCTTGTCCCCAGGTACTGATTGGGAAAAGTATAAGGGAAACTCTAGAGTTAAGACATCAGAGTTTCTCACCAATGAAGTGGAAATGTTAGCAATGAATATACAAAGCCCGAAATTTTCGTCTGAATCAGGAAAATCATTAAGGCAAGCCATATCATTGTCTATTAACAGAAAAGTAATAATTGATAGAGTTTATTTAGGCAATGCTGTTGAACCTACTTGGTTACTAAGTCCGAGCAGCTCATTAGCTAAACTTGTTGAAAATGCTCCTTCCTTTGATTTAGAAAAAGCTAAATCAATATTAAATGAGGCAGGGCTAGTTGATACAAATGGTGATGGAATAAGAGAATGGAAAGATGGGAACCCAATAAAAATTTCTATCTTAACAAACTTAACCAACAGAGATAGGAATTTGATAGCCCGATATGTTTCTGAAGATTTAAGAAAAATTGGGGTAGATCCTCAAATTGTTGGAAATCCCGATAATGTCATTACTGGAAGCGTAGATTTAAAGCAGAATGATTTTTCGATGGTAATGGGAAGAATCTCAAGAGGAGAATATGATATTGCAATTTATGGAATGCAGTTATCACCAGTAACAGATTTATCTAAACTGCTTTCTTCTGCGTCGATAAATGGCAGTGATAATGTAGCAAGATACAGTAATGAGGATGTTGACTATTTGGTCAGAAGGACTAAACAGGCAATAGAGGAAGTTCAGCTAGATAATGCGGAAGAAGAAATTGAGTCTGAATCCAAACCTGAAGAAAACTTTGGCACAGATCAAATGCTATATGGTCAAACAGAAAGTGCTTCTGAAGAAAACGAAGTAAGTTCAGAAAAAAGCAACAATGGCAAAGTTAGAGATCTGTCAAGAAGTGTAAATGAACTGGTGAATATAACTAAAGAGGATCCAGCATACATTGTATTAGCGTATAAAAAGAGGGCTTTGTTAGTTGACTATATTATTATGGGGGATGTAAACTCCACTGTTCAAAATATCTATAATAATTTTAAATCGTTATATATTCCCGTTGGATTTCAATAATAAGTGTGCTATAATTTATTATTAGCTAAGCGGGAATGCTGGAATTGGTAGACAGGACAGTTTGAGGGGCTGTTGTCAGTAATGATGTGGGTGTTCGAGTCACCTTTCCCGCACCAATTAATTTTAAAAACTAGACAATCACTAGTTTACGGAGCTTATATACAGATTTGCATAATTCAATAAGTTCTAGATAAGTCTAGTTTAAGCTAACTTTCGTAACAATTTACGTAACAAAAAAGACAACCTGTTGATATGGGCTGTCTTTTTTTATTCCATTAACTTTACGAATTTGTTTACTGTTTCTAGCTTTTGATTCTTAGTGACGTGCGCATAAATGTTTAGCGTGGTCTTTATATCTGTATGTCCTAGTTGGTGTTGAACTTCCTTAACGCTTGCACCAGCAGCGAAGAGCAGAGAGCAGTGCGTATGTCTTAGTCCGTGCAGAGTGATTCGCTTTAATCCGTGCTTTTCTATGACGGCATCCATCCACTTTATAGGAGTAGAAAGTTCAAAGTAATTGCCCTTATTGTTAGGGAATAGTATTTCATTGCCATGACTTTCCATGAGCTTTATAAGGACTTGAAGCGTTTCTCGGTCAATGTCCACGATTCTTCTCCCTTGGAATGTTTTAGGGTCATTGACTATCTTGCCGTTGCCAATCCCACGACTAAGCGTTTTATTGATTCGCACCTGCGATGTGTCTATTAGAACATCAGTTCTTGTTAAGGCTAACACTTCACCACGTCTCATCCCTGTGTATGCCATGAGCCTTAAAAATGCGAACTGGTGCAAGGGAAGGGAAGTTTCTGCATGATTTAAGAACTCTTTAAGCTCCTCTACTTCATAGAATAGGAATTCATCATCTTCTAATTTTGATTCTTTACGGGGAAGAATAATACCCAATGCGGGATTATTTACAGTTTTTTTATTCACGATTGCATAATTATAAACCCGTCTAATGACTGACAACAATTCACCAAATTTAGTCTGCTCTTTTGATTTGTCGTTGACAAACTTTTGAATCATTGATGTGGTGATTTTGTCTGCAACCATATTCCCAAATTCAGGCTGGATGTGGTTTCTGTACATTCCTAGCATTCGTTCGTAAGTCGAGGGCTTTACGGTTAATTTATACGACTTTACCCAATCTGAAAAGATGTTGTCAAAATCAACGTCTGTCAGCTTATCCAGTCCATTCTCTTTCAATCGTAAATATTCTATTTGTGCATCTTTTTTTGTGACAAAGCCCTGTCGATTAGTCCTGATCTCTTTACCAAATTCATCCCGACCTAGGTAGATGTTGAATTTATAATATGTTTTTCCGTCTTTTTTGTAAGATGTGATTTTCAATTCTATCACCTTCTGTTAGCTAGAAAAGTCTTGCCACTGCTGAAACAAGCAAAATAACAACAGCTAAGACGAGCGCTGTTCCAGCTCTTATTCCTGTTGATTTCTTTATTATTCGCTCACTTTAAAATGCAGCCTGTCTAAATATGTAACATAACCCTGACCGTCTTTTGGAATATCAATAACAACAGTTCGAGTTATTTTATCGCCTGCGCTTAATTTCTCATTTAGCGTAAGCTCAGAAAGCTGTAGCTCTGAATTCTCATATTTTTCAAAGTTTTCATCAAGGTAGGTGAAAAACATATTTGAGAATAAAAGTCCACCAGAACCTTTATCTTCAAATTCCTGAAGCTCAATTTCTACAGTAAAAAACAAAGCTTCTTCATCGTCTGCTAATTCAAACTTTTTTGCAGCTTCTTCATCTCTAGTGACTTCCTTCATCGTCATAGAAAATATGTAAGGTTCATCATCTGATGTTTTGCTTTGAAAAGTAACTGCTGTACCAATCGGCGCTGGAGTTTCTTTTGAGCCGTAGCTTTTAGACATAGAGCAGGAGCTGGCGAGCAATAAAATAATACATAAAAATAATACCATTGATTTTTTCATTTTTTAACCTACTTTCTTTTAATCGTATATAAGATATAAGTGTTTTTCATCTATTCCTGTTAATTGAGAAATTTGACTTACAGTAAAGCCCGATAACTGCTCCGCTGAATATTTAGACAGAATAAAATATGTAGCAAATATATTAGCTTCATTTTCTTCCTTACTGTTTCTGTGATAAGTGTACAGCTGATTAAATAATATATTGTCTTCATGCTTGCAGAGAATATGACCTAATTCATGCAAGCAAATAAATTGCTGTTCTACCTCCGGATATCTGTTGTTTATATATATTAACTTAACCCTATATTTTTCTGTTGTATAACCTTTGAGTTTTAAAGGCATGGGTATAAAAACCGTTTCAATATCTAAAGCTTTGCACACTTCAAACGGATTGACAGTCTTATGATGATTGTAAATAGAAGATGCAAGCAATTTTATTGCCATCTTTTTCATTAAACCACCACCTTATTTCTTACGTCTCTTAGGTGTAAACTTTTCTTTCGCTCTTATTTTTGCCAATATTAGTGTGTTTTCCATATTATCAATAATAAATTGCTTTATTTCGTCATCAAGTTCTTCTCCGTCTAGGCTCATTCTTAATGTACCAGATTCCAGCTGAAGCTTCATATCGTCTAGATCTCTTTGAATATCCACTTCATCTTTTCTATTTAATTTAGGGTGTATTGAACGGCCTAAAAGATAATCTGCTGTTACGCTGAAATAATCTGATAATTTAACAATGGTTTCGGCGGAAGGAATTGTTTTTCCTTGTTCATAAAAACCGTAGGCACTAGTAGAAATTTCAAGCTTGTCTGCAATGTCGGTCTGAGAAAAGCCGTTTATCCTTCGCAATTCTCTTAATCTATTTTGAAATATCGCATTCACGACTACACCTCCTTATTATAATAATTATACAATCTATACTTGTGAATTGCTACAATTAATAATTGTAAATATGCAAAATATACATTGACAAACAAGCTAAATTTGTATATAATACAATTAGACCAAGTATTAAATGGTAATAGAAAGGGGTGATTTAGTGTTTAATCCTAATAATTTAAAACAATTAAGGCTTGAAAAAGGCTTGACTCAAAAGGAAGTAGCAGAGCAAATTGGAGTGTCACAGCAACAGTGGAGTCAATACGAAAAAGGCGAAGCATATCCCAGAATATCTACAGCTAAGGAAATTGCAGATTTCTTTGGCTCAACTGTAGATGAAATTTTTTTGCAAAAAGAGACTGGCAAAGGGCTGTCCATGCACGACTTGACTACAGAACGAAAAAACAAGGTGGATGCAATACCAGCTAACCCTAAATACACAGACACAATACCAGACCTATCGCCATATTTGACGAAGACATCAGCGGGGGAAACGTATGCCACTAAATCAGAGATGAACAGCATTGATGTCACCGCCCAACTAAAGAACTATCAAAAGGTTGAATCTAAGGGTATAGCTGGTGGATATGCAAGCCTAGGGGAATTGAACTACACAAGAGCTATGACGCAAGCACAGTACGATGCTTTATCTGATGCAGAAAAGAATCGTACCGATGTATGGTATGGAATATATGAAGAATAGGTCTATAAACAGCCATTTATAGACCTATACATATTGAATTGTAATATGAAACATGGTAAGATAAGGGTGATAGAATGAAGATTAACATAAAAGTGCAAGAAGGCTATGAAGTAGAAGATGTATTAATAAAAGCCTTGGAAAGTATCAGAGCAGAACAAGAAGGGAAGTTAAGAGACCCTTATCTTCAAGAATTATATAATTACTCGAACACCATATTTGATGTTGTGATGGAAGCCATGAACGCTGAAATCCTAGGAATACTACAAGGCGATATAATCAAGTCTAAGCCATCTAAGATGCTAAGGGTAAGAAGAGTGCCCAAAGACTTATTTAAACACACCAAAGGCGAAGTGTTAATGCCTAAGATGATAAATGGGAAGACAAAGGTGTACCAAGGCAGTAGATGGGTATCAACAAGCCAAGCACTGGAAGAGCTAAATACTATATTACAAAAAGAGGGCGTGAATAACCCGGGCAAAGCAGAGTTTGTCCGTAAGAAGACGGGAGCCAAGGTAGACAGAAAAGGATTAATAAATCAATATCACCAACTAAACAGCGAAAAGACACTGATAGAGTTTATAAGGACTGAATATACCATAGTAGATGTAGGGGCTAAGGAAGTTAAGGCAAAGAAGAAACGATTAAAAAAACCTAACCGTAAAACGGACAAAGAAAAAGCATTAAAAGAAGCTGGGAAAAAGGGGATATCAAAAGAAACGCTTAATCAATGGAAACAAAGGTATATAGAACTATGTAAAGAACCCGTCGTAAGAGATGGCGAAAAAATATATTTAAGAGAATCTAATTTTTATCACTTAATGAAACACCATGAAAACCTATCACTTGAATTTATTGAAAACATAAAAAAAGACATAAAAGAGCACGCCGATGTATGTGAAACAAAAGACAGGCTTAACTCTAAGGCGTTAAGTTACATTCTAATGGAAAGTAGGAGAATATATCCAACAAGGAAAGATAAAAACGACGGGAAAACATATGTAGTAACCTCATATATATTAAGCGAAGAACAATTTGACCGCTTTACTAAGAGGAAAAATTAAACGGGGTGGGGAAATGGGAAAAGCAATAAACACAATAGCAAGAGATGATATATCGCTTGATGACTACAGTACAGGCACGATGGCACTAGACTTTGAATTCAGAACAACAGGTGAAATATTTACCCTAGAATATGAAAAAGCTAGAGATTATGGGCTTATATTTAAATACGACTACCCTTATGAAGATGAAGAGTTTCCTGGGGAATTTACAGTTAGTGATGTAAATTTACTTAAAGAGGTAATATATAAACACCCGGAGTGCGTACCTGATTGGACAATTAACTACACAGAAGAAGACGAAGAAGAACCTATAATTAAAAATATTAAATTAGCTGACTTCCTAAAAGAATATTTCTTTGGCAAAGAAAACTTATTTGAGCAGATGTTGCCACTTTATGCTGATTTAGAAAGTTATCAACCGTCGATATTAGCAACAACATAGATGAGCTCACTGGAAGACGGTCTTAGTAGTTTTATCCACTATGTGGGGGACTAGAGTTGATCACCTAGTTGCATCCACAGAACTATGCGTGTACCGTTCCACAATCAGAAATAGGTCAGAGCAACCCTCAAAAATATGAGGGGAAATAGAGCCAAGGCGTTGTGTTGACGAGCACAACAATAGCCGATGGCATATGAAAACAGCTCCTTGCATTATTAGATGTAGTGTTATACGTTTTTGCATAGAGCCAGTTTTGTAAGGGGTGCATTTATGCGCTCCTTATTTTTATCGAATCGACCCTACCTTAGTGTAGGGTTTTTTATTGCATAAAGGAGAATGATATATGGAGCTTGCTATACATCACTATCCAAAGATGGAGCGGTGTTGGTTACTTAAAAGAGTACATGGCGAACATTCCCAACATGCCCACTTCTACACCAAAGAAGAAGCGTTGTTGTGCCGTAAATTAATCGACCAAAACAAGTATCCAAGAGAAAAGAAGTACAAGTATGCCGCGCAAAGGATATTGACGGAAGAAGAGTTCAAGCTACTAAACAAGAGACCTAGATATTACAATGTCCAAAAAGGGACACAGAGGTAATAACTAACTCCAACCTAAACCTATCGAAAATGATAGGTTTATTATTAATCTGGTGCCTAGCGCAGACCTCATAGAAAGCCAAGCACGATAGGATAGCAACCTGTCAACAGTGCTTGGCTTACATAATACTAAGAAAAGGGTGTTAAGATGATTGATAAGACGAATAACGACATATCACCATGTCCCGTATGTGGCAGCGAAGATGTTTATTGGGGAATCAGCAGCGATAATACCCTAACCATAGAGTGTGGAGAATGTGAAGCATATATGCAACTGTGCCTAGACTGCATAGGCAACGACTGGGGACATGAAGAATATTGATTAGAGGTGGCGCTATGAACGAACAACAAAAGATACGTGATATAAGAAAAATAATAGATAAATATTTTAAAATACTAGAAACACTGCCAAACGGTGGCAAGATAGACCCTAAAATTGCCAAAAAATTAGGCATCCCAGAGAGTATAGCACCTATCATTGAGCGAGCATATAAAGCAGGCAGGCTAAAGGGAAAATCGAAAGGTAATATACCATTACAAGATATAGAAAATGAGATAAAAAAGGAAATGGTACCAAAGACCATTACCCAGTTGCAAGGATATAAGACAGAAGAAGATTTAAGCCATTTATTAACCAAAGCTAGGGCAAAGTATTCAAGACAGACGATAGACTACCTAAAGCGAGATATGGGCGTTATAAGCACGGTGTTTAAAGATGAGCCTATACCGAAAGAATGGATAGCCCAGGAGTTAAGGAAAATAACGGGAGACACTAAACAAGATTGGGATATGGTAATACGTACCGAACTTAAAAATAACGATTTAGAGGGCATGGCAAGTGCAATATTGGACAATAAGAGCCCATTATCCAATGATGGAGCAGAAACAAGGATATTCAAGCAACCTAATCCAGATGCATGCAAGCACTGTAAGCGGCTATACCTAGAACCTAATGGGCTAACACCTAGAGTGTTTAAGTTGGGAGAACTAATGGCAAACGGGACTAACATAGGAAAAAAGGTAGCGGACTGGCAAGCTACATTAGGTACGCTTCATCCACATTGCTATGATGACGAAACCGAAGTACTAACAAACAATGGGTTTAAGTTATTTAAAGACCTAGCAGAAAGCGACTTAGTATATACAGTTGACCCAGAAACCATGCACCCTGAATGGCAAAAGCCTATAAATTATATAGCATATCACCATAAAGGGGAAATGCTGCACTTTAAAAACGCTAGGTTTGACATGATGGTTACGCCTGAACATAAAATGCTTATCCAAAGTCAATATACTAGGAAAAAAGGCAAGGGCTACAAATTAATAGAAGCTGACTTGGCAAAAAACAATACTAATCACAGGATACCATCTGGCATAAACTGGAGAGGGGAAAACAAAAAGGCTATAGATTTAGGCGGAAGAGAAGTTGATGTAGAAACCTACCTAAAATTTATGGCCTATTGGCTATCCGATGGAAGCTGCACATTCTACAATAACAAATATTATATACAAATCCACCAAGATAACATTGAGTGGGTTTACAAAGAGTTGAAAAATTTGCCATTTAAGGTTTACAAGTGCAAAAGGGCGTTGTTAATTCATGATGAAGCGCTAGGACGGGAATTAACTAAATATGGGAAATCCTATCAAAAATACATTCCTGAAAGCGTAAAAAGGTTGACACCTGAGCATATAAAACTATTTCTAATTAATTATGCAAAATGTGACGGGCATATAAGAAAACCAAGGGAATGGAAAGGGTATACTTTCAGAGGAGAAATAACTTTTTATACATCATCAAACCAATTAGCGGCAGATATAGCAGAGTTGATTATGAAAGCGGGCGGAAAGCCTGCTTTTTATTTGGACAAAACAAAGGGCAAGGAAGTTACATTTAAAAACGGAACATATACCATCAATCACAACATATGGAGAATAAGGTGGAATTCACAAACCCACAGCTTTATAAGGAATATGCAGATAGAGAGATTAAATTATGACGGAATGGTATATTGTGTAGAGGTACCCAAGCACCATACGTTATACGTAAGAAGAAACGGAAGGTGTGCGTGGAGCGGTAACTGCCAGTGTACCCTACATGTAATGCCAGAGAACGCAGAATTTGACGAGATGGGAAACTTAGTATATAGGAGTGATGGCGATGGCGTATAAACCACTGACGGGGAAATTAAAAGTAAATATAGATGCCAACACCTTCAACGTGAGCCAGTTTAGACCACAATATGAGGATAAAGAGAAAGCATTGTACGAGACGGACCATATAAGCACAGGCTTCTTTGGTACAGGTACAGAGTTCAAAGAGAAAACAACGCCACTATCATTTGACATATTAAGGCAAGTGGCAACTCAAGTAGCGCCTATAGCGGCTATTATTGACACAAGAAAGGAGCAAATAGCTTCATATGCTAAACAGTCAAGGTATAGCCAAGATGGAAAGGGGTTCAAGATAACCTTAAGGGACAAAGATCGTGCGCCGAAAGATGAAGAGTTAGAGGAAATACTAGAATATGAAGAGTTCATCCTTAATTGTGGGCGAGGGAGAAACAAGCACAGAGATGACTTAGGCACATTCTTAAGAAAGGGTGTTCAAGATACCTTAACGTTAGACCAGATGCCTTTTGAAATCATAAGGGAAGATGACGGTAAGCCTTATGAATTTATGCTAGTTGATGGAGCCACTATTAGAGCGGCTAGGGATGAATTCCAGCCTGACAAGGCTATATTGGACCATAGGAAGTTCTTGACAGGCGAAGAAGATAAAGACGTATGGCACATCTTAAAAGACCTAAACGAGAACTTGCAAGAGGAAGAACCGGAAGAAACGGCTTTTGTCCAGGTGGTAGACGGCAATATAGTAGCGTGGTTCACGGAAGATGAATTAGCGTTTCCTGTTAGAAATCCGAGTACTGACATTAATACCAAACCTTATGGGCGTTCAGAGATTGAGTTGATAGTAAGACAACTTACATCTTATATGCAAGCAGAAGATTACAATATGCGATTCTTTGAGCAGGGCGGACTAACCAAGGGAATATTAAACATCAAGGAAGACCCTAACGGCTTAGCTTCACGAGGTGGGTTAGAATCCTTCAAGAGACAATGGAGAAGTCAGGTAACTGGAGCTAAAGGGGCATGGAAGATACCGGTTCTACAATTGCCAGGAGAGGTTGAGTTTATAAACATTCAGCAGTCCAACGGTGAGATGGTATTTGAGAAATGGCAAAACTACCTTATTAATATTATTTGTGCCATATATAAAATAGACCCAGCGGAGATTAACTTTCCGAACAATGGCGGGGTAGGTGGGAAGGGCAATTCCCTATTTGACGGTGGCAACAGCAAGGTAGAGCAGTCTAAGGACAAAGGATTAACTCCACTACTACAGTTCTTTGAAGATACTATAAATAGATATATATTACAGGACTTAAACGATAAGTACGTATTCACCTTTGTTGGGTTAGATGAAGAGTCCGAACAAGAAGCACTGGATAAAATCAATAAGAAGGTATCAACGTATATGACGGTCAATGAAATAAGGGCACAAAATGAGTTAGAACCAATAGAAAATGGCGATATCATCTTAAATCCGTACTTCATGCAAGCAGCGGCAAGTGGTGGAGCTGGTGGCGGTTTCGATATAGAGGGGCTAGACGAACAAGAATCAGACGAGGGCATGGTAGATGATGGAGCTACAGATGAATATATTAGCGATGACATAGAGAAAGCTATCATGTCTATAGAAGTGTTTGGAAGCGACCGGAAAGCGCCTAGAAACGAAAATAAGGAGGTTAGAGAATGAATATTTTAATAAAATCTAATAGGGCGGGGCTAGTGAAAGTAGCTGTACAGGTAAATGGTAGATTTGGAGTTTATAGTTCCCACCGATGGAAGAAGCCTAATGCAGCGTTGGATATACTGAAAAAGGAGCTTGAGAAACAAGGGCTAAAGAATGTTAATGGCATTGAATATATAGATAAGAAAACCGATAAAAGAAAAAGTGAAGAGGATGTATTAGAAGATTATCAAAAGCAAGGAAACGAACAAACACTACAGGATTTCGTAAAAACCAACTATACAATAAAAGCTGACAGCAAGAAGAAGGGCAATGAGGGGAAACAATCTAAGCGCCGGGATAACAAAGATGAAGATAAGAAGACTGTTGAAAAAGAAAAGGATATTAAAATAGGAGATAGTGGTGAAGATGATAATTTACCGCTATACGGGGAAAATATTCCAAGTAACGGCGCACCAGTATTAGACATAGAAGCCATCAAACAGTACAAAGTGGAAATTATCGACCCGGAAGAAGTGAAATACACGGAAGAGGACAACTACATTCCAGGTGAAACAATTAAAAACTTAAAACTACCGAAGTCTAAAAGATATTTAGAACCAAGCGTTAAAGAAGAAGCGTCGAGAATAAGACAAATGATTGTAGATAATTTAGACTGGTATATAGAAGAAACGGAAAAATACTACGAAAAGTATTTTGACACGCCAAGGCAGTTTTTACATCAAATTGTATCAGTGTTACAGCAAGAAACAGATCCTTATGTATATATTAAAGTGATGGACGGCGCAAGAGACATATCAGGTTCACGAATGGACCTGATATACAATCTAATAAATGACTTTAAATATGTATTTGACGAAAGCAATAAATATACGCTTGACACAAGCATAAATTTCTTTCACGACCAATATGTAAAAGAAGAAACCGAAAAACTAAAAGAAACAGCAGAAACAAACAGAAGGTTACAAGAACAAAACATAGACATTATTAAATCTGGATATAGGCCCGAAGAGGTAGCAGGAGCCAAAAGAAACCAACCAATGACGTTCGAGCAGGCAGATAGGGGAAGAATTAATCCGAATTACGGTGAAAGAAAAGGTTTTCGCACCAATTGTCAATCGTGTGTAGCGGTATTTGAAGCAAGGTTAAGGGGATACGACCTGGAAACTTTACCAAATGAGAACGGTACTAGATGTAAGGAGTTATCAACAAACATAGCAAAGTTATGGATAAACCCGGAAACTGGTCAAAACTACGAGAATGGTGACATTTCATTTGCAGCAGGTAATATGACCAATATGTACAAACACCTAGATGAAACCGTCAAGGTAGGTGAAAGATATTTGTTTGCGTTCCCTTGGGAATCAGAGGATTCAGGGCATGCTGTAAATATATATAAGAATAAGGATGGGAAATTGGTGCTATACGACCCACAGGTAAATCGATTTACAGTAGGGAAAAAAGCTTTAAAGACCTATTTAAAAGATATAAAATATAAGATGACTATATTCGGAACAAAGATGAATGTGAGACAAAGACTATTAAGAATAGATGATAAGATAATGGACCCCCAAGTGGTTAATGGGAATATCTAAACCAAGTGAGAAACCGACAAATAACCTTGAATCAGAAACCAAATTAGAATTATCAGACGATGTATACAAAAATCTAGATACACTTATATCTCCCGAGGGCAAATCATATGTTGCGGAATTACTTAAACCGCTTTATAATAGAGGTAGTGGGCAAAACAAGCCGTATAAAAAGTACGCAGCACAACACGCACTGGATGGTTCTATACAGAGATTGAATATACACATGGACAATAAGCCAGATAGCGAGAAGAAGTTTGAGCTTAAAAGAGACATGCAACAACTTTACGACCAGTTAAGCATGGGAGTTATAACTCTTGCACAGGCAATGATAAGCCCTCAATTTAAAAATTGCGCATATCTGATGTTAATGGCGTTACTTGAAGATGACATGGAAGAAGAAATCAGTAACTTTATGGATGTTATTATATAAGGGGTGAAACAATGGACGAGAGAAGAATACTACAATTAGCACAAGGGTATTATTATGGATTCAATATTGTAAGACACATTGGTGAATGGAAAGGTTATCAGGTGTATAGCCCTGGTGAAAAAGGGGAAACCCCAATGATAGGACTACCCGTATTTGTACTTGTAAAAGGCGAAGAAATGCGACTGAGCACACATGAAGAAGCGTTTGCAGCGATGCGCTATTTATACCCAGATGAAGAAGACGAAGAAGAAGAAGAATAATCGAGCAAAAAAGAAAGACACCCAGTAAAGGGTGTTTTTTATTGCCATAAAGGAGATCTAAGTTATGGAAAGGCTGAACAAGGCTACAAAGGGTGGACTGGTCAAAGTAGCTGTACAGGTCAACGGAAGGTTTGGGACTTACCAATCACATAGATGGAAGAATCCAAATACAGCATTTGACATTCTAAAGAAGGATTTTAAAAAGCAAGGAATTAAAGATGTTGAGAACCTTGAGTATGTAGATAAGAATAGCAACAAAAGCAAGAGTGAAGAAGAGGTTATAAAAGATTATGAAGCCTTTAAGGGCGATGTAACGCTACAAGACTTTGTGAAGAATGGTTATACTCTAAAGCTAAAGACGGCAAGAAGCGCCATTAAAACACCACCGCCAGCTAAAGAGACATCAACAGTCATAGAAGCAGGCGTGGTAGAAGAGACGGGAGACGATTCTTTGCCAAACTTGACCACACGTGAGTTTAAAGAAGGCGGAGAATATTTAAATTATAGAAACGAGATTAAAGCCGAGGTTAAAGAGGAGAGAAAAGCACTAAAAGGTAAAAGCTTAGACGAAGCAATCAACGATGGGGAAGTAAGGGCGATATATCACAAGTTCCCGACAAGCAAAATGGATAGATATGACGAGGTTAGAGAAGTGGTTAGAGTAGACAGATATAATCACATGGGAAAAGAAAGAAACCTTATATTCTATAGTTACCGAGGGTACGATGGGGGAATAATAAGATCAAGCGAAGACTTAAGCGAGAAAGAGTTTAAAAACAGGGTTATGACCGTTAAGGAATCCGAATACAAGCTAGCTAGTTATGCCGCCAAAAGAAGGAAAGAAATATATGAAGACTATCAAGGACAACTTACAGCGGCGTTAAACAGTCCAGCAGAAGTAAGTGTTTATGAGATATCAAAGATAATCGCTGTAATGGATGCAATGACCAGCGGAACGGAAGCCAGGGGAAAAAACATAGACGCACATATTCATGATTTCAACCCAAGGGACATAGACGCAGACAACAAACATGATGATATAGCTAAGAAGTTGCTTGATAAGAAATATGAAAATATATTAAAAGATAAAGATGTTGAAAAAATATTGACTGAACCGTTCAAGATAAGTGGTCCCTTAGAGGGCGTATATAACAACTACAAAAAGAAAGTTGCTGAAAGAGAAGGTACCAGAGATAGCTATGTTGAAAAAGCCAAGAGAGAGATAGAAAAGATAGACAAATCACTTATACAAAGAGAAGAACTTTACAAGGATTGGCAAAACCTACTAAATAAAGAACTTAAAGACCCTGATAACGCCTATTGGGGGGATATAAGTAGAATGATTTGGGTTATGGACTATTTGCAATCTGGGCAATACTTTGATAGGCAAGACCTAAACCAGGATGCAAGTATTCTAAACACGGACCTACTGTTGAATGGATTTATTCCCAGTACAGAAATGAACAATAGAATAGCAAAGGCGTTAATTGAAAAAGCTACGGAACGCCAAAAAGATATATCAGACGAAGATAAAGAGCGTTCCAGGTTAGCAAGTATACGTAAGCAAAAGCAAAGCATAAAGAAAGATAAGGTAATCCCGTTTGAAAACAAACATACGCCGATAGATAATTTAAACGATTTCAAAACGGCGATAAGTAACGTTGCTAATCTGCCTAGAGAGCAACGAGACAGGGCTATCATGGATATGGCTGGAATGAATGTTGATTTATTCTATGGATATTCCCAAAAGGCCGCAGGAATAGCTAGGTACTATGTAGACGTTAAAAGTGGCCAGGCGGTGCTGGATAGTATCGGGCTATTAAATGTAGATAAATCACCTGATTATTCGCAGAGAAAAACATTGATTCACGAAATATTCCATGGGCTTATAACTCAATCCCAAGCGGAACATAAGTTAGGCAAGCATCCTTCAAGCAAATATACCGTGGTCGAAGAAGCTGTAGTAGAAAGTGTTGCCATGCACTTTGCAGAACAAGAAGGACACTCTATTAAAAATGGTGACACAATACCAAGTTATGCAAACTATATTACTAGAGTATTACCTGTTCTAAAAAGCAATATGCCAGAGTTTAGCAATTGTAAATCGATCGGGGAGTTTGGAAGTATTCTTGCAGAAGGTATATACAAGAGGGACAAGGGTTTTATCGACAACGTTATGAACTCATTTGTAAAACAGTCTAAAGGTTTTGATGTAGCACAATGGGCTAAGAACGCTGGATACGTTTCAGATAATGCCGAAGCGATGTCAAGAAAGCTAGATCAATATGGGGATAAAGTATCAAATGCAATAGCTCAATCAAATGGGGTAGAAGGTGACATACCGGGTATGGCAACATTTATTTCTGCCCTAAAGGCGGGGTCAATCACAATAACAAGTGCCTTAAATGGGGGTGCTTATAGCGACTTGGCCTTTATCCTTTTAGCGTGTATAATGGAAGAAGAAGGTATCGAGGACATCGAGGGGTTATAGAAAGGGGTGGCTTTATGGATATGATGATGGTAATTGGGAAGATAGATGAAGATATTATCAACCTGGAAAATAGAGATGAAGTTTATGACATCATGCGTACACTACAACGCGATGTTGTAATGGTAGATGAAGAAGGCAACGAGATTATGACTAAAGAAGAACAAATTGCCATAGAAAGGCTAAAGGCCATGGGAGAAACCAAGGTAATAGAAAACTGGTTAGAATAGTAAAAAATATAAGTTAATCAAACACTCTGTCAAACGGCAGGGTGTTTTTTTATATACAAAAGTAACTTTAGCAGAAAGGGGGGAGAATCTATTTGAAGTTTTTCGTAGAAGCAGATTTTATAAAATCCGAGCAGTCTAAAGATACTCAAGAGATGAGGATTAGAGGATTCGCAAGCACGCCGGACCTAGATAGAGACAACGAAACCGTAATGCAAAACGGATTAGATATATCCGACTTTGTAGAATACGGTTTTTTTAATCTAGACCATGACAACTCTATTATTTTGGGCTATCCAGATGCTAAGGAAACTAAGATAACCAAAAGTGGATTATATGTAGAAGGCACATTGTTAGACACACCTAGAAGTAGAGAAATATGGGAATCAGCTGTTGCTATGAAGAAAAGCAACGCACCTAGGAAACTAGGCTTTTCTATTGAGGGCAAAGTCTTAGCCAGAGATGATAAAGGGAAAATCCTAAAAGCTAAGGTTACAAACGTAGCAATCACGGCAACGCCTGTTAATCCACATGCCACATGGGATGCAATCGTCAAGTCGATGACAGCTTTAAGCACAGATACAGGCGGGGCGTTAATGCCGGAATCCATCGAAGGAATAAAATCTTTTGTGGATAGAGTAGAACTAAATGACAATCAAGCTATGGAGTCACTAAATTACCTACAAGACAAGTTGAACAAATCGGACAACCTAGAAGATGTAAAACTATATTTACAGCTTTTCAGGGGATTTAGTGGCGAAGAGCTAGACATTAAATTAAATGAAGTCCTTGCAATCATGCAGGAGTAAGGGGGAAGAAATGAGCAAAAAAAGAACCATTGAAGATGTGCTAAATAGAATCAACGGTCTATTTAAGTCAAGTGAATTTGACGTAATAGATGAGGTTGAGGAGCCAGAAGAGGACTTAGCCATCGAAGAAGAAGCCAACGAAGAACCAGAAGACGAACTAGAAAAATCAGAAGAGGAAGAGGAGTTTGTAGAGGAGCCGGAAGAAGAGCCGGAAATGGCTGAAGAACCGGAAGAAGACGAAGAAGAAATTGAAGAAGAGTTTGAAGATGAAGAAGTTGAAGAAAATGCAGTGGAAGTTGACTACGAAGAACTGTTAGCACGTGTAGAAGAAACTGTAATGGATAAGGTGGAAGCGAGATTGGCAGAACTAGAAGCGCAAATCATTGATGGGTTTAACGCTCAAACTGATGCAATTGAGACGGCGTATGAGAAGTCACAAGCAGCTGAAAACGACCTTAAAAAGGCGCTTAACATTAACTTTGGAAAGCTAGAAAAGCTTGTAAATCCTAAGGTTAGAAAGTCGGTAGACGACATTCAGGTAATTGATAAGTTCCAGGAAAAAGCGCCAGGCATCGACAGCTTATCTAAGTCGGAGAAATCAAGCATATTAACAGCAGAAATCATAGCAGGAAACACATCCATCACTTCCAACGATGTAGCAAACGTGGAATTGGGTGGGGAACCGTCAGAAGCAGCAAGAAGAGTACTAGAAAAATCTTTAAGAAAATAAGGGGGAACTAATTAATGAACGGATTTGGAAATAGAGACATCAGCGTACAAGATTTATATAAAGCACTAACAACAAACAACTTTGCACAAATGCAAGGTCCAGCGGCACAAACAGGCGGAGCAGCGTTTATTCCAGAGTCATTGGAAAACACACTAAGAACATTAACTTATACAGAAAACAACTTAAAACTATGGAAGCAATTACCAAAGGTTAAGGCTTACTCAACTGTAGAAGAGCACAACGTAATCAATAACTATGGTGAAGATATTTCAGCATTCCAAAGAGAAGGGATTGCGGGAATTAACACTACTGGTGATTACCAAAGACAAGCAGCTAAAGTTAAGTGCATCAACACTACAAGAGAAGTAACACACTTGATGGAGTTGGTAAAAACCACTGAAAACCCAATGGCTCTTGAAACACAATCAGGCATGAGATACCTTTTAGGGCAAACTGAAAAAGCGTTGTTCTACGGAGATTCAGCATTAGCACCAAAAGGACAAGAGGGGCTAGAGTGGGATGGTATCTTCAAGCAAGCAGAAGCAGCCAACACCATTGACTTAAAAGGCAAGCATTTATCAGATGTGGAATTGAACAAGGCATCCGAGATTATCCTAAATAACTATGGAACACCAACTAAATTATACGCACCAATTCCTGTTACAAGCATCTTCTCTGAACAATACTACCCAGAACAAAGAATGATGATGAACGTACAAGCTGGAACAGTTACAGCAGGCACAATGGTTACGCAATTCAACTCTGTAGGTGGAACTGTAGGAATTGAACCGGATGTATTTATGCGCAGAGGATTAGAGAGACTTGACCCAACAGCACCAGCATATGGAACGCAAGCGCCAACACCACCAACAGTAGCAGTTGCAAGAGGTGATGTAGATTCAGCAGAAGAGTTTGACAACGGTAGCTATAAATATGCAGTAGTTGCTTACTCAAGCTTTGGTAAATCTGTAGCAGTAGTTTCTGATGCGGTAGCAGTTACAGCAGAAGATAACACACAATCTGTTAAATTGACAATTAAGAACGCAGCAGCACAATTATTCCCAGCTGATTACTTTGCAATCTACAGAACAGAAGCTAACGGCGACAACTTCTATGAGATTGCAAGAATTGGCGTAGAATCTATTAACACAGGAGCAGAGACTGTATTTGAAGATAAGAACGAAGTATTACCAAATACAGGCGTTGCCATCGTTGGAGACTTTAGAGAAGAAGCAATTGCATTTAAACAGCTATCAGATATGTTTAAATTAGACTATGCTATTACAGCACCAGTTAAGCGCTTTGGTATCTTCCTATATGGTATGTCAGTCGTATACATGCCAAAACGTTTCGTAACAATCAAAAACATTAAGGTTAAGCGATAATCAAGGGAGTTGAACCTATTGAAGATTAAAAACTTAAGATTAAAAGGACAAAGGCTATTAGTCGGAAATGAATTCATAGAGTTCAACGAAGACGGAATAGCCTTTATTGATGATGGGTTGGGAGAGGGGCTTTTAGCCCTTCCTAACTATTTTAAAGCAGATGACGAATTAACAGCAAAAGATGAAGTTAAAGAGCTAGAAGTAGAAGAAGTAGCGGTAGATGTTGAAGCAGCAGTTGATTATAACGAACTAACCACTGGAGAGCTTAAAAAACTTTTAGAAGAAAAAGGTATTGAATACCCTAAGAATGCTAAAAAAGATAAGTTAATAGAGTTGTTGAAGTAGGTGGTTTAATGAAATTATTTAGCGATGTATCGTGTCAACAAAGACCGTCCAGCGCCAAACCAAATGAACCAACTAAAGAGCCGTTTGAATTGCCACCAGACCCAAATGCGGAGAAAGAAATATATATTAAGGGAATGTCTACAGATGAGCTTATAGATGCTTGTTTTATTGGGATTGACCTAGTGACATATGATGGTGAGCCGTTCTCAAGAACACACCTTGTAAGAGCGATTAACGGTGCTATAGACACAGCGGAACAGACATTTGACATAGCCATAAGACCTGTTTATGTAGAAGATGAAATGCACGATTGGGACAGTACAGATGGCGCATTCATCACAAGGCAATATGTTCCCACGTTTAAACGACCTGTAAAAGAAGTTACAGAGATGAAGTATATGTATGGCACTAGGGAACATATGAGAGTTCCAGACGATTGGATATTGCTAGATAAGGCCTATGGCGATGTGTCATTGTTCCCACTCAATGGAAACGTGCAAATGATTAACCCGGCTGGGACGATGCCGTATTTTATGTACAACACCAGGTTTAGACCTATGGCAATATCTATAAGCTACCACGCTGGAATGGACAAGAAGGATATTCCAACTAACTTATTAAACTATATTTTTAAGAGGGCGGCCATAGATGTATTAGCCGTATGGGGAGACCAGATTATTGGAGCGGGAATTGCATCATCGAGCTTATCAATAGACGGATTAAGCCAGTCCATTGGAACTACCCAATCAGCCATGTACGGTGGAGCATCTGCCAGGATATTAGAGTACAGAAAAGACCTAGAAGAACTAACACCGGTATTGAGAAGACACTTTGCCAAGTTCCATTCAGTAGTGTTATAGGAGTGATTATATGAGCATTTCAGCTAGTTTTAACCCAAATGACTTTCAACGGTTAATAGAAAATCACGGATATAACGCATATTGGAGCAAGGCGATTGTGTGTGAGTGCTTAGAAAACGGACAACCAGACATGCACTGTGAGTATTGCCAAGGAAAAGGGTGGAGATACCTTCCAAGGGAACATGTAAAGTTGGTGTCTACATCCTTTACAGGCAAACAGGAATTGATTGTGCCGGGGTTAAAAGAGCCGGGGACGGTTTATGTAACGCCTGAAATTGAAATTATTATGGGGTACTATGACAAAATCGAGTTTTACGAGATAGACGCCAGGCATTCCCAAGTGATTAAGATGGGGATAGAGGAAACCACAGCAACGTTTAGACCCATTAATGACTTGAACTTTGTGCTTGCTGGTGACTATGTATATACAGAGACGGTAGATTTCATCGTAACAGCCGATAAGCACCACCTTAAATGGATTAACCCAGAAACTAAGCCAAAGAAGGGTACCAAGATAAGCATTTTATACCTTACTAGCCCTGAATATTTAGTCGTAGACATGAATCATGAACTAAGGAGTACTAGAGTATCAAAGGGTACTGTAAACCCTTATACAGCTAAAATGCCTAACCAATATCAACTAAGGCGCATAGACTTTGTTTATGGGCATACGGTAAACGCCAAACGTGAAGAAATAAAAATTGCAGAAAGTGAGGGATTGAGCTATGACTAATTTAGAAAAAGAGTTACAGGCTTTTGTCAAAGGTGCATTAATAGCCACCCTTAACTATGCAAGGCACGAATGGATTAACGATGCACAACAGAACCTAAGAACCACTAGGGAAGACTATATTAGTGGGTTGCAAGGGGTTACTTTAGTAGGGGATAACAAAGGCTAAATCGAGCTAAAAGGAAACTTCCCAACGATGATAGAACAAGGTTATTCAGCCTTTGACATGAAGGTTGGGTTTGCTAATTCCCCTAAAAAGAAAGCAACGTCTACAGGGTGGTATCTAACCATTCCCTACAGGCATATGACAACATCAAAAATACACTCCACCATGCCTAAAGATATAGCCAAGCCAGCAAAAAAACTAAGTGACGGGGATAGATTATCAGCAGCACTAGTAAGGAGTCTTGGATATAAACCTAAGACATCATGGGCGGGCTATACGTGGAAGAATAGTCAGTATGACAGCTTAACCCGTATAGTTAAGGAATATGACAGTGGCAAGAAGAGAGGGCATTATATGACGTTTAGGCGTGTTTCAGATAAAACTGACAGCAACGCATGGATGCACCCTGGATACAAGGGTTTAAAGGCATTAGACAGGGTAGCGCCTAAGGTGGAAGAGTTCTTCTATGACTATATAAGGGGGTAACGATGATTCCTATAATAGATTTACTTGTAAAACAGTATATAGAAGATGGGCTAGAACGCCTTAGGACTCATCCAGATAAGATACAAGACTACTTTGGATTTGCCAGTGAGCGAACTATCAATAGCATGGTAAAACTAATCACAGAATATAATATCAGCGTTATTACTGGATACCCAAGGGAACCGTCAACCTTGCCTTGCATTGTAATCACCATTGGCGGAGAAGACGAAGTAAGTCACGGTATTGGCGATGGAATAGACATGAATTACCCGGAATGGGAAGAGGGTAGAGAAAACTATCTTCATTGGTCTGAAGATGGAGACAGCAAATATATAAGACAAAGCGCACAGATGAGGGCGCAGGTAAGGATAGAAGCATGGACAGATAATTCTATCACCACATCCTTACTATACAGTGTTATAAAATACTGTCTATTCAGTTCCAAATGGGACATGAGGGGAAATGGCATATTCATTCCAACGGTAAGTGGTGGGGATTTAGAGCCTGTACCAGATTACATGACCTTATTTGTCTATAGGAAAGCGGCTATTTTAAACTTTGAATACGAGCTTAGCTATCATGTAGACAATAAAGAGATAGGCAAAGAAGACGACCACTTCCCATTGGAAACAACGATAGATGACATAGAATTATACTGGGACGATTATTCAGATTATCACAATGAAAAGGGGGAAGGTAATTGAAAGAAATAGAAGAAGTTGTAAAAGAAACCCCAGAAGAACCAAAGAAACGAACAGTGAAAAAAGCAGAACCACCTAAACCAGAGAAAAGCAAACGCAGAATCACCATGAAAGAATACATGATGGGTAAACGCATAAGGCGAGAGGTTCAAGCAGCTATTAGGGTTAAACTAGGTGGTGATTTATTCCATTCTAAGGAAGAATGGGACAAGATCGTTAAAGAACACATAGGAGAATAGGGGGACAATATGGCATTTAGAAAAGGCTATAAATTCCATGGCGTACACTACAATACGCCGGGCGTTTATTCGTTCGTTAAGTCGGACATGGTAGACGTAAAAAAAGATGGAGCCAAAAACATTGCTATCTTAGGTAAGGCAAAAGGTGGTATTCCAAAGAATATCATGGTAATTGACGACCCAGAGATAGCAAAAGAAGTTGTAAAAGGTGGACCGTTATTAACAGCGATGCTTAAGGCATACGACCCTGTTATAGACACTAAACAAGGCGTAGAGCTAGGCGGAGCAGACCAGATATTTGTAATCCGTACCAACGATGCAACCAAGGCGAAGACACCAGTTTATCAATCAAGAGAAGTAGAAGCGAAGATTGGCAAAGTAGTTTCAACCTTACACCCATCTACTACAGGTGAAGTTACAACATCGGGAGCATTTAGTGGTGAAGAGAACAAGACGTTCAAAATTGTAATCACCAGCGAAGGTACTAAAGATATTGCAGAAGCTAAGTACAAAGTATATGCAGCAGGTGAAGAGGTTGGAGCTGAATATACACTGGATAGTACAGAAAATACCACAGATAAAGAATTAGGCGATGGTGCAAAGGTATCATTTAAGGCTGGTAAATACACCAACGGAGATACATTCTTAATTCCTTGCACTAAGGCGGTCACTGTATATGAATATGTATATACCATTGAGTCTAAAGATTGGGGAGAAGAGTGCAACTTTATTTCCCACAAACTAGACGATGGGGAAGTATTAGGCACTAAAACATTAACTATCTATGACGCCAAATCAGATACGTATGAAGTCTTTGAAAATGTAGGCGGAGCATTTGATATTAGATATAAAGGCAATCAACAATATGCCGCTATGTCTATTGTTTCTGACGGAAAAGGCAATGCTATTAAGTTGCAAACCTACATTGGGGCAGATGAAGAAAACGCTATAGTCGACCTTGATATCGACCTAGACCAAGAGCAATTCAAAAGCGTTAAGCAATTAGCACTTTATATAGCATCATATGAGAATTACGAGATTAACACAGTAGCTACAGTAAATAGCGAACTAAATGCAAATGACTTAGACGTGCTGGAGAAAGTAAGTATTAAAGAACGGTGTGGCATTACAGCGGTCTTAAGAGACCTAGAAAAAACCACTGCATATCAATCTAGGTTTGTTGAAATCAAAGCTAGCAACCGTGAAGTAGTAAACTATGAAAACTATGACTTTGTTCAACTATTAGGTGGAAGCGAAGGACAGGAAGCACAAAGCTATATTCCGTTCTTAGATGAGATTGCAAAGTATGACATTGACTATATCGTTCCATTAACAGATGACATGAGTATCATTGCAGAGTGCAGAGAGCACGTTATCGAGATGAGCGAAAGAAAAGGAAAAGAGCGTAGGTTGGTTTGTGGGGCAGGCAACGGCTTAAGTGCATTGCAAGCTATTAAAAATGCCAGAACCTTAGCCCACGGAAGAGTTCAGTATTTTGGCGTAGGACATTATGACTTCGATAAGAAGCTATATCCAGCGTATATTACAGCGGCCATGCACGCAGGAAGAGCGGCGTTCCTTGGGGTAGAGTCAGCAACAAACGATACCTACAAGATGTTAAAGCCTGAAAGAACTTTTGAAGGCAGAGACAGAAGAGAAATGATTGATAATGGAGTAATGTTCTTTGATGAGGAAGTCTCCGACCACAATCACAAACTATTCTATCCTAAGTTGGTTTGGGACTACACAACCTATACAGATAAGAACGATACGCTACAGGTAGAAAGAAGCACAGGAGCTATAGCAGACCAACTATCTAAAGACACCAGAAAGCGCTTAGATAAAATTCTTACAGGTAAATTAACGCCAACGGGAGTGTTAGAGACAGCTAGAAATGCTGTTTTATCCATTCTAAAGGACTACCAAAGAAAAGGCATTATCGTGGCATATAGAAACCTAGAAGCTAAAAAAGAGAGAGACAAAGTATATTTCCGTTGTGAAATAGCTCCAGCAACACCAACTAACTTTACTTTCGTAGACTTCTTGTTTTACGACCAAGCTATTGAGTTGGATACTATTTAATAAAGGAGTGGTTAAATGGCTAGTATAGATAAACAAACGGTTCATACTGGTAATACGGCCTTGATTAAGATTCATGGCATAGCGGTAGGAAGGGCGTAAGGATTTAATCCAAGCACAGACTATGGAACACAAGGCGTATATGAACTAGGTAGTATAATGCCTGTAGAACACGTTTATTTAAGATACGAGGGTAGAATATCCTTTGAGCGTTTCATGATGCGTAAAGAGAATCTAGCGTCAATGGGGCTTATAGGACTAGGCGAGGACATTCTTAAAAAAGATATTATCGACATTGAGATTCAAGACAAAGAAACAGGGGAAACTATTGCAGTTTACCGTGGTTGTACCTTTGCAAACTATGATGCAACACACAGAGCTAACGCTATTGCAGGGGAAAATGCATCTGTGTACTATTTATCAGCAGATACGGGAGAATAGAGAGAGGGGACATTAAGTCCCTTTTCTTTTTTGTGAAAATATGGAGCGGCATCATGGACAATAGAAAAATACTAGTAGCCGTTACAGTAAACGGTAGATTTGGGCAATACCAATCTCATAGATGGAAAAAACCAATAGTAGCAGAGGCTTTGTTTGGCAGAGAATTCAAACGAGCAACAGGATTGAACGCTCAAGAGGTAAAATTCTTATCTAAGAGAAACAACGAAGCGCTTATAATAAGCGAAGTCATGGAAAGGTATTTGCAAGAACAACGAAAAATAGACCTTGCTAGCTATGTAAAATTAAATTTTAGGGTATTAAAATCTGAAAATAGGTGGTATAATGAAAGTGGGCACAAAGGCAAAGACAAGAGTGTGAAAATTAATAAGAAGCACATCTATTCAGGTGAATACATCAATAAGTTCAAAAAGCTAGGAGAATCAAAGGAACTGACCCAACTTTTATGTAAAACAGCTAGAGAGATATTAACGCACAGAGACGGCACGTTATTCGAAGATTTAGCATTCGTCTTCACAGAACCAGAGCAGGCAGGCGGTAAAAAACTACTGGTTTCAAACCAATATGAAGTAGAAAACCAAGCTATGCCGACAAAAAACATGAAGAAATTATTAAGCCAGTCAAAGGCATATACCGTTATAGCTATTCACAACCATCCGAATAACAGCTTTCCTAGCTATAACGACATATTTGTTTGTGCTATAAAAAAATACAAATACGGGTTAATAGTAGGGCATAACGGGGATTTAATCAAATATACTGTAAAAAAACTAAATATCGGTAGCGTTGCTTATAGACAGTACCTAAAGAATATTCTAACCGGAAAAGATAGCGAAACTACAAAGGCATATGACGACTTACTGCACAACGGAATTAAAATCGAGGTGATAAAATGATTACCTATGAAGGTGTATGCGAAAAACTAGGGTTTGACCCATTGGAATATGCAGAAGAAGAATATCGTAAATATAAAAAAAACCCGGATGTAATTGATGATTCAACGTGGTTGTTAGACAAATTATTTTTATTGACAGACGAAGAAGGCGAATTTTTGCTAGAATACGTCAAAGATAAAGAACCTCTATACACGTAGTGGGTAAAAAAACAAAAGAAGCGATTAAGGGAAACCTTGGTCGTTTTTTTATTGTATAAATAGAAAAGGAGCGATTATATGAATAAATTATTACTTACAAGCGAGCGTCAGTATGAATTTGATATAGAAGGAATCGTACAAGGGGAAGATGTAAAAGGAAAGTTTAAATGCAAATACCCTTCCGTTATGGACACCTTGGAAATAGAAGCCAAGCTATCCAAGTTAATATCAGACACAGACGTAAACACCCTATCAAATAGAGCGTATGATCTTGCTTATATGATGGCTTACAACGAGGTGTTATTAATTGAAAAGCCAGATTGGTATGATATGGGAATATTAGATGATGTAGACGTTATTGTTAAAATACACAATGCAATTTATGGTATTGTAGACTCCTTTCGCAACAGAAATAAAGAAGATAAAGATACCGCAAATAGCAACAGACCCGAGAGTAAAGGGGCTATGGAAAGCAAGTAAGATACTAGGCGTTCCAATTTTTAGCGATAGGCTAAAGGAATACAACGCCTTTGATATTGAATTAATAGAGTGGCTAGAGTTATTCGAAGACCCTAAGATGGAAGAAAGATACAAAAAGACTTACTATGACGATGAATATAACGAGTGGAGCGAAGATATAGATAATCAAGCTATTGACCCTAATATGACCTTTGAGGAAGAACAAGAACTGTTAAGAAAGTTAAAAGAGCAAAGGGACGAAAAATACAAAGCAGAAGATGAGTTAAGGGAACAGCAAGAGCTTGAAGAAATTTACGATGAATGGGTGGAGATTGCCGATGAGTAAAGACTTAAGATTGAATGTCGAAGTGACCAGCAATGTAGGCGGTGTAGCTAAGGACGTTGATAGGCTAAGCCATACCATAGATAAAGTTAATAGAGAGGTTGGGAAAGCGGGACAAGGCATTGGCGGGAACGATGATGTAACAATGACTCCACAAAAGACTAGCGATGAACTAACTAAAGCCCAACAATTTTTAAAGAACACATTAAGCGGTTTAACGGCATCTTTTAGAGATTTAACACATAAGCTAGCGGGAATAAAAAGATCTCCACAAACCCAAGACGTACCACAGACACCAGCGAGTAGTGAAAGCCCGTTAAGTGGAAGCAAGTTGTTAACCGCCGTAAGTATGGCAGGTTTATTTGCGAGAAGTTATGCACTACCTGCTATGAGGGCGTCTAGGGCTACAGAATCAAATGCACTAAGCGTTTATGCACGAACTGGTGATTATGGTAGCGATTTTAATAAAGCCCGTGTAAATGCAAATAAAACGGGCAGTCAATACGGTTATGGACTATCTGAAACATTTAATATACAAGATTCCTTAATGGGTAGTGCTGGATTTACCAGTAGGGACACTTTAAACAGAGACACAGAAAGTGTAATGCGTTTCTCCAAGACCTTTGGATTAAGCGGTGAAGACATCTCACAGAGGTTTGGCAGGCAGGTTCAGCGTGGAGCTTTTGAGACGGGAGAAGCTGAAAAGTTTACCAATTTGCTAGGCTCAAGCGTTGAAGCTAACAACATGGTTGGACGTGAAGATGAGCAAGTTAGGGCGCTATTAGACATTCAAGACATACTACTTGGTGAAAAACTAAATGTAACTAGTGATGACTTTAAAGATGTAGCAAATCTTCAAGCAAAACTAGCGTCAATTAATCCTAATTTGCGTGGTGACCGTGGAGCTGAATTTTTAGGCAGTGCTAGTTCTCTTATAAATCCAAATGATGAAATGGCTTTAAGATTAGTAGGTTATGGCTCACAACTAGGGACTGGTTCAGAAGCCTTAGAAAGAGCTACACAGATGGCATTTGAAGGTTTGGCGAATAAAGAAGCTGTATCAAATATGCTTGAAAACATGCCTAAATTTGGCATAGACCCTAATTCAGCCATGGGTAGACTGTACGTATCTCAACAAACGGGCTTATCTCCGGAGAAACCTGGAGCGTTATTAGACCTTATGCAATCTGGTGACGATGTTGGCGTAGACGAACTTCTGTCTAGTAGGCAACAAGAGCTTTACGGCAACGTAGAAGATTCTAAAGCGCTTAAGCAAGAAAAGTTTGATGCATTCTGGGAGAACTCCAAACAATCGTTTGGTAATTTAATCAATAATATTATGATGCCAGGCAAGGAAATGTTTAGTGACCTACCATCAGGATTACAAGGCATAACAAGGACAGGGGCAGCAGCTGGCACAGCTTATTTAGGAGGAAAGGGAATAAGCGCATTACTAAAAGGATTTGGTGATTTTGCTAATACAGGCAACTTGGGCAGCTCTATAGCAACAGCAGGTGGCACGTTTGGTAAGGCCTTGCCAGCAGTAAGCAAGGTTGGGGTAGGGTTAACAACAGCAGTCCATGGGGCAGAGTCGGCATATCACATTTATCAGGGAGATTATGATAAAGCTGCGGGTTCGCTTGGTGCGCTTGGTGGAACCTTAGCGGGAGCAAAAGCTGGAGCGGCGGCAGGGACGCTTGTAGCGCCTGGGATAGGAACTGCAATTGGTGGTTTAGCAGGCGGTTTCATTGGTGGACTAGGAGGAAGATTCCTAGGCGAAAAAGGTTATGAAGCCTTTGAAGAACATGAGACATTTGGAAACTTTAGTGTAAACATCAACAGACAAAAAGAAAACCTATCCAAAGAAGAGAGCTTAATACAGAAACAAGAAAGTGTTTTTGATGAAGTATTGAAGAAACTAGACCAATTAAATCCGCCTATAAGTCAAGGTTTATTGGCTAAGAAACATGAAGAGCTTACAGAAGAAAAGAAAGCTAGGCAAATTAATGGCCGTAGAAGTAGACTAAGGGGCTTAGGTGGTGAAGGCGACTACCTCGGGATTGTTTCTAAAAAAGAAGAAGTAGGCGATGGAGACGGGGGTAGCATTTCATCAGGCGTTGGTGACTATGGTGGTAAATCTTATGGAATACCACAATTTACAAGCGCTGGCGGTGGTGGAAGTGCTAATACATTTGTAAAAAGCCTTGAAGATACGGAATTTAGCAAATTTTTCAAAGGCGCTGGAGTAGCTGGGACAGATTCATTTGATGCGGCTTGGAGAAATGCCTATGCTTCTAACCCGGAAGGCTTTACGCAGAAACAACAAGAATATGTATATAAAACTCATATTGAGCCATTTATAGCTGCTACTTTAAAACAAAAAGGCGTAGACCTTAGCTCCACAAGGGCATTGCAAGAACTAGCCTTCTCAACAGCTACCCAATACGGTGGCGGTGGGCAGTATGCACTAGGTGACATCAACGGTAGTATGAGTGAAGAGGAAATAATTAGAGCGGTTCAAAATCATAAATACAACAATGTAGGAACTCATTTTAGAGATTCCTCTGGAGACGTTCAACAAAGCGTAGCGAATAGAACACAAAGAGAGATGGAAGCGTTATTATCCATGACCGGACAAGCGCCTATAGATGGATATGCAATTGGAGCAGATTATATAACTAAAGACCAACTGGCACGTATTCATGAAGGCGAAACCATTTTAAATAGACATGATGCAAAAGACTATAGAGAAGGTAAGCTTGATGTTAAAGGCAACGGAGATGGGCAATTAGAGCAGATGAGAAGGTCTCAACAGGAGATTAATAGTATATTGTCATCAGCAAGAGAAGTAGTCCAAAAAGAAGCGAATATCAGCTTGAACGTGACTCTTGATGGCAGAAACGCAGATGATGAACTTATGCAACGAGTGAAAGCGGCCATAGACCAAGCAATAGCAAGTGTAAAAAGTAGTAGCGGCGTGAACTTAAATCAAAGCTTCCAGCGTGTGGCGAATTGACGGTGATTGAATGATAGATGTAAGAGTGGGAATACCATATGCCAAAATTGAATTTGCAACAGAAAAGGGCGATATAACCGTTGAACAAAAAGCAATGGTCCACGATCTCAATATGGATTTAGACATAATTTCTGTAAATACCACTAGGGACATTGGGAGTGATGATTGCGCAACATTCAGTATAGAACTAGTCTACAAAGATAAATGGTACGAAGCTATTAACGGCAATGACTTTGTTAAGATAGAGCTAGGACGTGGTTATGTAGCGAAACCTGTACTTTTTGGAATGGTGGATACAGTTTATAAGTCGTGGAACTTCATTGACTTAAAACCTGTCAGGACCATCAGAATAAACGGTAGGGGGTTCAATAAGGCCCTGATTCAATTTGGCATTGGTGCAGTTCAGGAAGTAAATTTAAGCTGGGGACTTACTGGGTTCTTTTATGGGCAAGACACGGGTTTTGGATTAAAGACGGCAGCAGATGTCATAAAAACCGTAATAGACTACTATACAAGCAAAGGTATAGACATGAGTTTTGCCAACGGCAAGCGGTGGATAGACTACGCCAAGTTTATATATATACCAGCAGCAGATGAGAAGGCGCTAGCCAACATTAGAAACCATTATACCTATCAAGGCGGATTATGGGACTATATCAAGGAGCTTAGAAACGCACCTTTTAATGAAGTTTATTGGGAAGTTATAGGGGGAAAACCTACTTTTGTAGTTAGGCCAACACCTTTTAACCCAGGAAAATGGAGAGCGCTACAACAAATAAAAGTTGAAGATATCGATATCATCGACCAAAATGTAGGACGTACAGACCTAGAAAACTATACCGTGTACGTTGTGAAGGCAGAGCACTTTGTCGATGCGATGAACATGGTTTACGGGCACCCTATATGGTACAAGCCTAATTATCGTAAATACGGACTTAGAAGGCTTCAAATCAATAGCAAATATATCTATGAAGAAGAATATCCAGATAGAGGTGAAACTGGAATAAACACACCAGGAAGAAATTGTTATATAGACGGAGAAGACGAAGCGGGCGAAAGACAAATAAACGCAGGCGCTGGAGATGATGGAGATGTTTCACAAAAGACAATTGACCTTTTCAATTGGAACATAAAAAATAATGCAATGGAAAATGGAAGCATCTTATTAAAAGGAGACGTCAAGTATAAGATAGGTACTAGGCTCTATATAAAATCAGAGGACATGGAGTACTATATAGAAAATGTATCTCACACATTTATCTATAACGAAGACTGGAAGACTACGGTAGAGGTTACAAGGGGGATAAAACCTAGCAAGAGATTTACAAAGCCGTGGAATCAATGGGCTAAGTTAACAGCCTTAGACATGGAAGAAATAATGGGGATTGACATCTCTTACGCACAGAATAAAGCACAAGCACCAGGCAAACCAGGAAAGCCAGGAGCACCAAATACACCGGGTGCATCAGAAGAAAGCATTTTAGGCAAGATAGGAAAATGGGCTAAGCGTAAAGCCAACGGAGCTACTATGGTGAATCCTACAGGCGATGCAACAGCGGCAATATCATCTCCGTTTGGGAACAGACAACACCCGATTTCAGGTCAATGGAAACAACACAACGGACTAGATATTCCAGGGGCTAACGGTTCCCCTATGTATGCAGCGCAAGATGGCACGGTATCATTCGTGGGGTATGATTCAGGTGGCTATGGTAATTATATAATAATAGACCATGGCGGGGGAATGACAACACTTTATGGACACGCACATTCACTTAGTGCGAAAGAAGGACAAAAGGTTAGCGCCGGAGAGCAGATAGGCAAGATAGGAAGTACAGGGGGTTCTACAGGACCACATATCCACTTTGAAGTAAAACAAGATGGAACGCCTATTGACCCTTATCCATTCCTTTATGGTAAAAGGTAGGTGGTTATTTGAGACTACAAGGCAGTTTAGGGCACGTAGATTACAGCACAAGGCAAGATTTAGAAAACAAAGGCAAAGCATCTGTGGCTAAAGTAATCAAGGTGTACAACGAAAATAACACGGCAGATGTAATGTTAATGACTAACAATTACTTGGGAGATAATGATGAAACAGAAGGAAAGATAACAGCGGCACAAATTCAGAGTTTTGCAGGGTGGGACGATGTGTTGAAAGTGGCATATGGAGAAGTAACGCCGCTTCATGTTGGACAGTTAGTTCTAGTTTCATATTTCGACAGCATGAAGGGCAATGCAATCATTACAGGTAGTATTCCACCACACATTAACGAGTTTAACAACTCACCTAGGTTTAGAAGTGAAAAGGCAGACTTCCCAAAAGAGCGTCACGAGAAGATAACAGTAACCAGAAATCAGGACTATAGCTATATCAACGGAGATGGAGAGTTTGAAAAGGTAAGCAGTAGTCGAGCATTCTTTGTTGGGAAGAAAGAAAAGATGAGTGATGACAGAAAGACGGAATTCAACTATGAAAACCTAACTCTTAAAAACAAGCTAACGAAAAAGACCATAGGTTTACTACTAGAGCAATTAAGAGGTTTTAAGCCGTTTAATTTCTTAGGAGTGACAAAGAGTCAGTTCAAGGACAAAGGAGCTACGTTCAATAGGTTCTACCATGACGCAGAAAAGGGGATTACAAGGTTTACAAAAGATAGCCCTGAGAAGGTTTGGTATATCCAACTAGACGAAGATAATAACTTTGAGATTAGAACGCATTTAGACACTAATAAAAGGGATATAAAAGCACCTAAGACAGGCGATGAAACCCTTAGAGAATCAGATATAGATATTTGGGATAGCCCAAAAGAGAACACGATCGGCGAAGAGTCTAAGGAGTATTCAAGAATTAAGATGGATGATGAAGGAGCTGTATTCATTACTCAAGTAAAAAATGACGGAAAGAATAAATCTGAAATTAGCATAGATAAAGAGGGCAAGATTTCGATTAGCCAAGAAAATAAAGGGGAAAGTTGCTCTTATAATATGGACGGGGGAAAACTAACCATATCAGCTACAGAAACTATAAGGCTTGACACACCCAGCATGACAACACCAACAGGCGGTGAGTAGATGAACGGAAATTCAACTGGCAACGGTCCCCTTAAAAGAATGGAGTTAGAATTTAAGGGGATAAGCTACCTTTTTACGATTAACCCAGAAATGTATGATATATCCATACCAAATAGGCAAAACGTGATTTATACTAAAGCAGGGGCGTTTATTGATTTGTTTGGCGAGGGCATAAACGAAATTACAATAACAGGAACTACAGGTTGGAAAGCTCAAACTGGAAATAGAGATCACGGACACGAACAATTCCTTAAACTCAAAAGTTTATTCCAGGCTAACATGAACAATATCCAAGATGGTAAGCCAGTAAAGCTAAGCGACCTTTTAAAATTCTACAATCATACAGATGGGGAAGCGTATTACACAGTCCCTGTTAGGTTGAGGATTTACAGGAACGTCAACCAACCATTATTATATAAATATGACATAGCGTTGACGGTAATCAAAGCTATAAATGCAGGACAAAACGGAGATGAACCACAAACGTTAGGGGTTGATTTTATTCCCAACACTTGCGGTAAGACCATTAGGGATAGGGACAGTATAGAGAAGAGAGGGAAATCATGCTTTTCCAACAACCACTACAGAAGCGCAAAAACTAAGGGCGTAGAATACAGGTGAGAGATATGCAAATATTAGATAACTTAGCACCATTGCTTGGTTGTAAGCAAGATAGCAAGAAATGGATACCATATACAGGCTATAACGTATGTAAACACCTAAATATAGGTAGGATGATGTGCCTTGATTTGAGTGAAGATAAATTCAAAATAGGCTTAATTAAGTATAAATTCGATAATGAAGTATCTTTAAAGACCTTTGAAATATATAAACAGGTTAAGGATTACGGTCCTGATATATTAGACACGTCATATTTCCTTGAAGCTCGTGGAGAGGATGGGAGAACCATTCATACAAGAGACATGGTATTTATGTATACGCACTTTAACAAAATCAACGACAGCGCTATATTTGACGTTTTTGAAGAACAAAAGGAACTGAAATATATGCCGTATCATAAGCATATAATGTTGATTCTACTAGACGCCTATTCTTTAAGATATACATTATATAGCCATTTAGTAGAGGGACAACCTTATGATGAAGGAGAACTAAGGCCGGAGCGCATAGAAAGATTAGCCGATAATATAAGATATGTAAAATACAAATTAGGTGAATGGGACGCAAACAAAACAACTGACTTAAATCATCACCTGGTAACTTTACTTTTAAATCTTCAACTAATAAAATACCACATTGTTGACAGGATTATATTGGGTGAAAGCGTATGAAAAAAATAAGAACACACACAGTAACGATAGGGGATTCTCTTCAAAAGTTGGCTAGGATATATAATATAGAAGATTGGCGCATAATAGCAGAACTAAACGAACTAGACAGTCCGTATATAGACAGTGTATTTCCCAACGATAGCAATTATGGTGATAAAAACGTTGCTATAGTAGGAAGCGTTATATTAATACCATCGCTTACCATCGCTGATGATATACCAAAGCATAAAGACAACGAAATTCAGTCTTTGGCATATGGAAGAGATCTAGACCTGTACGGAAATAAGCCGTCCAGCATGAGGGTAAAAGGAGAGTTAAGCGAAGAGCGGGGAGATATCAAAATAGCCGAGGGACTTTCTAATCTGGCACAACAACTTATGACTAGACTATCTGTAAAAAAAGGAGCGCTGCTATTACATCCTGACTACGGTAGTGACCTAGATAAATATTTAGGCAATTTAGATACTATGGAAAATAGAAACAAGATTGCGTTTGAAATAGAATCTTGCTTAAGAACAGATTTAAGAGTAAAGGACGTACTTGGAGTTGAGATAGTAGATATTGATGGGGCCTTATATGCTACAGGAAAGATAATTCCTATAGAGCCAGGGGACCCGTTTAGTTTTAAATATAATTTACTAGAACTTGGTTAATGTAAAGGTAAAACTAATAGTACCGCGCGATAAGGATAAACCTTGTCGTTTTTTTATGCAAAAAAGGAGCTGATAGCATGGGATTTAGGGTAAAAGGGTCGGATTCAATATTGCAAGACTTGATAGCTTGGGTATCGGCCAGTACCGACAAGATTACAGACTTCAATATAGGAAGCGCCATAAGAAATTCAGGATTCCATGCCTTTGGATTTACAAGAGCTGGCACAAAAAAGGCGACTGGGACGGTTACAATCACATATAAAAACCCGTTAACGCTGGACACGGTCATAGCTAAAGGAACTAAATTCAACACAGGACATACGAGGGCAAACGTCATCACATTTCAATCTACAGAAAATATTAAAGTGCTAGCAGGCACAGAAGTCATAGACATACCCGTTGAGTGCATGGAACCTGGGGAAATTGGCAACGTTTATGCAGGTGAAATAAACAAGCTAGAAATAGGCAGTCCTTATGTTAAGCATATATTGAACACACAGCCGTTTATTGACGGCAGAGATAGAGAAAGTGAAGCTAATAGGGAATTACGATTTAGAGAATACGTTCATACACTTCAAAGAGCCACGGCTGATTCCTTAGCTTATGGAATAAAGTTGGTTCCGGGAGTGGCAGGAGTAGCTATAGATGATAACTACATAGGGTGGGTTTATGCCTATGTATACGACAAAGACGGAAATTTGCCAGCAGACTTAAAAACTGTAGTAGAAAGACAGTTAATAGATTATAGGGGAGCGGGGATAGAAGTTTCTGTTAGGCCTGTAGTGAAGAAACTAATAGATCTCAACATTGAAATAATTTACAAAGATGGAATAGATGAAGAAATGTACAACGACCTAGTAAGGCGATTAGTAGAAGTGTATATCAACACTAGACCCGTAGGCTCAAGCCTTAGTATGAGCAACCTTGTAACAGTTATAAATGACACCTACAGGGATGTTATAGGGCATATTAATGTATGTGAAAACGCAGATGTAAAGACGCTTAAAAACGAAATAATAAAGGCTAAAGAGATTAGGATAAACGGCAAATTAAGTAGTTCGATAGGGGTGTAATTATGTTAAATTCAATATTCTATAAATCCTTATCAGCTCTATATAACCTAAACCAAGGGAAAAGTAGTGGTTCTAAAAGTATAATCGTTGATGCAATTTATAAAGGATTAATCAAGGCGAAGGACGGACTAAACGAAGCCAATTTAGAGATGGCCCTTAATACAGCTACGGGAGAGTGGCTAGATTTCTGGGGTAATTTCTATGGCGTCTATCGTATAGCCGGGGAAAAAGACAATCCCTATAGAGAACGCATAATAGAGGAAATTATTGCACCAAAAGCAACAATCCCAGCTCTAAAGCGTGCTACATCTAGATACCTTAAAACATATCAAGGGGAAATATTAGATGCAACTGATGTGAAGATATTTGAACCTTGGACACATTTAATAAAATTTGATGAAAGAGGAACGTTAGATGGCGCTGGTAGATTGGTGAGTTACAATTATTGGAACTATGCAGTACTAGATATTTCATTGCCCAATGCTAGTTTATTGACAACATCGCTAATTGAATACCTAAATAAAATTAAGGCGGCGGGCGTAAAGATAATATTCTCCATTGCGCCTAATTGGGGAGTCGTTAAAGATAAAGATTGGGAAGAAAACAGATACAAGTTATGGGAGAAAATCCATAGAGAAATATTCATACTACCCACCAAAGAAAACAATGCCTTTAACTTATTATCACCTGGGTGGAAGCCACATATTGTAGATTCTAATTCAGGTGGAATATTAGACCGGACCAAATATTTAGACGGAAGACAATTTGTACTTTGGGATGGGATTTTAAGGACAAGAACAATTTATGCCACTGGAGCATTAAGAGATTTTAGAAATTCAAGCGTATTAAGCTTAAAATCTTATGAAAAACTTGAAAACAAAGAATTAACCTTAGGTGAAGCAATAACCATGGAACAAAACGCCCTACAAGGCACTAGAACGGAAGAAGGCAAGCTAACACATGCGCAACATCAAATATACCTTAAAACTGATTTAAATAGCACAGAGAAGGGGCGTTACATTCCTTATACGAAAGTAGGTTCAAAACAAGAAAACTACCTGTTCCCATACGGAAATATCATGGATTTTGTAAGTTTTAATGAAATTGGAGAACTTACTAATATATCTGATGCACTTATAGGGGAGATAGAGGAAGTTTTATACGCTCCTAAAAATACAGAGGGCACGAACCTATCAAATGCCATAAGAAAATTAAGGATTAAACACATAAACATAACAAACAAAAACGAGAGCAAGCAGCTACCATTAATTATTAAATAAAAGGGGGAGTTTGAGTGGGATTTAGAGATTTAACGGGCGGAGTTTATGAGCGACTGCCAATTATTACTAATGCAGCCCATTGTGCCAGGGCGCTATCGCTAGTGGAACAAGGCGGTATATATTTTGGTATTGGGAGAACAACACCGTGGGAAGGTGAAAACGCATCAGACTTTTTACCACCAGAACCAAATGTAGATGCTACTACACTGGATGAACTTATAGGGCTTAAAAAAGCTGAACGTGCAGTAATGGTAATGCCTGATGAAAATGGTGAGATTGAATATGCGACGCTTAAATTCAAGACATTATCAAATGAAGAAGCACTAAGAGAGAAGGCGAGATGGGTACTAATTGAAACCACCATAAGGTTTGATGAAATGCCGCCAGTTCCATATAGGCAAATAGGCGTATTCTCCAGAGTTAAGCCTAATGCTGGATTCGAGAATAGGGCAACACTTAAACCAGAAGAAATAGAAGACGTTGGAATATTGGAAGTACTTGACAATAGAAAGGTAATCACTAGACAATCCGACACGAGAGACACTTATATGATGATTATAGAGTGTTAGGGGGAGAATATGAGAGATATTGATTTAAGGGTAGCACCTTACTACCAAACACTGAAAGATGACGATTACACTCAACTTTTATTTAGACCAGGAATGCATCTACAAAATCAAGAACTAAACGAGTTGCAAGCTAGAGCGAAAATGATAATCAAAGATGTTGCAGATGCGCTATTAAAAGATGGTGACGTAATAAGTGGTGCACAGATTATCATAAACGAAAAGCTAGTATCGCTTACAGAGGGAAAGGTTTATGTCCAAGGTATTGTAAGATACCTAAAACAACAAACAGTTACAATTACAGCCGTAGGGCATGAAGTAATTGGAGTTAAGCTAGATAAAAACATCACTACTCCAGGAGATGACAACGAATTGTTAAGTCCAGCAGAAGGGTTTGAAAACTATGGGTTAGCAGGAGCGGACCGATTAAAGGAGTCGTTGTTAGTTACCGTCAACGATCCTGATGCAATTCCATTATATGTGTTGATGGACGGCATATTGATTAATGAAACGCCCAATGAAGAGGGCAGCTGGTTAGATAGATTTATGGAGACACTAGCCAGAAGGACTTATGATGAATCTGGACATTACAAGGTACATGGGAATGAGTTAGCGCAAAAATCACAATATGATGATACCCACCTATATCTAACCATGAGCGAAGGGAAATCATACGTACGTGGCTGGGAAATAGACAAAAAAGCTGCCACTACAATCCCTATAGAGAGGGCAGAATCTACAAGAGGGATTAAGTTAGAGCCTAAAGTCTACACTACAGGGACTAGTAAATATAAGTTAAATAACGCACCTGTAGCACGCATTGATAGATTAAGTGGAGAGGTTCAAGTTGCCACCAGCTTAACCAGGCAAGGTGCCGTAAACGGAACTGACCCGATTCCGGCTAGATACAGTCCAGTTGTAAGCATAAAGAAGATAGAACAGATATCGTCTAGCACGGTTTATGCAAAGAACGTAGACTATGTTCTAGAAAACGATTCAGTAAGATGGCTACAAGGTGGAAGTCAACCAGAGCTAGGGGCAACATACGACATTACATTTACCTATAACAAGGTGATGGAGCAGAATATAGACTATAAGTTGACTAGCCAAGATGGAGAATATTTTATAGAGCTTTTAAGTGGTGGAGATAAGCCTGTTGCAAACTCACAAATGCAAGTGGATTATGGCTTCTACTTACATTACGTAGCAAGTATTACCATGGACAGACACGGAAACCTAAGGGTAGTCAAGGGACAACCAGATACAAAAACCAACGTAAGACCGCCGGACATTTCAGACCAATCTGTGTTGCTAATGGGACATGCTGTTGTAGCGCCTATAAACGATACATTAGAGGTGTTCAATTCCAATACGGCAAGATTGAGTATGATACAGCTTCAAAAAATGTTTGAAAGATTAGAGGATATGGAGCTTAACCAAGCCATTACCGACTTAGACGAAGAAGCGTTGATGGGAGAAGACCCGACGCTGTTAAAGGGAATATTTACAGATGGATTCCTGGGCTTCTCTAAGGCAGACATCAACCATGATGAATTTAATGCAGCTATTAACCCTGTAGACAAGTACTTGACACTAGGATTCACTCAAGAAGTAAATGAGCTGACTTTAGATGTGACGAAAGCTGACCAATACAATAAATATGAAAGAATTATCACAGGAAAAGGCAGTGAATATATCCACTCAAAACAGCCCTTTGGGACAAAGAGCCATCTAATCAACCCGTATACAGAATATAATAACGCTCTAAAACCATTTCACAATATCGTGGTCGTGCCAATCACAGGTGCAACAATCACAACAACTCCAGCCAGACAAGCTAAGGAGGGGGAGATAGTAACCGTCAATGTGAACGTTACAGCGCAAGACAGAGAGTTTAAGGAAATATTAATAGACGGAGCTTATATGACTGGGAACTCCTTTAGAATGCCTAATCATCACGTAACAGTGACGGCAGTTTTGAAAAGTACCACAGTAGTGCCACCGCCAAAACACAACATCACCATCATCCCTGTTGCAAATACTGAAATCACAACTAGCCCAGCATTTGAAGCAACAGAAGGCACTGTAGTAAAGGTAAATGTCAAAGAAACTAAAAAAGACATCGTGTTGAAGTCTATTATAGTCAATGGAACAGCTATAAGTGGAGACTCTTTTACGATGCCTAGCCATCATGCTACAGTCACAGCTAGCACAGAAGATGTAGCACCTAAATTACCACCAACCATAAAAATCACACCAGCAGTGGATAATTGGATAGACGAAGAAAACATAGTGATACCGAGGAGCGGTGGAACTAAAGTCGTAAATCGAAATATCGACAGTTCTACAGGAAAGGAATTAACGAGTACAGCATGGTGGCAAGCTGAATCAACGAGCAGTAGAACTCAAACCAGCACCAGTAGCAGCACTAGTGTTTTAGATACTGCAATTGAGTTTATGAGAACTAAGGAAATAAAGGTAGTCATAGATAGGTTCAAACCATTCCAAGATGATATATTGATTAAATTCAACGATGCCGATTCAGATGCAATTCCAGAAAGCGATAGTTACAGAGGAGCTAGAACAGGATATCTTAAAGCTGACGAGCAAGGAACGGTAAAGGCGAGCTTTAACGTGCCTAGCAATACTAGATGTGGAACGGTTAAGGTTCAGGCTTATACCGAAGAATACCCGCACCTAGTGGGAACTACCAATTATACAGCGGTGGGTACTTTTAGAAAAAAAGTAAGAACAATTACTACAACAAAGACCGTATATAGAGAAACTAGTATGACCTATGTTGACCCGTTAGCACAGACCTTTGAATTTGAAGCAGATCAAATGCTAACTAGCGTAGGATTATATTTTGACGCACTAGACGAAACCGAAGAAGTAACAGTACAAATTAGAGAAACGGCTAACGGCTACCCTTCAAACATCGTACTAGCTGAAAAAGTAGTTAGGCAATCAGAATTACAAGGTAGTGAAAATGGAAGCGTAGAAAGCAAAATAACACTCCCTAACCCCATTTACTGTAATGCTAAGACACAGTATGCGTTGACAGTACTAACTAATTCTACGGCATCTAGTTTGTTTACCCAAGCGCTTGGAGAAAAAGACCTGTTGACAGGCGAGCAAGTGGTGCAGAACCCTTTTATTCAAGGAGTGATGTTCACATCAAGCAACGCCTTAACATGGAGCGCACACCAACTAGAAAACCTTAAATTCAATCTTTACGCAAATAAATATGTAGAGGATAGCACCATATACTTTAACCCAATTCCTGCTATTGATTACGATAGAATACAGCTATTGGTAGACACAAGCGTTCCCATTGACACGGCTTTAGAATGGGAGTATTCCAGCGATACGGGGGCTACATGGCTACCTATGGCTATTAACGAGGATGTACAATTGGCTAACTCAATAAATAGTATCGTAGTAAGGGCAATAGTCAAAGCCAAACCAAACGTATCACCAGCAATAGCGCTAGATTCACTATTATTGGTAGGGTCTAAGAACCTGGAAAACTCAAGCTATATCTCTAGAAACATACAGACTGATATGGAATATACCAACATAAAACAGGTGGTCGATGTATATGCGCCAAGTGGAACGGGGGTTGTCCTATATTATGCTACTGATATTAATGGCAATACATGGAAGCCACTTACCCAAAAGGGAGAGCCCAAGATAAAGCAAGATGGCGGTTTCAGCGAATATACCTATGAAGCGACCGAGAGCACGGCCGTGAAGAACTACAGGGTAAAAGTAACTCTAACCACTAATAGCACCACCGTAAGACCGTATGTTAAAAACCTTAAAAACATCATGAAGTAGGTGGAATATGGCTTATAGAGTGCAAGAAGGAACAGGGGCTTTAATCTTTAAAAACAAAGAAAAGTCACCAGTGGAGCTATTAACCGAGAGGGTAAAAGGGCTAGAAGATAAATATATGATGCTAGTGGAAGAAGTAGCACAACTTAAGGCAGGTGATGGCGATGTATGATAGAAATACACCAATTAATCAGTTCATTGAAGAGTTTAACATCCTATCAGCAACGATAAGCGAGTTCAACGAAAGATACCAAGGCATGGTCGAACAAATCAACTTCATTAACAGCACGGTCTTACCTAGGTACAGTGGAAGACCAGCTATATTTGAAACGGTCGAAGCCATGTCACAAAGTGATGTGTTGGTTAGGGGAGACATATGTTTAACCTTCAACCAAGGTACAGAAGAAAACCAAACGAAATTTATCGAAGCGTATAGAATAGAATTAATATCAGAAAGACCGGGCGATACGTACACAGCTCTCAAGGATAATGCCTTGGGGGCTTTTCTTATCCCCACAAGTGGCACAGCAGAACAGATAATGGCACAGATTAACAACGTAAATACAAGCTTGGTGGAGTTTAAAAACACAAAAGGGAAAATGAATGGACTGGCAGAGCTAGACACAGATGGCAAAGTACCCAGCACTCAATTACCAGCAATAGATATCCCAAAGGTTAGTCCTGTAACAACCACTGATGACGGTCTAATGAAAAGCACAGATTATGTAGACTTTAAAAAGCTGCCTATCCCCACAGATGTGTCTAAGTATGTCTTAAAGCAAAAAGGCGCTGACGACTTCAACCTTGTAACAGAAACAGGAATGTATTTCATGAATACCAAGGTTAACGCACCAGTGACAACATTAGCATCATGGGCCTTAATCGTCACTAATGCAAACAGTCTTGACAACGCCAACTACGTTCAACAAATAGCCATCAATAAAGACAATACCGCAAAGATTTATATAAGAACTAAAAATAGTACGACTTGGAGCAATTGGGAAACTTACAACGCCTTTACAGACTCACACTTAAACAAATTAGGGCAATACGACCACTTAAGCAGTGTTAAGAAGAACGTTTATGCAGAGCTTAAGAATACCAGTTTTGACAATATAACGGTGCCTGGGCTATATGCAGTCACAAACCCTAGCAATAAACCTCCAAATGCCATAGGAGACAATTTTAGATTATTGGTATTAAGCTCTAAAGACTTAAGCGGAAGCAACGTACAACAGATGGCGCTGTCGGAAACAGACCAAAAGAGAATATACATTAGGCGGAAAACAGGCACCACTTGGGGCAACTGGGAAGAGTTTAATATTTACACAACAGACGAAAAGGCTAAGTTAGGGCAATATGACGCTTTAGATAATGTAAATAAAAACGCATATATCAGGCATAGAACCGACATTGACTTTAACGACCTTAGGCAGCCTGGAATATATTCTGTGGCAGCTATTGCAAATAAACCACCAGGTGCAAACACGTCATATTTTAGTGTTGTAGTGTTAAACACAACGTTTTTAAGTGGGGATTTTGTTCAGCAAATAGCCATTGAAGAAAAGCAAGAAAACAGAATCTTCATGAGGCGTAGATACGATGGCGTATGGGGGGCGTGGACGACCTTTAATGTGTATTCTGCTGAAGAAAAGACCAAACTAGGAGAGCTTAATTATACACGAGCGATGACACAAGCACAGTATGATGCTTTAAGTACAGCAGAGAAGAACAGAACTGACGTCTGGTACGGAATTTATGAAGAGTAGGTGATGTATGAAGCTAGATAGACTTAAGAAAATGAATCACGAAAGCAAAGAGTTCGTTACGATTTTAACATCGGGGGGTAGTGTGGAAAGCATTTGACGGGATAGCCGGAGATTTAAGTCACGGGTTCTATGGCGAAGTCCTGTCGAGTGAATTTATCACAGGAGATGCATCGGCTAGTGCAGTAGGATTGACGGCTGGAATAAGTCAAAACAGTGATGAACCTTGGCTGAAGTTCGCATTGGATGGAAAGACACTATACGTGGCTAAAAAAGCTTTCAGATACGATATTAGCTGGATAAGCCTTGATAGGGCAAACATAGTTTCTGGAAGCAGAATCATTACGATAAAAGGCAAAAGGTATAAAGTCAGACTACTAAAAGGGAGAGGGAGCGGAACATCTACAACACTAGCACCTAGCGATTTTCACGGCTCTGAATGGAATTTATTGATGCTTCCTATCCTTGAAAAAGCGGGCACTGGAAATTGGACTTTTCCCGACAACGTAGAACCGAATCTTCCGAACTGGAATATAGGATATAGTGATGGAGACCTGCTTTCATTTAGACCCACATATGGCATTGCGTCATGGTGTAGCGAAACCGTCGGACAGCTTCAGCTGTTTAGGGGAGCTGAACCAAGGTATAACAGCGGGGATTTTTCCGACGGTAATACCTTAACAAGAACAACCCGTGGTCACAAGCTTGGTTGGCGACCATGCTTAGAATTAGAGGAGGAATAAATATGAATGTAAACTTTGACAAAATATTCACGGGGGGGGTATCAATCAATAAGGCTTACCATATGGGTAAGATAATATGGAAAAAGGAAGTGGTGGTTGATTTAAGCAATTGGAGCGATTGGGAAGAACCTGCTTCGTGGTTAAATGGCAAACTATCTCCTGTAGCTCAATGCTTTGCTACGAGAGAGATTTATCCTGTATCTAGCACTGATGCCTTATTTAAATTTCCCACAATCTATGGAACGGCTGGAATGTATATTACTACTTTCGATTCTAATATGCGATATATAAGGCGTTATACACCGGAAACAATATATCAAACAGAAGTGAATATCCCCTTTGAGCCAAACGAAAAGTATTTTGCGTTGCACTACTCATATAGCAAGTATCGTTTAGCAGAAGACGAACACTTAAGAAAGGCACCTATAATAACATTTCGATAAGAGGTGATAAATTGAAATATAAAATAATAAAACAAGATGGCAATACCGCTGTATTTTACGTTCTTTACGGCGACAACACCTATGCCGTAATAGAGGTAACGGCGGGTAGACCGTTAGACGAAATACTGAAAGATGTATATATATTGACGGTGAACGCAAGTAGACAACAACAGGTGGATTCGCCACCAGAAGGCATGGAAGATTACTTGCCAGAAAAAATAGCAACAACAATGAAAGTGAACAGCTTTAAGGTGATGAACGCAACTGTGTATGACCAGTTTGGGCTTAAGTTAGAAAAACCTATATCGTGGAGCGTTACAGGAACTGATAAGGCTAGGATTAAAGACGGGGCAATAGAAGAAGATGAAGTAGAAGAAGAAACACATTATTACATCGTTGCGGTATGCGATGAGTTGGAGAAAAAGGAAAAACACACAATATACCCACCGGCTCCACCAGAGGAGCCTGTGCCTGACCCGATAGAAGAAATAAGAGAAGAACTGAACAAACAAAAGGCAGATTCAGAGTTGGCGATAGTAACGCTTATGCAAATGATGATGAGCGTGAATGTACAAACGCCACCAGGCGGAGATGGTGAAAGTGGTGAAGAAACGCCACCAATTCCACCAATGCCGCCTATGCCATGATTCCGGTAATTACCACTATCAACCTTGGAATATTCCTAGGGACGGTAGTGGTTTTTATAATACAAATTTTATTATTGAAAGGAGTAGTGAAAATGTTGAAACTAACAAAAGATAATCCTGTAGTAGGTGCTTGGTTTACTTGGGTGCTAATCTACGGAAACCCAATCGAGCAAGTGCCAACGCTTTGGAATCTAAGAGCGTTAGTACAAGAACGCATTGATGATTGGAACGCAGCAAACAACGCTTAGTAGGGGGAGTTGAAGGGGCAAAAGCCCCTTCCAATCTTCACCACAATAGAAAAGGTGGGAGATATGGAGAAAATTAAAGAAACTACCGTTATATCCGACTGGATTAAGGCGATAAACGAACTAATAGAGATTAACAATGAAAATGTATATATACTAAATAGCTTTAAGCATGGTGGGCAAACTCCCTATAGAACAGAGCTTAACCATCAGCAATTAAACGAAAGTCATATTATAAGCATTAGAACGCCTGGCAAATACAAGATTGAGCTGATTGGGACTGGCACAATGCAAATATTGGTAAATGAGAGCGAAGAACTAAATAGCTATAGACACGAAATAAAAGGCGGAGAGCATAAGGAGCTATTGTTAGCACATGGCGACTATGTAATGTTACTTGGTGATAACGTTCAGGAAGGAACAAAAGCCGTTGTAACGTTAAATAAGAGCCTGTTGCAGGCGTTTTATTCTGCTGTAGAGAGTGAGCAAGATAGGATAGACGCAATAAGCAACCTTGCAGAAAAAATGGCAACGTACAACAGGGAATTGCAACAAGTAAAGGCGTTAAAAGAGGAATTTATACAATCTATGGGGGCGATAGATCTAATTAACACAAATATATCTGCACTGTCAGATAGATTAACAACACTAGAAAACAAATAGGGGTGGGATATGACGGAACAAGAATTTATCGGGACACTATTTATTGTAGGCATACCCTTAGTTTTAACAATTATTCTAGGGGCGAAGGCCTTGGCTTCGCCCTTAAAAGCCCTTGAAATTGCGATTGCTAACTTAAACATACATCTAGACAACGCAACTAAGGCTAACGAGATACAAGATAGGCGGTTAGATGTACATGGAAAGATGCTAGATAATCTAAATATTTCTGTAGCTTTGCATGATAAGGACATTGATGACCTTAAGTGCAGGGTGGACAAGAGGTGATTAGGTGACGATTGAAAACAAAACAAATAACTTAATTAAAATCACAAATGGAGATGGTGGCTTATTTAAAGTATTAGGACAAACCCAAGATGGAAATAAGCTGATATGGAGAACTCCTTATAAATGGAAAAAATACAATGTCGTTGAAACACCTATTTATAGATACAGAACAAAATGGGTCAACGCAACATCTGCAACAACTGATACGTTTGGAGGTTATACAAGTTACAGTTTAGATACAAAAACCGGCAAGTTTAGTGTAAGTGGTAGTTTTGTAAGTATAAACGAACCTGGCGTTACTCGATATAAGACAAGTAGTGGCTATACCGTATTAAAAAGATGGGATGGTCGCACAAATGTTGCCGATAAGGGCTATGTAGACAAGGCAACGGCAGAAAAATATCAAAGCGGGACAGATATTTTGAAAGGAACTTATGTTTGCGAGGTAATATCGTCAAAGCTAGATTATCCACAAAATGGAAGACATACAGACGGTTATTGGTATGAAATAATAACTTAAATAAAAGGAAGTGACTGAAGGTATGGATAACAAAGGATTAGTAGAACATTGCAAGATGGCGCTGTCTCAAAGATGGGGCTATGTATGGAGCAGTTTTGGTAGGTTACTTGACGAAGACCAATTTAATCGCCTTTACAAGCAGTACCCCAGGGAAGTTGGCCGCTACTATGACCACATAAGAACTAATTGGTTAAACCGTAGATGTGCTGATTGCGTGGGACTAATAAAGTCATATCTGTGGTGGAGTGGGGGCTCTATCAGATATAACGGCAGTCAAGACACGACAGCTGACGGTATGTATCACATGGCAAGACGTAAGGGACCGATATCTACCCTGCCTGAGGTGCCAGGATTAGCACTGTGGCGTCCTGGACACATTGGAGTGTATATCGGTAATGGGCAAGTAATCGAAGCTAGAGGGACGATTAAGGGGGTAATACAGTCGCCGTTGCGTGGCCCAGGCGCTGTCGAGTGGACACACTGGCTGGAAGTGCCTTTTATCTCTTATGGGGGAACAGAAAAACCTAAGGGGCCAACCACAATAAAGGTAAGCGTAGGAGGTAAAACTAAGCTATTGCCTGGAATTAACCTACAGGGCAAGACTTATTTAGTGGTGGATGGTAAGCAAGTGCCACTAAGGGCCACATTAGAAGCCGTTGGGCTTAAAGTAGACTGGGACCAAGCGACACAGACGGTGATTGTAGATGGATAGACCGGCAACCAAAAGAAGAACTGTAAGGCGCAAAAAAAAGAAGAAGAGCGGGGACTTTTCAAAAGTTCTAGTTGCCTTTATATTCCTGTTTTTGCTGGCATTTACTGTAATCGTGCTATCAATATTCGCTGCTACAGGCAATGAGCCGTCTACATTAATTATGTCAGTATTTGGTGCTGCAACAGGTGAACTAGGTTATCTAGGCATGATTAAAAACGCTAAGATAAAAAAGGAGTAGATTATTATGACGATACAAACGGACCTATTGCTTAAGATTGCATTAGCTGTGCTTACGATTATATCCGCATTGGTAACAGGGCTTTTAATCCCATATTTGCGTGGGAAGATTAAAGCTGAAGATAGAAAGAAGATATTAACAATCGTAAAGTACGCAGTTATGGCCGCTGAACAGCTTTTTAACGAATCTGGGCAAGGTGAGATTAAGAAGCAATATGTTATAGAATATCTGGCAAAACAAGGGTTTAAGCTAAATACGGATGAACTAGATATGCTAATCGAATCAGCAGTAAAAGAGCTAAACTTGTGGCAAGCAGAATTTAATAGGGAATAACCTAAAGCCTAGGGAGTAATATCCTTAGGCTTTTTTTATTTGTAAATTTATTTACTTATATGTAGGAGTGTGTATTTACAAGGGTTATAGCGATATATAAATTTCATAAAACTGTTGACAATATAACACGTATGTTATATAATATATTTAGGAGGTGAGAGATGGTAGAAAAAATAATAGCTTTAGTAATCGCACTTCTAACAATAAGGCAATTGGTTCTGCAAAACCGAAAAACCATATTAGAAATCGAAAAACTAAAGCTACAAACTAAAAAACTTAAGAGGGAGTAACCCTCTCTCTTAAGTGTATTCTACCATATATACAATGTTAAATCAAACAATGAATATCTTATTAACTGTATCTGTTGTGGTTATTATAGTGTTAGCTGTGGTTAATTGGAAATTAAGAATCAAGAAAAATCAATTATCTAAAGAGTTGGAAAAAGCTAAAAGGGAGAGAGGAAATGACAGGATATAAGACAACTGAAGCGCAAAGAAGAGCTGCACGTGCCTGGGAAGAAAGAAATCCGGAAACAAAGAATTACTCTAGGGCAAAAAGTAACGCTAGAACATTTGCACGGAAATATGCAAAGAACCGGGAGGAGATAGAGGAGCTATTGCAAATATTTGACAACGAAAACAGCAATGCAATCAATAAAGACCTGTCTAAGTGAAGGGTATGTTGAAGCAACTAAAAACACCTCTTAGGATTACCCTAGGAGGTGTTTAAACGTGTGCACAAATACTGTTCTTATAATTAATAAGTTCGTATTCGTTGCGATTGGCGTACCAGATATGGGTATATCTGAACTGTTGTAAGTGTGAGTATTATCAGACTTTATATTATATACAACTGTGTTTTTATATCCATCTGGATCGTCCCAAACTGTCACGGAGTTTACTAATAAATCTAGAACTTTCTTTCTAAAAGACATATCTTCAATATCACCATCACAGGGCTAGCAATTGGACTTAGCTCGGTTGGGCTGTATTCAGGGGCTAAGAATAGCATGGGGAAGTAATATCAAAGGGGTAGGGACTATGGTCCTTATCCCTTATTTTTTTGTCCAAAAATAGAAATATTTATAATAAATTGGTTGACGTATTGCCGTCAAGCTGGTATAATGTAATTACAAGATAAGGATAGAGAACAGAAAGGGGCAAGGGAAATGAAAAAGGTAACTATAAGGTTAGAAGAAAACACCTGGAGAGATCTAAGACAACACTGCTTAGACAATGACACTAGCATGCAGGCAGTATTTGAAGAACACGCAAAACAAATAACAGGGGGAAATGAAATGTTAAAATACGAAATCGTTAAAAACACACTAGAAATTAAGAAAATGGAAGACTACAAAGAGGGCTGCACTTACGCTTACGAAGGCGACCAAGACCCTGAGATTATCAAAAGCTTCAACTCTAAAGAAGAAGCACTTGAGGAACTAAAGAAATATGAAGCAGACATCAGAAGAGGTTCAGGAGTTCACGTTGTAACAGAATATTATGTAGAAGAAAACGAATATGACGAAGATGGCGAAATCGTAGAATCTAAAGGAGTTTGGGACTTTGCACCACTGGGGGAATAGAACATAAAAAGAAGACCCGTCACTTGGACAGGTCTTTTGGTGTGTGGTGTAATGTTAGTATAAAATATAAATTTCAATATCAACGTAACAATTATCGTAACAACGTCTTCTTAAATCGTTGTAAATGGCTACTTGTAAAATGAAAGGTTTATACACCTTTCCCGCACCACGAAATAGCCGGTAATGTACCGGCTTTTTTTAATTGATGAACTACAAATATTATTAATTCATACTATTAATATTGATATTATGATAAAATGTATAATTAAGACTAAGGAGGTAGTTGACTTGAAAATCATGGAAAAAGGGGATTTTATAGTAATAGGAATTATTATTCTAATAAGTTTAGGAATGCTATATGGTTTTACAAAGGCTATACCTCATAAGGGAAATGAAAAGTACATTTCCATTCAAATTGGTGGAAATGAGGCGCAAAAAATATATTTTACTGAGGATAACATTGGTAAGCATATCACGATAGATAATATTCATGGGTACAACGTATTATTGATAGAGGATAATAAGTGTAGACTTGTAGAGTCTAAATGCCCAGATAAAATTTGCATGTTGCAAGGGTGGATTTCTGAACCTGGAGAAATGCTGGTCTGCTTGCCTCACCATTTGGTAGTGGAGATTAAGACATCTAATCAAGAGAACCAACTTGATATAATAAATAGGTAAGGACAAAAATATGAGCAAAATGAGGAAAATAATTTTTTTATCGTTATTAACTTCCATGGGTCTGGCATTAGGGGTTTTAGAATCAAGTATACCTATTCCGATACCATTGCCTGGAGCAAGGCTTGGTCTTTCTAACATGGTTATTCTTATTACTATGGTATTGTTTGGATTTAAAGAAGCCATTATAGTTTCTGTTTTGAAGAGTGTGTTGCTTATGCTAGTAACAGGAAGCGTAACAGGTTTTATGTATTCGATTGCGGGGGCACTTTTCAGTACGGTGGGAATGGCTGTTAGTTATAGATTATTATATGGTAAAATTAGCTTAATTGGTGTTAGTTTAATTGGTGCAGCACTTCATAATTTTGCTCAAGTTACGGTGGCTGTCTTAATACTTGGGAAACTAAGAATATATGCATATTTACCGATGTTACTGTTGTTGGGTATTGCCACGGGTTGTTTTGTTGGTTTATCATCTACTTATATTTCTGAAAAGCTCACTAAAACACTTATGTTACAGATAAGGGAGAAAAAATGAACACAAAAATAATTTTGGCATCATCCTCACCTCGCAGAATGGATTTAATAAAACTAATAAGCAAGGATGTAATAGTAAAACCATCCTCAGTAGAAGAAAATGGAAATAGCGAATATGGTTTTCCTGCTATGGCTATGGGATTAGCATTTTCTAAAGCCATTAATATTTCCGAAGCATATGAAAATGAAATAGTAATAGGAGCTGATACCATAGTTGTTCATGACAATAAAGTTATGGGGAAACCATCTAATAGACAGGAAGCTTTTGAAATGCTAAAAGAACTATCCAATAATAGTCATGAAGTGATAACAGGGTTTGCTATAATACAAAAGTCTAAAAATAGAAAAGTAGTTAATTATTCCAAAACTATTGTAGCTTTTGATGAGTATTCATACGATGAGATAAATAGGTATTTAAATAGTGGAGAATATTTTGACAAAGCCGGAGCATATGGCATTCAAGGAGCATTCGGAGTTCATGTAAAGAATATTAATGGAAGCTATTATAATGTAGTTGGACTGCCCATTGATCTTGTATATAGAACCTTAAGAGAGGAGTTTGATTATGTTGCAAACGAGTGAATCACTAACTGGAAATGAAAAGAGTGATTTACTTTACTCTAATTTAACAATAAAAGACATGCCAATAGAGGATCGTCCTAGAGAAAGATTAATTAAATATGGGGCAAAATCACTGACTACTGTAGAGTTATTAGCAATAATAATTGGAACTGGAACAAAACAAGAATCTGCAATACAAATAGCACAGCGTTTGCTTAACGTTAACAATGGAGAAGGTTTGGAATTTTTAGCTACGGCATCATCTACTCATTTAATGAAAATACCTGGTATAAAAAAAGCTAAAGCTACTAATATTCTAGCGGCTATTGAGCTCGGCAGAAGAACAAAAGCAGTAGATTTTAACAAACTAAATGAAATCAATTCTCCTAAGAGTTTAGCAGATGTTTTGATGCACGAATTAGAGTTCGAAACTAAAGAAGTTTTTCAAATTGCTAGTTTAGACGTTAAGAAAAGATTACTAGCGATTGATGTGATAACATCGGGTGTTTTAGATTGCACAGTAATTCATCCTAGAGAAGTTTTTGCTCAAGCTGTAAATAGAAATGCTCACACAATTATTTTGATACATAATCATCCCAGTGGCAATTCAGAACCTAGTATAGAAGATAAGAAAACTACCAAACGGATGGTTGAAGCAGGGAAGATTATGGGAATCCAAGTTATAGATCACCTGGTTATTGGTAGGAATCAGTATTTTAGCTTTCTTGAAAACAATATTATTTAGGCAGGTTGTGATTTCATGAGTATAAGAAAAATCATAGGAATAGATTTAGGGACTACGAACACAAGGGTTTATGACCCAGACAAGGGAGTTGTGCTTAACATGCCCACAGTTGTTGCCGTAAACCCAAGTCAAAGGCGTGTGGTTGCAGTGGGAGAAGATGCTATAAAAGCTTTAAAGCAAAATGAGGAAGATTTAGATATTATATTTCCATTATCTCAAGGGACCATTAATGACTTTAATCTTGCGCAAGCACTATTAGAATATATCATAGAAGACTACGTAAAGTGGAAAATCATTAAACCGAGTGTTTTCTTATCCATTCCATGTGGTCTTACAGATGTAGAGAAGAGGGCTTACAAGCAAGTAACAATAGCTTCTGGTGCAGTTGATGTAAAAACTATAGAACAACCCCTAGCAACCGCTTTTGGTTTAGGCTATGACCCATTGTCAAAAGGCGGGGTATTAGTTGTGAATATCGGTGGTGGTGCTGCAGAAGTGGCGATATTATCCTATGGAAAGTTAGTGCGATTCGATTCTACTAAAATTGGTGGATTGTTTTTCAATAATCAAATAATTCGTTCAATCAAGAAAGATTATAATATTTTATTAAGTTCTGATACAGTTGAGAACATTAAGAGAGATTTGCTGTCTGCTACCAATAGTAAAAGTAATGAAAAGTTATCAGTCACTGGCATAAATCTTAGAACGCTACTGCCTGAAGAAAATAGCATTTCGGGATTTGATATCTTTAGCTATATGAGATATGAAATAGATAGAATAATTAACATGATAACTAATATAATTTGGCAAACTCCTCCAGAGTTAATACCTGATATTGTTGAAAACGGAATTATGCTATCAGGTGGCGGTGCTATTATTAATAATATGAGTGATAGGATAAAACTTGCTACTGGCATTGATGTCAAAATATCGAAAGAACCCTTGCTAGATGCTATTTCTGGTATAGGTATAGCGATTAAGAACTGGGATAATTATAGAATTAACGATAGCTCAAAAAAAGAATGGGTGCTTTAAATGAAACTATCTAGAAAAGGAAAAGAAAGAGTCTTGTTGCTAATAATTATTGTAGGAGTAATAGTTATAGGCCAAGTGATATTAGCAGGAAAAAATCTAGCATTTGTTGAAAGTGGAGTGGGCGGAATTATTAGTTGGATTAACAGGGGATTGTCTACTGCATATTCAGTTATTGTGGATGGGGAGAAAACCATTGGCGATAAACGTTCAAAAGATGCATTAATATCAGAAAATGAAGCTTTGAAAGCGGAGCTTCAGCAAAAAGAAAATATTATTAATGAATCACAATTGTTAAAAGATGAGGAGAACCTTAGAAACTCGTTGAAAATGGAATTGGTTTTAGCAAGAGTAATTGCAAAAGAACCAGGAAATTGGTTTAAACGAATAACAATCAACGCTGGCACCTCTAAAGGTATTAGTGTCGGACAGACTGTCGTTACAGCAGTAGAAATGGATAATAATATTGTAGTTACAGGATTAGTTGGTAGAGTTAATGAGGTTGGACTAGATTGGGCCAAAATTAACACACTAATGGACGAAGAAACGGGAGCAGGATTTTATAGTAGTAGAACAAGAGATGGTGGCTTTATTAAAAGTGCGCTGGAAAGCGAACTAAATGGTTATATGTTTGATACAGAAAGTGACATAATTGAAGGAGATCGACTTTTTACTTCAGGCTTGGGAGGAGTATATCAACCTGAAATATATTTGGGTACTGTAGAAGAAGTAGGAAGTGATGAAGGCGGAATGGTAAAAAGAATAATTATTAAACCGGGTGTAGATTTCCATAAGATATCTAGAGTATTTATTATCAAAGAGAATTGATATTATGAAAAGAACTAAATTTTTATTATACATTATAGTTTTTACATTTTTTAATATGACAGTAGCTCCAATACTTTCTATTGGGGGTGCAATACCTAATCTAGTTATTATTTGGATGATAAATTCTAATTTTGAGATAGATAGACTAGACATGATACTTGGTGCTTTTTTATCTGGTTTATGCTTTGATTTTTCATTTTCTAATAAAATAGGAATACACACTTTAGTTCTTGTAATATTTGCATATGCAATCACTACTTCAAGATTACAAGAAATAAAAGAAAACTGGTATAATAGAGTATTGCTATTAGCAGTGGGTACTTTATTGTATCACTTGATATTTGCATCAGTCTTGTACTTTTCAGGATATACACTAAGCATTTCATTAATAATGATGAGGCTTATTTCCTGGGAACTTCCACTGAACATTATTTCTGGAGTTTCAATTTTTTTGTTAGGTTCTAAAATTAAACCTAGAACTTTTAAATGGTTTAGGATGTGATGTTTTGAAATACAAAAGTCAAATAAATAATAGATTCAAAATGTTATGGATAATGGTTTTTATTCTACTTGTTATTTTAGTGTTTAGATTAGCCATTCTTACGATGGCAGAAGGTAAAAAATATAGAGAGCTTGCTGATAATAAAAGAGTTAGAGAAATCGAAATTACAGCCCCAAGAGGAGAAATAAGAGATAGGAATGGAGTATTATTAGCGGGAAATAAACCTGTCTTTACATTACAATTATCTAAAGATGAAATAAGCCGTCAAAAACCCGAGGATATTAACGAAGGTTTAGTTCAGTTGTTAAGACTATTAGAACGAGACGGCGTTAATTATTTGGATGAATTGCCAATTGTTCTTAACGTAATTAGGTATAAAGAAATGTCTGATTATAAGAAATACAACCATGACTCTTTAGATGAAGTAGCAGATAGATTAATTAACAATGATTTAGTAGCTGAATTTTTAATGACCTCTTTTGTCGACACTGATAAGCCGATGACATTTCAGTTTTTAACAATAAACAGGGCTATCAATGCTCTTCACGTTAGAGGTATAGATGTCCCGATTACAGCTACATGGAACTCTAACGGACTATCAGTAGCTTTTAATTCAGCATTAGATAGCATCAATTGGAAGAAATCTTTAGGACTGAATCCTGATTTGCCGCCATTAGATTCATTGGTGTCTTTAATGGGAAAAGACAAAACTTTGGTAAAAAAAGTTCTTAATCATTCGCTGGCGAGAGCTCTTGCGTATAATATTTTGGTTAAGGCTGGGCTTGATATTGATTTGTCTTTGGAACCTTTTTCAAATGCAAACGAGGAAAGTTTTAGGGATAAAAAAGCATCAAATATGCGAAAGTATAGAAACATAACACTTGATTCTTCAGCCAAGTCTGATTTTCTAAATATTTTTCATCAAACAGTTCTATCGAGCTTTCTAGAAGGTCCATTGCCTCTAGATGAAAATGGAAATGTTAGAGATATTCCGAAGGAATTTATTGATAGCATAGAAAGAGCTGGAGTTACTAATATTGTTGAATATCAAATATCTGCGGACACATTATTAGCAGAATACTCATATATTGAAGGTAAGGCTATTGACAATAAAAGCCCATTGGACTGGCTAGTAGAACAAGGCAGCAATATAAAGGCTATGGAACTTCTTTCTGAAAATGATGGGATGAAGGCTCTTATGCAAACTGCTTTGATTAACAAAGGTATTTATACTGATATTTCAATTGCAAAGGACTTCGCATATGTGCAGAAGGAAAATGATATTGAGTTTAGGCAAAGATATAAACTTAAAGAAGGAAACACGGCAGAACAGGATTTAAAAGATTTATTAGAAAGATATAAAATAAATGATGAATATAATATCTTTGAAAAAAGAGGACTGATTAACCTTTACTATACTGTTAATAGGCAAGGTTTTAATTCATATATTCCATTAAATTTCGCATATGGATTAAAAGATGTTACAGTTGCCAGCATTACCGAGCAGCTTACTAAGATAAAAGGAATTAATATTTCAGTAGAGCCAATTAGATACTATCCCTATGGGAAAATGGCAGCACATATTTTAGGATACTTGGGAAAAATTAGTCAACCTGATGAAATGGAAAAGTTTTTAGCTGACAATAGATATAGTATTGGGGATATGATAGGTAAAACTGGAGTTGAAGAAAGTTATGAAGATTTATTAAAAGGGGAAAAAGGCTATAGAAAAGTAGTTGTGGATTCAATGGAAAACACTACTGATGTTCTTTATGAAAATCTTCCAGTGGCTGGGAATACTTTATTCTTGACTATTGATGCAGACTTACAAAGAGCAACAGAAAACGCGTTGGTAAAAGCTCTTGAGAACATCAAAGCTGGTGGAAGCTATACTAGTAAATGGGGAGACTATCAATTTAACAACCACAAAGATGGTAGACCATATTATCATGCTAATTCAGGAGCTGCGATAATGGTTGATGTTAAAACTGGTGAGATATTGGCTTTAGCGAGCTATCCAAGTTTTGATCCTAACTTATTTGCAACAGGAATAACAAGTGTAGACTGGGAAAGTTTACTTCCTGAGCATGAAAATGACCCATTAGCACCAAGACCACTATACAATATAGCAACTCAAACGGCAGTTCAACCAGGCTCCATATTTAAGATGATAACAGGACTTACGGCATTGGAAAAAGGATTGTCACCAGAAGAGTATATAACTGATATGGGGTTTGTTAGGTTTAGAGACACTCAGTTTAACTGCTTAGCATGGACTAACAGCCATGCTACTCATGGGAATGTCAATATTTATACTGCACTAAAGGATTCGTGTAACTATTATTTTTATTCTCTTATGTTAGGGGAAAACCAGCGGTTAGCACAAAAACTACCGGTAAAAGTCGAAATTGAAGATTTAATAGAGATGGCTAAAAAGTTTGGACTAAACGAGCCTACGGGAATTGAAATAAACATTCCTAAAGAGACGGCTGGTGGTATTCCTGAACCAGCTAAAAAGCTGAAGAGAACGCAAGAACATATGCGACAAAGCTTAAATGAAAGATTAGTTAATTATTATCAAGATGAAGTTGGTGAAGATGCAATTCGGATAGAAGAGATAATTGACGAGATTGTATCATGGACTGAAATGGAAGAACCTCTTTCAAGAAATGAAGTTACTGATAGACTAAAAGCATTAGGAATTAATGGGGAGAGGCGGCCAGAAGGTTTAAGAATGAATATGACTGATTACATTAAATATAGCTATCTAAACCATGCTGCTTGGCATATGGGAGACTCACTCAACGCTTCTATAGGGCAGGGGCAAAACGAATACTCTTTAGCGCAAATGGCTAGCTATATCGCAACTATTGCTAATGGCGGTTACTTACACAAATTTTCAGTTGTTCATGACATGAGAACTCACGACAACCAGCCTATTAAAATGCAAACTGTAAAATCATCAGAGAGAATAGGGCTTAAAAACTATGAGAATTTAGAACACATTAAAATGGGTATGTTAGAAGTTTCAAGAGGCGGAACGAGTTCCAAAGTGTTTTCAGATTTTCCAATTAAAGTAGGAAGTAAAACAGGAACTGCAGAAAGGGAAGGACTAAATCCTGGATCTGGAATGGAATACGATGATTTCACGTGGACTGTTGCTTTTGCACCATATGATGATCCTGAAATCGCTGTTGCAACAATATTGGTTCAAGGTGGTTCCGGAGGTCATGGTGCGCCTATACTAAGAGATATGATTGCTGCATATATGGGATTAGATGAAGAAGCAAAAGATGATGTTTTACCAATAGAAGAAAAAAGAAGTGAATAATTTCGGAGGTGATATATATGCATGGACTATTCATAGAAAGCTTTGATGGAAATGTTTATATTTTTGCCTTAGAGAATGATGAGCTAGTAGAATATCATAGTGCCTCTGAATTGGACCAATCCCTAGTTGGAAACATATATAGATCTAGAATTAACAACATTGAAACAGGCCTAGATGCTGCTTTTATTAATATAGGAGAATTGAAAAATGGTTATCTATATTTAATGGATAAAATTAAAAAATCAGAATATAAAAGTGGACAAACTATTTTGTGCCAAGTACTAAAAGATGGCGCAGGAATGAAAGGACCAAAGTTGACAGATGAAATAACATTACAAGGAGATTCGATAGTATATATAATGAAATCGGACACAATTATATTTTCATCTAAAATTACAGAAAAAGCGACAAAAAAAAGGTTTATTAAGTTAGCTGAAGAGCATAAAGGGTGTGACGAGGGTATCTTATTTAGGAGTAAGGTAGAGGAGTTTACTGAAGAGTATATTATCAAAGAGCTAAATTTCTTGAGGAGTCAAGCAAGGTATATTGAAAAGCAAAGAGATTTTTTGCCTGTTCCAAAATTAATTTATAAACCACGCCATCCCATGATAGAATTAATGCACAAATATTTAAAAGATGAAGAATTTAACGTTATCATTACTGATGAAGAGCTAAAAGAGCAAATAGAGAACAAATTACCAATTAATGCACAGTTATCAGTTAGCCCCTATGACTCCATCAAATACCATAGTCAATGGTGGAAAACCTTTAAGCAATCTATGGAAAAGAAAGTGCCGTTAATTGGTGGAGGGGAAATTATTATTGAATATACCGAGGCTATGACTGTTATAGATGTTAATTCGGCTCGAGACGTCAATCATAGTGATTTAGAAGCCATGGCATTAGAGATTAATAAAGCAGCAGCAAAGGAAATTGCGAAGCAAATAAGACTAAGAAACTTGAGTGGTATAATCATTGTAGATTTTATACAAATGAAACCAAGTGGTAAGAAGGAGTTAGAATGCTTTTTTAAAGATATTCTGAAAACTGATCCGAATCCTGCAAATTTTGTTGATTTTACGGAGCTAGGATTAGTGGAATTAACTAGGAAAAGAAAGTTTAGAACGATTAATGAACAAAAGGCTGATTTTTCAGCCTGGTTTCATAATTAATCATTGACATTTTTGTTAGTGATGTGGTAAAATACCCTAGTGTAGCCGCACAAGGTTAGGTATAAGTCGAAAGCACCTAACTTGGCGAGACTGGTATGAGGAGGTGTTGAGTATGTACGCAATTATTGAAACAGGTGGAAAACAGTATAGAGTTGAAGAAGGCGATGTCATAAAAGTGGAAAAAATGCCATTGTCTGAAGGAGACAAAGCAGTGTTTGACCGAGTTTTAGTTGTGTCAAACGATGATGACTTAAAGGTTGGTAAACCATTTGTAGACGGAGTTACAGTTGAAGGTTCTGTTTTAGAACAAGGGAAATCAAAGAAAATAATAGTTTTTAAATATAAGGCTAAGAAGAATTTCCGCAAACGTCAAGGTCACCGTCAACCATTTACTCGAGTTAAAATCGAGAAAATTGGCTAATTATGACAGAAGTAACGATTTATTATAATAAGAATAGTATTAGAGGATTTACTATTTGTGGTCATAGTAACTATGATGATGTAGGTTATGACATTTTATGTGCAGCGATTTCTATGCTTGCTACAACGACTATTAATAGCATAATAAACATAGCTAGGTTATCAGAAAATGATATAATAAAGTGTAAGGTAGACGATAGCGTTCCTTTTATGGGAATAATAATTAGCGACACTTTAAGCAATAGAAAAAAGCATGATGCACAACTATTATTTAAGAATCTAATATATGGTTTGAAGCAGTTGGCTTCAGAACCTTCTTATGAACAATTCATTTCGATATCCTATAGGAGGTGGAACGATGATTAAGCTAAATTTGCAGTTCTTTGCCTCGAAGAAAGGTGCTGGAAGCAGTAAGAACGGTCGTGACTCTATAGCAAAACGTTTAGGCGTTAAGCGAGGAGACGGATATGTAGTTTCTGCTGGAAGCATTTTGGTTCGTCAAAGAGGAACAAAAATTCACCCAGGCAACAATGTTGGACGTGGTGGTGACGATACTCTTTATGCAACTATAGATGGTGTTGTGCGCTATGAAAGAGTAGGCAAAACTAAAAAACAAGTTAGTGTTTATGAAGAGCTTGCGTAATGCAAGCTTTTTTTACTAAAATTAATTATAGTAATATCAGGTGAAAAGTATGTTTATAGATAAAGTTGACATAGAAATAAAAGCTGGAAACGGCGGAGATGGTACCGTTGCATGGCGAAGAGAAAAGTTTGAACCTTCAGGTGGACCTGCGGGTGGAGATGGCGGCGATGGTGGTTCAGTTTATATTATGGCTGATGAAAACATTCACACGTTATTAGATTTTAGGTACAAACGTAACTATAAAGCAGAACGTGGAGAAGATGGAATGGGTAAGAAAATGTTTGGAAAAAAGGGACAAGACATTACTTTACACGTTCCTGTAGGTACTTTAGTTAAAGATAAAGAGTCTCAAGGTGTTATTGTTGACCTAAGAGAAAAAGGAATGACTTATTGTATAGCTAAGGGAGGAAGAGGAGGTTTTGGAAATGCTAGATTTGCTACTTCCACTAGACAAGCTCCTGGCTTTGCAAAAGCTGGTACAAGAGGTGAAGAATGTAGCATTTCTCTAGAATTAAAGCTTATTGCAGATGTAGGATTGATTGGATTTCCAAATGTTGGGAAATCTACGATTTTATCACAAATAAGTGCGGCAAAACCTAAAATTGCTAACTACCATTTTACAACGCTTAAACCAAATCTAGGAGTTGTAAAGATAGGCGAAGGTCAAAGCTTTGTTGTAGCCGATATTCCTGGCTTAATAGAAGGAGCCTCGGATGGGCTAGGTTTGGGACATGAGTTTTTGCGTCATATTGAAAGAACTAGATTACTTGTGCATGTAATAGACATGTCTGGTAACGAAGGCAGAAATCCAATGGAAGACTATAAACTAATAAGAAAAGAATTAACGGAATATAATAGTCTATTAAGTACTAGGGAAGAAATAATTTTTGCAAATAAAATGGACTTACCTGATGCCGAAGATAACTTAAAAGAATTTATCAATAACTTTGGTGAAGACAAAATAATTCTTTCTGGTTCTGCGGCAACTACTGCGGGTATAGAACAATTAAAGTTTGATATTTGGAATAAGCTAGTTATGCTACCTGAAGAATTGGAAAGTTTTGATGAGCCATTTATCCCAACAGCAGATGAGCCCGAAATTATAGTGCATAAAGAAAATAATATATTTTTTGTAAATGGAAAATACCCAGATTTATTGCTAAGATCAACATATTTTGACGATGTGGATTCAATTAGACACTTCCAAAAAATGTTACATGAAAAGGGAATTGTTGAAGAATTAGTGAAATTGGGAATTCAAGAAGGCGATACTGTAAACTTCTGTGATTTCGAGTTTGAATTTGGGCATATGGAGGGTTAATATGGCAATAACTAGTAAGGAAAGATCGGTTTTAAAAGGATTGGCTAATACGAGACAACCTTTAATTCAAGTTGGTAAATCAGGAGTGACCTCAGAATTAATTGAACAGTTAAGCATTTTACTTGAAAATCATGAATTAGTTAAAATTAACATTTTGAATAATTGTAATGTAGACATGGGGTCTGTGGTTGAAACAATTCTATATGAAACAGGAGCTGAATTTGTTCAGCAGATAGGACATAAATTAACGATTTATAGAAGATCGAAAGAACCTAGGATAGTTCTTAAATGATATAGGAGGAAAATATGCGTGTAGGAATTTTTGGAGGCACTTTTAACCCAATTCACATGGGACATTTAATCATTGCTGAGCACATATTAGATGCGGCTCAACTAGACAAAATAATTTTTATTCCTGCTCAATCTCCACCGCATAAGTCTTTATCTTTAACAGATAGCGCTGAACACAGATATGAAATGGTAAGGTTAGCGATTTCTGGAAACAGCAGGTTTGAAATATCTGATATAGAATTAAAGAGAAACTCTAAAAGTTATTCAGTGGAGACGGTAAGAGAACTAAAGAAAGTATATCCAAACGACAAGCTATTCTTTATTATTGGATCGGATACTTTTTACGAGTTAGGCACATGGTTTGATTTACCTGGAATATTGGAGATAGTGGAATTTTTAGTCGTTAGAAGACCAGGGTATATAGATAAGTATATAAATACACTGGACCAAGCTATGGAAGATTTTGCTATTATACATGGTGTAAATATATCTTTAGTAGATGCACCTCTTATACAAATATCATCAACTTTAATTAGAGATAAGTATGAAAATGGGGCTTCTATCAGATACCTAGTACCGGAGAATGTAATGTCTTTCATTGGAGCGCGGGGTCTTTATGAATAAAAGACAAAACTTATTAGACGAAATAAAAAAGAATATGCCTGGTAGAAGGTGGAATCATACCATTGGAGTAATGCATGTGGCTGAAGAACTAGCAGATATATATGGAGCAGATAAAGAAGCTGCTTTTATAGCAGCTTTATTTCATGATTGCGCTAAACACCAAAATCATGATAAACTAATAAATGAAGCCATTAGATATGGTATGAAATTGAATGATGATATGATACATTGTCCTGACTTAATTCATGGTCCTTTGGGGGCAATTATTGCTAATGTAGATTATGGAATTAATGATAAAGAAATATTATCAGCAATTAAAAATCACACTACAGGCAAGGTCGGAATGAATTTGTTGGATCAAATAATTTTTGTAGCAGATTTTATTGAGCCGGGAAGAGAATTGTTTAATATTGAGTACTATAGAAAACTTGCGTATTCGAACATCTCAATGGCTGTACTGGAAATCCTTAATAATACCATTAAGTATTTAATAGACAGCAAGAAATATATTGGCTCGGATACACTACTTTGTAGAAATTATTTTCTGTTAATTTGCTGTGATAAGATGGCAAGGGGTGCCGATAAATGAAAAAGTTTTTTACAGGGCTATTGGTGACACTAATTGTCATTGTGTTATTGTATTTTGGATCAATTTATTATTTTTTGAGCCAAGCTCACATTGGGGCATCGGATATAACTGATGAATGGAAAAGCGATGAGCATATTCTAAGAGTTTTAGTTGTAGGCTTAGATCATTCTGAGACACAAGGTCAAAATGTGAGAACAGATACCATTATGCTTATGCAACTAGATTACAAATCAGGTAAAGTTTCACTTTTATCTATCCCAAGGGACACATATGTTTATCTTTCTGCAGTAAATCATATGGACAAGATTAACCATGCCTTTAGATATGGTGGAATTGAAACTACGAAGGCGGTAGTTAGTGAGATTTTAAATATCGAAATACCGTACTATGTTGTAGTTGGATATGATATGGCTAGAGAAGCGGTGGACTTAGTCGGAGGAGTAGAAGTAGATGTTCCAATTGACATGGTTTATGAAGATCCAACTGCAGATCCTCCTTTGTATATCAATTTAGAAAAGGGATTGCAAATTCTTGATGGAAAGAAGGCACTTCAGTATTTAAGATTTAGAAAAGGCTATGGGAATCAAGATTTAGGAAGAATTAACGCACAACAAGTCTTTGTTCAAAGCTTTATGCATGAGCTAACAAAGCCAGTTAACTTATTAAAAGTTCCTCTTATGGTTAAATCTTATACGGACAATGTAAATACAAATTTGCCATTATCAAAATTAATAAAGTTCGCAGCTAAAATTAGATTATATAATTTTAATGATATGGAACTAGCTACATTGCCAGGTATTCCAAATGAAAGAAATGGTATATCATACTACGATGTAAACGCTGATGAATTGCTAGAATTAGCAAATAAACTTTATAGATGAAAGGAGAATATATGTCTAATTTTGATGAAAAACTAGAAATAGTATTGAAAGCTTGTGATGCCAAACAGGGTGTTGATATCAAGACTTTAGATATTCGTGAGCTAACAACTATTTGCGATGCATTCGTAGTAGTAAGTGGAAACTCTACACTTCAAGTTAAGGCCATTGCTGATGAAATTGAAGATAAAATGGACAAAGCTGGGTATGAGAAAGAAAACAGAGATGGCTATCAAAGTTCTCGTTGGGTTCTGCTTGATTATGGTGACATCATTGTTCACATTTTTCATAAGGAAGAACGTGGGTTTTATAACATAGAACGATTATGGAATGAAGAAAGAAAAGGAGATGCTAATAATGAATAATATTATTTTTACTGCAAATGCCCCTGAAGCACTTGGACCATATTCACAGGCTATAAAATCAGGAAACATGCTTTTTACATCAGGACAAATCGCCATTAACCCAAAAACTGGAGATATTATAGTAGATGATATTGAAAAGGCGACAGAACAAGTAATAAGTAATTTAAAAGCTATCTTAGACGAAGCGGGATATGATTTCACGGATGTTGTTAAAACTACTATATTTTTAAAGGATATGGATGATTTTACTAAAGTCAATGAAGTATATGCTAGGTATTTTAGTGAAAAAAAACCAGCAAGAAGTTGCGTTCAAGTGGCAAAGTTACCAAAAGACGTTACCATAGAGATTGAATGTATAGCTATTAAGTAGCACGTTATTAAGCCCTGATTTATTCGGGGCTTTTTATTACTAATTAGCTAAATTATGAGGTGAAAATAATGAAAAAGATAGCGGTATTGTTAGCGATTGGATTTGAAGAAATAGAAGCATTAACAGTTGTGGATTTAGCTAGAAGGACAGATGCCCTTGAGGCTGATATTATCTCAACTACAGATAACATTATAGTTAAGGGTGCACATGATATTGCTGTAACGTGCGACTTCAAGTTAAATGAGCTAGAAATAGAAGACTACGATGCAGTAATAATACCAGGAGGAATGCCAGGAAGCATTAATCTTAGAGATAACGATGAAGTAATTAGGTTTGTAAGTCACATGAATAGTAACAAAAAGATTGTCGCATCAATTTGTGCTGGTCCTATTGTGTTAGAAAAGGCGGGGATAATTGATAACAAGCGTATTACAGCTTACCCAGGATTTGAAAATGAGCTATCTGGTAATTATCAGGAGGACGATGTTGTAATTGATGGAAATATAATCACAGGAAAGGGGCCAGCTTTTGCCATGAGCTTTGCCCTTGAGATGATAAGAGTGCTTATAGGTGAACAAAAAACGAACAATATTAAAAGTGAATTGTTATTGAAATAATAAATTTATTAAACAAATTTGCTCAGATGACTCTAGAGTGCAATAATTGAATAATATTTTATTATTTGCTATAATAATCCGTGGGGGTGTAACAAATGAATGAAGGATATATCGATTCAAGAGAATCAAATCAAATAAAGATATCAAACGAAGTAATAGCATCTATAGCAACCTTAGCAGCTGGAAAAGTTGAAGGGGTTGCAGGCATGATTGGAACATTAACTGGAGATATGGTTGAAAAACTAGGTGTAAAATCTCAAGCAAAAGGTGCAAAAGTAGAGTGCGATGGAAATCAATGTTACGTTGATCTTACAGTAAATTTGAAATACGGAGTAAATATAGTTAAAGTATGTAAGGAAGTTCAAGAAGAGGTATCGAAATCAATTGAACTTATGACTGGACTGCAAACAGCCAATGTAAATGTTATTGTAGCGGGAATACAAATTCCCAAGTCGGCAAAAAAAGATACCGATAAGAGATAAAGGAGATCCCGATGGGACGCAAATTAGCAAGAGCCTCATTAATGAAATGCTTATATATGATGGAGGTTACTCAAGATTTTTCACAAAATCAACTAGATCTTTTCTTTGAAAATCAGGAATTAAAAGCTGATGAGATAGAATATGTTAAGAAATGCTATGACATATTTTTAACGCAAAAAGAAAATATAGATGATTTAATACTGCAATTTTTGGAAGGATGGTCAATCACAAGGTTGGCCAAAATTGATTTAAGTATATTAAGAATAGCAGTATGTGAAATGAGGTTTATTAAAGATGTGCCGATAGAAGTTACTATCAACGAGGCCATTAATATATCTAAGCAATATAGCACAGAGGATTCTTACCGATTTATTAATGGAGTTTTAGGTGGGATTGCAAAAAGATTACAAGAAGATAGTTTAATGGAGTGATAATATGGAGCCGATAACAGTCAGTAAGCTGAATGGATATATAAGAGATCTATTAAAGAATGACTTATTACTGGGTAAAGTTAAGGTTCAAGGTGAGGTAACTAATTGCACTGACCACAAGAGCGGACACATATATTTTTCGTTAAAAGATGAAACTGCAAAGATTAAAGCGGTATTCTTTAAATGGGATAATACTCGTTGTGCTCATAAAATTAAAACAGGAGATAATATAATTGCCACGGGGTCGATCGATTATTTTGAAAGGGACGGCTCCATTCAGCTTTATGTAAAAAATGTTGAACCAGCTGGTAAAGGCGATTTATTTAGAAAGTTTGAAGAACTAAAGGTGCGTTTAGAAGATGAAGGACTTTTTTCAAGTGAAACGAAAAGGCCCATACCGTCTTTTCCCAAGACTATCGGAGTAATCACAGCTGATACAGGCGCTGCTATACATGACATCATAACGGTGTCAAAAAGAAGAAATCCTAATATTTCAATAATGCTTTACCCTTCACTTGTACAAGGGATCAACGCTCCTACACAACTAATATTAGGTTTAAAGTATTTAGATTCAATTGAAGCAATAGATGTGATAATAATTGGAAGAGGCGGAGGTAGCTTTGAGGAGCTTAATGCTTTTAATGATGAGCAGCTTGCAAGAGCTATTCATAAGTGCTCAAAACCAATTGTCAGTGCAGTCGGACATGAGACTGACTTTACAATTGCCGATTTTGTTGCGGATTTAAGAGCAGCTACTCCATCCGCAGCTGCTGAACAAGTGGTTTATGAAATAGACGAAGTGAATGTAAGTCTTGATCAAAAAATTAATTATATCAAATTGATTGTTGATAATAGAATATCTACTCTTAGAGTTAGTCTTGATAAGTTTAAGAACGAGATGTATAAAAAATCTCCCGTTGGAAAACTATCAAACTATAAAGCTAAGTGCGAAAGAATTCCATTAAGTTTTGAGTTAGCAATGCAAAAAATACTGACTGAAAGGAAAAGTAAACTCAGTGAAATTGGTTATGGACTATCTAAATTGGATCCTGAAGAACCATTAAAAAGAGGCTTTGCATATATTACAAATGAAAAAGCCAGAAGGATTAGTTTGCTTTCTGAAGCCAGAAAACAGTCAAAGTTAACTATTAATATGCAGGATGGATCTGCAGAGTTTTTTATTCAAGATAAGGAGGAGTCCTATGAGCAGTGAATATTCTATTGAAAAAGCTTTTTTGGAATTAGAAGAGATAATTCATAAGCTTGAAAACGAAGACATTTCCTTTGAAGAAAGTGTTTTGCTTTATGAAAATGGCATGGAAACCTATAAGAAATGTCAAGATTACCTGAAAACGATGGAAGGTAAGATAAAAAAATTGTCCGATGAAAATTCAGATATTTGGGAAGATTTTGGTGAAGAATAAATATGAATTTTGAACAATTTTCAGAAACGATTAATATTATTAATGAAGCTATAGCAAATACGCTATCGAAAAGCAACTCAATTAATCTGGACATATTATTTGATAGCATGAAATATAGCGCTTTAAATGGTGGGAAGAGGGTAAGACCATTGCTTATGATGCTATTGGCAAAGGCGTACGGATTGCAGGATATGCAAATTTTACACTTTGCTGTTGGCCTGGAACTAATCCACACATATTCATTAGTACATGATGATTTGCCTGCCATGGACGATGATATAGTAAGACGCGGCAAACCTACTAATCATGTCATATATGGTGAAGCAATGGCAATCCTATCTGGTGATGGGCTATTAACCATGGCAGTAAACCATATTTCGGAGGAATTAGTTAAGCATGAGAATATTAAGGAGTCAGTTGATGCTCTCAAACTATTAACCCATCATGCTGGTGCATTAGGGATGGTTGGAGGGCAAGCTATTGATGTATTACACGAAAATAAAAGTTTAAACAAAGAGTTGCTTGAAGAAATGATAGACTTAAAAACGGTAGCTCTATTTAGAGCAGCTTGTGTAATACCAGGAATAATTGCTATGCAAAATGAAGAAGAAATTAGCAAATTGGACGATTTTGCTATTGCACTAGGACGATCGTTTCAAATTCAAGATGATATATTAGATTTTTTAGAAGATAAAGCCACTGGTAAACCAACATATGCTACGATATTAGGAGTAGAAGAGGCTGCAAATATGGCAATGGAAATGTCCCAAAAGGCATTATGCATGCTAAGAGATAAGCCGGAATTTGAAAATGTTGTTACTCTTACATCCATGCTAATAGGCAGGAGTTATTAAATGGCGAAAAAACAAAGAGCTGATATATTATTAGTGCAGAAGAAAATTACTGTATCAAGAGAAAAGGCAAAGTTGTTAATAATGTCTGGCGCCGTTTTCGCAGACAATAAACCAGTTTATAAACCTGGTGAATTATTGTCTGAAGATGCGACGCTATCTTTGCGTAAAGAGGTACTACCATTTGTTAGTAGAGGTGGGCTTAAACTAGACAAAGCTATAAATAGATTTGACTTAGATATTAACGATTATATATGCTTGGATATTGGAGCATCCACGGGAGGATTTACGGACTGTATGCTAAAAGCAGGTGCAAAACGCGTATATTCTGTTGACGTAGGATATGGCCAATTAGACTGGTCCCTACGAAGTGATAATCGTGTAGTAGTATTGGAAAGAACGAACGCCAGATACCTAAGCGAAGAACAAGTTACGGATAAAATTGATTTCTTTACAATGGATGTATCATTTATTTCCACTTCCTTGATTTTGCCTGCATTAAAAAACTTGCTTAAGCCTAATGGCAGTGGCGTTGTATTAATAAAGCCACAATTTGAAGCAGAAAGACATCAGGTTGGAAAAAATGGAGTTGTAAGGAAACCTGAGATTCATTTGGAAATAATAAAAAAAGTAATTTTAAAATGGGAAGAAAAAGGATTTTATTTAGTTGACCTTGATTTTTCTCCTATAACTGGTCCTAAAGGAAATATTGAATATTTAGGTTTAGTCAACACCAATGAGGGGGTAGACTATTCAGATATAGAAATAAAAACTATTATTAATAATGCTCACCAGGAGTTGATAAAGTAATATGTTAATATCATTAATTATTCAGGATTTTGTTTTGATTGAAGACATGCATATAGAATTTAACGAGGGTATGACTGTAATCACTGGAGAAACTGGGTCTGGCAAATCTATGATTATAGATGCCCTTTCAATGATTACAGGAGGAAGAGCGTATCGCGAGAAAGTTCGAAAAGGAAAACCAATGGCTCTTATCAGTGCTATTTTTGATATTAGTGGCAAGGACAATGTCTTGAATGTGCTAAATGAATTGGGCATTAAGAGTAACAAAAATATAATAGAAATATCTAGGAAAATCTACCCGAATAAAACTTCGGAAATATTATTATCAGGAACAAAAGTTACATTGGATAGCATATACGAAATTATGAATGAGCTTATTGATATTGTTGGGCAACATAGTGCAAATAGACTTATTGACCCTCAAAAGCACATAATAATTCTTGATGAACTTGGAGATGCTAAGCATAAATCAAAGATAGAAAGCGTTCAAATAGCCTATAAAATGTTTGAAGAAACAAATCTTTTATTGAACAATATGGAATTAGATGAAAAATCTAGAAACAGAGAAATTGATCTCTTAGAATTTCAAAAAGATGAAATTGAAAGCCAGGAATTGGAAAAATTTGATGAAGACAAGTTTATGGAAGATTACTCTCGCGCAATTAATGGAAAACAAATTGCTACTGCATATGATAATCTAATATATGTATTGAATAGCGATGATAATCCACATTCTATTACTTCAAAAATAAGAAACTTGCTACATGATAATAATAAGTGTTCACAATATGATAACAATTTAGAACATAGCATTAACAGAATAGAAGCTGCGTTAATAGAACTAGAAGATATTAGCTATGAACTAAAGATAGATTCACAAGATATTATTTTGAATCAAGAGCATGTAGAGTTGCTTCAGAGCAAACTTGACTGCATTAATACTTTGAAATCAAAGTACGGGAAGACAGTTGAAGAGATTCTTGATTATCATAAATCTGTAGTTAAAAGGCTTGAGTTTTTATATAATTACGAGCAAAATTATACCAGTATTAAAGCTAAACTCGAATTGCTAATTGAAAATCTTAATAAACAATGTAAGGAATTAACTTTGAGTCGAAAAGAGTTGGCAAAAAAAATGGAAGTTGGAATTATTAATGAACTAAAAAAACTTGCTATACTTGATCCTAAATTTGAAATTAAAATAAATGCTAAGAATCCTAGTGAAAATGGGGCAGACCAAGTACAGTTTTATATATCCACCAACATAGGCGAACCGTTAAACCCACTAGAAACAGTTGCTTCTGGTGGAGAATTATCAAGAATAATGCTAGCAATCAACATTATGACAATAAGTAAAAATAATAATTATACAATGATTTTTGATGAGATAGACTCAGGAATTAGTGGGTTTGCGGCAAAAGTTGTAGGCGAACAATTGAAGGCATTGAGTAAATCGATTCAAGTAATAACTATAACTCATTTGCCTCAAATTGCAGCTCTAGGTAATTCACATATAAAGGTCAAAAAGATTATAATAGATGATCGTACAATATCTACTTTTAGTGATCTTAGCGTTGATGAAAGAGCGGTGGAGTTAGCTGAAATGATAGGTGGAGAAGATGTTTCTGACATACTATTAGATAGTACAAGAAGTCTTTTAAAAGAATCCATGGGGCGATAGCAAGGAGGATTACCGGTGGTTGATAAAGAGATTATTTACTATGAAAAGACAAAAATACTTACTAAAGAACCTGAAATATGTGTAACTAGTGAGTTTACATATGAGGAACAAGTAAAATGGAACTTTTTTCATGCTGGGAACTCCTTTGGATATGCACATCTGCTTTGCAATAGAAGTATAGATGTAAATTTTATAAACTTTATTAAATCGAAAACAGAATTGCCAATATGCATAGAAACCTTTGAAATACAGAGAGATAGTTGCTCGCTAGAAAATGTTGAAAGCTTTAGTGATGAGTCGTTGGAAATAAGTGCAATGTTTGATGACTTGCTTATTAGAGCAATTAAAAATAATGCTACTGACATTCATATCGATGCACTTGAGAACGATTATATTATTAGATTTCGTATAGATGGATTCATTAAATCTATATTATCTATTTCACGCAATCGTGCAAAGCAATTGATTAACTATATAAAAGTTCTAAGTAATATGGATTTAGCAAAAGATAGGCTACCACAAGACGGAAAGCTAGTTTTTGATAAAGGCGGTCATAATATTGATTGTCGTATAGCTACTTTACCTACTGTAAGAGGTGAAAAAGCTGTATTGCGCTTATTGCATTATGAAAGAAAAAAGTTGATTTGGTCCGAATTAGGTATGGAAACAAAAATGCAAGATACCCTTAAAGAATTGATTAATTATGACAATGGGACTATCATCATTTGTGGCCCTACAGGACAAGGAAAAACAACTACCGCATATGGAATGTTGACAAATATCAATACTGAAATATCTAATTTGATTTCTCTTGAAGATCCAGTTGAATATAGTATAGAAGGTGCAAATCAAATCGAGGTTAACAATGATATTGGACTAACATTTGATACTGGTTTGAGGGCCATATTAAGAGTGGATCCAGATATATTGTTTATTGGGGAAACAAGAGATGCAATTACCGCTCGAGCAATGATAAAAGCAGGGATTACTGGTCACTTGGTTCTAACTACACTTCATGCGCCCAATAGCATTATGGCTATTTTCAGGCTGTTAGATATGGGAGTAGAACTATATCAACTCAAATCTTCAATATTGGGCATTTTATCTCAACGGTTAATACGGATTTTATGCCCTCATTGTAAAGTACCAGATTCTTCAGTTAAATATAATGACAATATTATATATGGTGCTTGTGGATGTGAGAAATGTAATAATGGATATATAGAAAGAAAGGCGGTTTTTGAATTCTTGCCTTTTAGAAGAGAATTGATTTCAAAAATTGGTGACAACTGCACTTATGACGAGCTCTATTCAGTTGCAGTTGATAAGTGTGATTATTTATCTTTGGAGAAATCTGCTAAAGCTCTACTAGAAGAAGGTCAAACAAGCATTGAAGAGTACTATAGGGTAAAGGTAAGTATGAGGTAAAAATGATCTACATATATTGTGCATTAGACAGGGAAAACAAAATAACTAGAGGTGAAATAGAAGCGAAGTCTGAAAATGATGCAAGTGATAAGATAAAACATATAGGACTTAATCCATTCTTAGTAGAGAAAAAGCTAAAAAATAAAACAGAAAAGGTTTTACCATTTAAAGACCAGTGGACCATTGCCTCCCAATTATCACAACTTATGGGAAAGGGTATTGATGTAACCAGTTGTTTGGGAATTTTAAAGCATAATGAAAGGGAAGGGTCAAAAAAAAGGAATGCAATTGAAAAAGCGGAAAAACATTTACTAGGCGGTAAGACGATTTCATCGGCTTTTAGTTTGTCTGGGATTTTTAATGAAAAATACATACAGTGGTTAAAAATGGGTGAAGCAATAGGTAAAACTCAAAGATCTTTCAAGAGCATATATGAAGTAATTAAAAACCAATATGAAACACGAGAACAGATAAAGAAAGCAGCTATATACCCTTCTATTATTATAATATTGTCTTTAAGTGCAATAGTTTTTATTTCAACTTATATTTTCCCTGTGTTTTCAGAGTTAATAGGTGATTTGCCAATGCATCTTTGGCCGTGGTCCACTCGAGCAATGCTTTTTTTGGCAAAGAATATGAAAAAAATGATAACATTGATTACTATAGTTATGGTTTCATTTTATTATTTTTATAAATATTCGTATAGAATGAGTTGGGGAAAGAAGTTTCATAGAGAGATATGGTCATCAAAGCTATATAGAAATGTGGCAAGAAAGTATTTTGAGTTGCGATTTCTTAGAATACTAGTTTTAATGCAACAAGATTCTATTTCAATACAAGATGCTATTAAATACATACATTCTTATGAGAGAAACCCTTTTATTAAAGAGGAAATCAATAAGATAAATATTAGCATTTCAGATGGCAAAAGTGTTGGACAGTCAATTGAAAAGACCATTCTTTTTACAGACTATTTTAAATCTTTTTTTTTAAAAGGTGAGCAAGGTGGTATTTTATCTGAGATATCTGAGCAATTACTGGAGATAAGAAAAATAGAAATTAATTATAATAAGCAAAGAATCTTGAAGTTTTTGGAACCAATGCTAATACTTATAGTATCAATTTTTGTAGGTTTTGTTGTTATTGGAACAATTATGCCATTAATGGAGATGGGAAATTATTTGTTATAAAGCAGAGAAGTGCAAGAATAAGGAGTGGTGTTTTGCAGTTAAATAAGAAAAAAGGGTTTACCTTAATTGAAATTGTTGTAGTTTTAGCAATTATTGGAATTCTATTATCAATTGCTGTCCCGAGGTTAAGTAAAACCAGGGGGAAAGCTGAAATCATTGCACATAATGCAAATGTTGAAATGATAAAGAATGCAGCAGTACTATATCTTTCAGATAATAATGAATACAAGGAAGATATTACAGAAGAAGTAAAGATGATGTTGGAAGATTCAAAATATCCTTCAATTCCTGCATCAGCTGAATCTGATACATGGTCTGTAAAAGTTGATAAAGAGGGAGGAATAATAGTATCTCCTGAAGCGATAAAGTAGTTGACAATTAGCACTTCTCTGCTTAATAAAGAAAGAGGTAATAATGAAATATTTACATACGATTATTCAAGTAAAAGACACGAACGTATACATTTTAACCGGTAGTTTCTTAAACAATGAGCTAAAAGTTCTTTATAAGTCTAAATATAAATTAAATGGCGATCATAAAAATGGATTTGATAATACTATTATGGTTGCATATTTAATTGAGAAACATATGAAGATTAATAATATTAAAAAGACATCATTGGTATTCTTGCTTACAGATTCTATTGCAAAAATAGATTATAAAGAATTGCCGCTACACTCTTCTACGGAAATAGAGAAATATTTGAATTGTGTTTCAGAATTAAGTGAAGATAACCAAATTTCTGGTTATGTATATGAAATAATAAATGGAATTAGTTATATATCATTGGCTACAATAAAACAGAATACATTAATAAATCTTAATGAAATTGCCAATGAAGTAAAACAAAAAATATGTACTGTTGACTTGGAAGAGAATGCTATTAGAAAAGCTATTTGGCCAATGGGTTCTGATAGAGAAGGAATAGTTTTTATTCTGAGAAGTGATGGATTGCATATTTTTTCCTATAATAAAGGGATACCAGTAAATAGTTATTGGCTGAAAGATAATGTATTAGAACATAGAGAAGAAGACAAAGAAAGCTACAACTCTTTGGTAGCTGAATTTTTCAAACAAGATATTTTGCAACATGAATATGCAGATAGCTTAATTCTGCTTAAAATATTAGATAAAATACACAAATTGTTTTCAGAAGCCTATAAATACATTAGAGACAATGATTTATCTAATGCTGACATATATTATATTAATGAAATGTTTTCTAGCGAAGTTTTAAAAAGAAAACTGGAGGAATACTGTAAATTATCTTTTATGGACGAAATCAGGCTTATAGGAGGCAATCCTTTAAATGAAAGAGATAATGTTTACCTCACTTTAATAGGAGGATTATTGAATGAGTAAAAAGTCATACGATTTTAAGCACAGAAGCATTTCTTATAATAAAAAAGAGAAACAAACTAAGCTACCTATTTGGTGTATTCTATATGGGGCTCTGATTACAATAAGTCTATTAATATATATTATTGGAGTTTGCAGAATAGAGAAATTAAGAAAAAACACATCTGATAACGAAATCTCATCTAGTAATGGCCAATACTTGATTTATGAAAGCAGCATGGAAAAACTTAATCATGATATAAAATCTATGGAGTCAATATCTAACATTATTTCTGATGAGGTAAATTTTGATGAAGCAATGCAATTTCTTAAAAGCCTTATAGAAAGAAAAGAAGTATTATTAAAAGAATTGGTGTTCGAACCAAGTAATTGGATTGTGAAAGTTGAACACAAAAGCAATGACGACGATATCATGACACTATTACTACCCAGTGGATACGAAATGGCAAAGGCTGAGATAACAAAAAACTATAATTCATTTGAAACCATGTATGTTATTACAACAGAAAAAATTGAAAAGGATGAAGAAAGTGGAAAGTAAGATTCAAAACTTTTGGGAGGATAGGTCTAGAAGAGAACGCATGTTATTAATTGTACTTTTGTTCATGGGAACTTTCTTCTTGATTAATAAATATATGATAAAGAATTTAGTATGCGATTATAAAGAAATCGTTGAAGGTAATGAATCCAATACCTCGTTTCAAGATCTTGATTTATTGAAAGACCAATACAATGAAAAATTGATATACTATAATGGGATAAAAAAACCAATAGAGAGTAAAGTAATTGAAAAACTAGATGACTTAGATATCGATGGATTAAATGATTTTATGGCAAATCAAAAGCTTATACAAATAAAAGAGGTTAGGTATGAGTCTATAACAGCAGATAATGATGATTCACTACATATTTATCCGATGCATTTGCAATATATAGCTACACCAGATGGCATGAAATATTTTATTGAAGAGAGACAGTTAAAATTCCCGTATTTATTGACTGAAAAAATGGAAATAACTGAGATGGATGATTGGCTAAAGGTATCAGAAACCATAAATATTTATTCGTTTGCTGAAATTCCAAAACAGGGCTTTACTAATATAGTTACTGGGAAAGATATAATAGATGATGAAATCGAATTATTAAAAGATAGAAAAGAAAACGTTAATGAAGATTCAATAATATATACAGATGAGCAAAAAGACGGCCCAGAGATTATAGTTAACTCCGAAGAAATCCTTGATAATATACAAGAAAATATGAAAAAAATAGATAGTGAATTATTAATATTTAATGTCTCAAATAATGCATCTGAGGTAAATTTACAAAAGTCTAACAACGGCTCTGTAGAAATCCAATACAATTTGATATCGTATGGAGATAGTGAATCCATAATTATGAAAGCCTATGAACCTGCAAAACCTGCGAATAGAGAAGTAGTATTATATTTAGATTCATCAAAATCGCTTAAAGGTGAATTCAAAATCTTCGGAAGAAATGGTTCGGGTAAATTGGTAACAAGTGATATGGAAATTACAAATCAAGGAGTAAAGGGTGCATTGCCAGAGAATATTGCTCTGGAAGGGATAGTTTATTCAATATCAAAAGGAAATGGAGAAAATGGGACATGGACAATAAAAGAAGTAATAATATTAGAATAATTTTAGCAATATTTTTAGTTCTGTTATCACCAAATTATTCATATGGGTTAATAAATGTAGATAATATAGAATTAATAAACCATCCTATAGAACATAATACAGAAAGCAAAGGGGAAAGTAAAAAAGAAGCATCATTAGAAAAAGCAGTTGAAGAGATAATAGAGGAGGTAATAACAAAAAAAGAGGAGAAGAATCCTTCTGATTCTTTTGAATATGGGGTGAAATTAGCTGAAATTTTTTCAAAGAATCACTCTTCTATATATGATTATCCACAAAAAGAAATTCCTAATGAAGTAGTTAAGCTTGCCTCATCTATGGAAAAAACATATGGAGATAATATAATTAATGGCTATTTAAGTAAATATGAGTTTATGTTTTATAATGAAAAATTAAAAATAGAAACAAATATTATAAAAGAAACAATTGATAATAAGAAAATTGGTTTTGTAGGTGCTTCTGGTGGGAAAATAATAAGTGCTGACGGGGTAATGGAAATAACTATACCTCCTTCATTATTGTATGAAACAATTAATTATGGAGTACAAACTATAAACGTAGACAACAGCATAGCTAAAAACTATGGGACGGTACTAAGCAACGGATATTCCGTTGAACTTAAACACAAGTTACCTTTCAGCAAAGAAAAGGTAAAATTTCTAATCAAAGCTAAAACAGATGATTATAAGTATCTTGGTGTTTCAATAAATAATAAAATAGAACTCTTAGAGTCACAAATTGATGAAGAGGGTTTTTCTGTTGAGGTCTCTTTAAACGACTTGAGCGTTAATACAATTTTCTTTATTATTGAACGTAATGAAATTATCGGGTTTTCCGATATCGATACATCATTTGCGAAAAATAATATCGAATTGTTGAGTGCTGCCGGAATACTCAAAGGTAATGGGAAGGGAGAATTTTTTCCAACCAAACCAATTAGCAGATTAGAGTTTATAACAATGCTAGGAAGGACTTTAGATTGGGAATCAACAGAAGAAAGCAGTCTGTATTTTTCAGATGAAAGTAAGATTAATTATTCTAGAGCATATGTTGTTAATGCTGTAAAGAATGGGGTTGTTAATGGCTATGAAGATGGGACATTTAGGCCAGACAACTTGATAACATATGCGGAATGTCAATTGATAATAAGTAGAATAATATCTACTGATTGGACCTTTGAAAAGGTTCACCAGATATGGATAAAAGATTTCTATAATTCAAAATACGCATACAACATAAACAGCAATTTGACACGAGAGGAAATGGCTTATATTATTTTTAAGCTTAGGAATGGAACATTGATATGAGAAAAAATGGTTATACGATAATTGAGTTGATTATAGTATTAATTGTTATTACGATATTATTATCTCTTGCAAACTTCAGTCGCGGGATTATTAAATCTAGAAAAGAAAAGATGGCGATTACTATTTTTTATACCAATTTAAAAAACTATAGACAAGAAGCAGTTTTAGCAAATGTTTACAGAAAAATTGTCGTCAAAGATGAAAGTACTTATTTAATATATGATGAGAACAATAATATTATTAATAGGGAGAAGCTTGGCGAAAATCTAAAATTTGATCGATTAAACTGCTGTAAATCGGTATATTTTTCTCATGACTTTTCCTCAGTAGAGGCGGGGACGTTTACTATTGTTGGGAGAAAAGATATATATACTATAACTATTAGTCCAATTACAGGAAATGTTCAAGTAAGATGAAAAAAAGGGGTTTTTCACTAATAGAGATAATTATAGTTATAGCTTTACTCTCTTTAATTGTCAGCATTTCAATTCCACCAATTTCTAATACTCTTCGTCAAAGCACTAAAACTAAGTCTTTAATAAAGCATGAGCAGGTGCTATGTAATATTTGTGAAATGAAGTTATCAAAACAGTATACTGAAGCTGAAATAGAAGATTATGCAGAAATAAATGGTTGCTATGTTGAATATGAGAACATAGGAATATGGTTGAGAATAAAGTTAATTAATAGAAATAATAAAGAGGAATTATCACATGAAATCTATCCGTAAGAAAGGGTTTTCCGTTATTGAAATATTAGTTGGACTTGCAATAATGGGACTCCTGATGTCAATAATTCTTCCTGCGATAAGAAAGCAATTTCAAATATTTCAAAAAGAAGAGTCTAAAAATAGCATTGTTCAGGAATGGACTATGGCAGAGAATATGATTAGGCAAGAGTTTTTAGATGCTGATATTGTTTTCTCTACTAGCGGACTTAGTAAAAATATTAACACTTTAAACTGCAATGTGGTAATATATCACAATGATGTAAAGAATAAAAAAGATGGCAAGTATGTTAGATATGTAATATACGATTTTAAAGATAAATGCATTAGACGAAGGAGTTGCTCCACAAATAATTATTTAAGCCTTCCTATAGTTTCAAGGCAAGTAAAACTTGGGGAATTTCAAGGCTATAATCCAGTATTAACAAATATTAAAAATGTTGATACACAGCTTGATGGTAATGTATTAACTTTTTTTATTGAGGGGGAACAAGGAAATAAGGTGGAGTGGAAAATATTCTTGAGAAACTACATTAAAGTACAAAACATATAATGCAATTTAATGTATGAAACAAACCACTATATGACTCTATAGTGGTTTACTTATTGACTACTCGCATATTATTCATTATAAGGATATTAAATACTAAAATGCTGGTAGTACCTTAACTTCTAACATTAACACTTAAAATATGATATACTATTTGCTATATAAATATATTAATTTGACTAAATGAATAATAAAAGTGAGGGAGATTATGAAAATACAAATATTAAATAAAAGCAAACATGGTTTACCCAGTTATGAGTCAATTCAAGCGTCGGGATTAGACTTGAGAGCTAACCTAGATGTTCCCATAACGTTATCTTCATTGGATAGAATTATAGTTCCTACAGGCTTGTTTTTATCAATGCCGGCAGGTGTAGAGGCACAGGTTAGAGCTAGAAGTGGTTTGGCAATCAAAAAAGGCATATCTCTTGTTAATGGAATAGGCACAATCGATAGTGATTATAGAGGTGAAATTGGAGTGTTGTTGGTTAATTTGTCATCTGAAGAATTTACTATTAATGATGGTGATAGGATTGCACAATTAGTATTTTGTCGATATGAAAGAATAGAATGGGATGAAGTAATATCACTTGATGATACATTGAGAGGCGATGGAGGTTTTGGATCTTCCGGAATAAAATAGGAGCTGGTAATTTGGCACGTAAAGTAAATAGAAAAAAAAGAACTAAAAAAGAAATTAGCAAGAGAAATGAAACCATTAGAATTGTTTTTTCTTCTACTTTGATTGTTATAGGATTATTGGGATTAGTATCAATATTATCTAATCAAATGGGGATCTTGGGAGTGTACTTAAGTAGCTTTTTCAAGCTTGCAACAGGTTTTTTAGCTATAGCTTCCACTATAACGATGATGATAACTGGTTTCTTTTTGTTGCGTGGGAAAAAGACACAAAAAATGTTTAATTTGATATTATTATGGGTTTTTATTATCATTATTGCTATATTACTAGATTATAAAACAGCTTCACCTTCTTCTGCTTTATCTGAAAGAATTTCATCATCGATGAATAAAGCAGTTGAATTTTCTGGTGGTGGGGTAGTAGGAAGCCTATTAGGTTTCATTTTTTATCATTTACTTGGTATAACTGGAACTTTTATAGTAGGCATTACGTCTTTAGTTTTTATCATTATGAAATTATTTGATATTAAAGTGAACAGTGTTTTAGAATTTTGCAAGAAAGCGCTAACTGGAATATCTGGGAAAATTAAATCAATAAGTACTAGAAGGAAAAACAGTAAAGTTAAGAATCGAAGTTACGAACAACCAATTGTTATTAATAAAGGAATTGAAAAAGACAGTGATAGCATCATATTTAAATCAAATCATTTAGATAGTGAAGAATTTATAGACGAGTTTAAAGGAAACATTGTAAATGCAGATAATATTAATGAATATGATAATGAATCAATAATTAGTCACGTGGATTTAAGAAATGACAGCGGGAAATTAGATCCTGAAAAAATAGAAATTGAAATCAATGCAGATGAAATTAAGGAAGAAAAGCCCTATGAATATCCGCCGATGACTTTGCTAAATCGGGGAAATGATAATTATAACAAGGATATTGAAAACAAATTAATTAACCAAGGTAAAAAAATAGAAGATACTTTAGAAAACTTTAATATCGAAGTAAAGGTGAAAAGTATAAGTAGAGGACCTAATATTACTAGATATGAAATAGAGCCTTCGCCAGATGTTAAGCTAAGCAAAATTAGCAACTTGTCAGACAACCTAGCTTTATCCTTAGCTGCTTCAAACATCAGAATTGAAGCTCCAATTCCTGGGAAATCATTAGTGGGTATAGAAGTTCCAAACAATAGTAAGTCTAGTGTCGCGCTAAGAGATATGCTAGAAACATCTATTTATCAAAAAATGGAAAGTGAATTACCTTTAGTATTAGGTCAAGATGTATCTGGAAATCCTATCATTGAAACCATAGATAAAATGCCTCATATGCTTATTTGTGGAGCAACAGGGTCTGGGAAAAGTGTATGTATTAATAGTATTATTCTTGGAATATTGTATAAATCAGACCCTAAAAACGTAAAAATGATATTGATTGATCCAAAAGTTGTAGAACTAAATGTATATAATAGAATTCCACACTTATTAATTCCAGTAATTACTGATCCAAGGAAAGCTTCAATGGCTTTAAACTGGGCTGTAAATGAAATGGAAAGTCGATATAAAACTTTTGCAAAAAACGGTGTAAGAGATATTAATGGCTACAATTCTAAACAAATAGAAGATCCAAAACTCATAAAATTACCTAAAATTGTAATTGTAATTGACGAGTTAGCTGATTTAATGATGGTATCGGCAAAAGAGATTGAAGAGCATATATCTAGACTTGCGCAAATGGCTAGAGCTGCAGGAATACATTTAGTAGTTGCAACTCAAAGACCATCTGTAGATGTTATCACAGGAACAATAAAAGCTAACATTCCTTCAAGGATTGCTTTTGCGGTATCTTCTCAGACAGATTCAAGAACAATTTTGGATATGGGGGGAGCTGAGAAATTGTTGGGTAAGGGTGATATGTTGTTTTACCCTTCGTATTATGCAAAACCCAAGAGAGTCCAAGGGTGTTTTGTTGGAAATGATGAAATAGAAAAGGTAGTTGGGTTTATTGCTTCAAATAATGAAGAAAGATTTAATAACTCTGTGGTCGAAACGATAGAGATGAAATCTAAGGCTATTAATGATCAGTCTGATCCACTGCTTGAAAGGGCAATAGAACTGGTTACAGAGGAACAGCAAGCATCTGTATCCTATTTACAAAGAAAGCTTAAACTAGGGTATTCTAGAGCAGCTAGACTAATAGATGAAATGGAAGATATGGGCATTGTTGCTGAAAGAGATGGTACAAAGCCAAGAAATGTTTTGGTTACAAAAGAGCAATGGGAAAATAGAGAGATTTAGGTGTAAATATGAAAAGTGATAAAATATTTTTCTATACCTTAGGATGTTCAAAAAATGATGTAGATTCATATCATATGAGCTCTTTTTTGGAACAAAAGGGAATGGAAACTGTATCTGATATTGACGATGCCGACGTTGTTATTATCAACACCTGTGGATTTATTCATGATGCAAAAATTCAGAGCATTGAAGCGATATGGGAAGTAGTCGAAGCAATAGGAGATGACAGGAAAGTTAAGCTAATTATTACAGGATGTTTGTCTCAAAGGTATCCTAAGGAGCTAATGGATGAAATTGATAGAATAAATGGAATATTGGGAACGGGTAATATTCACAATATTGTAGAGTTTATAAGAAGACTCGAATATGAAGATAAATTAATTCAAATAGACAATATTAATGGGGACATAATAACTCCTTTAGAGTTTTCAGAGATTGAAGGCAATACGGCTTATATTAAAATTAGTGAAGGGTGCAATAACAACTGTTCATATTGTATCATTCCTAAACTTAAGGGAAGACAGCGAAGTAGAACCTTTGAAGATATTATTAGGGAAGCGAAGTTCTTAGTATCCAAAGGCATAAGTGAAATTATTGTAATAGCTCAAAACACAGCCGATTATGGGACCGATTTATATGGATATCCTGCCTTTTCTGAATTGTTAGCTAAGTTAAATGACATTGCTAATCTAAAATGGATTAGAATAATGTATGTTTACCCTGAGTACCTAACAGATGAAATAATAGATTGCTTTGTCAATTTAGAAAAGTTAGTGCATTATGTTGATATGCCAATACAACATTGTAATGATAAGGTACTTAATGCAATGAACAGGAAAACAGACGGTAATTCAATTAAAAAAAGAATTGATGAGATTAGAGAAAAAGTTCCTGATATTGTGATTAGAACAACTTTTATTGTAGGATTTCCTGGTGAAACAGAGGAAACTATTAAGGAGTTAGAAGACTTTATTAAGCTAGTGAGATTTGACAAATTGGGAGTATTTACTTATTCACCTGAAGAGGGAACTAGGGGTTATGATATGGAGCCCAAATGCTCACAAGAGATAATGGATTCTTGGAAAGACAGAGTAATGCTGTTACAACAGAGTATTTCTGAGGAAATACTAAGCTCTAAAATTGGTAATGTTATGGAATGCTTAGTAGAAGAAAAAGTTGAAGAATCTCTATATGTAGGAAGATCTTATATGGATGCTCCTGATATTGATGGTTTGATATATATTAATACTAATGAAGAGATAAAAATTGGAGAATATATTAGTGTATTGATAAATGACGCTGTAGAATACGATCTTTGGGGAGATGTTTATAATGAATTTGCCTAATAAATTGACAATAATAAGGATTTTGCTTGTGCCTATTTTTGTGTTGTTAATGGAATTAAATATTAAACACCATGTAACCGTTGCAGCAGTTGTATTTTTGATTGCTTCATTAACTGACATGTTAGACGGTCACATCGCGAGGAAGCATAATCTTATAACAACTTTCGGTAAATTTATGGATCCGCTTGCTGATAAAGTTTTAGTTTCCGCAGCTTTAATCATGCTAGTTGGACATAATTTAGTTCCGGCTTGGGCTGTAGTAATTATTATGTCTAGGGAATTTATTATTACTGGTTTTAGAACTTTGGCTGCTTCGGCAGGTGTGACCATTGCTGCTGGGAATTTAGGGAAAGTAAAAACCATTACTCAGCTTGTTTCCATTATTTGCTTGTTGTTCTCACAAGTTCTACCCTTATTTAGCATAGGATTAATAGTATTTTATATTTCTGTGTTTTTTACAGTACTTTCAGGAGTGGAATATATTTGGAAGAATAGAGAAGTTTTGGATTTGTCAAACGTATAATTAACAGGAGAAAAACATGATAGCAGAAATAATAAGTACTGGAACTGAGTTGCTCTCTGGGGAAGTTCTTAATACAAATACCCAATATATATCAAAGAGACTTCAACAAATTGGTGTTGACGTAAGATTCCATACAGCAACTACCGATGAAAGAGAAAAGATAAATCAAGTATTAGAAATTGCTTATGACAGATCTGATTTAATTATTATTACTGGGGGACTCGGCCCTACAGATGATGATATTACAAAAGAAGTTGTAGCAAAATTTTTAGATTTGGAGATGTACGAAGATCACATTGAATTGGAAAGAATTAGGAATTACTTTATTAATGCAAATAAACCTATGACTGAAAATAATAGGAAGCAAGCTTTGATTTTTAAGGGAGCTCAATGGCTAATTAATGATTATGGAACTGCATCAGGAGTAGGAGTTAAATATAAGGGTAAAACCATAATATTACTACCTGGACCCCCTTTTGAGATGAAACCTATGTTTGAAAAATATATTTTCGACTATGTACTTCAAGATGATTACTGGATTAACTATTCGTTAAATGTCATTGGCATAGGGGAGTCTGAAATCGAAACTAGGATTAAATCTTCAGGGGCATCTGATACAAATTTATGTGTAGCAACTTTTACTAAGATGGGATATATACAAGTAAAGATTTTTGGTAGAGGAGATAAAGTTAACGCTTCTGTAATGAAAAGGGAAGCTCAAAGAATAATAGCTATATTAAGAAAAGAATTTGGTAAATCAATAATAAGTGAAGATGACAATACAATAGAAGAAACAATTATCAATATTTTAAAGAAAAACTCCAAAGTGGTATCATTTGTGGAATCGTGTACAGGTGGACAAGTTGTCAGCAGACTTATTAATATACCAGGTGCTTCCAATGTTATAGATAGGGGAATAGTATCATATTCAAAAAATGCAAAGTCGGAAGAACTAAATATTCCAATGGAATTAATTAATTCTATGGGTTTGTATAATGAAGACTTTGTAAAAATAATGGCGGAAAAGCTAAAAAAGAAGACTAAGTCGGACATTACGCTTGCAACTAGTGGTATAACTACGCCGATTATGTCTGATGAAAGTAAATCAGGACAGCTTTTTGTAGCTATATGTATTGATAAAAACACATATGTAAGAAAATTTGAAGTTAGGGGAAGCAGAGAGTATATGATTACACGTATGAGTACTTATGCATTAAGTTTTCTTTTATATGTTTTGAATGATAGTATTAATAATTAAGCATTCTAAATAGAGCGAATTCTTATGAATTTAGCTCTATTTTTAGTTATTAATGCAACTAGTGTATGAATTGTAATATTGGCATTATTGAGTTAGAATAGAATAAGGCAGGCATATAAATAAATATAATACAATATATTAATGCAACTAAGAATATTTTGTGAAAAATAATCTTTAAATAGCAGAAAGGATGGATATTAATGAGTGATAGAGAACAAAAAAGAAAAGCGTTAGAGTTGACAATTGCCCAAATAGAAAAACAATTTGGCAAAGGCTCCATTATGAAAATGGGTGAGAACACTCATATGCAACTAAATGCTATTCCTACCGGTTGTATTGAATTAGACATTGCTTTGGGGATAGGTGGAGTTCCTAGGGGAAGGATTATAGAAATATACGGCCCTGAGTCATCGGGTAAAACTACTGTAGCCCTTCATATGATAGCAGAAGCACAAAAACTAGGGGGAATTGCGGCATTTATTGATGCTGAACATGCTTTAGATCCTGTATATGCTACGAACTTAGGAGTAGATGTTGAGGATTTAGTCATATCACAACCAGATACGGGAGAGCAGGGACTAGAAATAGCGGAGTCGTTGGTAAGAAGTAATGCTGTAGATATAGTTGTAGTGGATTCAGTTGCTGCTTTAGTACCAAAAGCTGAAATAGATGGTGAAATGGGAGCTAGTCATGTTGGACTACAAGCAAGATTGATGTCTCAAGCTCTCCGAAAGCTAGCTGGAGTTATAAATAAGTCAAATACTACAGTTGTATTTATTAATCAACTTAGGGAAAAAGTTGGAGTAATGTTTGGATCACCTGAAACAACTACTGGTGGTAGAGCGCTTAAATTTTATGCTTCTATACGTTTAGACGTTAGAAAAATAGATACAATTAAAGATGGTAGTGAATTCGTAGGAAGTCGAACAAGAATTAGAGTTGTAAAAAATAAAGTTGCGCCACCATTTAAACAGGCTGAATTTGACATAGTTTATGGGAAGGGAATTTCACATGAGGGCTGCGTACTTGATACCGGAGTGAACTTAGATATTGTTAACAAAGCAGGTTCTTGGTTCAGTTATGGTGAACATAGATTGGGCCAAGGTAGAGAGAAATCTAAGGAGTTTTTAAATGAAAACCCAGAAATATTATTTGAGATAGAGCAAAAAATAAGAGCTGAGTATGGATTGGTACAAGCTGAAAAAAGTATTGACGATAATAATAAAAATGAGTCAAATAAAGGAAAATAATGAAAATTTTGTTTTTTACCGACACGCACATACGTGGAACATCACCCCAAAATAGACTTGACGATTTTACATTAACGTTAGAAAAAAAACTTATTGAAATTGGGGAAATTGTTAAAAAAAATGATGTAGATTACGTTATTCACGGAGGAGATATTTTTGATAGACCTGATATATCTCCTTCGGTTGTAAAAAAATATATTCCCATATTTTTAGGGTTTGGTAAACCTATATATTTTATTGCCGGTAACCATGATGTCTATGGATATAATCTTAATACATTAAATCGCACCCTATTAGGATTATTAACTGAATTTGGATTATTCAAAGAACTTAATAATAAACCTATAATATGGGAAAAGAATGGAAAAAAAGTTCAAATAACAGGAGAATCTTATAATTATTTAATTGATAAGGAAAAGAATAGAGAAGCATACATTCTTAGAAATAGACTTGAGGAAGCGGACTTTGCAATACATGTAGCCCATGGATTTTTAACAGACTTAAAGTTAAGTCCTCTTATACCACATACTCCAATTGATGAGGTCTTGGAAACAAAAGCTGATTTGACATTGTCTGGGCACTACCATACTGGATATGGGTTAATAGAAAAAAATGGCAAACTTTTTCTTAATCCTGGAGGGGTGGTTAGAATATCTAATCACCAAAGTGAAGTAGATAGACTTCCTAGGGTTGCTATTATTACGATTAAAGAATCGATATATATAGATTTTATATATTTAAAATCAGCTAAACCGGGTACTGAAGTTCTATCTAAATCCGATTTAGACCATAAAAGTATTAGAGCTGGGTATTATGGTGAATTTCAAGCTTCTTTAGATAGAGCAATAGATTTTAAGCAATTAAATATTTTCGCTATTATTGATGATCTTGTAAAAGCAGATAATATTGATGAAACTATTAAAGAAGAAGCTATAAAACGAATAGTGAGAGCTGAGATGGAGATGAAAAGAGATGATTTGGATTAAAAAAATTGAAATAATGAATTTTCAATCTCATATCGAAACAGAATTGAACTTATCTAACGGACTAAACATTATCATAGGTCCATCAGATACAGGCAAAACTTCTATTCTAAGAGCACTAAAATGGGTATTATATAATGAGCCGCTTGGAACAGGATTTATTACCCATAACAAACAAGAGACAGCAGTTACATTGACTTTATCTGATGATACTAAGATTACCAGACTTAGAGATAAAACCAAAAATAGATATATCATAAATGACACCGAAGGTAATGAGTCAATATTTGAAGGTTTTGGGACAAGGGTACCTTATGAGATTCAGAGAACTCTTGGTATTTATTCTTTAGATGGGAATTTTCAAAATATCAACCTTTCAGAACAACTGGAAGGTCCATTTTTGATTATGGATACAGGTGCTGCTAAAGCAGTTGCTATAGGAAAACTAGTTGGGGTTGATATTATTGATAATGCGCAGCAAGTATTAAATAGAGATCAAAGAGGACTAAAAACAACTTCTAAAAACTTAATAAGCGATATTACAGGACTTGAAGAACAATGTAAAGAGTATGATGGAATTGAAGAAGAGTTAAGCAAATATGAGACATTTTCATCTGTTTTAGAAAAAATTAAAATATGCCAATCTACTTTTAAGATAATAACTAACAGTAAAAATAAATTAAGGGAATTAGAAAAGATTATTGAAAAAGTTAAGGATACGTTAGAGTCATTGCCTGATATCACAGCATTAGAAAGTGTCGTGGATTTTTTGACTAGGACAAATTTATCATATCAACATTATAATAGAATCAATACTTCCTTTAAGTATATTAATGAAGGCATAAAAGCTGAACAGGATGTTTTAATAAATCTTGACAACATTGAAGATGTGGAAAAAAGTAACATTAATATAATTAAATTGAACCAGCTCCTATCATTTTTATTACAGCATAAACACAAGTTCGAAGCTTTGAGTAAAGACATCAACCAATTATTGGATAATATTGATTATTATGACAATAAGTTGGCTTTGAGAGAAGAATTCACTGAAATTTTTAAATTAAAAGATAGATTAAATATATTAATAGATACTAACAACAAATGGGTTTATATAAATGAGTCGTACAATAAAGGTATATCATTTGTTAATTCATTAAATTCTGTCGATGGGGCGAGTGATATTTCGGGCAGCTTAATTCATCGTAATAAATTATTTAGTGATTTAAGTGAACTGATGGTTAAAAAGAAAAACATAGAAGAAAAAATAAAAAGAGTAGATATGGATTTAGTTAAGGAAAATGCGACTTTTAATAATGTAGTGAATGAATATGAAGGTTTAATAAAAGAAAGTGGTAAATGTCCATTTTGTCACCAACCACTGGACTCAGGTAATATTAAGCATATCGTAGAAGAATTAATGTGAGGTGTAAAATGAAATATGATGAAAGAATTTCAAAATTGAAGGATGAAATAGATAAAGCCAGGGACCTAAAAATTAGATCTGAAGCTAAATTGGAGCAACTTAATATTCAAAGAGAGCAGATATTATCAGAATTAAGAAATTTAAACATTCAGCCAGAAGATCTAGAAGATGAAATATGCAAGCTGGAAAACGAAATAGAACAACTTTTATTTAAGGCAGAGTCTTTACTCCCCAAAAAACATTGATGAGTGAATAATAATGAATAATGATAGCATTGCTTATTTGGAAGAAAAAGCTAAAGAATGGGAACTTGATTTATATAAAAGAAATGGAGAAAGAGAAACATTATTAAAAATATTAGAGGAAAAAAGAATCATTCACTCTGAACTTGATGCCGATATTATTAAATTAGATAAAGTATTGGCTTTGTTTCAAAAAACATCAAATTATGCTAGAGAACAGGCAAAAAGGCAAATTGAAATGGTAGTAACCAAATGTCTACAAAATATTTTTCAACAACCTTATGAATTTCAAATAGTGTTAAATAAAAAAAGAGACTTAGCTAATGCAGAATTTTATATAGTAAGTTCCTATGGCGATGAAACAATAGCCAATCAACCGGAACTGGATAGGGGAGGCGGAATCGTAGATATTATTTCCCTGGCGCTAAGAATTGCTTTTCTTGAATTAATTAGACCAAAACTTGAGGGTCCATTAATGTTAGATGAACCTGGAAAACACGTTTCAGAGGATTATATCTTTAATTTGGGAAACTTTTTGGCCGAAACAGCAAATGCATTTAATCGTCAAATGATTATGGTTACGCATAATCCTCATTTACTAGCCATAGGTGATAGTTGCTTCATTGTTAGCCAAAATAATGGAATTAGCTATGTTAAGCCGGCAGAATTGGAGGGAAACGATGAGAGTTGAAGAAAATGTGGAGAAAACTGTTAAAACTGAATGTGCTTTTGAGGGCAAATTATTAAATGTTAGAGTGGATACTGTTGAATTACATGATAAAAGATATGCTAGACGTGAAATTATTATTCACAGAGGAGCTGTGGCTGTTATACCTATAACTTTTAAAGGAAATGTTGTTTTAGTAAAGCAATATAGAAAAGCTGTAGAGTCATTTATGTTGGAAGTACCAGCAGGTTTAAGAGAAGTTAATGAAGAGCCAAGGATGACAGCTATAAGAGAATTGAAAGAAGAAACAGGCTTCAATACTGGGAAACTTGATTTCTTAACGGAGATTTTCCCGTCTCCCGGTTACTGCACTGAGAAAATTCACATATTTTTGGCTAAAGATTTAATCGAAGGAAATCAAGACTTAGATGAAGATGAGAGTATTGAGTTGTTAGAGATGCCATTAGAGGAAGCATTACAGCAGATAAAGATAGGGAAAATTTCTGACGCTAAAACAATAATAGCTTTATTATATTATTCTCAATTTTGTGAGAGGAGCTAATAATGAATTTAGATAAATGGGTTGAACAAATAAATAGTAGAATAAATGAACAGCCTGCCATTGGGCTAATATTAGGTTCTGGACTGGGTGAGTTAGCTGATTACATTGAAAATCCAGTAATAGTCAAATATGAAGAATTAGAAGGCTTTAGAAAGTCTACAGTTCAAGGACACAAAGGTCAATTTGTTTTTGGAAGACTAATGAATGTTCCAGTAGTTGCTATGCAAGGTAGATTTCACTTCTATGAAGGCTATTCTATTTATGATGTGGTTGCTCCTGTAAGGCTCATGTGCTTGATAGGAGTTGAGCAGCTAATTGTTACTAACGCAGCTGGCGGTGTTAATGAGAGCTTTGTTCCAGGAGATTTGATGATTATATCTGATCACCTTAATTTTACAGGACAAAACCCTTTGATAGGCTCAAACAATGCTAATTGGGGACCTAGATTTCCAGATATGACCAATGCATATGATAAAGAACTAATAACCTTAGCAAAGGAATCAGCCAAGAAAATTGGCTTAAGAGTGAAGGAAGGTTGCTATATGTGGATGACTGGACCCACATACGAAACACCTGCAGAAATAAAAATGGCGAGATTGTTAGGTGCTGATGCAATTGGAATGTCAACAGTTCCTGAGGTGATAGTGGCAAGACATATGGGTGTTAAGGTTCTGGGAATTAGTTGTATTACAAATATGGCGGCAGGTATTAATGAGGAACCACTTTCTCATAAGGACGTGATTATTACAGCAGATAGAATAAAAGAAGTTTTTGTAAAATATATTAAAATAATTTTAGAAGGAAGTAATTATGAATCCAATTGATATTATTAAAAAAAAGAGAGATGGAGAAAATATTTCAAATACAGAAATTGAATGGTTTATTGAAGGTTATGTAAATGGTGAAATACCTGATTATCAAGTTTCTGCTTGGCTAATGGCTAGTTATATCAATGGACTTGATATCAAGGAAACACATGCGTTAACAAACGCTATCATCAACTCAGGAGATACAATAGATTTAAGTAGTGTTGAAGGAATAAAAGTTGACAAACATTCTACAGGAGGAGTTGGTGATGCTGTAACTTTGGTTTTAGGACCAATAGTTGCATCATGTAATGTTCCTTTTGTAAAAATGTCTGGCAGAGGATTAGGACACACAGGTGGGACTCTAGATAAGCTATCCTCAATAAAAGGATTAAGATTAGATTTAACATCAAATGAAATAATTAAACAAGCAAAAGATATAGGAATTGTGATTTGTGGGCAAACTGGTGAAATTGCACCAGCTGATAAACTGCTATATTCCTTAAGGGATGTTACGGCAACTGTAAATAGCATGCCTTTAATAGCTGCTTCAATTATGGGTAAAAAAATTGCCATGGGTAGTGATGCAATATTATTAGACATAAAAGTAGGTAATGGTGCTTTTATGAAAACTTTAAAAGAGGCACAGGAACTTGGCAAAACTATGGTAGATATAGGGAAAGCTTCAGGAATAAAGACTATTGCTATACTCACCGATATGGAACAACCTTTGGGAATGAGCATTGGCAACTCTTTAGAAGTAATCGAGGCTATTGATATATTAAATGGAGAGGGAAATGAAGCATTAAGGGAACTGTGCTTATTTTTTGCTGCTAAAACTGTAGAAATAGCAAAGCCAGAAATGTCTTATAAAGAAGCTTATCTATTAGCTAAAACTAACTTAGACAATGGTAAAGCATTGAAAAAGTTTAGAGAGTTTATTAGATATCAAGGTGGTGATGATTCCATTATAGATAATTTATCTAAATTGGAATTAAGCAAAATAAAATGCGAAGTATATGCGAATAAATCTGGTTATTTGTCCCAGAATAACGCATTGTTAATTGGGCAAGCTGCCTTTTCTTTAGGAGCTGGCCGTTTAAAGAAAGAAGATAATATCGATCTTGGGGCAGGAATAATAATATACAAAAGAGTTGGAGACTATATTAATGAAGGTGATTTATTGGCTACTTTGTATTCAGATGACGAAAATAAAATTTCTGAAGGGAAGAAGTTGTTTTTATCAGCAATTAGCATTGATTCAAACAAATTTGATAAACGCTCATTAATAATTGATATTATTTCAGACGAGAAAAGCCATGATTAGAGGTAAGATACTTTCTCTTATAGCAATTGTTGTGGCACTAGTATGTCATGAATTCGCCCATGGATATGTGGCATATTTATTAGGGGACAATACTGCAAAGGATTCTGGTAGACTTTCTTTAAATCCACTTAAACATATAGATCCAATGGGTTTAATATTTATGCTTGTTTTTAGAATTGGTTGGGCTAAAAGTGTACCAATAACTCCTAATTACTTTAACAAACCTAGAAGAGATATGATATTAGTAGCACTAGCAGGATCAGTTACTAATCTAATCCTTGGGGCCTTTTTTATAGTAGGATTTTACAAATTGCCATTAGGTTCTAACGGCTTAGAATTATTTTCGTATATTATTTCATATAATGTAATGCTTGGTATATTCAATTTAATACCTTTGCCTCCATTGGATGGCTCCAAGGTAATTATTAGTCTATTACCAATGAACTATCAAAGATGGATATATTCTAATGAACGATGGTTTTATTTGGTATTAATTGCTTTTGTTTTTTCAGGTGGTGCTCAAAAAGTTGTATGGCCACTGATGAACGGCTATATTAATTTTCTTTCAGGGATATTTTGATATGAAAATGAATTATGAAGTTGACATTACAGAATATCATGGGCCAATGGATTTATTGGTGCATTTAATAAAAAAAAGAGAAGTGGATATTTTTGATATTCCAATAGGAATAATAGCTGACGATTTTCTAAAGTATATAGAGCATTCCAAAACTATTAATTTAAATATAGCCAGTGAATTTTTAATAATGGCAACAAGTTTATTAACTATAAAAGCTAGTATGCTGTTACCAAAGTTAGATTCTTTAGATGAGATTGATCCAAGGGATGATTTAGTAAAAGCAATTTTAGAGTATGAATTGATAAATTCACTATCAGATAATATGGTTAGCAGGTTTGAGACTCAAAAAAATCATTTAACAAAAGTAAGAGAGGACTTTGAAGACTCCATCGAAATTAATTGGTCAGATATAGAGCTAAAAGAGCTAATTAAAGCATATAGATATTTAGCTAACATGCCTTCTAATACGGTTAAGAATAATCATATAATTAGAAAATCTGAAGAGTCTTTTTTATCTATAGATCACTGCTCAGAGACAATAAGGAAAAGCTTGTCCGACAAGAAGAGCATAAAATTTAGTGTATTAATTGGCAAAGAATGGGATAAGGCTATTGCAATATCATTTTTTCTAGCAATACTGGAGTTAGGTAGACAGTTATTTTTAAGCGTTTATATAGACAGCAGCGAAAATGATATTATATTAACCAGGAGATAACAAATGAATTATAACGAAAAAATTGGAGAATTAGAAGCTTTACTGTTTATTTGGTCAGAACCAATTTCTATAAAGGAGATAGGTAAATTTCTTGATCTTAATATGTCTGATACGAAGGTAATTCTGAATCAATTGGAAAGATCTTTAAGTGATCCCAGCAGAGGAATAGAACTTAAAAGATTTGGTGACTGCGTTCAATTATCTACTAAATTAATACACGGGAAAAAAATAAGAGAAAAGCTAAACCCAATTAGTGAAAAAGGTATTTCTCAAGCAATGATTGAAACATTAATAATAATAGCAATACATCAACCTGCTTTGAAAGCTGAAATAGAAAGAATTAGAGGAGTGAAATCTGATTCTTCAATTTCAAAACTTATTGATATGGGTTTAGTTAAAGTATTTGATAGATTAGAAACTATTGGAAGGCCAAATAGGTATGCAACTACAGATGATTTTTTAAAGTACTTTGGATTCAGATCTATTGATGAGTTTATCTTAGAAGTTAATAACCAGGCTTCTAATAGTATAAGTGGTGATAAAAGTGAGGATTAATCGATATCTAGCCGCCTGTGGTCTTTGCTCTAGAAGAAATGCTGATAAAATAATATCATCTGGAATGGTAAAAATAAATGGAACTGTTGTCAAAGATTTTAGCTATTGCGTAAATAAAGAAGACACGGTTATTGTTAATGGTGAAACAGTTAGTTTGCCTGAGAAATATGTATATTATGCTTTTAATAAACCAGTCGGAGTCGTAACGACTTTAAAGGATAAGTATGCTGATATTCACATAGGACATTATATTGAAAAATTACCCCACCGAGTTTTCCCTGTAGGGAGGCTAGATAAGGATACATCAGGTTTGTTAATATTGACCAATGATGGTTATTTAGGAAATAAGTTGACTCACCCTAAATATGAGTTGAAAAAGATATACCACGTTACTGCATCGGGCAGACTTAGTAAACAAGATATAATAGCGCTAAGTAATGGTGTAGACATAGGAGGCTATATTACAAAACCATCAATATTATTTGACGTTATTTACTATAAGGATAGCACATCCTTCAAAATGGAAATTTCTGAGGGTAAAAACAGGCAAATTAGACGTATGCTTGATTCCGTTAAACATCCGGTTATTAGTCTGCATAGAGAAAGTGTGGGGAACGTTTCATTGGGAGAGCTACCAGAGGGAGAAATGCGAGTTATTTCAAAATCTCAAATAATTAATATTAAAGATGATAGAGGAAAAGATGAATAGTTATAGCTACGATAACGTGCATCAATATATTGATGCCTTGTTTTTGTCAACGCTTAGACCGGGAGATAAAATTATTGATGCAACAGTAGGAAATGGAAATGACACTTATAAAATAGCTAAAATAATCGGCAAGGAAGGTCATATTTTCGGATTTGACATTCAAGAAAAAGCTATTGATACTACTAGAAAAAAACTTAAATTAATTGAAAATGGGCCTACTTTTTCTTTGCATTTATGTGGTCATGAAAATGTTGAAAAGTATGTTACATCAAAGGTGAGTTTCATAATATTTAACCTAGGATATTTGCCAAGTGCAGACAAAACAGTTACTACAAAGTCCGAAACAACTATTGTTGCATTAAACAAGTGTTTGAAATTACTTAAAAATGGAGGAATAATTTCTGTTGCTATTTATCCAGGCCATTATGAAGGTGAGAAAGAACTAAATGACATATTATCTTGGGCTATAGATATAGAGCAAAAAGAATTTAATATTTCACATATTAAGTTCCTGAATCATAAAAACAATCCTCCGCAACTTATTATTATTCAAAAGAAGAGGTGAGCATATGAAAACCGTTGCTGTAATAGGTGGGGGAGCCTCGGGTATAATGGCAGCTATATCAGCTGCAGAAAATGGCGCAAAAGTAGTATTATTGGAAAAAAATGAAAAAATTGGAAAAAAAATATACCTCACTGGAAAAGGTAGGTGTAACGTTACAAATAACAAGCCAATAGACGATTTTTTTAAGCATATTTATGGAAACAAGCAGTTTCTATTCTCAGCTTTTAAAAGCTTTGATAATAAGGATTTAATAAGGATGCTAGAGGATCTAAAAATTCCGTTGGTTGTTGAGAGAGGAGATAGGGTATTCCCTAAGTCTGGTAAATCCAGTGATATTATTAAAGCTTTCAATAATAGATTAGGTCAATTAAATGTTGAAATAAGATTGAATAATAAAGTGAAAGACATCAGACCAACAAAAGATCAATTCATGATAAGCACTGATAAAGGAGAAGTTTTTGCTAGTGAAATTATAGTTGCAACTGGTGGGGTATCATATCCAATGACCGGTAGCGATGGAGATGGCATTAAGTGGGCAAAAAATCTAGGAATCAAAAGTTCTAATTTAAGAGCAGGTTTAAGTGGAATGGAACTTATTAATCCCAATTCAGAACTTTCAGGTTTAACTTTAAAAAACGTCAAATTAAGCATGTATATAAATGACAAGAAAACGTTTGATGAGATTGGAGAATTGTTATTCACACGCAATGGTATTTCTGGTCCATTGGTATTGAGTGCCTCTAATGTTCTTGAAAATGATCGTGATAAAATTGACCTTTATATTGATTTAAAACCAGGAATGACAGAAAAAGACTTGGATGATCGTCTACTTAAAGAATTCTGTATTTATCCCAACAAGGAAATTTTTTCTATAATTAAAACTACTATGCCTAAAGCTTTAGTTAAGCCATTTTTAGACAATGTAAGTATTCATGAAAGGATAAAATGTAATCAAGTCACAAAGGAAATGCGCAAAAAATTAATTATACAGTATAAAAACTTTTCACTTAAGTTTAAGATGTTACGACCAATTGACGAGGCAATTATTACAGCAGGCGGTATTTCTACTAAGGAGATTAACCCTAAAACAATGGAATCGAATATTTATCCAGGAATGTTTTTTGCGGGCGAAATAATTGACTTGCATGGAGACACAGGTGGTTATAATTTACAAATTGCTTTCTCAACAGGCTATGTAGCAGGACTATCAGCTGCTAAAAGAGAATAAGTATTAAAAAATAAAATATTAAATAATCAATATAGAAAACTAGTTCAATTTAATATTGCAATTTAAAGATATAATTTTTATTGCATATTTACCATAAAAAGCTTGAGATATTCATAGTTCTGATGTATAATTAGCAATGTATATTGTTGTGGTATAACAATCAGTTTGTTGAAAGTTTTTTCGTTGGCATGGTAAGCAGAAGTCAGTTACTTTTCTAAATGATATAAACTTATAGCATTTTGATTGAACCACCAAATGGTGGTTCATATTTTATGGGGTGATGTTTTGTTTAGAATTGCTATTGATGGACCTGCAGGTTCGGGAAAGAGTACCATTGCATCTAGATTAGCTGATAGACTGAATATTGATTATGTAGACAGTGGTTCAATATATAGAGCTATTACTAGAGCGATAATCGATAACAGAATTAATTATAAAAATATTGCTGAACTTACTAGTTTTATACAAAATTTAAATATTGAGTTTGACTCGTCGAGTATTAGTGTTAATGGTGTAGATTTCTCAGCTAAAATTAGAGTCGCTTCTGTCAACTCACTCGTATCAGAAGTTGCAGCAATTTCTGTGGTGAGAAAGAAAGTTAACAATATATTGGGATTGATTGCTGAAAAACAAAATGTGATAATGGATGGTAGAGATATTGGAACTGTAATTATTCCTGATGCAGAATTGAAAATATTCCTAAATGCTAGTGTAGAAGAAAGAGCGAGAAGAAGATTTTTCGAGTTAAACAATGGTGAAGACCTGTCTTACGAGGATGTATTAGCTAATATTATTCACAGGGATAATATAGATTCAAGTCGCGAAGATTCTCCATTAACTAAGGCTGCTGATGCGATAGAAATTGATACAACTAAGTTAACGATAGACGATATAATAAGACAAATAATGGAAAGAATATCGAGTAAAAATTATGCTTTATAATGCTGTAAAATTCATTTTTAAAATATATTTCTCAATTTTCTACAATATTCAAATTCATGGTATCCCACCAGAAATCATACAAAATAGAGGTCATTTAATTTGTTGTAACCATAGACACTGGTCAGATCCAATCATTCTAAGTATTTGCATAAAAGAACCAATTCATTGGCTAGCAAAAATTGAACTTTTTAAAAACAGCATATTAAAAAGATTGTTAACATCTGTTCATGCTATTGCTGTAGACAGGCATGCTGGTGATATGAAGTCTTTAAGAATTGCAATAAAAGAGCTAAAAGATGGTACAACAGTAGGGATATTTCCAGAAGGAACTAGACTAAAGAGGGATGACATTAACGCAGCAAAACCAGGAATTGCATTGTTAGCAATGAAGTCGAATGCTATTATTTGCCCAGCTGCAATTAGGTCTAGTTTTAAACTTTTTAGTACAATTAATGTTTATTGGGGAGAACCTTATTCTTTAGAGGACAGAAATGGACGTTTATCTAGCGAAGATTACGAAAAAATCGCAAAAGAAATATTAAATAAAATTTATACTATGGGATGTGAAGATTCGATTTGAATAATGTAAGATTAGCTGATTACGCTGGTTTTTGTTTTGGAGTAAAAAGAGCTGTTGAGTTAACAGATTTATGGTTAAAGAAACACGGGGAGTCGTTTTGCTTAGGAGACTTAGTTCACAACAAAAGGCTAGTTGAGGAATATAAGAACAAAGGGTTAACTCCAGTATATGAAAATGACGCAATTATTGCTCTTAGTAATGAGAACATTGTAATAAGGGCACATGGAATAGATGTTAATTTAATGAGAACTTTGGAATCTCAAGGTAATAATATCTGTGATACTACTTGTCCACTTGTATGTCGCGTATACGAATTTGTAGAAGATGCTGTTAAAAAAGGTCGACAAGTAATAATAGTAGGTGATGAAAATCATCCAGAGATTATTGGGATAAAAAGCAGAGGACAAAACAATACCTGTGTAATAAATTCGGAAGAAGAAGCAAATGATATTTTTTTACAAGATGCTGTTACATTAGTTTCTCAAACGACAAATATACCAAATTATTATCATAAGATTTCAAATATTATTAAATTGCGTCAACCAAATACTGAAATTATAGATACTATCTGTCAAGCAACAAATCAGAGGCAAACAGCATGTGCAGAAGTCGCAAGTAATGTTGATGCAATGGTTGTGATTGGCGGATTACACAGCTCTAACACATCAAAACTGGCTAAAGTAGCTAGCGAATATAATAATAACGTATTTCATGTCGAATCAATAAATGACATTGATAATAAAAAATTGAAGAAGTTTACTACAATAGGGATAACCGCAGGCGCATCAACGCCTGATTGGATTATAAAGGAGGCTATTAGTCAAATGGAAAATCTTAACAACAACGAGATGATGGAAGCTATTGAAAGTTCTTTTACGAGAATTCACAAAGGTGATATTGTAAAAGGTGAGGTTATTTTTGTAACTGATTCAGAGGTTATGGTTAATATTAACTATAGATCCGACGGAATCATTGCACATGACGAACTGTCAAGTGACCCAACAGTTAAACCTGCTGATCTTTTTAAACCCGGAGATGAAATTGAAGTCTTTGTTATTAAAATTGATGATGGCGATGGTAACGTAGTTCTTTCTACAAAAAGAGTAGAAAGCATGAAGAATTGGGACGTAGTGGCAGAGAGATTTGAAAAAGAAGAAGAGTTTGAAGTACAAATTCAAAACGTTGTCAAGGGTGGATTGACTTGTACGGTTGATAGCTTAAACGCTTTCATGCCTGCCTCTCATGTATCGGCACAGTTTGTCAAAAACTTAGATCAATTTAAAGGACAGACTATGATGGTCAAAATCATTGATTTTGATAAATCAAAACGTAGAATAATTGTAAGTAGAAAAGTTGTAGAAATGAAAGAGATTGAGTCAAAACGTAAAGAAGCTTATGCAAACCTTAAAGAAGGTGAAGTTGTGAAAGGTATTGTTCAACGCCTTACAAACTTTGGTGCTTTTGTTGACTTAAATGGCGTAGATGGATTAATTCATATTTCAGAGATTTCTTGGAACAGAGTTAAACATCCAAAAGAAGTGGTTTCACCTGGAGACGAAGTTGATGTTTACATCATTAGTGTTGATGAAGAAAAAAATAGAATTGCTTTAGGATTAAAACAAACTACTGAAGAACCTTGGGCTCATTTTACTCGCACTGTAAAAGTAGGGGATGTTGTAAAAGGAAAAATAGTTAACTTACTTGACTTTGGCGCATTTGTTAGATTAGATAGCGGAGTAGATGGTTTACTACACGTATCTCAAATCTCTAGAGATCATGTTGAGAAACCTTCTGATTGCTTCTCAATCGGTGATGAAGTTGAAGTAAAAGTCACTGATATCAATATGGATGATAGAAAAATTAGTTTATCTATTAGAGCTTTAACAGAAGAAGTAAAAAAGGAAGAGCCTAAAGAAAAAGTTAAAGTTGAAAAGAAACCTGAACCAAAAGAAGATATAGTTGATTCATATTCTTCAGATGATGGCTTCAATACAACTATTGGAGATATTTTCAATTTAAACAACAAATAATATACAAATAATTTTGCGTTAAATAGGGATAGCACAGCTATCCCTATTTGTGATAAATGGATGTGAGAATTTGAATAAACAAATATATAATAAAGGCTATATTATCCATACATTTGGATGTCAGATGAATGAACATGATTCTGAAAAAATTGCGTGGATATTGGAAAATATGGGATATTTACCAGTTGATTCTGATGAAGAGGCAGATATCATATTATTCAATACTTGCGCTATTAGGCAATCAGCTGAAGATAAAGTATATGGTAAAGTAGGCTCATTAAAGCCTATGAAAAATGCCAACCCTAATAAAATCATTGCAATTGGTGGATGCATGATGAACATGGATGAATCTAGAGATAAAATATTAAAATCCCATGGTCATGTGGATATTATTTTTGGAACACAAAATCTATTTAAACTACCTGAATTAATTAGAGGCTTATCAAGCAATAACAAAAGAATAGTAGATGTTAAGGCTGAGTATTCTGTAGAAAATGATAAAATAAATGCAATATATTCATCTCCTTATAAGGCTTTAGTAAATATTATGTATGGATGCAATAACTTTTGCACATATTGCGTTGTTCCATATACACGCGGTAGAGAAATAAGTAGAGACCCCAAGCAAATAATAAGTGAAATTGAAAAACTAGTGGATAAAGGCACTAAAGAAGTAATGTTACTAGGGCAAAACGTTAACTCATATGGAAAAAGCTTATGTAATAATTATAATTTTGTGTCATTATTAAAAGAAATAAATAATATCAAAGGTTTAAAACGCATAAGATTTATGACAAGCCACCCAAAAGATATTAGCGATGAACTAATTGAATCTTGGCCACAATTAGATAAGTTATGCCACTCTTTACATTTGCCTTTGCAATCTGGAAGCAATAAAGTGTTAAAAGAGATGAATAGGCACTATACACAAGAAAAATATATTAATATTGTAAATAAAATTAAAGCAACCGTTCCAGATATTGCTTTGACCACAGATTTAATAGTGGGTTTTCCTGGGGAATCAGAGGAAGATTTTGAGAAAACAATAGAAACTATAAAAAAAGTTGAATATGATTCATCATATACGTTTCTATATTCTCCCAGAAGCAACACACCAGCAGCTGAAAGGGATGATCAGATACCACATAGAGTAAAGCAAGAAAGATTTGAAAAGCTATTAGTTGAACTATATCCTATAGCTTTAAAAAAGAATACTAACGAAATAGGGAAGATTAGAGAAGTTTTGGTTGAAGGAATAGATAAGATTGGAGAAAATCTAGTTGGTAGAACGTTACATGGCAAGCTTGTAAATTTTCCAGGAGACAAAGATATTATAGGTTCTTACGTAAATGTTAAAATAGTAGGTGCAAATACTTTTGCTTTAGAAGGTAGACTAATGGAGTGATATTTTGGATAGATCTCAGTTAACACCAATGATGAAACAATATCTAAATATGAAAGATAAAAATCCTGACGCATTATTGTTTTTTCGTTTAGGGGACTTTTACGAGATGTTTTTTGAAGATGCTGTGGTTGCATCTAAGACGCTAAATATCGCCTTAACGGGAAGAGATGCGGGTTTAGAAGAAAGAGTTCCCATGTGTGGAGTTCCACATCATGTAATAGATCAATATATACCTAGACTATTATCCCAAGGCTTTAAGGTGGCAATTTGTGAGCAAACAGAGGATCCTTCAGAAGCCAAAGGTTTGGTAAAACGTGATGTTATTAAGATATTAACCCCAGGAACATACACTAACTATGAAAACTCTGATCATAGAAATAATAATTATGTCATGAGTGTTTACTATCATCCACTAGGCATAGGGGTTGCTTATTGCGATTTTTCAACTGGTGAGGTATGGGCAAATAATGCTTCTTTTAGAATCAGCTCTATAGACTCTATTATTAATGAATTTTCAAGAGTTAATCCCAACGAATTATTATACAATGAAGAGCTATCATTATATAGTGATTTGTTAAGCCGATTAGACATAATGAAAAATATTAATAAGAGTTTAAGATCTGTCCCAGATAAGGTGTCAAAAGAAGTGCTAAAAGAATTAGAGAAGATATGGCCAGAGTTTCTTAAAGGTAGGGATGTTCAACAGAATCAAAGCTCAATTCTTGCAATCTACATGTTAATTATGTATTTACATGAGACGCAGAAATCAACAATTCAACATTTAAAACCCATCAACAATTATAGTTTTGACAAATATATGGTACTCGATAATAATGCATTTTCAACTTTAGAATTAGTAAGAACTCTATATACTGATTCAAAAGAAGGATCCCTTTATAATATATTAGATAAAACAAAAACTGCTATGGGAAGTAGACTATTGAGACAATGGATTGAATTACCATTAAAGAATGAAGATGAAATTCTTGGAAGACAAAATTTGATAGAGATATTTCATGACAGCACCATTATTAGAGAGGAATTGCGAAAAGGATTAACTCTAATTTATGATCTAGACAGACTTGTGATGCGTATCGCTACTGGAAATATTAATGGTAGAGATTTATTAGGATTGTCATCTTCACTAAAAGCAGTTCAAGCTATTAAGCTTTTATTAGATACAGGTTCATACAACTTATTAAATGATTTTTCAAAACAAATACACAACCACTCTGGAATAGTTAATACTATTGATTGTGCTATTAATGAAGATCCCTCTATTAGCATTCGAGACGGAAACGTAATAAAAACTGGTTATAACGAGGAATTAGATAAATATAGAAAAATATCAGTAGAAGGTAAACAACTTCTAGCCCAATATGAGTCAAAACTAAGAAAAGAAACGGGCATAAAAAATATAAAGGTTCGTCACAATAGAATATTGGGATATTATATAGAAGTTACTAAATCTAATATAGATATAGTGCCAGAATACTTTATTAGAAAACAAACCCTTGTTGGTTCAGAAAGATATTTCACTGAAGAATTAAAGTTAATCGAGGAAGATATAACTTTAGCTGGAGATAAGGCAATAAAGCTAGAGTATATTTTATTCTCAGAAATTATAAAAGAATGTGAAAAGGAAATTACAAATATACAAGAATCTTCACATTCTGTTGCAAAGCTGGATTGTCTGTGTTCGTTATCATACGTAGCATATCAAAACCATTATATAAAACCTACTTTTAATAAAGAAGGAATAATAAATATTAAAGGCGGAAGACACCCAGTTGTAGAAAAATTAGTAAAAGAAGAGAACTTCATTCCTAACGACATCATAATGTCAAATAAATCATATATTCACCTGATAACTGGACCGAACATGTCTGGGAAATCAACTTATATGAGACAAATTGGTATTATTGTTATTATGGCTCAAATTGGTAGCTTTGTCCCAGCAGAATTTGCCAATATATGCCTAATAGATAGAATTTTCACAAGAATTGGAGCTGCAGATAATTTATCTAAAGGTGAGAGCACTTTTATGGTAGAAATGAAGGAAGTAGCCACCATATTAAAAGAATCTACAAAAGATAGTTTAGTAATTTTAGATGAAGTAGGAAGAGGCACTAGTACCTATGATGGATTAAGTATCGCTTGGGCAGTAATAGAGCACATACACGATTTTATTAAGGCTAAAACACTATTTGCTACGCATTACCATGAGCTGACAAGTCTTGCAGAGGATTTGCCAGGAGTTGAGAACTATAATGTAATTGCTGAGGAATACAATCATGAGATTAAGTTCCTTAGAAAAGTTGTAAAAGGTTCTGTAAATAAAAGCTATGGAATACAGGTAGCGAAGCTCGCAGGTATAAATAATCATGTCATAAATCGTGCTTGGGAGGTATTAGACAGTATTGAAGTTGATGAAATCACAAGTAAAGCTGCTGTATCTGATAATTATAATTATAAAAGAGATGAATTGAGCACTTCGTTAATAAAGGAAATTCTATCGTTGGACATCAACAATATATCTCCTATGGCTGCCTTTGGTAAGCTACACGAATTAATTGTCATGGTGCAAAACTCAGAGGATAACGATTATGAAAATTAGAGTCTTAGATGATGCAACTATTAATAAAATTGCAGCTGGTGAAGTCATTGAAAACCCAGCTTCAATTATTAAAGAATTGGTAGAAAACTCTTTAGATGCAAATGCAAAGGCAATAACAGTAGAGATAAAAGATGGTGGAAAGACATATATTAGAGTCTCAGATAATGGATCAGGAATATTAAAGGAAGATATTCCTTCAGCTTTTCTGAGACACTCTACATCTAAACTAAATAAAATTGAAGACCTTTTCACAATTAATACGATGGGGTTCAGAGGTGAGGCGCTAGCAAGTATTGCTGCAGTTGCAGATGTTGAGTTGTTAACCAGAACAGAAAATGATATACATGGTCATAAATACGAGGTCTCATTTGGAATTCCTTCATCGGTAAACAATGTAGCTACGAATAAAGGGACAACCATTATAGTATCATCGTTATTTGAAAACTTACCTGTTAGGAAGAACTTATTAAGACAGGACAACTATGAGTCCTCTATTATTCATCAACTTATGATTAGATTTTGCTTTAGTCACCCTCAATGTTCATTTACCTTTATCAAGGATAAGTTAGTAGTTATTAAAACTTTGGCAAATGAAAGACTTAGAGATAGAATATATCAAGTGCTAGGTAGTGATATTGCGAAAAACATGATTGAACTGCCAAGGGAGAATGGCCAATATGTAACTGGTTATATATCTAACAATCTTTTGTATAGATCTAATAGAATGCACCAATATTTGTCTATAAATAAAAGAAGCATTAAATATCCAGAATTAGTTAAAGGAATAGAACTAAAATATCGTAGTATAATACCTTTACAAAAGCATCCTGTATTTGTATTACAACTTTCTATCCCTCAAAACGAAGTAGATGTAAACGTTCATCCCAATAAAACTGTAGTGAATATTAAGGACGAGTTTTTTTGGCTTGGGAAAATTGAGCAAACTATATCTAATACGATAAAGAATAGTCTTTCTATACCTAAATTTAAGAAAAAAATGGATTTAGCCGTTGAAAAGGAAACTATATTTGATAAGTATCAACAAGATAATGTAGTAGATTATAGTAACGCTCTGAATAATGAAAGTTCATTTGTAGAAGAGAAATTTGATATTATTGATCAAGAAAATAGTGCTGTAGACTTAAGCTCTTATATTTCTACCAATATTAACTTTTCTGGGAATGAAGATAACCTTAATATTATTAACGATGTGAAACTAAATGGGAAAGAGGAAAAAAGTGTAGCACAAAATGAAATACCTAATCGAATGAAGATGATAAATGTAAATAATGCTACATTTATTGGCCAAATATTCACAACTTATATCGTATTTCAATATGAAGATATGTTGGTAATAATTGATCAGCATGCAGCTCACGAGAGAATTAAGTATGAATATTATTTGCAGGAAGTAAAAAAATCAAACTTAGATACGCAAGCTCTTTTGCAGCCGATAATAATTCCAGTTAATGGAATCGCACAAAGTTCTGAAGAGATTTTTAATAAGTTTAATAGTATTGGATATGATATAGAGGCATTTGATGAAAGTAGTATTATTATAAGAGGTGTTCCTATTATTATGGGAAAACCAATAGAATACAATATGGTTAGGGCAATCTTTGATGATATGATTTTTTATGACACAGAATCTAAAAATGGTAATATAGAAAATACACAGATAGAATTTATAATAGAAAAAATAATGAAAAAATCTTGTATTAACGCAATAAAGTCAGGACTACAGATAAATGCAGAAATTGCAAAAAATCTTTTAGCTGAGTTATTGCAATTACACCAACCCTACACTTGCCCACACGGAAGACCTACAATGATGATATTGACTAAAAAAGAATTCGAAAAAAACTTTCTAAGAGAAATGAGTTAGTAGAGGTGCTATATGTCTGATATTATTATTATTGGTGGGCCCACAGGAACTGGAAAAACTTCTATTGGAATTGAGTTATCAAAACGACTTGATGGTGAAATTATCTCTGCTGATTCTGTGCAAATATATAGAGGATTAGATATAGGTTCGGCTAAAGCAACTACTGAAGAAATGAAAGGAATCCCTCATCATTTGATTGATATTTCAAACCCTGATTACAATTATTCTGTAGCTGAATTTCAAAAGGAAGCTTTAAAAATTATAGATGAAATAATTGCCCGTGGTAAAGTTCCTATCATCGTAGGAGGAACAGGTTTATATATCAATAGCCTTATATATGATTGGAAGTTTAATGATACTCCTCCAGATTTAAAGTGTAGAAAAATTGTTTCTAGGATATATGAAACAAAAGGTATTGAAGGATTGGTTGAAGAATTAAATTCTTTATCAGACCATATTGATAGCCTTGATTACAACAATCCAAGAAGAGTTATGAGAGCCCTTGAGATAGCATTATTGGGAGGTAATTTAGGCCGAGATGACAATAGAAAGCCGCGAAAGGAATATTCATTTCACTGTTTTGCATTGATACGTGATAGAGAGAAATTATATGATGCTATAAACATTAGAGTTGACAATATGATGGAAAATGGATTGCTGAATGAGGCATACAGATTATATTCAAAGCAATTGAATAGGGATTTGTCTAGTCAAAGAGCCATTGGATATAAAGAGTTATATGACTATTTTGATGGTAATTGTTCTAAAGATGATGCCGTTAGTAAGATTAAACAGCACAGTCGACAATATGCAAAAAGGCAACTGACATGGTTTAAAAATCAAGGCAATTTTATTTGGATTGATAGGGACATATGGAACGATGATGATAAATTGATTGAACATATAATTGAAACAGTTTATGGTTAATTCAGGAGGTTAGTTTGAATATATTACTAAAAGAGATATTAGAACTATATAATATAGATAAAAAAGTATATGACTTTGTTAATGAAAATGAAAATAGAATAGCTGATATAATTGACAAGCATAGATCTATCAGGTTTTATAATCAAAACAAAGTTAATAACGCGATGCAATACCATAGGCTATCCTATACAGATTTTGCATGGTCAACTGGCTATGGATATGGCGATATGGGGCGAGAAAAAACTGAAAGTATATATGCAACAGTATTCAAAGCAGAAGATGCTCTAGTTAGACCATTGATTGTCTCAGGCACTCATGCAATTTATCTTTGTTTATCAGGGCTTCTTCGCCACGGGGACGAACTTCTATATATATCAGGAAAACCATATGACACTTTGTTAAAAGTAATAGGGGAGACAACAGACGATGCCAATACACTTAAAGACATGGGAATTTCTTTTGATTATGCTCCATTGGATAAAAATGACAAAATGCAAATAGATATCATTATGGAAAAGATAAAGCATAATACGAAGTTAATTGCAATTCAAAGGTCTACAGGTTATGGCGATAGAAGAGCTATAACAATTAAAGAAATGGAAGAGGTAATAAGTGCTATTAAGTTAAAATTCGATATTCCTATATTTATTGATAATTGTTATGGTGAATTTACAGAAGAACGCGAACCTTTAGAAATTGGTGCAGATATTATAGCTGGTTCATTAATAAAAAATCCTGGCGCTGGGATAGCCGCTTCTGGTGGGTATATTGCTGGGAAAAAAGAATTAGTTAAAAGTGTAACAAATAGACTTACTGCTCCTGGCTTAAGTAAAGATTGTGGATTGACGTTTGGTATGACTCGTTCAATGTTACAAGGCTTATATTTCGCACCACAAATAGTTCATGAAGCTTATAAAGTAGGTTTATTGGTTGGAGCAACATTTTCATCTTTGGGATTTGCAATTAAACCAAGCATTGATGAATTAAGATCCGATATTGTGCAAGCAATAACATTTAATAATCCAGAGTTAGTTAAAACATTTTGTAAGACTGTTCAAAAAGCTTCAGTTGTAGATAGCCATGTTATTCCAGAAGCTTGGGATATGCCAGGATATACGGACAAAGTAATAATGGCCACTGGAGGATTTATAGAGGGATCTTCGATAGAACTAAGTGCAGATGGACCTATGAGACCACCATATCAAGTTTTCTACCAAGGTGGTATGAATTATGACCATGGTAAAGTTATGGTTATGCAAATTTTACAAGCTATGATTAAAGAACATAATATACAAATATAATAAAAACCCACCAAAGACGACATATTACATCTTTGGTGGGTTTTTATTATATTTAGCCTATATTATTTGCCCTTTACACCCAATGTCACAAAACAGTTATTTTGTGACATTGGGTGAGTAATGTTCTTGTTATTCAATATCTCCTAAAGGAAAGTTTTCCATGATTGCCCTTTTCTTATCTTCAGATACGTGTGTATAAATTTGTGTAGTAGAAATATTGGCATGACCTAGTATTTCTTGAATACTCCTAATATCAGAGTCTCCATATAAATACATAAATGTCGCTGCAGTGTGTCTTAGCTTGTGTACGGTAACCTCAGTTGAGTCTAAACCAGCTTTATCTACATATCGTTCTACTAAATATTGAATCCCCCTAGTAGAATATCGGTTAAGTTTTCTGCTTATAAATATTGCATTTTCATTCTCAACGTCAGGTCTAATGGCAATATAGTCATCTATAAGATTCGCTGTTGATAAATGAAGAAATATCTCTCTTTGCTTATTACCTTTTCCGGTAACTCTAATTGATAGATTTTCCCGATTGTAATTTTCTATATTTAATGCACATAGTTCTGCGACCCTCATACCTGTGTTCAAAAATAGCATTATTATAGCAAGATCTCTAGTCCTTACGTATAGATCTTCTTCTGCTTTAATAGTATTGATTAATTGCATAGATTGGTCTAAACTCAAATACTTTGGTAGTGTAGTAGATTTTTTAGGCAAGTCTAATCCATCTGTTGGGTTCTTATCTATTACCTCCGCTTTAAGATTAAGATAGTTAAAAAAAGTTCTCAATGACGATACTTTTCTAGCTTTAGCTGCACTACTATTATCTAAAGTCTTATCTGCGTATCCAATATAAGCTAGTAAATCTCTTAACCTAACTTTGCTTAATACATTCTCATCTATAGAACTGATATCAATTGTATCTGGAAACTCTATACTCTCATTTTCCTCCAACATGTTGAAACGATACTTAATATATCTTAAAAATAATCTTGTTTCATAAAAATATACTTGAACCGTTGCTGGTGATAACTCTCTTGTAGATTCTAGATAACTCAGGTAATCTTCAAATATAGCAGGTATACCTTTCATTATTCTACCTCATAGTGGATAGTAAATCCTTTATTCTCTTTATACCTTCCTCGATATCTTTTTCTGATATGGAATAAGAAAGTCTAACAAAGCCTTCTGCACCAAATCCAACGCCTGGCACTACTGATACTTTTGCTTCATCTAGCAACACATCAGCAAAATCGATAGAATTATTGATTACTTTGCCAGCAATTGTCTTTCCAATAACGTTTTGAATATTCAACATAATATAGAAAGCACCTTCTGGTTTCTCGCATGAAACTTCTTTAATATCATTAACTAAAGATAGCATTAAGTTTCTTCTCTTCTCAAAAGTAGTCTTCATTGAAAGAATAAACTCATCAGAGTCTTCTAATGCAACTACAGAAGCATATTGAGATATTGAGCACGGGTTAGATGTCATATGTGATTGTAAGCCGCTTATAACACGAATAACAGCGTCATTATTTGAAGCAATGTATCCAATTCTCCAACCTGTCATTGAAAAGGTTTTACTCATACCATTGATTATTATTGTTCTGTCTTTAATATCATCATTAATATTCGCCATACTAACAAAGTTTATTCCATCATAAACTAATTTTTCATAAATTTCATCTGCAATTATATATATGTCATGCTTTACACACCAATTTCCAATATCTTCAAGTTCTTTTTTAGAATATACTGCCCCAGTAGGGTTATTTGGGTTATTGATGATAATTGCTTTTACTTTAGTAGGATCTATTTTATTTAACTGATCAATAGTAACTTTAAATCCATTAGATTCTGAAGTTTCAATGATAATTGGATTAGCGCCTACTAGTTTAATTAGTTCAGGATATGTTACCCAATAAGGCGATGGCAAAATGACATCATCACCTTCATTGCACAAAGCAAAAAGCACGTTAAATAATGAGTGTTTAGCTCCATTAGAAACAATTATTTGACTTTTAGTGTATTCCAAATTGTTTTCTGAGGATAGCTTATTCACAATGGCTTCTTTTAATTCATCCATTCCAGATGCTACGGTATATTTAGTCAAACCCTTGTTAATTGCTTCTATACCAGCATTACAAATATTCTCAGGAGTATTGAAGTCAGGTTCGCCTGCCGTAAAACTAATTACATCTTCTCCTTGAGACTTCATTTTTTTTGCTTTCGCGGTTAATGCTAATGTTAGTGATGGTTGTATTGATTGTCCTAATTTAGATATAGATTTCATATTTCCTCCCTTAGTATGTATAGAAATAGAACCCATCTTTAGACGGGTTCTATTTCTAATTATTAGTTACTTTGCAAAGTCAACTGTACGTGTTTCTCTTATTAGATTGATTTTAATCTGTCCTGGATATTCCATTTCTTCCTCAATCTTTTGCACAACATTTTTAGCTAGATGAACCATTTCTAGTTCCGAGATTTTGTCAGGTTCAACAATAATTCTTACTTCTCTGCCTGCTTGAATTGCAAAACACTTATTTACTCCATCAAATGAGTTTGCAATCTCTTCAAGTTTTTCCAATCGTTTGATATATGATTCAAGGGTTTCACGTCTAGCACAGGGCCTTGCAGCTGATATTGCATCTGCTGCTTGCACCAATACCGCTTCCACTGTTTTTGCCTCTATATCACCATGATGAGCGGCAATTCCGTGGATAACAGCATCATTTTCTTTATAGCGTTTTGCTATATCTACTCCGATGTCGATATGAGGTCCTTCGATTTCGTGGTCAAGTGCTTTACCGATATCATGTAATAAACCGGCTCTCTTAGCAACTTTTACATCAGCACCTAATTCATGTGCCATCATTCCAGCAAGTGTTGATACTTCGATTGAATGTTTTAATACATTTTGACCATAGCTGGTACGGTACTTCAAGCGTCCTAAAATTTTAATCAATTCAGGATGAAGTCCATGAACACCTGTGTCAAACGTAGCCTGCTCCCCTGCTTCTTTTATAGATTGCTCTACTTCTCTTTTGGCTTTATTTACCATTTCTTCAATTCTGGTAGGGTGTATACGACCATCAATAACTAATTTTTCAAGCGCTATTCTTGCAACTTCTCTCCTCATAGGATCAAACCCAGACAAGACTACCGCTTCTGGTGTGTCATCAATAATTAAGTCAATTCCAGTTAATGATTCAAGGGTTCTAATATTACGCCCTTCCCTTCCAATTATCCTACCCTTCATTTCGTCATTAGGCAAACTAACTACAGATACAGTAGTTTCTGCTACGTGATCTGCAGCGTATCTTTGGATAACTGTTGATAGGATATCTCTAGCCATTTTATCAGATTCTTCTCTTATTCTACTTTCTGATTCTTTTATCATAAGAGCAGATTCCATTGCCAATTCTTTTTCTAATTCTGACAATAATATTACTTTTGCTTCTTCTGAAGTTAGGTTAGCAACTTTTTCCAATTCTTCAGTTCGTTGGTCAATTAATTCATCAGCTTTTTTCTCTTTTGTCTCTAATGTTTTAAATTGTTCATTTAGCTGTTCTTCTTTTTTCTCAACGTTATTTGTTCTCTTGTCAAGAGTCTCTTCTCGTTGAATAATTCTTTTTTCGGCTTTTTGCACTTCAGATCTTCGCTCTTTATTCTCTTTCGCAGCTTCTTGTAACAATCTGTGAGCTTCGTCTTTTGCTTCTAATAACATCTCTTTCTTTTGAGCTTCACCATTTTTTTCTGCATCTCTAATTATGCTTTTAGCAAGCTCTTCTGCGTTATTAATCTTTCCTTCTGATATATGCTTACGGATAAGAAATCCGACAACGCATCCAACAATAATTGCTAGTATTATCAGTATTCCTATTAATAATGGATTCACTTATACAATCACCTCCTTATTCAGTTTTCAAGTTTCAAATTTTAAATTAACATTTCAAACGACATTTAGCCGCACCTTAAATTGTATTACTTTTATCAGTGAAAGTCAATAGCACGTAAAACTACATAATATTAATACAGTTGATTATTCCCCAATCCAAGCTTGATTATGAGGATTTAATTTCCACTGCATTAATTTATTAAGCATAGATTTTTCTACATAGTTTCTTTTTACAGCTACATCAATTAATTCAGTGTAATTAGTTAGTGAATAAAATGGTATACCACTTTCATTAAAAGCGATAATGCTATCTTTTAACTCATAGTTAAAAATAGAAACTACAGCTAAGACTTCACATCCAGCATCTATAAGAGCTTTTGCAGCATTGATAGAAGATATCCCTGTTGATATCAAATCCTCAATTAATATCACTTTAACTCCATTGTAAATAGCGCCTTCTATTTGATTTTGCCTACCATGGTCTTTTGTTTTACTTCGCACATAGCCCATAGGTAAATTTAGTCTGTCTGCAATAATAGCAGCGTGTGGTATTCCAGCTGTAGCAGTACCCATAATCATTTCAGTATCAGGATATTTGTCTGTTATTAGGTCACAAAATCCGTTAATTATTAAAGTTCTTTCTTTTGGATAAGACAAAGTTAGTCGATTATCACAATATATTGGAGATAAAATACCAGAAGCCCAAGTAAAAGGTTCTTGCGGTCTTAAAATTACAGCTTTTAAATCTAATAATGCTTCAGCAATATTTTTCATCGTTTACCTCCTAAAAATTGCGTCTTAATATCGTTATAGGCTATAGATGGTATTGAAGACTTTGTTATTGGACGTCCAACCACGATAAAATCAGAACCTAGTTTTGCTGCGTCTATTGGAGTTACTATACGTTTTTGATCATCATCTCCATATCCTAAAGGTCTAATTCCTGGAGTTACAGTAATGAAATCATTTCCAAGCTTTGATTTAATCAAAGGAACTTCCCTAGCTGAGCAGACTACACCATCGAAACCAGCGTCTTTTGCAGTTTTAGCGTATTTTAATACTGTACTATCAACATTACCAGGTATAAGTATCTCTTCATTCATAGTTTCTTTTGAGGTTGAAGTTAGCATAGTTACAGCTATTAACAAAGGTTTATTATCTGACTGATCTCTAGCTCTTGCTGCTGCTTTCATCATGTCAATTCCACCAGCAGCGTGAACATTAACCATAGAAATAGGGTTAACAAGTAAAGCTTTCATTGCATTATATACTGTATTAGGTATGTCGTGAAGTTTTAAATCTAAAAATACATTATGTTTTTTTTCAATAATTCTGTTAATAGCTTCAAACCCTAAACTATAGAACAGTTCCATTCCAACTTTTACATAAATTGGTTCATTAAATAAGTTTAAAAAATAATCAAGTTGATCAATGCTACTAACATCGAGAGCAACAATTAAGTCTTTCATAGTTATCTCCTTATCTATGAGCGTAGCCAACTAAATCTGTCCATGACTTATGACCTAGTTCTAATATTCTTTTAGGTAATTCTTCTATGATATTAATGCAAATATAAGGATCGACAAATTGATACGCGCCTATTGCAACAGCAGATGCTCCTGCATATGCCATTTCAATTACATCATCAACAGAAGATACTCCCCCCATTCCTATGATAGGAATGTCAACGGCATCATAAACCTGATATACCATCCTTATTGCTACTGGTCTAATTGCTGGCCCTGATAGCCCCCCAGTTTTATTTGCTAACAGTGGTTTTCCTGTATTTATGTCTATTTTCATCCCTAACAAAGTATTAATAAGACTTAAAGCGTTTGCCCCGCCTTCTTCTGCAGCTTTAGCAATACTAACTATATCTGTAACATTAGGTGTTAGTTTCATTATTACAGGTTTATTGCAAATATCTACTATAGACTTTGTTAAATTATAAACTAAATCAGGGTCAGTACCAAAAGACATGCCTCCACATGCGACATTAGGGCAAGAAATATTAATTTCGAGAGCATGTACATCATCTCTCTTATCCAAAGCTGAAGCAACTTTTAAATAGCCATCAAACGTATCAGCGGCAACGTTACAAATAACTGGAGTGTTAAATTTCTTTAGAAAAGAGAGTTCTTTATCTACATGTTCAATACCTGGATTTTGTAGCCCTATAGCATTCAACATGCCTGAAGGTGTTTCTGCAATTCTAGGAGTTTCATTTCCTTTTTTAGGATTTGGAGAAATGGACTTGACTACTATTGCGCCTAGTTCAGACAAAGAGTATAATTCACTAAATTCCCTTCCATATCCAAAGCATCCTGAAGCCGGCATAATAGGATTTTTTAAAAAAAGATTATCAATTTTTACAGAAATATCAGTCAACAATAAACACCTCCTCCAAAGGAAATACAGGACCTTCTTTGCACACTCGTACTCTTCCCCTAGTAGTGTCAACAGTACATCCCATGCATACTCCAAAGCCACATGCCATTCTTTCTTCTAAAGATACCAACCCTTTTGTAAATAAATTGCTATGTTTTTTTACCTCTTTTAGCATTGGCAAAGGACCGCATCCAAAAATACAATCATATTTTGATGAAGCTACATCAGAAATTACATCAGTAATAAATCCTTTGTAACCAAAAGATCCGTCTTCTGTTGCAACGTAAACTGTGCCATATAATGAAAGCTCTTCCATAAGGAAAATATCAGTTTTTGTCTTAAATCCTAAATATATATCAAGGACATTACCTCTTCTTTTTAATACTTTAGATAATTCCCATAATGGAGGTATGCCAACCCCTCCGCCTACTAATGCAATATAATTTTTTGTAGGCAAGTATTCATAGCCATTGCCTAAAGGCACCATAAGCTCTATTTCTGAGCCAATAACAATTTTTGAAAGCTCTTCTGTACCAATTCCAACTTTTCTATATATAAAAACTAATTCTCGTCCATTGTTATGAGCTATTGAAATTGGGCGCTTTAAAAACGCTTTACCTCCTGGAACAGTAATGTAAGCAAATTGACCAGGTTTTACATTTAGAATAACTTCACTATCTAGTGAAACTGTCATCTTAACAATGTCACGACTATTATTAATTGCTATATTTTCAACAACTTTACCTATATGAAACATAGTTACCCCTCAATATAAAAGTTTCTTGATTGCAAAACGCTTAAAACTGCTTTTGCAGTATCTAAGGATGTCAAGCATGGAATGTTATTCTCTACGGATTCTCTTCTAATCAAAAAACCATCGGTTATTCTAGTTTTGCCAACTTCAGTAAAAGTATTAATTACAAATTGGACTTCCCTGTGCCTGATAACATCTAGAACTGTTTTATCTAGACTTCCAATTTTACCTATAAACTCACACGGGACATTGTTCTCTTGTAAATAATTATACGTTCCTTCAGTAGCAATAATTTTATATCCTATATCATTAAAGCCCTTTGCTAAACTCAACGCTTCAGGTTTTTCTCTATTTCCTATGGTAAATAGTACAGAACCGTAATCAGGCATTGCAAATCCAGCTGAAAGAAAAGACTTGTACAAAGCTTTTTCTAGGTTTTTATCTTTACCTATTGCCTCTCCAGTAGATTTCATTTCAGGGCCTAAGGAAATATCAACTTTTTTAAGTTTTGTAAAAGAGAAAACTGGCATTTTTACTGCATACCCTTCTATCTCCTCATACAAGCCTATAGGCATTTCCTGTTCTTTAATTGAAGTACCTAATATAGCTTTTGTTGCAATTTCAGCCATATTCAATCCTGTCACTTTGGATAAGAAAGGAATTGTTCTGGAGCTTCTTGGATTAACTTCCAAAACATATATTTTCTCTTCACTATCAATTACAAATTGAATATTATAAAGCCCTACTATGCCCAAGCCTATACCTATACGTGTTGTATAATCTACTAGTTTTTCTTTTACATCTGAGCTTAAATTTATTGGTGGATAAACTGCAATGGAGTCTCCCGAATGGACACCTGCTCTCTCAACATGTTGCATTATTCCAGGTATTAGAACATCTTTCCCATCACAAATTGCATCTACCTCTACTTCGGAACCTACCAAATATTTATCAATAAGAATCCCATCACCGCCTGATTCATGCAGGGTTCTTTTCATATAGTCCAATAAATCTTCATCATTATAGAGAATTTCCATATTTCTACCACCTAGAACATAACTAGGTCTGACTAAAACAGGATAACTTACTCTATTAGCTATTGATAATGCCTCAGTTGGAGAGTTTGTAACTTGTCCCTTTGGCATTGGTATTTCTAATTCCGAAAGCACTCGCTCAAATTCATCACGATCCTCAGCTAAATCTATACTTTCCAAGGATGTTCCTAGAATTCTAACACCTTTTTCTACTAAGCCACTAGCTAAATTAATAGCAGTTTGACCTCCAAATTGTACTATCACACCTTCCGGTCTCTCTAACTCAATAATACTATAAACATCTTCTAATGTAAGAGGTTCAAAATATAATTTATCAGATATTGAAAAATCAGTAGAAACCGTTTCAGGATTGTTGTTAATAATAATAGCATCATAACCCATTTGATGTATGGTCCAGATTGAATGAACCGTAGCGTAGTCAAATTCAACCCCTTGTCCAATTCTGATTGGACCGCTACCTAAAATAATAACTTTTTTATTATCTGAAGGTATAGACTCATTTTCTTCAGCATATGTCGAGTAAAAGTATGAAGAGTGGTGATTTAAAGTACCGCTGCAAGTATCAACTGTTTTATATACAGGATTTATACCTAATTCTTTTCTTAGCTGATATACTTCTTTTTCATCAATACCGCAAATTCTTGCAATTGTAGAGTCTGAAAACCCGTATTTTTTTGCATGCATTAAGTTTTTATCTGATAAATCTTCAGTCATTGTATCTTCAATTTTTTTAATATGCATCAATTTATTTAAATAAAACAAATCAATATCTGTTATATTGCTAATGCTTTCCACACTATACTCTCTTCGCATCAACTCAAAGATTGCAAAAATTCGCTCATCTTCTTTATTTATTATTATTTCTTTCAATTGATCATCATTTAATGATAGATGGTTGTTAAGCGAAAGGTAGTCAGTGCCAATTTCAAGAGATCTAACAGCTTTGAGTAGCCCTTCTTCAATACTCAATGCTAAAGCCATTACTTCTCCTGTGGCCTTCATTTGAGTTCCTAATTTTCTGTTTGCAGATCTAAATTTATCAAATGCAAATCGTGGCATTTTAACGGCAATATAATCTAAGCTAGGTTCAGCAGCGCAAGATGAGCTTTCTGTCAATGGATTTGGAATTTCATCCAAATCATAACCTATAGCGATTTTAGCCGTAACCCTAGCTATTGGAAAACCTGTTGCTTTACTGGCTAAGGCAGACGATCTTGATACCCTTGGGTTAACTTCAATAATGTAATATTGAGCGCTAGTTGGATGAAGAGCTAACTGTACGTTACAACCACCCTTAATACCTAGATTTCTTATTATTTTTAAAGAAACATTACGTAACATTTGAACTTCTCTGTCGGTTAGAGTCTGAGCAGGGGCAACAACAATGGAGTCACCAGTATGAATTCCAACAGGATCAATATTTTCCATAGAACAAATAGCTATTGCAGTGTCATTAGCATCTCTCATGACTTCAAATTCTATTTCTTTCCAACCTGCTATTGACATTTCAATTAAACATTGATTTACAGGTGAGAGATTTAATCCATTTTCTACAACTGTCTGTAGCTCTAGTCTATCGTTGCATATCCCACCACCGGTTCCACCTAAAGTAAAAGCAGGCCTAACAATAACTGGATAGCCAATTTCATCAGCAAATACCAAAGCCTCTTTTACATCATTGACAATTGTAGAAGGAGGAATTGGCTCGCCTATTTCATTCATAAAGTTTTTGAATTTATCTCTATCTTCTGCTTTTTCTATTGCATTCAAATCAGTACCTAATATTTCAATTCGTAATTCATCCAATATTCCATCATGATATAAATCTACAGCCATATTTAGACCAGTTTGGCCGCCTAAAGATGGTAATATTGCTTGAGGTCTTTCTTTTCTCAATATTTTTTTTAAAAATGAAAGAGTTAATGGTTCCATATATACTTTGTGGGCAATTTTTTTGTCAGTCATAATAGTCGCTGGATTTGGGTTGATTAGTATTACCTTTACACCCTCTTCTTTCAAGGCTTGACAAGCTTGTGTGCCGGAGTAATCAAATTCAGCTGCTTGGCCAATTACAATTGGACCAGAGCCAATGACTACAATTTTTTCAAGATCTACGCGTTTAGGCATTATTACCCCTCCTCTGAACCATAGTTTTCATCGTAGCAAAGAAACTCTGTCCTTCTTCTGGTCCTGGTGAACCTTCAGGATAAAAAGATACTGCTAGAATTAAATGATATTTACTAATAAAGCCAGCATTAGAATTTAAGTTTACATATTTATATATTTCATTAATATCATTTTGTTCTGGGCTACAAAGTGTATTAGAAATGTTTTGTGATGCTTGTATTAATTTACCATTTTGAATGTCTTTTATCATCTGTATTCCGTGTATGCCAGTCTTAATTAAAGATGGTTTCATACCTAGTGCTTCACCCAAGATTAAGTATCCAAAACCTATTCCAAAAATAGGATATTTCCCAATATTTGGTTTTATTTGCTTTAATACAAACTCTCTAACAACAGGCAAATCAGGGCCCGAAGATATTAATATAGCATCTATATCTAAGTCTTCTATTTCTTCCCATGTTGTATCCCAAGGAAGTACAGTAACATGGTATCCTTCCTGATTTAATTTTTTTAATAATGATTGTTTTAAACCTAAGTCTAACAAAGCAATTCTCGGTCCATTGCCTGGAATTTCATAGATGATTGGAGTAGACAAAAACTTGAGATCTGTTTTATTAAATTCATGGTTGTTAATAATCTCCAAACCTTCATCTATGGTAATACCATCATGTACAATAACTGCTTTTAATGGGCCTTTTGATTTGCTATGGTTTAATATCTGTCTAACGTCTACTCCTGTTATTGCAGGTATTTTCATTTTGTTCAAATAATCTTCAAGATTTTTATTCATTTTATAGTGATTAGGAAATCTACAAATTTCTCTAGTAATAAGATGGCTTACATGCGATTGTATAGATTCATAATCAACTCTATTAATACCATAATTTCCAACCAACGGATATTGTATTACAAGACTTTGCCCGTATGTAGAAGGGTCTGTAAGGATTTCCTGATATCCACTATATGATGTGTAGTGGGCTAAAATACCAACTTTCTCTATATAAGGTCCAATAATATGACCATTGAAGCTAGATCCATCTTCTAAGATGATTTTCCCAGGTATATTACTATTCAACAATTTTTCCACCTCGCAATTTAATTTTATCATCTAAAATAACAGTATCAATATATCCAAATACTCTTTCGCCTAAAAAAGGAGTATTATTAGATTTGCTTTCGAGCTCATCCTCAGAAATTTCCCACTGCTTGGAAAGATCAATCAAAATTAAATCTGCTATTCCTCCCAATCTTATTTCTCCGCAAGGAATTCTAAAAATATCAGCAGGAGCTTTTGTCATGGCATTAATTAGTGTCCATAAAGGCAATTTACCTTCTTTACATAATTTTGTGTATAAAAGAGAGAAAGCCGTTTCTAAACCAATAATTCCAAAAGCTGAATCTCTTAAGCCTTTGTTTTTTTCAGTTCGTGCGTGTGGAGCATGGTCAGTTGCAATACAGTCTATAAGACCACTGGACAAAGCAATCCTTAATTCTATCATATCTTCCCTTGACCGTAATGGAGGATTCATTTTATACAGTCCATCTTCCTCTATGTCCTCATCACATAAAAGCAAATGATGAGGTGTTACTTCACAGCTAATTTTCCCTTTTCTAGTTTTTCCATATTCTACCATTGCCAAGCTTTCTTTTGTTGAAATATGGCATACATGATATCGTGTATCGTGATCTAAAGCCAATAATACATCTCTTGCCACCTGAACGCTTTCACTAGCAGAAGATATCCCTTTATGGTTGTTGTTTCTAGCATAAATTCCATCGTGGATATAACCATCAAATAATAAACTTTCGTCTTCGCAATGAGCAGTGATTATTGAATCAATATTAGATATTCTTTTCATAGCCAAAGCCATTAAACCTGCATTTTGCAAGCCCTTTCCATCGTCGCTAAAGCCTATGGCTCCAGTTTTTACAAGCTCTTCAAAATCAACTAGCTTTTCACCTTTTAAACCATAGGTCAAGGGGCTAAAAAAATAACAAGGAATTTTGCCTTTAGTCTTTGCTAACTCCATAATGGATGATAAAGACTCAGGAGTATCCGGAGAAGGTTTTGTATTTGGCATACAACACACTTTCCCAAATCCACCCTTTATTGCGGCGTTTGTCCCTGTTATAAAATCTTCTTTGTATTCAAATCCCGGTTCTCTTAAGTGAACGTGAGGATCAATAAAGGAAGGTACTAATAGCATTCCTTGTGCATCAATAGTAACGCAATCTTCTGTAGTACTTTGTGGTAATTTCCCTATATAACTTATAATTCCATTTTCAATAGTTAAGTCTACATCTTTAAAACTGTCGTCCTCCAAACATATAGAGGCATTTTTTATATATATCATTACTTCACCAAAGACCTTTCTAAAACAGCCATACGAACATAGACTCCATTTGCCATCTGTTGGAAAATTCTACTTTTAGGACCATCTACCGCTGCATCGATCATTTCCCATCCCCTGTTCACTGGAGCAGGATGCATAATTATGCATTCAGGTTTAAGTAGTTTTAAACGATTTTCATCTAGTCCAAATTTTGTAACATAATCCTCTTGCGTGTATGTGAAATGCTCACTGTGTCTCTCGTGTTGAATCCTTAATCCCATAACAATATCAGCATCAATTATGGCTTCAGACAAATCATTGGTCGTGCTCTCGTTGTATTCAAATCCGGGAGGACTAACTGTTTCTACTTTAATTCCTAGTTTATTAAATATATCAATGTTAGTATTTGCGACTCTTGAATGCGATAAATCCCCATAAATAACACATTTTAAACCTTCTAGTCGATTAAAAGATTCATAGATTGTTACAATATCTAGTAAGCTTTGGGTTGGATGATCTCCTTTACCATCTCCTGCATTAATAATAGGAATATTGATGTTATCTATCAATTTTTCATAATACCTATCTTCTTCATGTCTTATTACTAACACATCTGCGCCAAGAGATTGGAATAACTTTACAGTATCATTCAATGTCTCTCCTTTTTTTAAACTAGATCCTGACGGATTGAAATCCAGGACCTCCAATCCTAATTTTTGTTCAGCTCTAATAAAAGAATAATGGGTTCTCGTACTAGGTTCAAAAAAAAGGTTAGCAACACATGCATCAAGATTTGCAGGCTTTGCTCCTTTTTTTAGCTCCAAAGCTCTGTTAACTAGATAAATAATCTCATCATTAGTAAGTGTTTTTAGTGAAAGCAAGTTTTCCATAATAACTCCTTAAATAAAAGCCTCTTTTTGTATAAAAAAGAGGCTTGCTCATACTTCGTGTGAATTCGTTCTATGCGGTGAAAACACCTCTTGATGTAGATGACACTAAGTCCTTATTATTTTATCTATTAACAATGATTATGTCAATATAAATAGAAGTTATAGACCTAATTTTCCTGAAAAATAAAATATAGATCCTCTTGGAATTCTATCTTTTACTCCATAATCCAGTCCATGCATTGTTAATATTGTCTTTACGATATAAAGGCCTAGGCCACTACCAATTTCATGTCTGCTATGATGATTACTAGTTTTAACATACCTCTCCCAAATTCTTTCTTTTTCTGCATTGGGTACACCTATACCGCTATCACACACTTCAAAGTAAATTTTGCTATCGCTAAGAGAGACATTGATTTCAACATACCCGTCTTCTCCTGTATATTGAATTGCATTATTTAACAAGTTATATATTACTTGTTCAAGCTTGCTTTTATCTGCAAAAACAATACAATCATCTGGTCCATTAAGGGTTATATTAATATTATCTGTTATCACTGGCTTTAATCTAGTTATGACAAATTTTGTTAACTGTTTAATATCAAAATTCTCATAATCAATTATTGCCATTCCTGCTTCAATTTTAGATAAGTCTAACAATTCATTTACTAACCAAGTTAAATGATGTGCTTCATTAATTATTACATCTAGGTTATTTTCTCTAAGTTCTTTATTATCTCCTGTAATATCCCTTATCATTTCAGCATAGCTTAAGATAATTGTTAATGGTGTTTTTAAATCATGTGATACATTGCCAATTAAATCCTTTCTAAATGATAAAGATTGTTCTAGCTCTTCCTTGGCAAGATTTAAGCAACGAGCTAAATCTTCAACTTCTTTATACCCTTTAGAGGAAAAGTTCACAGTTAGGTCTCCCTTTGCCAATTTATTTGCCTCTTGCTTTAAATCCGTTAGAGGCTCTGATAGCTTTTTACTCATCCAGTAAGATAGCAAAAGAGAAAGTGCTACAACTAGCGCTGAAACAAGTATTAAGTGCTGTTTTAATATATTGGCAGTGGAATCTATAGGCTCTATAAGTGAATTGATATATAAAAACAAGTCCCCGCCTAAATGAGATAAACTTGTTATCGTTGTGGCATCGATCGTTTTATGATAATTTTCATAAATAACTCCATCTGGGTTTTTCACTAAATCTTTAGTTATTTCAATCCATTTTTCAGGATCAATCCTAGGAGTATTTAAAGATTCAAAAAAAGAAACTGGATATAGTAATTTACCGTCTTTATCAACTACTTGAATTGCTATTCCCATCCTTAAAGATTCTTTATATAGTAAATCTTCAAAAGACGGTTCCCCATAATAAGAAGTAAGTCTATTAGAAATTTTATTGATTTCAGCTATTTTCATTCTTCTATAAAAAGTTCCTAGGAAAACACTTTGTAATAGCCACAAAACAACAAGAAGAACTATTCCATAAAGTATAAAACTTCTCCACAACCTACTATTTAGAGTAATTAATTTTTTATTCTTTGGGCTCATATTTATAACCATAACCTCTGACAGTGGATATCAATTCTCTGTATTCTTTCAAAACATTTCTTATAGATTTAATATGCGTATCAACAGTACGATCACCGTAATCATAATCGTAACCCCAAACATCATTTATTATTTGCTCCCTTGAAAGAGCAATATTAGGGTGTTTAATTAAATAAGCTAGTAGCTCATATTCTTTGGGGGATAAATCCAAAGGTTCTCCATTTAGTAATATCTCTCTGCCGCTTTCATTGTGTGCTATCAACGAATGAAAAACATGCGTTTTAGTTCTTCTCTGTAGGATTGCATGAACCCTTGCCATAAGTTCTTTTGGAGAAAAAGGTTTAGTTATATAATCATCAATGCCCAAATTAAACCCTAGCAATTTATCTGATTCTTCCGTTCGAGCTGAAAGCATAATAATAGGAACGTCTTGTTTTTTCCTTATCTCTTCGACTACTGTAAATCCATCAACTCCAGGCATCATTAAATCAATAATAATTAAATCATAATTAGTGTTCTCACATAGCAACAAAGCTTCAGATCCATTAGATGCTTCGTCTATATAATATCCTTTTATCAAACTATATTCCTTAATCACATTTCTAATTCTTATCTCATCATCTACAATAAGTAATTTGCTCATGTTTTCACCCCGAAATTAGTGCGACAAACCGGATCGCTCCATTAAAGCAACATAAAGTGGTTTACAAGAAGTTAGCTCTGCAGCAACATACGAAACCACGCTAACTATAGTAAAAGCTAATACATAGGTAAAAGAGCTAGTAATTTCAGTTACCATCACAATAGCCAGTAACGGTGATCTTATTACTCCAGCTATTATTCCTACCATTCCTAAAAAAATGAAGTTTATTAATAAATTTGGATCAATAAGACCAAAGCTTATCAATACATTTGCGAATAATGCTCCTCCTAATCCCCCAATGCACAAAATTGGAATAAATATACCTCCATGGGCGCCACTGGCGCTAGCAATAGTTGTAAGAATAATTTTTCCAACTAGCAAAACTATGATAGTTAGAACAGATAAGTTCTCATATGGTAAATGAGATAATAAATGGTGGCCACCACCTAACAACTGATAGAAATAAAATCCTGAAATAACGGCTATTATACAGGCAACAATAGGTTTAATAAAAGAAGGGATTTTAAGTTTATCAAATAAATCCATCATTATTATACTCAAATGGTTAAAAATTACTCCTATTAATCCAATAAATGCTGCAAAACATATTACCCATATATATTGATTAAATGGTAATCTATCAATTAATTTAAAAGTAAATACTGGTTCTAAACCAAAAATTAATTTAGAAATAATATCTGCAATACTTGCAGATATCATGCATGGAACAATTAATACTGGTGAAAAATACCCATGCATCTCCTCTAGTGCAAAAATAACACCAGTTATTGGAGCTCCGAAAGCAGCCGACATACCTGCAGCGGCGCCTGCAGTCAATCTCCACCTTTTATTCATTCCGTTTGGAGAAAGAAATCCAACAGCTTTCCCCATAACAGCACCAATTTGTATTGATGGACCTTCTAGTCCTAAAGAAAGTCCAGATAAATTGGAGAGTCCACCGCCCAGAAACTTTCCAACGATAACTTTCCATGGGCTCATATCAGCTTTGTCATTAGCTTCAGCCAGCACTAGTGGAACTCCAGAGCCACCGGATTCTGGAAGCACTTTGATTATTAACGAAATTAGTAAGCCTATGGCAGCAGCACTAATTAGTATGAGTATCGCTTTAGTGATATCGATGTCACTAAACGTCAAAGTCCTAATGATATCAATATATGCAAGCATTTTTCTATACAAGACTATAGCAGTTCCAGATACAATGCCTATGGGAATTGCTTCCATTACTAAGGTAATTACACTAATATTTTCATTTTCTCGTTTCATTTCACACCTATATTAATCGCGCTTGTCCGCGATATATTTGACCTGTGCTTGAATCAAGAGTAATAATATCTCCATCTTTCAATATTTCAGTAGCATTTCTGGCGCCTACAATTGTCGGGATGTTTAAGTTTAAAGCAGCTATAGCGGCATGTGAAGTCAATCCACCATCCTCTGCCACTACTGCAGATGCTTTCTTCATAATACTAACTACTTCTTTCGCTGTAGATGTAGTTACCAGTATATCTCCAGGTTCAAATTTCACTAAAAGTTCATCTTCAGTTGTTCCAACAACTACACGACCTGTAATAGTCATATTTCCAATTCCAGTCCCTGAAATCAGTAGTTTCCCTAGAGTGTGTACTTTTATTAGATTTGTAGAACCAGATGTACCAACAGGCACTCCTGCAGTTATTACTACTAAATCACCATCTTTTATATATCCACTGTTTTGAGCAGCTGTAATAGAATAATCTAATATTTCGTCAGTGGAAGATCCTAATTCGCTAATTACTGGAAATACCCCCCAATCTAACGAAAGTTTTCTTGCGGAACGTGGACTAGTAGTCGCTGCTATTATTGGAGACTTGGGTTTAAATTTTGAAATAACTCTAGCAGTATATCCTGAAGCAGTTGCAGCTATTATTGCAGATGCACTTAAATCATAAGCAGTAGTACAAGTTGCTTTTCCTATCGCATTGGTAGTTGTTATTTCATTAAAATCTGACGTTTTTCTTAATATTTCATGATAATCTAAAGATGATTCTACTCTACATGCTATTTTACTCATCATCTTAACAGCTAATATCGGATATTTTCCTGCTGCAGTTTCTCCTGATAGCATGATCGCACTTGTCCCATCTAGTATTGCATTTGCAACATCAGTTACTTCAGCTCTTGTAGGTCTTGGATTTCGCATCATTGAATCAAGCATTTGTGTTGCTGTAATAACTGGTTTTCCTGCTAAATTACACTTCGAAATCATATCTTTTTGCACTATTGGAATTTCTTCAGGCGCTATCTCAACTCCCAAATCCCCTCTAGCAACCATTATTCCGTCTGAAACTCTAATTATATCATCAAGATTTTCAACTCCTTCTTGATTCTCAATTTTAGAGATTATTTCAATGTGATCACTATTATTGTCTTCCAATATTCTTCTAATTGCCAATACGTCTTCTGGTTTTCTAATAAATGAAGCTGCAATAAAATCGATATCTTGTTTAATTCCAAATAAAATATCCTCAATATCACTATCGGTCAAAGCAGGAATATTTATTTTGACACTTGGTACATTAATTCCCTTTCTATTGCTGATAGTTCCACCATTTATTACCTTACAATTAATGTCGGTTTCATTCTTGCTTACAACCTCTAATTCTACTAACCCGTCATCTATTAAAATGGTATTACCTACAGATACATCGCTTGGAAGACCTATATATGTTATTGATACAATTTTATCATTGCCTAAGACATCCCTTGTAGTTAGTGTAAAATCCCGTCCTGTCTCTAAAACAACAGATTTATTGTCTTCAAAAGTTTTTATTCGAATTTCTGGCCCCTTTGTATCAAGCATTATTGCCACATTAGCACTTTGGTTCTCTCTTGCTTTTTTTATTGCATTAATTCTAACTAGATGCTCATCATGTGTTCCGTGAGAAAAGTTAAGCCTGCATACATTCATGCCTGACACAATCATCTCTTCTAATATTTCTATAGACTCTGACACTGGGCCAATTGTTGCTACTATTTTTGTTTTTTTATTCATTATATTCTCCCACTATATGCTTAATATTCCTACTGTATTATACAAGCCTTTCTTTATACTCTTTCCACACAGCAAACCTTTGTCAATTGGAATAGTATATATATTATTGTTCCTAATTCCAAGCAATATGTTTATATCCCTATCCCTCAATTTTTCGACGGCAACTATTCCCATCTCACTTGCAATAATTCTATCAATAGCTATTGGAGTTCCACCTCTTTGAATATGTCCTAATATTGTTACTCTTGTCTCAATATTTGTTTTCATACGAATTGTTTCCGCTACTTCATATGGGTCTCCAGTACCTTCAGCCATAATTATTAGATTTTGGCGTTTACCTCTATTTCGACCTTGCAGCACTTTTTGTAAAACCTGGTCCATATCCGTATAAATCTCTGGCAAAATAATACTTTCGGCCCCACCCGCCAACCCAGAATAAAGGGCTATATCTCCACAATGGCGACCCATAACTTCAATTACACTAGCTCTTCCATGAGATGAGGATGTATCTCTAATTTTACCTATCGCATCAACAGCAGTTTCCACTGCAGTAAAAAACCCAATGGTATATTCAGAATATCCTAGGTCGTTGTCTATAGTGCATGGAATTCCAATGACTGGGAAACCTTTTTCGCTCAAAGCTTTAGCTCCTCTAAAAGTTCCATCTCCCCCTAGTACAATAAGTCCTTCTATACCATAAATATCAAGGACATTTAAAGCTCTTTGTTGGCCTTCTTCAGTTAAAAATTCCTTACTTCGTGCTGTTCCTAGGATCGTTCCCCCTCTTTGAATAATATCAGCAACAGAAGATACTCCCATTAATTCTAGATTACCTTCCGTTAAACCACTATATCCATTTTTAATCCCATATACTTTCATATCATAATATGAAGCAGCTCTAACAACTGCACGAATAGCTGCATTCATTCCTGGAGCATCTCCTCCACTAGTTAGAATAGCGATTGTTCTCATAATCAACCTCCGAATCTATTTAATAATAACGTTTTCCTCTCCTAGTATTTTCTCTAATTTTGGTATATATTCACTAACAGTGTCAGGTTTCAGCCATAATTGTCGTTCTGATAGAAGAAGTGCTTTATCAGGTTGAATATATATTTTTATTTTAATACTACCATTTTGACCTTCTAAAAGGTTTGTAATGGAGGGAATTAACGAAGAATAGTCTTTTCGATTAATTTGTAAATATATTTGGGATTTAGAAGTAAAATCCATAGTATTATTTAGTGTCAATTCCTTAATGTTTTCTATGATTATTTTAGGATCCTCTATTTCAGAAAAAGTAAGCTTGCCATTTATCGAAACTATTGATCCTTCTTTAATAAGTGTAGCATACTGCTTATATACTTTAGGAAACATAATGCATTCCAGTTGTCCTACTAAATCCTCTATAGTTAAAAAAGCCATTATTTGATTGTTTTTTGTTACCATAGTTCTGATTGTTGAGATCATTCCAGAAAAACTTATGCTGTTCTGATTTCTTATAGATAGGTTTCCACCCTCTTTGCAAATAGAAAATATTTCAGAACTGTTATATGGAGAAACGCTTGCAATCATCTTTTTATAATCTTCTAATGGATGTCCACTTAAATAAATACCGCTTACCTCTTTTTCAAAATTAAGAAGTTCAGACTTGGATAATTCTTTTACATACGGAATAGAAAAAGTTTTATGTTCATTAGAATCTGCAAACATATTGAATTGCCCTTCTAGTGCTTTTTTTTGTCTGTCAGAAAGACCTGTTAAAAGATTTTCAAAATGAGTTAGTAACTGAGCTCTAGTATGATTAAGATTTGAAAAAACTCCAGCTTTAATTAAACTTTCAACAGCCCTTTTATTTAGAGATTTCGAGTCAATGTCATATGTTTTTTCTGCAAAATCTGAAAAATTTATGAAACTCTCGTTTTTTCTAGCAGAAATTATTGTGTTAATCATATTGATCCCAACATTTTTAATTGCTGAGAGTCCAAACCTAATATTTGAATCCTCTACCGTAAATTTAGCAAAGCTATTATTAATATCTGGTGGTAGAACTTTTATTCCCAATCTTGTACATTCTTGTAAATACAGCGCAACTTGCCTTGAGTCAGACATAATAGACGAAATTAAAGCAGCCATGAATTCAACTGGATAATATCGCTTTAAATATGCAGTTCTATATGCAACAACAGCATATGCGACTGAATGAGATTTATTAAAAGCATAATTAGCAAAGTCTATCATCAAATCGAAAATTTTATTAGCACTTTCTTCATCAACGCCATTTCTAACAGCACCGCTAACAACTACCTCTCCTGAATCACTTAATTCTCCATTAATAAAATAATGGCGTTCTTGTTCCATGACATCCATTTTCTTTTTACTCATTGCTCTTCTAACTAAGTCTGCCCTACCAAGTGAGTAGCCGCCAATCTTCCTAACAATTTGCATAACCTGTTCTTGATAAACTATGCATCCATAAGTTACGTTTAAGATGGATTCAAGTTTGGGGTGAATATATTCTATTTTCATTTTGTCGTGCTTATTCTTAATAAATGTGGGAATTTGGTTCATTGGGCCAGGTCTATATAAAGAGTTTGCAGCTACTAAATCTTCAAAAGCATCAGGCTTTAATTCTTTAAGGAAAGACCTCATTCCAGCACTTTCAAACTGGAAAATGCCTAATGTATGTGCATCAGCAAACATCCTTAGGACCTCCGGGTCCTCAAACGAAATACTGTCTAAATCTAATTCAATTCCATAATTATCTTTAATCATTTTCATGGAGTCTCTTATTACAGTTAACGTTCTTAAACCAAGGAAATCCATTTTAAGCATTCCTAACTCTTCAAGTTCTGTCATATTAAATTGAGTTGTAATAATTTCACCATTTCTAGCTAAAGGAACGTAATTAGTAACAGGTTCCTTAGCTATTAAAACTCCTGCGGCGTGAGTTGAAGTATGTCTTGGAAGTCCCTCAACTTTTAAAGATACCTCTATCATTTTTTTGATGGTAGAGTCTTTTTCAATTTCAATATTAATCTGTGGGTTTACGTCTAAAGCTTTAGTCAAAGTCATACCAAGTTCATTTGGTACCTGCTTTGCTATGGAGTCTACAATATTATAAGGAATGTCCAAAGCTCTTCCAACGTCTCTAACAGCTCCTCTCGCTGCCATGGTACCAAATGTTACGATTTGAGCCACATGATCTGCACCATATTTTTCTATAACATAATTAATAACTTCTTCTCTTCTTTCATAACAAAAATCAATATCTATATCAGGCATAGACACTCTCTCAGGATTTAAAAACCTCTCGAACAGTAATCCATGCTTTAAAGGATCAATATCCGTTATTTTCAAAGCATAACTAACAATACTTCCAGCTGCTGAACCACGTCCTGGTCCAACTTGAATACCTTGTTCTCTGGCATAGCGAATAAAATCCCAAACTATTAAAAAATAGTTTGTATAGCCCATATTTACAATTGTTTCAAATTCATATAAATATCTTTTTGATATTTTTTCAGTTATATCTCCATATCTTTCTTTTAAACCAGAATATATTAATTCTTTTAGATATTCAGTATTACTACTATAATTATCAGGAACTGGAAAAGATGGCAGGTGCAAAGTTTCAAAATCCAATTCGACATTACATCTATCAGCTATTATTTGAGTATTCTTTATAGCATTAGGAAACTCATAAAAGAGTTCTGCCATTTCTTCTGTAGACTTAACATAGAATTCATCGCTAGGAAATTTCATTCTATTCTCTTCTTGAACGGTTGTGCCTGTTTGAATGCAAAGTAATACGTCATGGGTGTCTGCATCTTGTTTTTCAAGATAATGGGCGTCATTAGTAGCAATCATAGGAATACTTGTTTCATAGTGAATTCTCAGTAATCCTTGATTAACTTCAGCTTGCTCAATAATGCCATGATCTTGTAGTTCTAAAAAGAAATTTTCAGACCCAAAGATTTCCTCGTATTCTAGAGCACTTTTTACTGCTAATTCATATTGATGTTTAAGTAAATATTGCGGAATTTCACCTCCTAAACAAGCGGATGAAGCTATTATTCCCTTATGATATTTTCTTAATATATTTTTATCTACCCTTGGCCTATAATAAAACCCATTGACAAAACCTTCTGATACAATTTTAATTAGGTTTTGATACCCTTCGTTATTTTCTGCGAGTAAAACCAAATGAAATGCGTTATTATCGCCCTTGTTGACCAATTTGTCATTCATATTATTACAGACATATACTTCGCATCCAATTATAGGTTTTATACCTTCTTTTTTGCAACTTTTATAAAATTGCACAACACCATACATCGCACCGTGATCTGTTAATGCGACAGAATTCATACCTAATTCTTTGATATGTTTTGGCAGTTGAGATAGTTTAATAGAACCATCCAACAAACTGTACTCGCTATGCAAATGTAAGTGCGCAAATTTACTCATTAAGATCTTCCTTTACAATTCTTTCCCTATTTTCATAAGCTTATTAAACCTATAATTAACAGCTGACTTTGAAATTGGTGGAGACATTCTATCGCCAAGCTCCTGCAAACTATCAGTCGGATATTTTATCCTTAATAAAGCTAATTTAACAAGATCCTCCTCTAGATTATTCCATAGTGGAGTTTTTCGTATTTTGTTTATTATATCTATCTGTATCATGGACCTGTTAATAGTCTTTGACATATTTGCAGTTTCACAATTAACTATTCTGTTTACATTATTCTTCATGCTTTTAAGTATTCTAATATTTTCTAATTCCAGCATTGCTTTCAATGCACCCATGCCACTTAATAGATCCGATATTCCCTCGCTGTCTTTTATGGTTAAAACATGAATATTTCCTCGTAAATAATATGATGCAGGAATACCATCTACTTTTAAAAGATTTGAAATATATTCTGCCTGATCTTGATGCCCAGCAATGAATTCTAGTTGATAATTTTTTTTAGGATTTAGCATAAATCCACTACCTAAAAAAAACCCTCTTAAATATGAATATCTACAACAAGGGTTATTCATCAGTTTTAATTTATCAGTTGTTACTGGTTCCAATGACCACGAACCATTTTCCATGATCCTTGTATCAAATAAAACTTCAGAAGCTACGTGAGTATCATAAACTAGTCCTCTATATAAATTCTTCTGTTGTAATTGATTATTCTTAGCAGCTACTATATCCATTGAATAACCATATTGAATTTTAAGTAATTTAAAAACAAGTCTAATTACAGCAGGGTTTTCCCCACTAAATTCCAAACCTATCTTATTAAAACCTTGTATTTTTATTGTCGCACATGAGCCAATTAATCCAGCAATTTCAGATATGATACAGCAATCTTCAGTAGGAATAATTTTTGTAAGTTCATTTTTTAAGTGACTCGAATAACTCATTTACATCGCCTCTTTGTGCATCTTAATTGCTTTCTGAACAATATGACGTTCAGAGTCAAAAGCTAATATTAATTGAGCTTTTTCCATTTGAACAAACTGAGCCTTCATGAAACCTTCTTTTCTTAAAGGTTGGCATTGAGTACTTTGTGCTTCCATTAGAAACCAATTTACTTTCTTTTTCTTTCTGTAGTTTGAACTAACTAACCTATATTCATATGAAATTTGACCAATATAGTCTAAAATATTGGCGCGAACGCCTGTCTCCTCAAAAACCTCTCTTAGTGCTGTTTCTTCAAGTGTTTCATGTCTTTCTCGCCTACCTTTAGGAAGTACCCAGTCTCCAGAGTACTTTTGCAAAATACATATAGAATTATGATAAAATATTACGCCACCAGCGCTTACCTCAATCATTACATCACCTATTCGCTTTTATCTGTTTTATGCATATCAGCTATAGTAATTAGTTTTTGTCCTAAAGCAAGACTGTTATGCCTAATATAACCACTTTTAACTTGGTAAAAATCACCTAGCAGAGGCTTAATGTCTTTTTCCTCTAAAAACAATTCATCTTCCTTAGTATACATTACTGGTTCTGACTCTTCTTCACTATATCTTACCAAATCAACCTCTGGAATTTGAGCATCATTAATAACAACGTAATCTAATAATGTCTCTGCACTATGGTCTAAAATTGCTTGTACATGATCTTTTACCGAATATCTATATGTTTCACCGCTTTGAGTCATAACATTGCATATATAGACTTTAGGCGCATTTGAATTAATTATTGATGGCACTATTCCTTGCACTAGCAAATTTGGAATTACAGAAGTATATAAGCTTCCCGGACCTAGTACAATAATATCAGCACTATCTAAAGCTTCAAGCACGTGAGAAGATGTATATATTTCTTTAGGACTGGTGCTCATTTGAACTATCTTCGACCTAGAATTCTTTCCATAGTTGGGTATTATTGATTCGCCAGTAACAACTTGGCCATCTTCAAAAAGAGCAGTTAATGCAATATCCTCTAAAGTAACTGGGAATACCTTTCCTGTTACTGCTAATACACTAGATGTTTCTTGAACAGCTAAATCAAACCGCCCATAAATTCCATTCATAGCTGCTAAAAATAGGTTACCAAAACTTTGTCCCTTTAATGCACCTTGTTCAAATCTATAGTTTAAAAGTTTTTCCATTTTAGGTTCCATATTTGCTAGGGCTAAAATGCAGGCTCTTATATCACCAGGTGGGAGCATTCCAATGTCTTCTCTTAGTACGCCTGAACCTCCACCATCATCTGCAACTGTAACTACTGCAGTTATATAGCTAGTAAATCTTTTAAGACCGGACAATAAAATCGAAAGGCCAGTACCTCCACCAATTACAACAACGTGAGGTTCGTATCTGTAATCCATTATACACCTCTATTTCTTATCTCTATGGCTTAATATTGCTCTGTGACCATCTGATGTCAGCCTACTACAAATTTCATTAGCAATGGATACAGAACGATGGAAACCTCCAGTGCAACCTATTCCTACAACTAATTGAGTTTTTCCTTCTAAAACATAAAAGGGTAATAAAAACTCGAGCATTTCCATTGTTTTATTAATGAATATTTCTGTCTGAGGCCATGAAAATATATATTCTTTTGTCAAATTATTCAAGCCATCTTTGTCTTTTAGGTCTTCAATATAAAAAGGATTAGGCAAAAAGCGTACATCAAATACTAAGTCAGCATCGATCAAGATTCCGTTTTTAAAGCCAAATGACACTACGGAAACAGTTATTCTCCTGTCCCCAGTATCCGACATAAGATTTATCAGTTCTTGTTTAAGTTGTTTATCAGTTAATTTAGAAGTGTCAACAATGTAGTCTGCTCTCTTTTTTACTTCCAAAAGCCTTTCTCGTTCTGCTTCTATACCATTTGTTAAGCTACCATCTATACTTAATGGATGGGGTCTTCTTAGTTCTTTAAACCTTTTCACCAACACTTTATCGGAAGCATCAAGGTACAATATTTTATAGCTAATGTCTTTTTCGCTTAACTTAGATATTTCCTCAAAGAAGTCTTCAAAGAACACTCCCCCTCTAGTATCTATTACTATGGCAATCTTCTCAATTTTTTTATTAGTTGTTATACAAAGATCTGTAAACTGATCTAATAGCGCTGGTGGTAAGTTGTCCATGCAATAGTACCCAAGGTCTTCAAATATTTTTAAAGACTTTGATTTTCCAGCACCACTCATTCCTGTAATCAATAATATATCCATAACATCACCTAAAATTCATTATACGCACAGGGTCAATTCCTGCAATTTCAACCCTGTTAATAGCATTACTTACTTGTCCAACATCAATGGATCTATGTGCATCACTACTAAGTAGAAATAAGTTATCAGTATCAGCAAGTTTCGATAAACCTTCAATAGAAAGCTCATGGTTTTTTTCATTTATTTCTAATGCTACATTATTAATTTTAGCAGCTTTAGCTAATTCATCAATGTCTATATTAACTTTTGCGCCGGGGTGCGTTATTGCTAAAATAGGATATCTTTCCATTGCCTTAATAAGAGCTTTCGTAGTAATATCCTTAAATTTTTTAGAACAATAAAAACTTTGGTCTATTTGATTTCTGACAAACCACAAATAATAATCTTCAATGGTACACATCTTAATTAAGTAATGATAGCCTAATAAAATATAGTCCAAGTATACTCTATCCTCATCCGTTACATCTATTGTTCCATCAAACCCTATAACATTAGCTTCTACCCCAAGGAGAAGTTTTGTGCCATAATAATTGTATTTCTTATTCAATAAATCTACTTCTCTCCTCATCGTAGAATATTTTTCTCTTTTTAATCCATATAATACATGATTTGGTCCATGGTCAGAAATACCTATATAATGCAACTCCATATTTATTGCAGCCTTTAAATTATCCTCAATGGTTCCCTTTCCATGGCTATATACTGTATGAGTATGGTAATCACCTATTATCTTCAAAATATTCACCAATCAGCCTTACTTCTGGTTCAAGATCTACTTGATAAACTTCTTTTACTCTATGCTTTACAATATTCATGAGATCCTCTATATCTTTAGCTGTAGCATTGCCTTTATTGACAATAAATCCAGAATGCTTTGCAGAAACTTCTGCTCCTCCATATCTTAATCCTTTTAATCCGCAATCTTCAATTAATTTAGCTGCATAGTATCCATCAGGCCTCTTAAATGTTGATCCAGCACTTGGAAAATTTAGAGGTTGCTTATCAAATCTTCGCTTACTATAATCATCCATTTTTTCTTTTATCTCTCTATGGTCACCTTCTTCTAAACAAAATCCACAACTTAATATTATGAAAGATTCTTTATCAATTACTGTATTACGGTAACCAAAATTCATTTCATCATAAGATAGAGAATAAATTTTATTGCTAGAGCTTAAAACTTGGGCTCCAAAAAAAACATCCTTCATTTCCCCACCGTATGCTCCAGCATTCATCCTTACTCCCCCACCTACTGAGCCTGGTATTCCTGAAGCAAATTCAAGTCCTGCCAAACTATTTTCAAGTGCTGATTTAGAAAGAGCTGCTAATGTTGCACTTGCACCTGCTGTAATAAACCTTCCTTGCACCTCAATCTTAGAAAATTCATTACCTAATTTAATAACAACTCCATTATAGCCACCATCCCTAACAAGAGTATTCGATCCATTTCCCAGTATATAGTATTCCACATCATTGGATTTAATGAAATCTATTAAATATCTTAAATCATCTATACTATTTACTTCAGCAAAGAATCTTGTGCTGCCACCAGCTCTAAAAGTTGTATATGGTGCCATTGGAATATATTCTTTAATTATTATTGTACTTGGTAAGTTGCTTAAAATATTATTATTCATTATTATCTCCTTAAAACATCTTACCTTATATTTTACCCCAAATATACTTTTTAATCTATAAAAAAACTGACTCCGAAGAAACAATAACTCCGGAGTCAGTTTTTTATTAAGATAATTAATCTCTAGCCATTCTCACATAGCTTTCATATCTTGCAATTGAGTCTTTTTCAGCTTTTTTGAAAAGTTCTTCAGCTATTTCAGGGAATTTTTGTTTTAATGAAGAGTAACGCACTTCACTAAGTATGAAGTCCATGAAAGATCCAGTTGGTTTTTTGGAATCTAGAGTAAAAGGATTCTTGCCTTCATCAGATTTTCTTGGGTCGAATCGGTATAAGTGCCAGTAACCTGCATCAACAGCTAGCTTTTCTTGATGAACAGTAGTACCCATACCTGATCTTATGCCATGGTTAATACATGGTGCATAAGCAATAATTAGAGAAGGTCCATTGTAACTTTCAGCTTCTTTTATTGCTTTTAGTGCTTGGTTCATGTCAGCACCAAGTGCTATTTGAGCTACATATACATATCCATATGTGGCTGCTATCATTCCTAAGTCTTTCTTTCTAATTCTCTTACCAGCAGCAGCAAATTGTGCAACCGCAGCTGTTGGAGTAGCTTTAGATGATTGTCCACCAGTGTTTGAATATACCTCAGTATCCAATACCAATATATTAATATTTTCACCTGAAGCTAAAACGTGGTCAACTCCACCAAACCCTATATCGTAAGCCCAACCATCTCCACCTATTATCCAAATAGACTTTTTGATGATAAAGTCTTTCAAGTCTTCAACATTTTTCAATGCTATATTAGCTTTTTCATCTTGGAATTTTTTATCAAATAAAGGTACTAATTTTACAAACACCTCTTTAGATATTTTTTCATCTTCTTTTTGGTCTATCCAAAGTGTAAATAAGTCGTTAATTTCTTTATCAGCGTCCAACGCGATAAAATCTTCCATTGCCTTTTGAAGTTTCTTACGGTTTGTATTAATAGAGATTGCCATTCCATAACCATATTCTGCGTTATCCTCGAATAAAGAGTTTGCCCATGATGGACCTTTACCTTCTTGGTTAGCACAATATGGAGTTGAAGGAGCAGATCCTCCCCAGATAGATGAACATCCTGTAGCGTTAGCTATGACCATTCTATCTCCAAATAATTGAGTTGCTAATTTTACATAAGCAGTTTCGCCACAGCCAGCGCAGGCGCCTGAAAACTGAAGTAAAGGTTGTGCGAATTGAGTATTTTTCAAGTTGTCATTTCCAATAATATCGCCATAGTTCTTTACGCTCATAGCATAATCCCAGTTATTGCCTTGTTTCTTAACTTGCTCTTCAAGAGGCTTCATTTCCAAAGCTTTATTTTTTGCAGGACACACTTGCTCGCAGTTACCGCAACCAGTACAGTCTAAAGTTGAAACCTGCATGCGGTATTTATATTCCTCTAATCCTTTTCCAGTTGCTTGGATAGTTTCAAATTCCACTGGTTTATTAGCTTCTTCTTCTGAATCTAGTAATATTGGTCTAATTGCAGCGTGAGGACAAACAGTGGAACATCTATTACATTGAATACAATTCTCTGAAACCCATTCAGGAACGTTAACAGCAATACCACGTTTTTCATACGCAGAAGTACTTGCTGGGAAAGTTCCATCTTCCATACCTACAAATGTGCTTACTGGCAAGTCATTTCCTTCTTGACGAACCATAGGCTCTAGGATGTTTTCAATGAATGCTGGAACTTCTTTTTTAACAACTTCTTTATCAGCAATAGTTTTCCAAGCTTCAGGAACTTCAATTTTAACCATACTGTCGATGCCTGCATCTACAGCTGCATAGTTCATATTTACAATTTCTTCACCTTTTGTTCCGTATTCTTGAACAATAGATTCTTTTAATTTTGTAGTTGCAACATCAAGAGGTAACACTTCTGATAGTTTAAAGAAAGCAGATTGCATTATCATATTTGTTCTGCCACCTAAACCTAAATCAACTGCAATTTTAGTTGCGTTTATAATGTAGAAATCAACATCATTATTAGCTATATCTCTCTTTAGTTTTGAAGGAAGATGTGTTTCAAGATCTTCAGGACTCCAAACTGTATTTAATAAGAAAGTACCACATTTTTTAATACCACGAAGTAAATCATATTGATCAACATATGCTTGCTTTGAACATGAAATAAAATCTGGTTCAGATATTAGGTAAGTTGACTTGATTGGCTCTTTACCAAATCTTAAGTGAGAAATTGTAATTCCACCTGATTTTTTACTATCATAGTCAAAATATCCTTGAGCATACATATCAGTTCCATCACCGATAATCTTAATAGCACTTTTGTTTGCTCCTACAGTTCCATCTGATCCGAAGCCCCAGAATTTACATTTAATTGTACTTAAAGGCTCAGTGACAAGAGTTTCTTCTATTGGAAGAGATAAGTTTGTTACATCATCAATAATTCCAATAGTAAATCCATCCTTAGGATTAGCGCTTGCTAAGTTTTTATACACAGCATTTATTTGAGATGGAGTAGTATCTTTTGAACCTAATCCATATCTTCCACCGATTATTAATGGTTGATTTTCTGAATTATAATAAATGTCTTTAATGTCTAAGAATAGAGGTTCAGCTAATGCTCCCTTTTCTTTAGTTCTATCTAAAACTGCAATTCTCTTAACAGTTTTCGGCATAACATCCAAGAAATATTTAGCTGAGAAAGGTCTGAACAAGTGTACTTCAACAACACCAACTTTTTCGCCTTTAGTTCTTAAAAAGTCTATAGTTTCCTCAATAGTTTGAGTTACTGAACCCATGGCTACAATTACATTTTCTGCTTCAGGATCTCCGTAATAAACGAAAGGCTTATACTCTCTTCCAGTTAAATGAGAAACTTTCATCATATAATCATTAACAATATCTGGAATTTGTAGATAGTATGGATTTGAAGCTTCTATTTCTTGGAAATAAATATCTGGGTTTTGAGCAGTTCCTCTTGTAAATGGATGTTCAGGGTTAACAGAGCGATTTCTAAATGCTTTTACTGCATCCATATCTAGAAGTTCAGCTAGTTCATCATATTCTATTACTTCAATTTTTTGAATTTCGTGACTTGTTCTAAATCCATCAAAGAAGTGAACAAATGGAACCCTGCCTTTAATAGCACTTAAATGAGCAATACTACCAAGATCCATAACTTCCTGTACGCTTCCGGATGCTAATAACGCAAAACCTGTTGCTCTAGCAGCCATTACGTCCTGGTGATCGCCAAATATACTCAAAGCATGTGACGCTATAGCTCTTGCACTAACGTGGAAAACTCCAGGCAATAACTCTCCAGCAATTTTATACATGTTTGGAACCATCAGAAGCAAACCTTGCGAAGCTGTAAATGTACTTGTTAAAGAACCTGCTTGTAATGAACCGTGCACAGCACCTGCAGCACCTGCTTCAGATTGCATCTCCTTTACGGTTACAGTTTGACCAAATACGTTTTTTCTACCTTCTGCTGACCACGCATCAATGTGCTCAGCCATAGTAGAAGATGGAGTTATAGGATAAATTGCAGCAACATCAGTAAAAGCATATGCTATATGAGCTGCTGCTGCGTTACCATCCATCGTTTTCATAATTCTTGACATATTATTCCTCCTTTTTTCGCTCGTAACATCTTCTAAACTCATTATAACATAACAGCAATAAAACTCAACACCAATACTTGAAATATCGTTGATTTTACAACGTTTAAACAGCTTTTGGTTTTTATTATGTGTAATGTTACAAATTGTTTATTCATAATTTTATGAATTTTTACATGACTAAATTTGATTTTTGATAATCATCTAAATACTTGCGTATTTCAATTGCAAGTTTTTTTCCTATGCCATCTACACAAGAAAGTTCATCTTCGTTCGCTTTCAAAATAGAGCTCATATCGCCAAAGTGTTTTAGTAAAGAAATTTTCCTACTACTTCCAATTCCAGGAATATCATCTAATATCGATGATATTGTCCTTTTAGACCTAACATTTCTATGATAATCAATTGAATACCTATGAACTTCCGATTGTACTTTTGATATCCATATAAACAAATCACGTTTATTGCTAATATCTATTTCATTCCCCATATAAATAAGTGCTCTAGTATTATGTCTTTCATCTTTTACCATCCCACAAACAGGAATAAAAAGCCCAAAATCAAATATAAAATCTTCTACTATTTTAACTTGATTTTTACCGCCATCGATTAGCAATAAGTCTGGAAATTTATCAAAGCTATTATCTGGTTTTTTTATGGGGTCAATTTTTAGTGCCCTTTTAAATCTTCTTTGAATTACTTGCTGTAAGCTGCGATAGTCATCACCGCCTGCATTATCCTTTATTCTAAATCTACGATAATCAGACCTTAGTTCAATTCCATTATAATATACAACCATGCTACCAACCGCGTCAATCCCAGAAATATGTGAAATATCATATGCTTCAATTCTGACAGGGATATCATCTAAATCTAATATTATTTTTAGTTTATTAATGTTTTCCAGGGCAATTTCTTCTATCCTACTTTTACCTCTTCCTCTCTTATTTAAAGCTTCAATCGCGTTCTTATTGGCAAGATTCAACAGATTTTTCTTATCGCCTTTTTGAGGTTTAATAACGCTTACTTTAGAACCTCTGATTTCACTAAGATAGTTTAATATATCTTCATCATTAAGGTCTTCTGAAGTTAAAATTTGTGGTGGTATCAATATTTGACCTGTATAAAACTGTTCCATAAAAGAAATTATTATCTGACTATCCTTATGTTCGGAAATATTATCAAGAAAAAATACATCTCTGCCAATTATCTTGCCCAATCTTACAAAAAACACTTGTATACAAGCTACATCATCTATTCTTGCTATACCAATGACATCTATATTTGATTCTGCAGCATTTGTTGTTGCCTGATCAGCAGTTTGCTTAATCCATAATGTTTTGAAGCTTTCAATTTTATCCCTATACACCCCAGCCATTTCAAAATTCATCGTGTTGGAAAATTCTGTCATTTTTGAACTTAATGTTTCCAAAAATTCTTTATCTTTTCCATCTATAATATCAAGTATTCTGTTAATGTAATTGCTATACTCATCTACACTAATCATATTAGCACACGGAGCACTACAAAGGCCTATTTCATAGTTCATGCAAGGTCTTTGATTTTTTGCCATATATTTACATTTTCTAATCGGAAAAAGCTCGTGCAATGTTTCTATCGCTATATTAACTTGCAACGCTCCAGGAAAAGGCCCAAAATAAGTACCTCCGTCCGAATGCAATTCTCTTGTTTTAATAAGTCTGGGAAACTTTTCTTTAGTAATTTTTATATAAGGATACTGTTTGTCATCTCGCAATAATATATTATATTTCGTCTTATATTGCTTAATTAAGTTAGATTCTAATATCAATGATTCCACTTCTGAATTGACTACAATATATTCAAAATCACTGATATTATCTACCATATTTTGTACTTTTAAACCATGTTTAGCGCCAGGTGCAAAATACTGTTTCACTCTCTTTTTTAAAGACTTTGCCTTACCCACATAAATAATGTCATCTAAGGCATCTTTCATTAAATATATTCCTGGAAGATCGGGCAAAGTTTTTAATCTCGCCTTAAAGTTTTCTTTCATATCAAATAGTTTCAGTTGCTTTTGCAAGCCAATCTTTTTCTTCATCTGAAAGTGCTTTTTCATATAGGTCATAAACTTTTGCATTGTAGTCGTTTAGCCATTTTATCTCATCTGAAGAAAGTAGTTCAGGCAATATTGCCTCAGGTTCAAATGGTAAATAGGATAAAGTGTCAAATTTATAAAAAGTTCCATGTTCATTAGAAACAAAGTCTTCTACAACAAGTATGTTTTCTAATCGAATTCCAAAATCGCCTGTAATATATACTCCAGGTTCATTACTTACAATCATTCCTGGAACCATGGATATTGAATTAGGAATAGGTGAAATTCTATGGGGGCCTTCATGAACATTCATTGCAAATCCAATTCCATGTCCTGTGCCACTTTTATAATCAATTCCATTTTGCCACAGATAATAACGAGCCAATATATCTAGAGAATGACCTGTCGTTCCTTTTAAAAACTTCGCTCTTGACAGATTTATGTTTCCCTTTAATGCGAGTGTATAGGCAACCTTTTGTTCTTGAGTGAGGTCTCCTACCACAATTGCTCTAGTGGTATCCGTTGTTCCAAAAGGAAACTGAGCTCCGCAATCCATTAAATGAAACCCTTTTCTCTCTATAACTGAGTGGTCATCTTCTAATGCCCTGTAATGCATCATAGCAGCGTTGGGCCCATATGCAGAAATAGTATCAAAACTCTTACCTAAATAACATGAATTCATATTTCTGTATTCTTCTAATTTATTTTCAACATCAATTTCCGTAATAGTATTTCCTTTTACTAATTCTGACTTTAGCCAATGATGAGTTCTTACAATTGCGAGCCCATCTTCATAATACGCTTTCTTCTGTTGGGCAATTTCAACTTCATTCTTAATCGCTTTAAACATAGTAGTTGGCAATATTTCATTTATATAATTATTGCTATCATCAATACTATTGAACATCTTAAGTGTTAATGAATTTAGATCACACCATATGCTGCTGTTTTTAATTTTTATTAAATCATCAAAAATTGAGTAGTAACGACGTATTTCAACTCCTGATTTAGATAACCCCGATATAGTTATATCATCAATTTTAGATTTATCAATATATAAGTAAGCAGATTCATCTGTGATTAAAGCATAAGAAAATATTGATAGTGATTGTGGTAAATCGGTTCCTCTAATATTATATAACCAAGCAACATCATCCAATGTGGTAACAAGTAAAAATTCAGCTTTTTTTGCAACCATGCTTTTTCGAATATCTAATAATTTATCTTCTACTGATCTACCTGAATATTCAACATCTAATACAAAGACCTTGCCTTGCGGAAGTAACGGTCTTTCGTCCCAAAGTATTCCAATTAAATCTTTATCATCTTTAATAATAATATTCTTATCAATTAGACTGTTTTTAATGTCTATCCATTCTTTATATGGGAAAACTGCTCCCCATATACCTAAAACACTATAATCATCTAAATTATTTACTAACCACTCCTTATAATCAGGATAACCAGGTATTCCGATTTTCATTAGTTTAAATCCACGATCTCTCATTTGTTTTTCAGCTTGAATGAAATATCTCCCGTCCGTCCACAAAAAAGCGTCTTTCTGTGTAATTATCGCTATACCTTGAGATCCTGTAAAACCGGTAATCCATTCTCTGCTTTTATAATAATCACTTAAATATTCTGTATTGTGTGGATCATGAGTTCCAACAATATAAGCATCAATCCTATGTTCATTCATAAGTTGACGTAGCTTTAATAAATTGTTTTCCATGTTTTACCTCCGGATAATATATTAATAATCTATATATTACTATTATATCAAATAATGGCTATAATAAATATAAAGAAAACCGGTTAGAAAGTTACTAACCGGTTTTGACTATATTACTTTACTTAAAAAGTCTTTAGTTCGATTTTGTTTTGGATTGTCGAAAATCTCTTTTGGAGTTCCCTGCTCTACAACTTTCCCTCCGTCCATAAACAACACTCTATCCCCTACTTCTCTGGCAAATCCCATCTCATGAGTTACAACTACCATGGTCATTCCTTGATTAGCCAAATCTTTCATCATATCCAACACTTCACCAACCATTTCAGGGTCAAGGGCTGAAGTGGGCTCATCAAAAAGCATAAGATCAGGCTCCATTGCCAAAGCTCTAACTATTGCAACCCTTTGTTTTTGACCTCCGGATAGTTGATTAGGATAAACATTTGCTTTATCCAATAACCCTGTTCTTCCTAATAATGCCAATGCAAGCTCTTCTGCATCTGATTTTGTAACTCCTTTTACTTTAATTGGTGAAATTGTAATATTCTCTAAGATAGTCAGGTGAGGAAAAAGATTAAAATGCTGAAATACCATTCCAATGCTTTTTCTAATTTCGTTAATGTCAGTTCCAGGAGCATTAATCTCAGTTCCTTTAAAAACTACCTTACCTGAAGTAGGTGTTTCTAACAAGTTTAAACATCTGAGAAAAGTGCTTTTCCCAGATCCACTAGGCCCAATTATCACAACCACTTCACCGTCTGTTACATCTTCACTAATATCGTTGAGCACTTGCTGAGTGCCAAATGTTTTTGATAAGTTTACTGTACTAATCACTAGTCTTCAATCTCCTCTCATAAATTGCTAAAACTTTTGATAATGAGAATGTTATGGTTAAATAAATTAATGCAGCTATAAAAAAAGGAATGAGAGGTTGATATGTGATTCCTTGAACTTTAGTCGCACTATACATTAAATCTTGAATTCCAACCATTGAAATTATTGCTGTCTCTTTGATCAAAACAATAAATTCATTACCAAGTACTGGTAAAATATTTTTAATTGCTTGAGGTATAATGATATACCTCATTGTTAGCTTTCTATTCATTCCCAAACTAGAGGCTGCTTCCACTTGACCCTTATCTATAGATTCAATTCCTGCTCTGATAATTTCTGCGACATAGGCTGCGCTGTTAAGGCAAATAGCCAGAGTTCCTAAAAAAATTCTACTCTTAAAAAAACCTACAGTATCAGGCAAATAGTAAGACAGCCCTAAATAGACAATCATTATTTGAACTAATAATGGTGTACCACGTATTATTTCAATATAGAAGCCTGCTAGCTTTTTTAGTATCGTGGATTTAGATAGCTTTCCTAAAGCAAGAAACATTCCTATAATAGTACCAAATATTACACCAAATAACGATATTTTTAAAGTCATTAATGTGCCTTGAATGTATAGCACATGATATTGAGACCATATTTCTATGAATCGTTGCATATTTCCTCCTAAAAAAATTGGCAAATATAATTTGCCAATTTTTTTCTATTAAATTCCCGCTTCCACGCTAGCGTCTTTTATTATCTTTTCTAAAGTTCCATCTTCCATTATTGTATTTAGAACTTTGTTTACAATATCTAGGAACTCTTTATTATCTTTTGCAACTGCGGCAGCAACTCCATCTTCTTCAGATGATCCAACTACAAAGTCAGGCATGAAAATATCATCATGTGCATTATCATATGCAGTTGCTGTGGGGAATCCTAATACAACTCCATCAATGGTTCCCGCCTTTAGTTCCATTACTAAGTTTGCTATTTCAGCTAAGAATTGAAACTCTGATTCCTTAAATATTTCCTCTGCAACTTTTGCCGGTATTGTACCCATTTGAGCGCCAATGGTTTTCCCTTTAAAGTCATCTATAGACGTTAATGTATCTTTGTCTGCAGTTCTAACAAGCATTACTTGCTTATCTGCATAATAAATATCTGAAAAGTCAACAGATTGTCTTCTTTCTTCACTAGGATTCATTCCAGCTAAAACTATGTCGACATCCCCTACTGATAAAGCAGCAAGCAAAGAATTGAAGTCCATGTCAACCACTTCTAATTCTACTCCCAACTCCTTAGCAATTAGTTTAGCGATTTCGATATCAATACCTACAATTTCAGGATTTCCATCTTTTATTATAGTAAATTCAAAAGGTGGATAACCAGCTTCAGTACCTAGTTTTAATACCCCTTTTTCCTTTATGGAGTCAACCTTTCCTTTGTTCGCTGTTGAACTTCCGCAACCTACAGCCGATATTATTATAACCATTATTAAAGTAAATATAAACAATTTTTTCATTTTCTATGTCCTTTCAATATATGATAATAGCAACGATAAACAATGTTTATATATCTCTTGTGGGTTTGAAATTCTTTAAGCGAAAAATATTTAAAGAATTTCGCGTCTTATTTATAGTGTGTACTGAATCCAAGACATTCCCTCCTTTATCCTAATTGAATATTAGACATATTAT
>JAAYFJ010000021.1 GCA_012728295.1 Tissierellia bacterium | reverse complement strand
TATGAAGCATATGGAATCAGTGATGGTTCTAATACATCAGGATTTTAAAAGACAAGCTGAACTCTAAAGGGGTTCAGCTTTTTTATATATAATTTAAAAAAAGACAGATGATTTGATAAGATATAGGTAACACTAGAATAAGAGGTATGTGTATGTGGGGTATAATTGCAACATGGCGTATGGCAAAAGAGGGAATCGATAAGTCGGTACCTATCTTAGAAAAAGGTGGAACGGCTGCCGATGCAGTAGAAGAAGCCATAAAGTATGTAGAAGACTTTCCGTTTTATAAGTCTGTTGGATATGGTGGACTGCCTAATGAAGAGATGGAAGTTGAACTTGATGCGGCTTTCATGGATGGCGCATCATTAAGTATTGGTGCTGTAGCGGCTATAAAAGACTTTGCGAATCCTATTTCCATTGCTCGTTCTTTATCAAAATATACGGTAAATAATATGCTAGTGGGAGCAGGTGCAGAGAAATACGCTCGCAAACAAGGCTTTGAACGAAAAAACATGCTAACAGACCGTGCGAAAATCCATTATCGAAACCGAGTTAAAGAAACACAAGAAATGGATATATCACCATATTCAGGACATGATACTGTAGGGATGGTCAGTGTTGATAGTTCTGGTCATCTTGTTGCTGGTACATCGACAAGTGGTTTATTCATGAAAAAGGCAGGTCGTGTGGGAGACTCTCCTATAATAGGATCTGGCTTATACGCAGACAGCTCAATTGGAGCTGCAAGTGCTACAGGACTTGGAGAAGACCTAATGAAAGGTGTTGTCTCCTATGAGGTTGTTCGTCTAATGGGAACCGGTATGAGCCCACAGGAAGCATGTGAGAAAGTTACTTTTGATCTGGATAAGAAATTAATTGAAAGGCGCGGTATAGCTGGAGATATTTCAATCGTTGCCATCAATACAGATGGTGATTGGGGAGCTGCCGCAAATATTGATACTTTTTCTTTCTCAGTAGCAACAGCGACACAAAAGAATACAGTATACACTACGAAACGAGTAGGTAATAAAATGGTTCATGAGGAAGCATCTCAAGAGTGGTTGGAAGACTATCTCACTGAGAGAATGAAGCCATTGGAGGAGAAATAATGATATCGCAAATTCATGAGAAAGTTGAAGTGTTGATGCCCGAGCTTCTTTAGTCTATTCAAGATTTAGTTTCAATTTACTCTGTTGAAGGTGAAGCGACAGATAATGCCCCTTATGGGGAAGGACCTAAAGAGGCTTTAGACAAAGCTTTAGATATAGCGTCTAAGCTAGGCTTTAAAACTGTAAACATTGATAATAAAATTGGCTATGCTCAATATGGTGAGGGAAACGAAGACTATTTAGGTATTTTTGGTCATGTTGATGTAGTGCCTCTTGGTGAAGGTTGGACTTATGAGCCTCTTGGTGGAGAGATTGCAAATAATAGAATATATGGTCGTGGTGTTTTAGACAATAAAGGACCGATTCTTGCGAATCTCTATGCATTGTATGCTTTAAAAGAACTAGGGATAAGATTCCCTATGCCCATTCGAATAGTGTTCGGTACCAATGAAGAAACAGGGTTTAAGTGTGTCCAACACTATTTGACACAAGAAAAACCACCTGTGTTTGGATGGACTCCAGACTGTAAGTGGCCTGTTGTTTATGGAGAACGTGG
>JAAYFJ010000083.1 GCA_012728295.1 Tissierellia bacterium | reverse complement strand
CCCCATGTATTCCGCTCTATCTGCATAAGCCATTGAAAATGCATCTGCAAATATGTGTAATCTTTCTGGAGAATCCGCCTTCATATTTGGAAGATCAAAATTTTCAACTATATTTAAAATTTCAGCTACAATAGTTCCACCAGAAGATGGAGATGGGGATGAATAGATGTCATATCCCCTATAGTTAGTGTGTACAGGCTCTAAAACTTCTACTTCATAATTTGCCAAATCCTCCATTGTAAATACTCCACCGTATTTATTTACAGTTTGAACCATAGCTTTGGCAATGTCGCCTTCGTAAAATGCTGCTGCACCGTCTTTTGCAATTAATTCTAAAGTTTTTGCAAAGTCTTCATTTTTAAAGATTTCTCCCACTTCGTATGGGAATTTAATTCCATCTACTTCTTTAAGGAAAATATCTCCTGATTCAGAATAAAGCATTAAGTTGTCATATTCTCCACTCATATCTGTTGCCAAAGTTGGAGTAACTGTGATTCCTTTTTTTGCCAATTCTATTACAGGTTTTAAAACTTCTTCCCTAGTCATAGTTCCATAATTTTCTAAAGCGTAAAGCCATCCTGCAACATTACCTGGGATTCCTACAGATTTACCACCAAGTATTTTTTGGTTTCCTACAACTACTTCTTTTCCTTCTTCGTTTTCATAAGTAGTCCACATTTCAGGAGTTGCTCCTGCTGGCGCTTTTTCTCTAAAGTTTAAAAATACATTTTCGCCGTTGGCTGTGTGCATTGTCATAAATCCACCACCGCCAATTCCCGTAGCATTTGGTTCAACTAAACTCAATGCAAACCCTACTGCTACAGCTGCGTCAACTGCATTTCCACCTGCTTCTATAATTTCTTTACCTATCTTAGAAGCTTCGTATTTACCTGATGCTACCACTCCGCTTTCACCTATGTCCCCTCTACCTGTTCTCATTAGTTGATTTGATTCATCAAATAAAACGAAATCGTCTAGAGAAGTGTAACTATCGTCTTCTTTTTCTGACTCGTCATCTTCTTTTGGAGCTTCAGTTTTAGCTGTTTCAGTTGTTTCAATAGTCTCAGTTGTTGGAGCTTCAGCCGGTTTTTGTGTAGGCTTAGTTTGACAAGCCGCCAATATTAGCATTAAAGCTAATAATAATGATAAAATTCTTCTGTTTTTCATATTCCCTCCTAATTATCAATCATTTAATTAAATACTGTCCAATTCTCGGTCCACCTAGGTCGCTTCCATCTGAGGATGCAAATAGCTGTTCATAAGTTGGAACATTTTCAAAAACCACAGGTTTATCAGGATATTGTTCAGAATACGCTTTAGTAAATTCTATAATCCCTTGAAGGTGTCTTCCAACTCTTTCTTCTATTGAATGGCCCTTTTCGTCATATGGAACATACAAAAACCCTAAGCTTTCTGCAAATACATATGCTTTATCTTGGCCAGTTAAAGCAAGTCTTTCACTAGTTTCCCCTCTAAGTCTTCCTTGGGAAGCATTTGCAGTTTCCATTAAAAATGGAATTGTATCAGTATAATCTCCTAACTCTCTATGGGTAAGTCCCCTTAAATTTACAGGCGATGGCTCCAAAGCAATATCAATACCAGAAAATTGTAACTCCATTGTTCCTACTGCTGCAATTCCCATTCCCTTTTCATGAGATACTGTCGCATTAATTACTGGATATTCTGGAGATGCCTCGTGTAAATCAAAAGTTAAGTTTATATCTTCAGCTTTTATAAGTTGCACGATTCCGTAAGCAACTCTTTCAGTCAAATTCCCATCCGCTGCCCCTGGATAGGCTCTATTAATATTTCTAGTTTCAGAGCCTGACAATCTTTGACCAGAAGCTTGGTGAGTATAAACATCTGGATCTGGCCATTGATGGATAGGGTTTGTAGCTCTCGAACCGTATCGGAGAGTCAATTCTTCACCATCTCTAGTAATAAAATTCATACTTTGAGGAGAACCCTCTTGGGGATCGTTGTGGGTAAAGGCACTTCTATTTGTATAAGGTAAAACAAATACAGTCCCTTCATCAACTGTAGCATTTTGTAAAAATAAAATTGCTGCTAAATGTCCAGAAGGTTCATTTGGATGGGTACCTCCTAATATTAATGACTTTCCACCTGGATTTTCGCCTTCCATTATATATACTGGCGTATCTCCTGGTGTGTCTTTTAGATCGCTAAAATAATCAGATAGCATAACCACTTTTGTAACGCCGGGGCCCGGTGTGATTTCAGGCAATTCTCTTAAACTCATATAGTCTGAACCCGTCACAAAGGCAATTATTAATGCTAAGCCAAGTAATATAGCTCCACTAATATATTTTTTATTCATATCTTCGCCTTTCTTTATCTACTTTATCATCAATAGTCTCAATAAAAGGGGTATTACTACAAGGGCTGCATTAGCTTGATTTAAAACTTTTTCTTCTGTAAATAAATTCCAAACTGTCAAGCCCAATACCAACGCTATCAATGCTCTATAAATTAAAGTTATCATCAGTTCCTCCTATTTAAATACTATAAATGGTGCCAAT
>JAAYFJ010000002.1 GCA_012728295.1 Tissierellia bacterium | reverse complement strand
GAGCGGCTTAGCGGAGGTTGCACACCATTATCCATAATTACACAAAGATGTAATTAACAAGAGGAGAGCTCTTTGAAACAAAAATGAAATACTGTGATTTCAAGAGATATTAAAAGGAAATGGTAGTTTATTAAGGGAGGATTTGATAATGAATAAGTATCCCCGCATTTATCTCTCGCCTCCCCACATGAGTGGTCTTGAAGAATTATATATAAAAGAAGCTTTTGCAAGTAACTGGATAGCACCGTTAGGGCCTCATGTAACTGCCTTTGAAAAAGAAGTAGCAGCCTATGCTGGTGTAAAAGGTGCATTGGCGGTAAGTTCGGGAACTGCTGCTATTCATTTAGCTTTAAGGTTACTGGGGGTTGGAAAAGGGGATATTGTGTTTTGCTCTAGTTTGACCTTTATTGGAAGTGTTAATCCGGTTCTCTATTTAGACGCTATACCGGTTTTCATCGATTCCGAGCCAGAAAGTTGGAATATGTCTCCTATAGCTTTAGAAAAGGCTTTTAAATGGGCTCAAGAATTAGGGAAGATGCCTAAAGCAGTTATTATTGTAGATTTGTATGGACAAAGTGCCGATTTTGATTCGTTGTTGGATATTTGCAATCACTATGGTGTTCCTGTAGTTGAAGATGCTGCAGAAGCTATGGGTAGTACATACAAGGGTAAGGCCTGCGGTACCTTTGGAAAGTTTGGGATTTATTCCTTTAATGGGAATAAGATTATCACCACTTCGGGTGGCGGCATGTTATTATCAGATGATACAGAAGCTTTGGAAAAAGCACTATATTGGGCTACTCAGGCAAGAGACAAAGCTCCATGGTATCAACATTCAGAAATAGGCTATAACTATCGAATGAGTAACATTGTAGCTGCTATAGGCAGAGGACAATTAACTGTACTTGATGAAAGAGTTAAAGCTCGTCGGAAGGTATTTGAAAGGTACAAAGAAGCTTTGGGAAATATTCCGGGTGTGGGTTTTATGCCCGAAGCCAATTTTGGACAAGCTAACCGCTGGCTAACAGTAATGACCCTTGATCCAACCGAGACTGCCGTTACTCCCATTCAGGTAATTGAGGAGCTTGAAAGGGATAGTATTGAATGTCGACCTGTGTGGAAGCCCATGCATTTACAGCCATTGTTTACTGACTGTATGTTTTTCACTCACGAAGATGAAATAAGTATATCTGATCAGCTTTTCGCTTGTGGGATTTGTTTGCCGTCTGGGTCAAGTCTTACTTTGGATGACCAGCAGCGGGTTATAGACTGTATAAAAAAGAGTTTGAAGAAGTAGGCACTATATATCACAAATAACAATTTTTGGATTATAATGTTAACTAGCAGCTCTGATTAATAACTTGTAGGGAGTGGTATAGTGAAAAGGATTATTGTGTTGACCTTGCTGATGTTATTGTTGTTTCCAGCTACAGCACTGGCCAGTTCGATGATGGTTCTCATTGATGTTACCTCCCCATTTGCTCCAGCTGGTGCATGGAAAGCAGTTATTGTCGGTAGTGGTAGCAGTTTGAACGAGACTCGTTTTACAGTTGACCCGGTTATTGAAAATGGACGAACTTTAGTGCCGTTACGTCAGGTAGCCAACGCACTTGGTTATGAGGTGCGTTGGGATGCACCCAACAAAAAAATCACCTTGATCGGTCATAACCTCCAAGAAGAGGATGTAACACTAGTTATGAAAATTGGCCAGAATGAAGCTATCATTAATGGCCGTACTGTAACCATGGACGTTCCTCCCAAAATAATTCAAAATTCAACCATGATTCCTATTCGATTCGTGTCGGAAGCCATGGGTTACTTTGTGAAGTATAGGGATGAAGTTATTTATATCACAAACTATGAGCTTTTGAACGATACGGACTTTCCAAGCGAGTCTGATCCGAACTGGGTTAAGGTGACTTCCACGAAAATACAGTTAAAAAAAGATGGGAAAACATCTCGTGGTATTAAATTAGGCGACAGTATAGAAACAGTTATTCAAGCTTATCCTCGTGGCAACAAGTATTCAGGTAACTTTTCCGATGTGCTCTATTACGACAGCACCATCCCCTATAACACCGAAAGTAAAGGTATTGTGTTTGCTTTTGATAAAGGGGTAGTTACAGCTATATATACTGCTAATGAGAAACCTAGTAATGCTAAATAGGGGTTTAGGCTATTTAACTAGAATTTAAGAAGAAGTAGACGCTCTGAGGCTTAGGCTTTTTGAGCGTCTTTTTTATTATCTAATGACAAAATGTATTAAATAATTTGCTAGATGTTTTACAATAATGACGAGTTTATATTTTAGTTCATGGATAATTAAGTTAGGTATTTAGGAGAAGGAGAAACATGGCTTCAAAAAGGTCAGCGAAACCTAATGTTAATACGCCTCAACGGAACACCAATCGACATTTGAAGACTATAGTTATTATTACAACCGGTTTAATAATAATCCTACCGCCGTATTTTCGCGGGCTATTCTTTAATCCAGAAATGTACGTTATGCATATTTGTACTGCTTTAGTATTAGGTTTGGTAGCATTTGTTCATTGGAAGTCTGCAGAACTTATTTTTCCCCGGATCAAGTCCAATATTATGTGTAAAATTCCTCTGGTCATGGCAGTGACTCTTTGAGCTAGAGATAAAAGATATTAGAACCTGGTTTTGGCCGGCATGAACGGTATTCATGGTATTCAGCCATATCTAAATACCTTCG
>JAAYFJ010000027.1 GCA_012728295.1 Tissierellia bacterium | reverse complement strand
TATTTAGAAGGCGTTCATAACAAAATAAAGACAATAAAAAGAATGACATTCACTATGAAGAATTTTCATCATTTTAGGACGAAAATAATATTTAATTTCCTATAGACTGCTATACCAAGCTATATTGTTACAAACAGTTTTATTTGTTGTGCCCAAAAACACCAAAAAGCGGCTACATAGTGAGGATAATTAAGTAAAGCGTATTTTTTCTTGCTAATAAAGATAGGGAAAGATGTTCAGCGAACATCTCCCCCAACGGTTGACAAAGAACCAATAATAACATAAGAGTAAAGTCTAGCATTAGACTTTACTCTTATGTTATTAAGTCCGTATTCTATTAACCTGTTTTTTCCAATTGTCTATTATTTTATCTGCAATAACTTTGTGAACTTTCGGTTCATAAATAAAATCAGCACTCCTAAAGGTAGCATCTGGCTTTTCATTAAAGCCAGATGCTTTTGCAGCCATACTTGCAGCACCAAAAGCTGTCATTTCAAGAATTTCTTCTCTTATTACAGGGATTTGAAGAATGTCAGCTTGAAATTGCATTAAAAACTCATTAGCAGCAGCTCCACCATCTGCACGCAATTCCATAGGCGTTATTCCAGAATCTTCTTTCATGGCATTTACAACATCAGCCACTTGTAGCGCTATTGACTCTAAAGTTGCTCTAACTAGGTCTTTCCATGTTGATCCACGTGTTATACCTAAAATAGCTCCTCGAGCCTCCATGTCCCAATATGGAGCTCCTAGACCGGTAAACGCTGGTATGACAGTTAATCCGTGGTCGGGATTTGCACTGAGGGCTATGGATTCGCTTTCAGGAGATGAGTTAATGATTCGCAATTCATCGCGAAGCCATTGTACAGCAGCTCCTCCTATGAATACACTACCCTCTAGCGCATAATATACCTCGCCCTCTTCACCCCAAGCTACAGTGCTTATAAGTCCATTGAAGGAGTTCATTGGGTGATTACCAGTATTCATTAGCAGAAAACAACCTGTTCCGTAGGTGCTTTTAATCATTCCTGGCTCATAGCATTGGTGTCCATAAAGAGCTGCTTGTTGATCACCTAAGACACCATATATAGGTATTGAGGTGGAGTTAAACCACGAAGAACTTGTGTGACCAAAGCATTGATCAGATGGATAAACTTTAGGGAGTATGGAGAGGGGAATATCGAAGGCATTCAATAATTCTTCAGACCAACACATTCTATGAATGTCAAAGAGCATAGTTCTAGATGCGTTAGAATAATCAGTGGCGTGAGTTTTTCCACCTGTTAAGTTCCATATTAGCCATGTATCTATTGTTCCAAAACACAGCTTATCTTTTTCGACTAAAGCCTTAGCTTCAGGAATATTATCAAGTATCCACTTAATCTTAGAGGCTGAGAAGTATGCATCTAAAGTCAAACCAGTTTTTGACTTTACAGTTTCTTCTAATCCCATGTTTTTCCAAGTTTCACATATTTCGCTACTTCTTCTACATTGCCAGACAATTGCTGGAGCTACAGGTTTGCCTGTATCTCTATTCCACAACAAAGTAGTTTCTCTTTGATTAGTTATTCCAATTGCATGAATATCCTCGGGTTTTATATCTGACTGGGCAAGTGCTTCCTGACTTACGCCAATCATGGTTCCCCATATTTCCATTCCATTATGCTCCACCCATCCTGGTTTGGGATAGTATTGCGGAAATTCTCTTTGTGTCATTGCCACAACTTTAAACGTTTTATCGTATATAACTGCCCTACAGCTTGTTGTACCAGCATCGAAAGACATAATATATTTAGTCATAAAACACCTCCAATGTAACTAATATCAATGTATCATATTTTCATGCTAATGACTACTGCGCATTTTAATTAGGATAATAAAACACTAAGGTATAATCGGCAAGGGTAGGAATATATAACCTTCAATACAGGGGAGAAATGCAAGTTTTATTATTAAAGATAAATGGTAACAATAGCTGTTTATACTTGACAACATCGCTCTATTATTGATAAGATAAATGCGTCAACTTAATATAGCTCATCAGTATATCGGGAACAATCCCCGCGTGGCTATGAGTGAAAGTGTACCTAGGGTTCCGAAGGCTTATCTTGCTGGTCCAAGCGGTACAGATACATGTGTATTACACCGAAGGGATAAAAGCCCAGCCGGGTAGGTTTCGCTTACCTACCTGACTGGGCGCGTTTTGTCTTAAAGGAGGATATCTTTGAATAAGCAACGATTTTTTGTAGAAAAGCAAGCAGGTCATAATCGAGAGGCTTTTAATTTGTTTAATGAAATTGAAAAGTTTTTAAACATTCACCCGACAGAAGTGCGCATTATCTCCGTATATGATATTTATGGAGTTTCTGAAGACAACGCTAAGAGAATTTATGATGAAATATTGTTCGAGTCAATGGTGGATATTAGTGAGCCAAAGTGGAACGAAGAATATCATAGTTATCGTTATGAAGCTGTAAAAGGCCAATATGATCAAAGAGGAGATGCAACTTCTCATATGGCATCTTTGCTAATAGGTGATGAGGTTGTAATAACATCTTCTCGTATTGTATTAATTAAGGGAATCGATGAAAAAGAATTGCTTGATATTAAAAAGTACCATCTAAATCCTGTGGAATATACAGAAATTGATTTAGACCAGTGGACTTATAGTCTAGACTCAGAAGACAAAGAGCCAATCTCTGTGGTTGAGGGCTTTATTGATGGAAATAAGACAGTGCTTGAAACTCTTTCATCTGAGCTTGGACTAGGCCTAGATATGGAAGATTTGCTTTTTATTCAGTCATATTTTAAAAAAGAGGATAGAGATCCAACCGTAACAGAACTTAAAATGTTAGAAAC
>JAAYFJ010000068.1 GCA_012728295.1 Tissierellia bacterium | reverse complement strand
TAATACATATACCAGATGAATGGATAAAAAATAAAGTGATGAAATACAGCAAAGAGGCAGAAATAAAACTAAATGATGGCAGAACTATAACGCCTGAACAGAGGAAAAAAATATATGCAACAATAAGGGACATCACCTTATATACAGGTGATGCCCCTGAATACATGAAGGAATTTTTAAAATATGATTTCTGCCAAGCTACAGGCCATGGGTATTTTTCCCTTAGCAATTGCAGTATAGAAACGGCCAGGAACTTTATTACACACATTATAGATTTTGTGTTAAGAGAGAATATTCCATTAATGGACATGGCAGTAAACAGGACAGAAGACATAGACAAGTACCTTTATTGCTGCATCAAATATAGAAGGTGTGCCATTACAGGAAGACCTAATGCAGACATTCATCACTGCAAGGGCAGCAGGATAGGAATGGGAAGGAATAGAAAAAAGATAGACCATAGCAAACTAGAGATAATTGCCCTTTCTAGAGAATGGCACACAAAAGTACACCAGGAAGGGGAAGAAAAAATATTTAAAACATACAAGATATATGGGATTACAGTAGACCATGAAACTTTAAAGGAATTAGGCCTAACAGTTGATGACTTAAGCTAGGAGGCGAAAGATGGACAAATACAAAAACGTTGAAAGAAGATTAAGAAACTTAGAGATGGAGAAGACGTATTTAATATATCTTGAAAAAGATTTAAAACTGCTTGAGCTTGAATATGAAATAAACGGCATAAATTATGAAAAGATAGGAGGGGATAACAACATTAGCGATATAACAGGAGATAAAGCAGTAAAGCTAATGCAGAAACGACAAGAACTAGAACTAAAGATAGCAAGAAAGAAGAATGAAATAGAGCATATAGAAGGGGTGTTAAGTAAACTAACAGAGACTGAAAGAAAAATAATAACAATGTGGTATATAGAGTATAAACCACACTGGAAAATAGCTCAGGAGGTAGGTTATAGCGTTTCACAAGTAAAGAGAATCAAGAAGGATGCTATCGAGAAGATAATGGTAGGACTATATGGAGATGAGGACAGGGAATGAATACTTTGTGTAGGAAAGAGTGAACAAAAAAAAGAGGTAGGAATAACCTACCTCTTTAAGTATTCTTGAAACAACTTTTCTATTATTTCATTTACATTTTGCCCTTTTTCTATTGCCTTAACTTTTATTTTTTTTAGTAATTCCTCATCGATGGTTGTAGTAAACTTAACTTTTTTATTTTTTTCCATAATATCACTCCTTCCCTTTCATGACCTAAAAAATTTTTTCTTGAACTGTTTTAATAAATTCTTTTAATTCTTTTCTAAAAATTCTTTCTTGTTCTTTTGGAATAATATGATAGTCCAAGCGTCTATTCAATTCTTGTGGGAATAAAAATCTCTTGTAAAATGCATCATCTCCTGGTTCCATATCAAATTCCTTTACAAATTCTTCATTTGCTACTTCAATATAACCTTCTTTGCTTTCTCTGTCTAGAATAATCACTGATTCAGGTAGATAGAATAATGTTGGGGTATGTTCTAGTGCTTTTATAAACTTTTCCATTCTGGTCATGAAATCCCTCCTTTTTATTCCTGCTTTGAGCAGGTTGAGCGGAAAGGACCTATATAGGTCCCGCCGGGGATTCTCCGGCATCTCCCTAGCCCTGCTGTAGAACTTTTCTGCATATTGACGAACTTGGGTAGCTTGTAGCTAAATGGTATATTGCATTTTTTACTGCGTCTGGTAGTGT
>JAAYFJ010000022.1 GCA_012728295.1 Tissierellia bacterium | reverse complement strand
CACTAACGCTGCTACTATATCTGCTATGGGCTCTGCTATATATACCGCTTGGACGGCATTTGGCAAAATGTGTGGCAAAAAATATATCAACGGTATCAGCATTACTATTTTCCTAAACAGTGCTAAAAACACGCTTGTCCTCGCTTGTCCAAAGGCAATAAAGCTTTGCTGACAGGCTGCTTGAATTCCTAATAAGAATATTCCTCCAGCATATATTCTCAAGGTCCACGATGTGGCTTCAAATAGTTTAGCGTCTTTGGTGAAAAGGTTGATAAATAATCCTGGAAATACCTGAATAAATATAAATAGGGTTACAGAGTATATCAAACACGTTTTTATAAGTAGTTTAATTGTGTCTTTTACTCTGTCTTTATTTTTCGCTCCATAGTTATAACTTATTATTGGGGTTGCTCCTTGGGTGAAGCCTGCCAGTGGTAGCCATACAAATTGCATTAGTATGGCATTTATCGCCATGGTTCCCACATATAGGTCTCCTCCGTATTTTGCCAGCGAGGTGTTAAAGGTTATCTGCAGCAGACTTTCGGTGGAGTGCATTATAAATGGCGAAAATCCCAGTGCTAAAACAGGTGCCATGACTTTTGATGATAGTTCAAGGGATGATTTCTTTATTTTTAATACTGTTTTAGGTCCCATTAAAAACAGTAATACCCATATACAGGATATGGTCTGGGATATAATCGTTGCTAATGCTGCTCCTTTAACTCCCATTTTCAGGCCAAAAATAAATATCGGATCTAATACAATATTTAGTCCCGCGCCTATAAGTGTCGTTTTCATGCTGGTTGTGGCAAAGCCTTGCGCTGAGATAAAGTAGTTCAATCCCAGTGTTATCATTACTGCAATGGATCCGAGAATATATATTCCCGTATATTCCAGTGCATATACTAAACTTTGATCGCTGGCACCAAAGGCAATTAGCAGTTTTTCTTTGAAAGTATAAAAGAGAACAGTTAGCACTAAGCCCAGTACAGCCAAGGCTGCAGCGCAATTGTTTAATATTTTCTCTGCTTCTTGGCGTTTCCCGGCTCCCATGAGTATTGACGCCCTCGGTGCTCCGCCTGCTCCTATGAGGACAGCAAATGCGGCGACTAGCATAATTATGGGCATGCTTACGCCTACTCCTGTTAACGCCAGGGGTCCAATATCTTTTATTCTACCGATGTACATTCTGTCGACCATATTATAAAGAAGGTTGACCAATTGTGCCACCACTGCTGGTATTGTAAGTTGAAAAAATATCTTTTTTATTGATGTGGTGCCTAGTTGATTGGTTTGCATAATTCCCTCGTCTTATAGTTTTTCCATTACAGCTTTTGTCTTTTCTGACATAGGATGTGGATTATCTCTTCTGTCGTCAATTTTTATCACTGTATAGACCCTTTTCATCCCTGTGGCAAATACCGCTTCTTGCATTTCTTGTGCTGCTTCATATAGGTTTTTCAATTCTCCTTCAAGGGTTGTGCCCATTGGAGTCAGCAATACGTTTATATCGTCCCTATCTTTTATGGCTTTATATGCTTCTGCCACGTATTTGCTAACTGAGGTTTCTTTTGTACCAATGGGTACAATACTAATTTCCATTACTGCCATTTTTTTCTTCCCCCTTTTCATGAGTCTGTTTTTCTTGTTCTCTTTGATTTTTACTGAATATGCATCCGCAATAGTCTTGTCTATATAGCCCTAGCTCTTTTGAAATTTCTACAGATTTCTGATACCCACCTCTTTTTTTGAAATCTGAGGGCAGGTGGTTTATTTCGTAGTCTAAGGATAGTTGCTCTCCTATTTTATTTATTTTTAGTGCATTTTTGTGTGGGCTTACTGATAGTGTGGTGGCAAAGTATGGAAAATTGTTTTCTTTCGCCATTTTAGCCGTTTCTTCCATTCTAAACTGATAGCAAATTCCACATCGTTCTCCACCTTCTCGCTGGTTTTCCATGCCTTTAATTCCGTTGTAATACGGGGTAGCATCTCTATGCCCTTCTAAAACTTCTATCTCATATTCTAATGCCAGTTCTCTTTGTGTTTCCAAACGATGAAGGTATTCTTCCCTAGGTTCAATTTGAGGATTGTAGAAAAATATTGTTATTTCGAAATATTTTTTTAAATAATCTATTACATAGCTACTACATGGCCCACAACAGCTGTGTAATAGAAGTTTGGGCTTGGTTTCTAAGCTCTCTAATAATTTGTCTAATTCTCTTTGATAATTAATCATATTCTACCTTCTTCAAATTTTATTAATTATTTTTAATCAGCATAATTTTATCTTAAAACGGATGGTGTGCCAAGGCTTCCATCCGTTTTAGCTCTATATGAATTTGGCTTCTTTCATTATTTCCAGTGCTTTTTCAATATTTTTCTCATTTACCATAACCACCGGTCCTGTGCATCCCATTCCGCTTTCTGCATATATTCCTACGCTCCAAAGCTTGCTTACTGCATCGTCTAGATCCATAATCTCTATTCCGCCAATGCTTTTGGTCACAATTTCCTTTGCTGGTGGTTCTACTGTCGCTTCGGTTTTGGCTTTTCTTTCGTGTAGCTCTCTTAAAATATTGTCTAGCCCTGCTTTTTTTGCCGCTGCAAATTCGTTTGTAGTTTTTTCTTCTATATTTCCTGCAACTGTTTCATAGGCATATTTAATTGCATTTGCCACTACAGGGATTCCTGAGGCTCTGGATACGATGAATACTTTTCTTTTATAGCCTTCTCCAACTCCTGGTCCATATCCATATCCTAAGGATTCATAATCTCCTCCTGTGGTAAAGGATGAGAATATTTTTAGCATTAAGTTACCTGTTAATGAATCTGCCACCATTATGTCGCAACTACCGTGTAGCAGGTCATTTCCTCTCATGACCATGCCTTTGTCTGCTCTCATGGAATCTGCAAATGCAATAGGATATCCATTTTCTTGCAGTTGCTTTAATATTTGCTCTGTTTGTCTTGCCCCTTCAATATTCAATATTCCTAAAGTGGGGTTTTCTATTCCTATGGATTTTGCTGCTACAATTCCAATAATAGCATTCTTCACCATAGCTTCCACTCTGTCTGTGGCTGTTACTCCTGTAGTTGCTGAGATTATCATCTCTTTTCCTCTACCTGGTGTAATTACTCTGCCTACTGTTGCTACTCCTATGGGGAAGTCGTAGTGCATGGTTACGCATGCGTCTAATTCGTTGCTATCTAATAGCTCTTCCATTATTTTATGGGCTTCGTCCGGATTGACCGCCTTAATAGTTTTTATCCCGTCGATTTCTTCGTCGGTTCCTAGTAGCACTATTTCAAAGCGTGAGTCTTTTGCCAATTTGGCGGCTTCAATCATGGTATTTGCACCGTGTTCGCTACCTAATACCACTAGCCCGATTTTGGATTTAGTTCCAAAATTACCTGTTAAGAGGGCTTGGGACGTTTCCAACAATACTTCCGCCAGTTTTTGTTTGGACATGTTCTCACTCCTCTTTCTTAAGCAGTTCTTGTGCCATTTGTGCCATGGCTTCAGCCAACAGTTGTCTTATCTGTTCTTTGTCCGTTGATGATGATTCTTCTTTTTCACCGCTGTTTCTTTCAATGATAAAGGATAGCCCATCAAAAAGATTTGTCATTCTTCCTAGGAATATACTTCCTTTTCCTACTATCATGTCTCTGTTTTTATCGCCTGTGGTCAGGTCGTCTATCATGAATCCCGCATATGGAACTCCTGATGGAATATGGCCTTGAGTCGGTGCCCAACCTGGTAGACCTTTTGCAGAAATAAAATCTGCCAATTCTTTTCTTTCTATTTCTCCATTTTTCACAGCTAGGGCTGCTATCATCTTGTAGTTGGCTTCGGGAACGTTTCCAGCTTTTGCCGGAACTGTAATGTCCGGATTTTGCATTTCTACTGAGAAGGTGTCAATGTCTGTGGATTTTAGTCCACCCTTTGCTAGGGCATCAGCAATTAGTGCTGTCATTACAGCTTGTGGTGATGCTCCGGTGCCTACGTTGTGTTTGCCTATCATGTCAGTGCGAATCACTGGATGAACTCCGTCGTTTTCGCTTACAAGCACTGCAAATCCACCTACTACATCTTCTATAACCGGTAGTCCTTTGGCAATGTGATCCTTGGCGTTCATGCCTAATTTTGCAGTGGATCCTCCTGCTACTACCAATACGTTTTTGAATATTCCAGATTTTACCAATGCAGATGCTTCTACCATTGCGTGTACTGGAGCTGCACAGAATCCCCTGGTATCTGAGCCAGATGCATTTTTTAGGCCTGCCACTTCTGCGATTGCCTTGGCAAAGTTGCCTCCACCCCTTTGGTTGATATCGCCGCACGCTTCTTCAGAACATTCCAATACATAGTCTATGCTTTCAGGAGCAATCCCTGTGTTTTTTAGCATTGCTAAAACACTTAGTACTCCACTGGTTTTTGCTACTAAGTTTTCAAACATAGTGTGGGCTGAAAGGTTTACGTCTACATCATGAGCTGCTTTAACATATCCCACTACTTCTCCTTGGAATATCAGCTCTTCTCTTAGGTGTTCCGGAATTTTTGCCATATCCTGTGCTATATCGCTGCCCTTTATCTTGCCGAAGAACGCTTCTAATTCAGGATATGCATTTTCTACTACCGCTTTCATTTTAGATACAAAGTCTTCAGACAAAAATACTAGGTCAAATACATCGCATAGCTGCATTAATGCTATAAATTCTTCTTCTGGGATTATTTGTCCAAATTTTCCTTCTCTGGTTCCTTTATGCTCTATAGCTGTCCATGGTAATGGTTTTCCAATCATCTCTTCGGGTCTTACATTGCCGATATAAATCTGATTTGGCAAGTAGTTAACAGCATCTTCATAGCTTCTGATGTGTTTGCCAACTTCTTTTAAAAATTCAGATTCAGGGTGTGTAATTCTTTCTACAGAACATGTGGATCCATTTTGTACTATCATATCCGGAGTATGGGCTAGGATATATCCCGCTCCTTTGATTACAGGAAATGTCATAAATTCCTCCTTTTTAATATTAGCCCGCACGCAAGGTGCGGGCCAATACTTGCTATTATTCGAATACCGTTTGGTCTTCTATCTCTTGTGTCAATGATCCTAGGGCTTTTTCAACTAATTTACGACGTAGTTGTTTTTCTTCTGCTGCGTCTAATTTAGGATTGCCCAGTGGGTGAGGAATTGCCACTGCAGGAACAATTCTATTTGCTCCAACTGTCAATGAGATAGGAACTACTGTACATATATGAACTACGGGAAGTCCCGCTCTTTCAATTTCTTTTACCATTGTTGCTCCGCAACGTGTACAGGTGCCTCAGGTGGAGGTTAAGATAACCCCATCAACTCCTGCTTCTACCAATTTCTTAGCGTATTCAGTTGCATATGCCACTGAGCTGGCTACAGCAGTACCATTACCTACTGTGGTGTAGAATAATTCGTGAAGTTTTCCAATTAATCCTTCTTTTTCCATGTCTCTTAGCACGTCTACGGGAAGAACTCTATTTGGGTTTTCATTGGCATATACAGGGTCATAACCTCCGTGTGCCGTTTCATAAGTCGCCTCTGTTAGAACTTCCACTCCAGCCAGAGAATACTCGCCATATTTTGATGCAGATGAGGATTCAATGTGGTCCGGGTTTCCTTTTGGTACTATTCCGCCTGATGTTACCAGTGCGATGGTAGCTTTTTTCAAATCTGCTATTGCAGGATTAGGTGCAACTCTGTCAAATACAGGCATTGGATATTCCGTTTTAAACGGCTCGCCTTTAATCTTTTTAATAAGCATATCCACTGCACGTTCTGAACCAGTTTTTTCTGCGAAGTAGTTTACACGAATTCCTCTTTCCATGTAATTATCTTCATCTGGTGTTCCCAGTTCTTCACCTAATGCCAATTTTTTTGCCAATTTAGCAATCTTTGGTAAGTCTTTTCTCATACCTGCTGCTGAATTAGCTGTTTTTACAATATATACATGTTTTTTAAACATGTCAGCGCCCGGGTTTTCTTCATACATTCCGGTTACTGCTTGAATGCCTAATCTGGATTTAACCATTTCAGTAATCGTTCCAGCTGCTACCCCATAGCGTCCTGCGTTAAATGCAGGTCCTGCTATAAATAGGCTCGGCTCGAAAGATTCTATCATCTTAAGGACTTCTTCAGATGCTGATTCAAGGTTCTCGTTAAAGTAGCTATCTCCACATACTACGGTTCCAGCTACTTCAAATTCATCGCCTAATTGCTTTTGCAATTGTTGACTGATAACAGGCATTTCTTCCATTATCATCGGTTTGGTGTCAGCTTTTTCTTCTCCACCAATGCCTGCGAAAAATTGGTTTATATAATGAACTACTCTAATTTTTCCCATTTATTTGCTCCTCTTTTGATAAGCTTCGTTATTTTACGAGACTTTTATAGTGAGGATGTTCCGATGGTTTTAGAGGAATTTACAGAATTCGCCGCGGATTTCATTCATTTCTTCACAGATTTCATCCACGTCAAATACCATTTCCATCATTCCCATTTGCTCATCGTATACATCCGGATCATAGAGCTCTTTCATTTCAGGCTCCATGGCATGAAATACGAGTAATCCTAATTCGACTCCCGCTAAGGGGCCTGCAAAGGTAGGGTCACCTGCTGTTACTGTTTCGGCTGCAAGACCTGCAGACTCGGCTTCTGCTGCACCTAGAAGAACAACTACGTTTTCAGCACCGAATTTATCGGTAATGTCTTTAACGCGTTTTTGGTTCTCTAAGTCCATAGCGCCGGCGCTAGTTCAGACGAAGCACTCTGTGGATGAGAATACTACTTCCACATTCTCAATTGTATTTACACAAGTCTCAATGGCAGGTCCCGGAATACCGTCACGGTCGCCTACGATGATGACTTTTTTGTTTTCTAAATAATTCATCATGTTCTCCCTTTCATAAATTATTAATTAAAGTGTTTTTGCTGTTAAATATCCAAATCCTGTTTCGTTAGTAGCTCCTGTTATCGCTTGGATTTCCACTTCGATAGAACCGTCTTCTCTTAAAGAGCCGTCGAAACCTCCTGCAATTACATCTGCTACGCTCACATGACCTATAATTTTATCCATCTTAGGCAATAACACCACTTCATTGGCGTTTCCACCTGTTACTACTGCGTCAGCTTTTTCATCAGCATCTGCTAACGACTGGCTAGCACCGTCACGACCAGCGTATTCGTCAGTTACGATAACGGTTTTTATGCCTTCGCTCTCAATTTTTTTGCAGTTCATTATCAAGTCTGTATCTGGATTTCCAAAACCTTCTTGAGTAATGATGACAGCATCTGCTCCCAAGTAGCGACAAAGCTTTGCGGTCCAGTTTGAAGAACGCTCTTTGTCCATTAAATAAACGTTTTCGTTGGTGATGACTACCCCTAGGAAGTTTATTTCTTTTCCATGCTGAGCATATAATTGTTCCACCACACCGTTGTTTAAATGAACATAGCTTGGGTTTTTATCGCAAGCTGACACGCAGTTTCCACTTAATACGGCTCCGTCCATTAGCTCTGTAGGATATAGCAATGTAGGCACTATTTGCTTTGCATCTACTCCATATACATATGTGTCGTGTAGCAATCCTTGAGTTTGTAACATATATACATATAGAACTTTTGGCAATTCAGGATATTGTGCAACCTGCTCTAATAATGGAAGTGTTTCATAGGTTTTTACTTCATCAGGTTTAATGTCTTTTCCCAATTCTCCCAAATAACGAGCTGCTTTTAGTCCTGCCATGCGAACAATTCGCTCATGCTCATGCTGTTTGATTCCTTCAGTTGGTTCAATGGTTAGAACCACGTTGTTTAGCTTTGAAAACGGAGTGTAGTCTGCTCCTATGCCACACATATCGATAATACCTTCTTGAAAGCCTACTATCTTACCTGTGGTTACCACAGCCATTCCCGCAAGTGCGTGAGTTACACCCTCGCCTACCGTTCCAACTTTGTTTAGCAATCCAGGATATACTTGTCCAGGACCTTCTACTTTTACCCTTGGTTCGATAACATCTTTTACCGGCATTATTCTAATGCTCTCGCCTGGTTTGGCAATGTCTACTGACACTGAGCTAATATGCTCATCATCTCCAACGATTTTGATTAATTCAGCTTTATCAATGGTTAGTACTCCATTGGATATGCCGGACTTCTCTCCGAATACGATATCTCGTATCTGGATTTTCCCTAGTTCAAGACGCATTTTACGCCTCCTTTTACTCTTTTAGTAAATTTTTTTCTACTATGCGTAATGCTCTTTTATCATTGCTTCAATATTTGCAATGGTAGCAGTGTCTTGGTTTATCTCTCCAACTTTTTCTCCATCTTTATACATTAGCATTGTTGGAAGTCCAAGAACCTTTTGTTTAATAGCCAATCTTCTGGCTTTTGTAATGTCTAGTGAACAGAATTTGATTTTGTCACCATATTGTTTAGCCAACTGTAGTACATCAGGCATTAACGCTTTACATGGTTCACAACCATTGCTCCAAAAGTCTACAAATACTAAGCCTTCAGCTTCCAATACTTCCTGTTCAAAATTCTCTTTGTTAAGTTCTAGCATTTATATCTCCTTTCTTTGGGTTTTTACCACCAAAGTGATAACTAATATTAGGGGGTGCCGAAAATGAAATGTTCTGCAGAAATGGCTGCAACCGCTCCGTCAGACGCTGCCGTTACCACCTGTCTTACCTTTTTGCTGCGAACATCACCGGCTACAAATACACCTGGAATAGAGGTTTTCATTTCATCATCAGTTATTAAATATCCTTCATCGTCTGTTGCCAAAATATCTTTTACCAACTCAGTGTGAGGTATCATTCCGATAAACACAAATACTCCCATGGTGCCGTCATCTTCATCTGCAAAAATCTCTTCTAGCTCACCATCTCTTGTATCTTCAAGTACTATGGATTCTAATATTCCATCGCCTTTAATCTCCTTTACAACTTTGTGTAACTTCCAGTGGATTTTAGGATCAGCTTTGGCAATTTCAATGGAATCCTTGTTAGCACGCAAGCCTTCTCTTCTGTGGACAATGGTGACTTTCCTTGCGAATCTAGTCAGATAAAGGGCTTCTGTTATGGCACTGTCACCGCCACCAACTACAAATACTTCCAACTCTTCAAAGAAATCAGCATCGCAAGTTGCACAGTAGGAAACACCTTTTCCTGCAAACATCTTTTCTCCTGGACAGCCAATTTTTCTAGCGTCGGCACCAGTGGCAATAATAACAGTTTTGCCTAGATATGTTCCTTTTTCTCCTATTACTTTTTTAACATCTCCATCTAACTCTAAGGATTCAATGGTGTCACGAACGATTTCAGTTCCAAACGACTGGCATTGTTCAACCATTCTCTTAGTTAATGATGGGCCAGTGGCGTTTTCAATGGAGCCTGGATAATTTTCCACAGCATGGGTTATGGCAATTTGCCCTCCATTATTGTCCTTTTCTAGGATTAAAGCTTTCATTTTTGAACGACCCGCATATAAACCTGCAGATAAACCTGCCGGACCTGCGCCAATAATAACTATGTCGAACACTTGATCCATTTAATCACCTTACCTTCCTTATATTCTTTCAATAGCTGTACCTATAAGGTCCAAGTCTATTACTTGAAAGTCTTCAATGACACTGCTTGTCCACTGCTTGCTATTAGCATCTCTTTTAAACTTAGTAGCTGTGGCAATGGCTTCTTCAATCAGCGCCAGCGAATTCATGTCCAACTTACTTCCCTCTTGCAATACTACCGTTCGAAACGGAGTCTCATATGGTTTTACGCTTCCATATAGTGGGTGTGTCAATATAATATATCCAGCGTGAACTAAGTCCCTTACTCTTATTAAAATATCTACATATTCTTCCTTTTCATATAGTTGCGTCTTAGATGAATATACTTCTTTCACTCTTGGATTATTTGTAATTATTAACACTTCTTCCTCCATTATAGGTAATAAAAAAACAACATAAAGACCATTACCGGTCCCCTGTTGTCGTTACACTTCAGAGATCTGTCCAACGCGAGTTCTGGAGCCTGAGAATTTCATGTGCCTTGGTGGGGTCACACTTGTACCGTCGGCTTTTCCTTTTGGAAAATTTTCCCGCATCTTCAACCACTATATTAATTTACAATGTCATTATACAACATTTGCATTAGAAAGAAAATACCTTTTTGCAAAAATTGTTAAAAAAATGCGAATATTTTTCATATGCCTCTAATAAGCTGGATTACTGAAAATTTTAATTTATTTTTTGTTATGAAATATAGATGAAATTAATAACAAATGATATAATTATAGAATTACATAATACTCTAGCATAAAAAAATAATATTTTGGAGGAAGAAAATGAATGTAAAAAAGTTGAAACGAGGAATGGCTTTTATATTATCCTCTCTTGTTCTATGTAGTATATTTGCCCCTGGCGCATATGCGGGATGAGGCACTTGCCCACCAAAACCTCCGGTGGAGGAAAATACTGTAAAACCAAAAGAAGAATATGGAGTTGCCATTGCTGACAAGCCTGTAGCTGCAGCAAAAGATCCTGTGAAAGAAGCGTATGATAACTTAGACACACTTATTATTACCTTTACAATAGGGGATAATTCTTATGGTACCAATTTTGGTAGAACCATAATGGATGCACCACCATATATTTATGAAAACCGCATGATGCTTCCGTTAAGATATGCCGCAGAAGCTCTGCAAATGGAAGTAAGCTATAATAACGACAAACGCATTGCAACCTTTTCAGATGCAAAAAATACGATTACCGTCAATATAGACACCGGAGACATGGAGTTAAACGGTAAAATGATACCTACAAACACGGCGCCACAGTTGGTAGATGACCGCTTATATGTGTCGCTGGGAGTTTTGGCAGAGACTTTGGGAATGACTAGAGAACACCCATCCTCAGGCAACGATTTGTCCTGGAACCAAGACACACAAACTGCTACGTTGACAAAGAAAATAAAATAGTGAAGTGAATAATCGGGCTATATATAGCCCGATTTTTTTATGCTGTAGGGCAAAACCTTTGTTTTATTCATTTTTGATTTTCTGTAGGGAGCTGCCTTGTGCTGCTCCGTTCCTGTTAAATGTTTATTATTATATTTTTATCTGTTCAGTACATAAAACCATTCCCTACAAACCCTTTGTATTCAGTTAGGGTTTTGCCCTACAAAAACAAAAAAAGGAAGGGTTTCCCCTTCCGATAATAATATATAATTTTGTTTTTATCCGTTCGGAACTGATAAAGCACGTTCCTACAATATCATTTCCCCATTGAAAAATCTTTAATAAATTCTTGTGTCACTATCTTTGCTCCATTTTCATTTAAATGGTGTGTATCTGTATAGTCTGTTGGTTTTAATCCTATGTCCAGGAAATTGTAGTCTTTGTATTTGATTCCTCTTTTCTCTGTCCAGTCCACCATAAATTTATGAATATTTCCATAATTATACCAGTGTTGATTATATGCTTCCATGTATTCAATGGAAAGTGGTGAGGTTATCATAATCAGCTCAATTCCATTATTTTTACATAGCTTATAGATTTTGTCGAGCCACTTTAGCTCGCTTTCACTCCAGCCAAATTCTGGTACTGCCGTTTGTTCTGGGTCAAATCCCTCTACTGTTCCATCCCATTGTTCCTTTTGTGCTTCAAATCCTCTACCTCTATATTTTGCCAGATATGCTTCCTTTTCTGGGAAATTATCCACTCTTTTTGCTAATACGTCTAATACTTTTTCTGTGCTATTATGGTATACCATCATTGGCATGGCTGCATAGCCATATTGATCGGGTTCAAAGACATTGAGGAAGTATTTAATCTTTTCTACTGATGGTTTCATTTGCTGGTAGTTAAATAGTTTTGCATTTAAATATTTTTCGTCACTACATACTCCCCAATAAAAATCATATATTATATAGGATGGTTTTTGAGTTTTTAATAGTTCTTTCAATACATGATATGTCTCTTTTGGTTTTTGTAGTGGGCTCCCCATATTAAATGCTTCTGTTCCACTTTCTGCCAATATATTTGGATCCAATGTATGATATGCAGTGGACGGTCCTAATATTATGGCATCTATGGAGTTTTTCTCTTTGCTGTAATAGTCTTGCCATTTTTCTTCTGCATAATAGGTGGCTTCTTTGTTAACTTTTAATAACGCCTTGCCAAATAGGCCTGCCAATATGGCAAAGCCTACAAGAAATACTATTAATCTTATGGTTTCCCTAGAATTGGAAATAGATGAATTGCGTTGTCTCTTCATATCCGTAGCTCCCAAATAGCATTGTGGCAAAGATTATTGCATATAATAATATAGCTCTTAAATAATAATTTCGTTTCATTAAATACTCTTCAACAGGTTCTTCTTTTGCAAAATACGATATTAGACCTAGTAGTACTATTGTGAACCCTAGCATCAATATACTTATGTCTGTTAGCCCAACTTCGTACATCCACCCTCCTGGACTTGCTCCAAGGTTTTTTGTGGCTTGTACTAAAATTAATATTCCATTTTTTACAGTTGCCGCTCTGAAAAAAACCCATCCCACTGTGGCTAATATAAATGTCCAAATTTTTGCCAATATCGTTTTTATAGTTGTGCTTTCTTTTGTCGGCAATATCTGTCTTTTTACATCGCCCAGCGCCATTAGCACTCCGTGATATGCGCCCCAAAAAACAAAATGTCCTGCTGCTCCATGCCAAAGGCCTGATAGTCCAAATACAATAATGTGATTTCTCCACCGCTTCACACGACTTACCCTATTTCCTCCTAGAGGAATATATAAATAGTCTCTGAACCATGTGGATAATGATATGTGCCATTTTCTCCAAAAGTCTGACATTGATATGGCGCCATATGGTTTTTTGAAGTTTTCCATTATCTCGTAGCCAAATAGTTTTGCCATGCCCCTGGCCATGTCTGAGTATCCGGAAAAGTCATAGTATATTTGTAAGCTAAAGCCTATCATTGACAAGATTACCGGCCAGCCTGCGTAGCCACTGGGATTTTCAAATACAGGCGCAATTATTGCTGCTAAAACGTTTGCCACTGCCAGTTTTTTGCAAGCACCATATGCCATTAGTACAGCTCCTGCTTTTAGCTGGGTAAATGAGAAGTGATGAGGTTCTCTCATCATCGGCTTCATGCTCTGTATTCGCTCTATTGGTCCTGATAGAATCGTAGGGAAAAAGCTTAAGTAAAGGGCTGTATCCATAATATTTGCTGGTGCAACTTTTCCTCTATAAGTATCTATGAGCATTGCCATGGCTTCAAATGTATAGAAGCTAATGCCAATTGGCAACATCCATGGACTAATCCAAGGTTCCCAAGAAAAACCTGTCCATCCTGCTATCATGGCTGCTGTTTTGCTGAAAAAATTCAAATATTTAAATAGTATCAATATTCCTAGGTGATATGTCAATCCCGCTATTAAGTATTTCTTTTTGTTTTCTGATTTTCCCATGGCAAATACGAGATATCTTGTTATTACTATTCCAAATCCTAGTAATATTAAATATCCCGGCTGCCAAGAGGCATAGAACATCCAACTTGCTAATAATAGTATCGATGGTTGCCAAGATTTTGGCATTCGATAGTAGCAAATCAATGTGATTATTAAAAAGTATAGTAGCATTGTAGATGGTATTGCCATGGTTTTTCTCCTATTTAGTCGTCAATTCATTATAACTTGAAGATACTATTGTATCAAGGCTATATCGTCTATGGTATATGATTTCATTGGCAATTTATTTTTGCATAATTTATATGGTTTTTGGGAACATATGTACCAGAGAGTCTTAATAAAACTAAGGAGGTTATTATGGAATACCGTCGTTTTGATAATACTATTATGCTTAGGGTGGATTATGGCGAAGAATTAGTGTCTTCCATTGAAAAAGTTTGTCGTGAGGAAAATGTAAAACTGGCTACCGTTGCTGGCATAGGCGCTTTTGATAGCGTTGAAATCGGTGTCTATGACGTGCCTACGCGAAACTATGAAATACTTACTTTTAACCAGTTTTTTGAACTAACTTCTCTTTTGGGTAATATAACCACTAAAGATGGTGATTTTTACGGCCATTACCACGTTACCATCGGTGATGAGGAGGGCGTAGTAATGGGTGGCCACCTGAAGTCTGGTATCATCGGTGGCACAGGCGAAATTGCCATAACCATATTGGATGGTACTATTGAGCGCCAGAAATGTGATATTACAGGTATTAACGTGTTCAAATTTTAGAATATTACTAAAAGCGAAAGCCCTTAAGGCTTTCGCTTTTTTCTCGTTTCGACCATTTTGCGAAATGCTTGTTTAATGTGATATAATGTGTTAGAAGATGGTTAGGAGGATGGTTATGAATAGAATATGTACTATGTTTTTCAGCCCGACCGGCCATACCAGAAAAACTGTTATGGGGCTTGCAAAAAAACTTAGCGTACTTTTAAAAATAGACGATGTGGAGCACCGTGATTTCACATTGCCTGCTGAGAGAGTCAGAGTTCCTAAATATGGAGAAGGTGATTTGCTTATTTTGGGAGTTCCTGTCATTGCCGGTAGGGTTCCCAATGTGTTATTGCCATTTTTAAGGGAACTACAGGGCAGCGGTGCTCTCGGTGTTCCTGTGGTCGTTTATGGTAATAGAAATTTTGATGATGCCTTGGTGGAACTGCAGGATTTGATGGAGGATGCGGGAATAACTACAATTTCAGGTGGGGCTTTTGTTGGCGAGCATTCATTTTCCTATAGCTTAGGGAAAAACAGACCTGATGAGTCTGATATGGATATTCTTGATAAGTGGGCAGAATCTTTAGCTGATAGAATTCGTAATGGTGAGCCTTTTTTAACAGTTGAGCTGCCGGGAGTGCGTCCTTATAGGCCTTATTACGTTCCCAGGGATAGAGATGGCAATTCCGTTGATATCCGAAAGGTTAAGCCTAAAACTTCTGATGCTTGTATAAATTGTAAATTGTGCGTGAAGGCTTGTCCTATGGGTGCAATAGATTATCACAACGTTAGAAATTATCATAATATTTGCATTAAATGCAATGCCTGTGTAAAAAAATGTCCCGTAGATGCAAAGTATTTTGATGATGCGGATTATATTTATCATAAAGAGGAATTAGAGGCAATGTATGGAGACTTGCATAGAAGTCCAGTTTTCTTTGTAGAGAGTGGAACAAACTTCTCACCGCAACAACCGGAATATACTAAATAAGAGGTGATTTTTCGTGAGTGCTATTCACGTATCCACTTTGGATTTAGAGTGGACGGGTTCCTGGGGATTTCCTGGTAGAATCTATGAAACAGTGGCCAGTAATGGCGAGTCAAAAGTGTTGACTACTGCTGTTGAAGTGCCTTTGACTCCAAAGGTGAACTTCATGTTTTCTATGCTTTCTAAAAAGTCTTCGGACAGAGGATATCTCTCTGCTGGATTGTCATCATGTTCTACTGGTGATTTGCTTTTAGATAGTAGATATGATTTTTATTCTGATGATTCTTTGAGATTTGTTAATATAATATCTTCTCCTATGGTTAAGGAGTATATTTTGCGTTTGAATAATTTTGACATGACCTTGATTAACAACGGTGGTAGTGCAACTCTATCGGTTCAACTGCAAGGCGGTGCTTCTGGCAGAGAAGAACTGTGGCTGATTATGGATATGGCGGAAGGCGTTCTTGGTGAATTAATAAATTCTAGCGCAATAGAGAGGGTCCCTCCCAATAATATATAAAAAAACGCCTCTCGGCGTTTTTCTACTTTAAGATTTATGGTATCATGTGTTTCCAATTTTCAAATCCACCTAAATCATATACTTTTGTATAGCCTGTATGCCCTATCTTAAGTGCTATTTTGGAAGAGCTTTTGTCTGTGTCACTCATAACTATTATGGGTTTAGTTTTATTTCCCGACAATTCTTCCATTCGCGCTGCTGTCAATTCTCTAGGTGCTATGGATATGGAATTAGGTAAATGTCCTTGTGTATATGATTGTTTGTCTCTTAAGTCTATGAGAATCTTATCTCCTTCGGCATTTAATACACTTTCCACTTCTGATTTTTCTAGCTTAGTATATCCTTCTGGTATGCTCGGCCCAACGATAAACCTAGCTAGTGTGAAGATTATTCCTAATCCGAAAAATACTATTGCCCATTTATATCGATGAAAAAAGTTCAATCTATATTCCTCCCTTATAATAATATATGGTTATTATTGTAACAGATTATTTTATAAATTGAAAGCGCACTTTTTGTCGCTTCGAAAGGAGTCTTATGAGACGAATAATACCTTTATTTCTGGTTATAATATTGCTTTGCTCATGTGGGCAAGCTCCAGAACTTCCAGAAAAAGTTAATGTAAAAAAAGTGTTGAACGTGGCTTTAGAACATAGCCCCGTCAGTTTATGCCCTGTGGAAACCATGGATAAGGTCTCCCTTATGACTGCGGCTCCCCTATATCACAGACTCTTTACGTACAATGAACAAGGGGCTTTAGTTCCTGATGCTCTTGAGTCTTGGGATTTAATTGATGAACTGAACTATAAATTTACATTAAAACGTAATCTAGTGTTTCATAACGGTGATCAGTTGACTGCCAAAGATGTAATCTATACTATAAAGAGAGTTGCTGAATCTCCTATGTGGGGTAGTCTTTTGTATGGTGTAAATATAGATGAGCTTAAGGCTGAGGACGAATATACTATTTTACTCACTACCTTAAAGCCTATGCCTGATTTAACCACTTCTCTAGCTACTGTTGCCACTAGTATATTAAATCATAATCTAGGTGAAAATTACAACTATACTCAAAATCCCATTGGAACTGGTCCATATAAATTGAAAGAATGGCGTCCTGGGCAATTTGTCAGTTATGATGTAAATCCTAATTTAAGGAATCAGGTTAAGAACGATGGCATTATTTATTGGAACATTCCTGAGCAGGAGCCTAGAATTAAGGCTTTAGAGGAGGATAATATTCAAATAATTACGTCTGTAGATACGTCTCAAACCCTAAGACCACTGCAAAACGGTCGGTGGATTTTTGATTTGCCTCTTCATTTTATAGCAGTTGGAGCTAACCTTTCAAAGGAACCCATGAACGACTTGACAATACCTAGAGCCTTACGTCTGTTGACAGACCCTGAAGAGGTCGCTTCTTTTATGGGTGGAAAAGCCCATGGAGGTGTTATTCCCGCTGGAGCTTCTTTTAGCGAATCTAATCCTGCCACCTCTTTCCACAATAGAGAACAGGGAAAAGCTATGCTGACTTCTGCTGGTTATGATGATTTGGCGTTGACTTTGGCGATTTCTAAAGGCGACAAGGCCATGGAGGATTTGGCTAAAGTGTTGGAACAACAGTGGCTAGGCTATGGCTTTACGTTGACTATCAATAGATATGAGGATCAAGCCTATTTCCAAGCGCTAAGGGAGGGTAGGGATCATTTATACCTTCACAATGTGCAGATGTTAAGTCCCGATCCGGCTGACATGCTCCAACTCCATTTCCAAACGGATCTATCTGGGGTAGCTGCAAACTACAGCTTTTTATCTGACGCCGGCGTGGACAATATGCTTGAAAGTAGCCATGTAATTTTAAACCCCGAAATTAGGCTCCCTTCATATTCTGCATTGCAACAGCGTTTAGACGAGCTATGCCCTTGGCTATTTATTTGGGAACCTTCTGATATCCTTGGTGTTTCTTCTAGAATAAGCTTTCCTGATACAAAAAATCCTATGTTGCACCCTGAGCGTATTGTAGTTGAGGATATTAAAGAATAGGAGCTTTTATGAACATTTTAAATACACAACCAGTTCCTGACAAAATCATTGCTGACATTGAAAAACTTGGCTATACTTTTTACGATTATAAAAAAACTCGTGTAGATGAGGCTTTGGCTTTGAACATAGACATACTCTTTGGTCATGAGCCTTTTAGATTCTTGCCAATTTCAAATTACCCAAATCTAAAGATGGTTCAACTTGGAAGTGCGGGCATAAATCATATGCCTTTGGAAGAGATTGAATCGAGAGGAATATTGCTTTGCAATAATAGAGGCACATTTTCAATTCCTATTGCAGAATTTGTTGTTATGCGAATCTTGGAGATACTGAAATATTCTCGTGCTTTGGATAATTTGCAAATTGAAAAACAATGGCAAAAGCTAATGAGTATCCGCGAACTTTCAAATCATACCGTTGGATTCATTGGCACCGGAAGCATTGCTATTGAAGCAGCGAAAAGACTCACCCCCTTTGGATGTGAAATTGTTGGATATTCCAAATCGGGAAAACTAAGGGAATTTTTCCACAGCGTATATACCATGGAATCAGCGAATAATAACATTGGTAATTGCGACTTTATCGTGATTACAGCACCATATACCAAGGAAACTCACCATTTGGTCGATTCTGATTTGTTAAATTCAATGAAAGAGGGTGCATCTATAATAAATATTGCAAGAGGTAGTATTATAGATGAATTGGCCTTAATCGAATCCTTGCAAAAAAATCATATTGCATTCGCTGCGCTAGATGTATTTGAATTGGAGCCCCTTCCAGAAACTAGTCCCCTATGGAATATGGAAAATGTCCTGATTTCATCCCATACCAGCTTTGTAAGCCCCATTAATGAACAGCGAACCATGGCAACATTAGTGGAGAATTTAAAGCGATTTAAGTCGGGCAAAGAATTAATTAATTTGGTGGATACCACAAAAGGATATTAAGAAAACCAGAATACCATATTTTGTGGTATTCTTTTTTGTGAAAAACTCGGCACGAGGGTTTTGCCCTACAAAACCTTTTTATTTTTATGGAATCGGAACATATTAAATTTCATTTCCTAAAAGCCATCTTACAACAAAAAACCTGAGGTCTTCCTCAGGTTTTTGCTATATTATTAAATAAATAAATTCATATTAGAGTTATCGCTGTCGTTTAACATGGTGGCAACTCCGCCAATTTGAACTCCATCCATTAACTCTTCTTTTGCTAGCCCCATAATGTCCATGGTCATTTGGCATGCAACCAACTCAACGCCTGCATCTATCGCCTGTTGAATAAGCGTTTCTAGGCTATCCACTCCCTTTTGCTTCATTACAGAACGAATCATTTTAGATCCTGCTCCTGCAAAGTTCATTCTGGATAATCCTAATTTCCTGCTCCCTTTAGGAAGCATCATGCCGAACATTTTGCCCATGAAATCCTTTTTAACTGGCGGTGCTTGTTCTTTTCGTAATATGCTTAGTCCCCAAAAGGTGAAGAACATATGCACTTTATTGCCCATGGCCGCTGCTCCTGTGGCGATAATAAAGGATGCAATGGCTTTGTCCAAATCGTTATCAAAAACAATCATGGTTTTTTCTTTTTTTGCAGGTAGATTTTGCGTCGCCTGATTAACGGCTTCTTCCAGCTCTCCTTTTCTCAGAATTGCACAAAATTGCCCTTTCCCCTCTGATGTTTCAATCAGCGTATTCCCTGTATTTTTACACCATGCTGCAATATCTCTGGTGAAGCCCGGATCGGTAGCTGTGACCTCTAGTTGTGTTCCTGTCTCAATATTATCCATAGCCTTAGCAACTTGCACGATTGGCCCTGGACAACTTAATCCACAAACATTTAATATCTCCACTTTATTTGGTGTAGTTAAATCGACAGTTTCCATAGATAGTTTATCTTGCTCTGTGCTTTTTATGGTAGTTCCTATTCCCCTATTGGCTTCAGAGGTAATATCTTCTTCCATATCTTGATAGGTGTGATATCCGCCTACAAGATTTTTCACTTGGCATCCCTTTTGCTTTAGAATTCGCTCTGCTAAATATCCCCTTAGCCCTACTGAACAAAATGCTAGATAGACCTTATCCTTACTAAGTTCCCCAAGTCTTTTTCTCAATTCTGTTAATGGAATATGCACAGCTCCCGGCATAGTCCCCGCAACGACTTCCATGTCTTCTCTAATGTCTAATAGTTGATATTTTTCGGGGTTTTCTTTCCATTCTCTATATAATACAGGCTCTGTTAGCCCCTCTAAAATATTTAGCGCAGTATATCCCGCAAAGTTTACAGGGTCTTTTGCTGATGAATATGGTGGTGCATATGCCAATTCCAGTTCACTTAAATCCCTTACTGTCCCTTTAAAGTGAATTGTTGTAGCAATGGTGTCGATTCGTTTATCTACTCCATCATATCCAACAATTTGTCCGCCTAAAACTTTACCGGATTTATCAAAGATTATTTTCAGCGTCATAGGTAACGCTCCTGGATAATATCCTGCGTGGCTCATTGGATGTATTATCGACACAAAATAATCTTCTCCATATTTTTTGCCTTCTCTTGCTAGTATCTTTTCATTTGCCCCCACCCCTGCTGCTGTCAGGTCAAATATTTTTGCTACACTGGTACCCATAGTCCCTTTATAATGCTCTGGTTTCAATCCCAGCATATTTGCACACACCGCTCTCCCTTGCTTGTTGGCAGGACCAGCAAGAGGAATCATGGTTTCTTTTTCTAGGATATAATCTTGTACACCGATTACATCACCTACGGCAAAGATATTTGAATCTGAAGTTTGCATGGTGTCATCAACAACAATCCCGCCTCGTTGATTCATTTCTAAACCTGCTGCCACTGCCAATTCATTATTAGGGCGAACTCCAATAGATAGTAGCACTAAATCTGCATCTATCTTTTCCCCTGTATTTAATAGGACTTGCTTTCCATCTTCCGACACTCCATTAAACCCACAGCCTAGCATCAACCTTACGCCTTTGTGAACCATGTGGTTTTCTACAAGCTTTGCCATATCTCCATCTACTGGTGGTAGTATATGATCTGCCATCTCTACTAGAGTTACTTCTATTCCCCTATCTACTAGGTTTTCTGCCATCTCCAGACCAATAAAACCACCGCCTACTACTACAGCTTTTTTAGGGTTGTTTTCTTTTATAAAAGATACAATATTATCTACATCGGGAACTGTCCAAAGTTGGAATACATTTGGTAAATCCACACCTTGAACTGGCGGAATAAATGGATGGGATCCGGTGGATAATAACAATTTATCGTAAGATTCTACATAGGATTTTCCATTGGCTTTATCATATACTTCCACTGTTTTAGCTTCTCTATTAATGCTCTTTACTTCATTTTCTACTCTAATCTCAACGCCGTATTTCATTTCGATATCTTCCTTTGAAGATACGAATAGAGCATCTCTAGATGCTATAGAGCCTCCAACATAATATGGCAGTCCACAGTTGGCAAAGCTAACGTATTTGCCTCGTTCAAACAAAATGATTTCTGCGTTTTCGTCTAATCTACGTAGACGTGCAATAGCCGTTGCTCCTCCTGCCACTCCACCGACAACTAAAATTTTCATATTAACCTCCCATTGATTATAGAATATTAGCCTATAATGACTCTGTTTCTACTAAAATATATTTTATAAGATCACATAGCTCTTCATTTTCACAGGTGTAAAATACCTGATTACCACTTTTCCTACTCTCTACTAGCCCCATGTCCCTTAACTTCGCTAAATGCTGTGATAGTCCTGATTGCGTCGTCCCCATACAATCCATAATTTCGGAGACGTTCATTTCACCATTTTCCACTAACTGCTCCATCAGACAAAGCCTTATGGGGTTAGATAATGCTTTTAATAGCTGAGCTTTTGATTCTATTATCTTTCTATGCTCAATATTTTCCGATAACGGTAATCTTTTTTCTTCCATGGCATATCCTTTCTTTTCTCTATATTAGTATATTAGAATATTCTAATATACTTGTCAAGTGAAAATCAAATTTCCATAAAAAAAAGAGCCTCCATTGTGCTTTCGCATTTTGGAGACCCTCTTATTAATTACATAATATCAATTTTAGTCTGCAAGTCTTTGCTTATTTCTTTTATTTGGTTCAGCCCTTTTATCTCCTCTACCCACTCTTGTGGTATTGATTTGCTACCATAGGCTATGCCTGCCAATGCTCCTGTTACTGCCGCTACCGTATCTGTATCTTCTCCCAAATTAACCGCCTTTAAGACTGCTTCCTGATAGGTTTTGGTCGTCATATATGACCATAGCGCCGCTTCTAGTGTATCTACTATATATCCACTACTTACAATTGCATCTCTATCTAAGGTGTAGAAACTTTCATCGAAAATTCTTTGGTATTCGTCTAATATAGGTGCGTATTCTGAGTGGTTCATATAATATTCTCTGGCTTCGACTAATCCCATTTCCACAGACCAAGGAGCTCTTTTTGGATCTAGCAACTTTCCTATAACCGTTACATATATTCCACAGCCCACTAGACTAATGGGGTGCCCATGTGTTATTGCAGATACCTGGTGGATTGTTTCCATCGCTTCCGGATGCTTTGCTAAATCATAACCGTATTTAGCTGTTAAGACATAGGCCAGTGGCAGTATTCTCATTAATGAGCCATTTCCATTGCTTCCTTCTCCCGACATTCCACAGGATCCGGCATCATGATTTGCTAAAAAATGCTCTATTGCCATTCTCGTTGTCAATCCCACATCATAGGTTTCTCCATCTGAAGTATATTTCCCTTCTGTCATCCATTTTCCATATTCTTCCATCATGGCATATAGGGAGATGTCATCACGACAAAGGACTGCTGCTGTGGCTAAGGTCATGGATGTATCGTCTGACCATGTTCCTGCCGGTTTATTGTATGTTCCATATTCTCTCATCCCTACTACTGGATTTGAATCTAGTTCTTCTCGACTGACAAATTCAACCGGAACTCCCAATGCATCTCCTACACTTAATCCTAATATTCCATCATATACTGTAGGTTTCATTATACTTCCTCTTTTCTTTTGCCCCGCTTGGCATTATATGTATGTTTGTTATCATTATCATACAACAATTTGTAAATTTTTACTACAATATTTTGATAAATATGTGACATTGCTTTCTATACAGACCCCTAAACTATGGAATCACCTCTCAAACTATGTTATAATTCTAATTAGCAGCTACTGAGGAGGTGGGATATGCTTGATATAAGGCGCATTAGATCTGATGCGGAAGGTGTCAAAAGCAGTCTCTTAAATAGGGGTGGAAATTATCCAATAGATACTATCGTTAAATTAGATGAATCCAGGCGTTCTATTCTTCCTGAATTGGAGGAAATGAGATCCCATCATATCAAATGTTCCATGGATATTCCCAAATTAAAAGCAGAAAAATTGGATACCACTGCACTTATACAAGAAATGAAAACTCTTAGCGAAACCATTCGCACTTTGGAAAAACGTGTAGTTGATATAGATTTAGAGCTTAAGAGGCATCTTTCGAATATCCCCAATATACCTGATGACGATGTTCCCATTGGTGTTGATGAAAATGACAATGTTGTAATAAGGACCTTTATGGAGCCAACTAAGTTTCCATATGTTCCTAAGCCGCACTGGGATATTGGAGTGGACTTAAATATTTTGGATTGGGACAGGGCTAGAAAAATTACGGGGCCTCGTTTTTCACTTTTCAAAGGTCAAGGTGCTAAGCTAGAGCGGGCTTTGATTAATTTTATGTTAGATACTCATGTCTCTTCTAACGGCTACCAAGAGTGTAGTACTCCTTTTGTAGTAAATAGCAGCTCCATGGTTGGCACTGGGCAACTTCCCAAATTTGAGGAGGGTATGTTCAAATTGGAAAACACTGATTATTTTCTCGTTCCCACTGCTGAAGTGCCTTTGACTAATATGCTCGCAGAGGAAATAGTAGATGAACATAGTTTGCCCATTAAGTTAACAGCTTATTCACCTTGCTTTCGTAGAGAGGTAGGCGCAACTGGCAGAGATACTCGTGGCTTAATCAGAAATCATCAGTTTAACAAGGTGGAGTTGGTGAATTTTGTACATCCGGCTGATTCAAGTACCGCTTTAGAAGCTATTACCAACGATGCCGAGCAAATATTACAAGCTCTTAAACTTCCTTATAGAGTTGTTGAATTGTGCACTGGGGATTTAGGTTTTTCTGCAGCCAAGACTTATGATATTGAAGTCTGGATGCCTTGTTATAATAGATATGTGGAAATCTCCAGTTGTTCTAATTTTAAAGATTTCCAAGCTAGGAGAACAAATATTAAATTTCGTAGTAAAGATTCTAAGAAGGTGAATTTCTTACACACTTTGAACGCTTCCGGCTTAGCGGTTGGAAGAACATTTGCAGCTATTTTAGAAAACTTCCAGCAAAGCGACGGATTGGTGTTGATTCCGGAAGTATTACGTCCTTACTTTGGGGGTCAATCACATATTAAGAAGTGTAAAGATATTGTAGATAGTTAATATTGCAAGAACATACTTATTTAGCAGTCTAATATGAAAGGAGTTATTATGTATACAAATAATGTAAAAATCAATGATCACATGTATTATATTGGTGTAAATGATCGCTTGACTCAACTTTTTGAGAATATGTGGCCTTTAGATCATGGAATTGCATACAATGCTTTTCTAATCAAGGACGAAAAAACTGCTCTTTTAGATACTGTTAAAGAAACAGGCGTGGAAACTTTTTTAGCAGGTGTTAGGGATACTCTTGATGGTAGGGATTTGGATTATCATGTTATTCACCATATGGAGCCTGACCACTCCGGTTCTATACCTGCATTGTTGGCTGCCTATCCTAATGTTCAGCTAGTAGGTAATGCCAAAACCAAAGACATGCTTATGAATTTCTACGAAATATCTGATGATAATTTCCTCGTGGTTAAAGAGGGGGATACCCTTGATTTAGGGACAATGAGTCTGACTTTCTACATGACTCCTATGGTTCACTGGCCTGAATCTATGGTTTCATATGATCCTCATTATAAAGTTCTATTCTCTCAAGACGCTTTTGGTGGCTTTGGTTGTTTAGATGGAAGCATCTTTGATGATGAGATTAACTGGGATTTCTACGAATCAGAAACCATTAGATATTATGTAAATATTATCGGTAAGTTCAGCACTCAGGTGGCCCGTGCCATTCAAAAATTAAAAGCTTTGGATATTGAAATGATTTGCCCGGATCACGGTCCTATTTGGAGAAATAACGTTTCTAAAATTGTGGATTTATACGATGATTTAAGTTCGCAAAAACGTCGTGAAGGCGTTATTATCATCTACGGTTCCATGTATGGTAGCACTGAGAAAATGGCTAACTTTATCGGTAGAGCTTTGGGACAAGAGGGCGTGAAGAACGTTCGCATTTATGATATTAGCCGTACTCACCCATCCTATCTATTAGCTGAAACTTGGACTTACAACGGATTGATTTTAGGTTCTCCAACGTATAATAACGACATGTTCCCACTGATTAAGTCGTTTGTATCTTCCTTGGAAGGACAAAAAATGAAAGGCGTAAACATGGGAGTTTTCGGAAGTTATAGCTGGTCAGGTGGCGGTGTTAAAGGATTGCGTGCTCATGCCGAGGATTGCAAATATAATTTGATAGAGCCAGTGATAGAATTCAAATCTACCCCAAAGGCTGATGATTACGAAGCAGCACTGGAATTAGCAAAGGCTATGGCTAAAGCGATTAAACAATAATAAGCTTTATTTTCAATTAAATAGGCAAAAACTCTTCACCTCTAGCCTAAGATTTGGTAAAATACGGTTAGAGGTGAATTTTATGAAAAAATTCGGTTCAATTTTTTTAAGTTTGTTATTGTGTGTTTCTCTTTCAATTTCAGCTTTCGCCGCTCCAGCCATATCCGAATTAGGACTTGAGTCAAAGACAAAGGCATTTTTACTTGGTGACTTTGCCAGTGGAGAGGTTTTGGAAGAGTACAAAATCGAAGACACTTTAGAAATTGCCAGTTTAACCAAATTACTATCTTATTTTGTAGTTGCCGATAAGATTAAGTCTGGCGAGCTAAAAGCTAACGACCATGTGACGATTACTGCAGAAGATGTATCTGTGGAGGGCACCAGCTTTAAAACTCAACCTGGACAAGTTTATATGGTAAGTGAGCTTATGGAAGCTATGATGATAGTTTCTGCCAATGATGCCACCCGAGCTTTAGCTAGACATATTTCCGGAACAGAAGAAGCTTTCGTAGAGCTTATGAGGGCTAAGGCACAGGAATTGGGATTATTAAATGCCAAGGTATATAATTCTACGGGACTTCCCACAGGAGAAGGGCATTTGCAAAATCATATGACTACTAGAGAGTTGTTTATTTTGACTCGTGCCTTATTAAATGAGCACCCTGACATTTTAGGGACTACTCAAAAGCCCTTCCTTATCCAAAGTGATCGCGGATACCAAGAGCCTAATACAAATATGTTGTTGGGTCTTATGCCACAGGTCGATGGACTAAAGACTGGCTATACTGAAAAAGCCGGTGCTTGTCAAATTACCACAGGAATTAAACCCGGTATTGATAAGCAATCCGAGCCTATCCGCTTTATTGCCATAATAATGGGTGCCGATACTTACGATTCCAGAAGGGACAGCTCAAAAGCACTTATGGAATATGGTTTTTCACGTTATGAAAGACGTATTATCGGTGCGCCTAATGAAGCATTGGGAAACGCCACATTCAGCCGAGGAACTCCATATGAGGCTCCTTATTTTGCAAAAGAGGCAAAGAGCGTACTGGCTAAAGTAGGAGAAAACTTTGAGACCAATGTGGAGTTTCAGCAAAATCGAGCACTTCCTATTCCCATTGGAGATTCCATAGGAACTGTAACCTTCTTTAAAGGTGATCAAGAGATACACAAGACAGATGTGATATTAAAGTTAGAAATATTACCCGCAGGTGTATTATCCTTATTTCATCGAGAGTTTAATAAACAGTTGAGGGATTTTGGAAATTTTTTTAAACCTGTAACAGAATAGCGGAGTTTTCCGCTTTTGCCCCCATAGTTAAATCGGATATAATAGACCCCTCCTAAGGGTCAGTAACTGGTTCGAATCCGGTTGGGGGTGCCATTAATGCAAATACGAAATTACTTTTGTTAGACGTATTTGCAAATAAATAAAAACACCACTGCGGTTAATACCCGGTGGTGTTTTTCGTTGCTTTTTTTCAAAAATGTGTTTCCCGGGTGTTTCAATCAATTTCGTTGATAGATATTCCCTCACAGCAAAATCCGATGTGTACAATATATACAAAATCTGCACCTACGGTTATGTGCATTGAGCACAAAGAGTTTGTGATTTTTTAGACTAGATACCATAGTATAATACTTTTTACATTGATATAATAATATTTAAGAAGATGCTCTTAGTGTTAAGGAGGTTTAATATGGTAGAAAAATTGATGAGTCCAGGGAAAATCGGGAAGTTAACTATCCGCAATCGTGTTGTAATGCCTGCGATGGGTACGTCTTTAGCCGCATCCACAGGGGAGGCGTCTGATCGCATTATTCGCTTTTATGAAGAGAGAGCGAGAGGTGGTTGCGGTCTAATTATTACTGAAATCACAAGAATAAACGATGAACACGGTGTGGGAACACCTAATCAATTAAGTGCTACAGAAGCATTTCAAATTCAGCGCTTAGAAAGATTGGCAAGGGCTGTCCATCGTCATGGTAGCCATATTTTCTTACAACTTCATCATCCAGGTAGACAGACTAGCAGTAGAGTGCTTGGTGGTAAGCAAATAGTTGCTCCCTCTCCAATTGCATGTAAAACTGTAGGTGAAGTTCCAAGAGAATTAACCACTGAGGAAGTAGAAGCTTTAGTTAAAGACTTTATCAAGGGAGCAGTTATTGCAAAGACTGCCAATATCGATGGTGTAGAACTACACGGAGCGCATGGATATTTGATTTGTCAGTTCTTAAGTCCCGCAACAAATCATAGAACTGATAAATATGGTGGAGATTTTACTAATCGTGCAAGATTCCTTACAGAAATAATCACAGGAATTCGTTTTATGTGTGGTCCAGATTTCCCAATATCCGTAAGAATTGATGGAGATGAGTTTGTTGAAAATGGCGTTAATTTAGAAGACGCAGTGAAACTTGCTCGTTACCTTGAGTCTATTGGTGTAGATGCCATTAACGTAAGCTCTGGTTCTTATGAGTCTGCCGTTACTATCATTGAGCCATATTCTTATCCTCAAGGTTGGAAACGTCATTTAGCCCAAGCAGTTAAAGATGCAGTTAAGATTCCAGTTATTGCTTGTGATGCTATTAAAGATGCAGAGTTTGCAGAAAAACTTCTTCAGGAAGGTAATGTTGATTTTGTAGCATTAGGTAGAGCGCAGTTGGCTGATCCTGCTTTTGTAAATAAAGCTGCTGCAAATAGAGTTGAGGACACAAGACCTTGTATAGGTTGTTTAGTATGTATTGAAACGCTAATGAGTGGAAAACAATTACGTTGTGCCGTTAACCCAACTCTAGGTTACGAAGCTGAGTATGAGAATGTAAAAATGGATGGAAACGGTAGACCTGTTGTAGTTATTGGAGGTGGCCCTTCAGGATTACAAAGTGCTGCTCTACTTGGCAAGCGTGGATTTGATGTAACGCTATTTGAAAAGAGAGAGCATTTAGGTGGTAGTGCTTTTATTGGTAGCATTCCTCCACATAAAGAGCTGTTAAACAAATTTATTGACCATATGGAATTCCAAGCAAAGGAAGCCGGGGTTAAAATCATTACAGGCCATAATGTTACAGTTGCAGAAATCGAAGCATTAAAACCTGTCGCAGTATTTGCGGCTATGGGTGGAGATCCAATTAGAATTCCGCTTACTGACGGAAATATCTTAGAAGCTATTGAATTGTTGGAAACTAAACAACAATTTGCTCAAAAGAAGATGATGATTATCGGTTCCGGTATGACTGGTCTTGAAACTGCTGAATACCTTGCACTACAAGGCAATGAAGTAACAGTTGTAGAGATGCAAAAAGAGATAGGACCCGGACTATATGCAGGAATACTATTTGATATAACTACTCGACTTAAGAAAATGGGAGTTAAGTTTATACCTTATCATAAACTTTTAGACTATAAACAAGGACATGCCGTACTATTAGATCAATTCTCAATGCAGGTTAAACCAATTCCTGTGGATCATTTAGTACTTTCCATTGGAATAAAGAATAAAAAGAAGGACGATTTTATTCTTGAACTAAAAGAAAAATTCCCGAATGTGATAATGCTAGGTGATAGCGAAAAACCTGGCAGAATCTATGAAGCTATGGTTAGCGGCTGGGATAGAGCCTTTACACTGGAGGTATAGGAATGAAAGAATTTAAAAATAAAGTTGCCGTAATCACCGGTGGAGCAAATGGTATTGGTCTGGAAATTGCCAAAGAATCTGTAAGACGTGGGATGAAAGTGGTAATAGCTGACTGTGATATGAACGCCATGGCTAAAGCTGAAGAAGTACTAAAATCTATGAACGCTGATTACTTGGCGTTAGAAATGGATGTTACTCTTTTCGAGGAGATGGAAAGACTTGCTCGTGAAGCCGTGGCTAAATACGGTCAAGTGGACTTGTTTTTCAACAACGCAGGTGTTGCAGTTGGTGGACCTATTTGGGAACTGCCTGTTAAGGATATTGACTATGTAATCCAGTCAAACCTTTATAGTGTGTGCTATGGGTTAAAGGTGTTCATCCCTCTTATGGAAGCACAAGGAACTCCAGCTCATATTGTAAATACCGCTTCTGTAGCCGGTTTAGTGGTTGCTTCTGGAATGCCTAGCTACTTTATGACAAAGCATGCCAATGTAGTTTTAAGTGAATCTACTCATTATCAACTACAAGAGCGCAATTCAAATGTTAAATTAAGCGTGTACTGTCCTGGATATATCCAAACTGATTTGCACCATTGCCAATTCAAGAGACCTGAGAGATTTGCAATGGACGAGTCAGATCCATATTATCAAAGCGAAACTTTCAAAATGGGATTAGAAACTGCTCGCTTTGTAGTGGAGACAGGCATACCTGCTGATTCTGTGGGAATGATGGTCTTCCAAGCCATTGAAGAAGAAAGGTTCTATATTTTAACACATCCTCAATATTTACCTATAGCTGGAATGAGAGTTAAGGGAATAATGGATGGCAAAAATCCTGATATAAATCTATTAAAAAGATAATAACGAAAAAGCTAATCGATTTATACCGATTAGCTTTTTTACAAAAAAAATGATACCATGAATTAAGGCAGTATTTTTCAAAACACATTACCAATATTAGTATATGTAAAATAATAGTTGTATTACTTGTTGTTATTATGGAGATGGTGACAGTCATGCTTAAACAAAGTCGACCTAGCAAAAGAGAAAAAATAAAGGCATATAGCTCTGAATCTGAATTAATGCAGGGTCTATTAGAGTTGGTTTCTATGCCTTTATCCTTTGGCGAGCTCATTCAAAAGATGAGCGAGTTGTTGGGCAACCCTTTAGTCGTAATAGATTCTGTTTACAGAGTAATTGCCCATTCTAAAATAACGGCAATTACTGACCATATGTGGAAGAAAAATATTCAACGGGGCAGCTGCTCCATGGATTTTATTGAGGTGGTTCAAGAGTTTCCCGAAATTCAAAAGGCAAAATATCACCAAAAAGCTTATGATGTACATTGCGAATGGAGTCCTACTCCTAAACGAGTTTGCTCAATAGCAGTGGAATCTAAGCATATTGGCGATGTGCTATTAATAGGATGCCAAAGGGACTTACAAGAACTGGATAATTACGGTTTGGAACAAGTGGCACGCATTATTGGACATCGTTGGTCACAACTTAAAGAGGAAGGTTTTACTGGAGATAATACTCAGCAGACTTTGCTACAAGAACTTTTAGCAGGAGAATTTTCTTCCACTAGCGAAGCGGAAAGAAGGCTGGCATATTTTAACATTGAACTGTCCGATAATATGATTTTATTTGGAATAGATATTCCAAAATCTGCTAACAAAAAGAAAAAGGAGGCTATGATCTTATTTGATAAGACCCTCTCTGCCACTCCTAGTGTATATTATCAAAACTTGCTCATCTATTTTGTTACTCCCAAATATTTAGCTGAAAACATGTCAACCATTTGTGAAGTAATTAAATCCTATGGGTTAAATGCAGGAATTAGCCTTCCATTTAATGAATTGGTTCAAACAAACTTAGCTTTCCAAGAAGTTAAAAATAGTATATTGTGGGGAACGGAGATTATGCCCGAAAGTTGCATATATGACTATAAGATATTACAAATCTATTCACTATTTGATGGCAAAGATGATGTAGATAAAATAATGAGGTTGATCCCACGGGAACTGCATTATTTACAAAGCTATGATATGGAAAATAGCAGTAATTTAGTGGAGACTTTAGAGTGGTGGCTTTTCTATGAAGGTAGCATTCGTCTTACGGCAGATGAATTATTTGTACACCGAAATACCATCACCTACAGGCTTGGTAAGATTCAGGAATTAGGTGGCTGGGATTTAGAGGATTTTGCAACAAGAAAGCAACTGGCTTTAGGATTGCAAGCGTTGAAATGGATTGATATAATAAAAAAATAATAAACTTATATTAAAAAGCTGCAGGCATAAGCCTACAGCTTTTTGTTGTATCTTCACTTAAATAACAGGAGCTTCCGTTCCTGGAATCGTTATTGTAATGTCTTTCAAAAACCACTGCAACTCTCCGCCAACTTGTAGTAACGGGATATTAAGGACCATATCTTCTGAGGTATTGTTTTCTGGAATTGTTAAAATAAACTCTTTAGTTTCCATATCATATTCACTGTAGCTTACCTCTTCATTTCCATCAACAAATCCAAACCCAAAGAATGTATAGGGTTCTCCTACATATTCAGTTACAACCTCGTCCAGACCAACAAATGGGGATGGCAATCTTACTGTATTCGCTCCTTTTTCTGCTGTTACTGACAATCCAACAATGGTTTGTCCGGCAAAGCCTACACTTCTTTCTCCATCGCCTTCATCCCACATTGCTCTCATCAATTCAGGCATTTTATCTGCAAATGGAGTTACATCTTTAACTGCATTTCCGCTAAAGTCGAAAATCTGTATTTTCTCCAAATCTTTCACTGCTGAAATGTCTTCAATAATAGAATTAGAACAAATATCTAATTTTACTAGCTCAGGCATATTTACTACTACGCTAATGTCTTTTAACCTTCCACTACCATCCCAATCATTGTTGAAGTGTACATCTAGAAACGTTAATTTCATTAGCTTTGATAAAGGATTAATATCTGCAATTTGATTGCTATATAAATTTAGATATTCCAAGTTAACTAATTCGGATAATTGTTCTACATCTCTAATATCATTTCTCAATAGGTTTAAGTATTTTAATTTTGTCAGTTTAGAAATTGGCTCTAAATCCGAAATATCGTTTTCTTGTAAAATTAGCTTTTCCAAATTAACTGCCGTTTCTAACCCTTCAATGCTTTTTATTCCTCTAGTATATTTATCTACTTTAGCGCCATATCCTGTTATTAACTCCGCTTTTAATTTGATGCTCGCATCTAGCTCAACCAGACTTTCCATTTCTTCTATTGTGACTTTCTCTGTTCCACTACGGTTTTCATCAAGGGTCTTGTTGATTGCATATAGTAATTTCTCATCTACTATAGGTGCATATTTAACCTCCGGCTTAGGAGTCGGCACTACTTCTGGTTCTGGCTTTGGCTCTGGTTTTTCTCCAGATACTTCCTCTTTTTGCGTGTCGCTGTTGCCAAATACAAAGAACGCTCCGTAAGATTGCCCATTAGTTTGCTCTGATTTGTGGATTCCCAGCTTTAGTTCTTCCATATCCTTAATATTAATTTTATATCCACTGGTCAGTTTCAGAGCCTTTTCTTTCAGTTCGGCACTTATATTTTCCTTGTTCAATAAATTGAGAATCTCATCTCTTATGGCATAAGCCTTTAACGCATTTTCATTTCCTTTTGTAGTTCCAAGATTTGCTTTACATAAAGAGATTACTTTTGCTAATTCTCCCCTTTTTATCTTATCGTTAGGTCTAAAATTTCCATCACCATCCCCTAGGATAATACCTTTATCCACAAATGGTTTAAGCATTTTAGAATCATCTTCGTCTATTACATCATCAAACTCTGCTAAGTCCGTGCCTTTTGACATATTATATACAAACGAAAAAGCCCTAATTACTTCAATCCTCGTAATTGGAGTGTTGAGATTTTCAAAGTCTGCTTCTACAATATATCCACCTGCCAAACCCTTAGCTAAATAGGAATTAAACCATTGCTCTGTAAATTCAGTTTCCGAGATATCAGCTACATATTCATTTTGTAGATATCTAGATAGCATGGTAAAGAATTTTAATTATAGTGCATTTCTATCCACTCCCAATTCGCCATTTTCATATCCTGACATTATTTTTTGGTCAACCATTTCCTCTACATATTCCGTTAGTGCAAATACTGATGAAGAAAATGCCATTAGGACTAAAAGTGTTATAAAAAATACTTTTATCCCTCTTTTGTGTAAATTCATTATATATCCTCCTTATGATGTTATTATGCAATTATAACCTTAACAGCTGATAAATACTATGTCTGAGCTATCGTTTGTTTATATAAGTGCAATCCCAAATATAGGATTAATCTATATTTCATTTAGTCCATCTATAAGTTATATATAGTACCTAATTTTACATTAGTTTTTTTGTTATATACTTAGGAACATTCTAGCCTTATAGTTTTTGCCTATAGGAAGAATTATATTATAGATACAAACAATAGCTATAAGCCTTGTTATTACTATCTTTCACAGATTTAATATGATATATTTACCTTAGCTTATACAAAGGAGGATGTATAAATGGCAGATTATAGAAAGATGTGGGAAGATTTAGGGATGGATCTTGAAAACCACGATGCTTTATGTGAAGTTTTACCGGTGGCTTTTGGGGATGTATATCTTTCTCAAGAAAACAGACCAGAGGGTATGGCATTTTATGATTTTGTAATTTCTGAAATTCACGGTGTTAGACCTTCTGAATTAATTGCACACCAAGAGCAAGGTGGAAAAGTATTTGGGACTTTCTGCGTATATGTTCCAGATGAAATCATTTTCGCTGCTGGTGGAATTGCAACTGGTCTTTGTGGTGGCTCCCAATTCTGGGTACCTGGTGGAGAAAAAGTACTACCTAAAGGAACTTGCCCGCTTATAAAAGCTTCTGTTGGCGCAAGGCTAGATCGTACTTGTCCGTTTTTCCGTATTGCTGATATTTATGTTGGAGAAACCACCTGTGATGGCAAGAAAAAAGCTTGGGAAATATTGGCTGATGACGTTCCTATGCACGTTATGGATTTACCACAAATGAAGCGCGAAAAAGATCATGCTAAATGGGCAGAGGAAATTGAAGCTTTCAAAGAGGTAGTTGAGAAAACTACTGGTAATACCGTTACTGTTGAAAACTTAAACGATGCTATCGTTATGATAAATAATAAAAGAAAAGCTTTGGCAAGAGTTTATGATGCACGTAAAAATGACATCATTCCCATTAGTGGAAAAGATGCTCTGCTTATGACTCAAATAGCTTTTTATGATGACCCTGTTCGTTGTGCTGAAATGGCCAATGCTTTGGCTGACGAATTGGAAGAACGCGTTAAAAATGGCATAAGCGTTTTCCCTGAAGGTACTAAGAGAATCTTGTTGACAGGAACTCCTATGTCCGTTCCGAACTGGAAGATTCATCATATTGTAGAAACCAGCGGCGGTGCAGTCGTATGCGAAGAAATGTGTACTGGAACTAGATATTTCGAACATTTGGTTGACGAAAATCAAACTACTTTAGAGGGTCAATATAAAGCTCTTTCTGATAGATATATGAAGAACAACTGTGCTTGCTTTACTCCTAATACCAACCGTATTGACGATATCTTACGTCTTGCTGAAGAATATAACGTGGATGGAGTTATTGATGTAAACCTAAAATTCTGTACTCTATATGATACAGAGGGCTATAGTGTTGAGAAAACCCTTCGCGAAAAAGGGATTCCTGTACTAGGAATAGAAACAGACTATACAGATACCGATGCAGAGCAGTTGAGAACTCGTATTGAGGCATTCTTAGAGTTAATGAACTAGTCTTTATTCATGGGAGCAGATTATGGATTCAACTAGAATAGATTATTATATATTGTTCTTCAATCACACAGAGGGAATGTCCCTTTACAACTATGTAAAGAAAAAAGGCATTCCTGTGAAGATATCTCCAGCGCCACGCAGAGCTACTTCTTGCTGCGGAATGTCATTGTTGGTGGATAAAGACCACATTGATGCGGTTAGAAAGTGTATTGACGAGAGCGGAATAGTAATCGATAGAATTGTACCTTTGGAAAACCAGATAAATCCTGATAGAGACCGCTATTGTTAAGGAGAGTATAATGAATTTTGTTGGTATTGACATAGGCTCTACTGCTGCCAAGGTAGCAGTGAGAGGAGATAGTTCTTTTGAATTCGTAGTACCCACCGGTTGGAGCAGCAAGGAAACGTCTGCCACAATAGCTAATATGCTGTTGGAGCGTGGGGTGGATATCAATTCAGAAGCTACTAAAATTGTTTCTACAGGCTATGGAAGAAATGCTGTAGAATATGCCGATAAAAAGATTACGGAAATCACTTGCCATGGAATAGGTGCTGCTGAACATCACGACAACTGCACGATTATTGATGTCGGTGGACAGGACACTAAGGTAATATCCATTGAAAATGGAACCGTTTGCGACTTCTTGATGAATGACAAGTGCTCAGCTGGTACAGGGAAATTTGTTGAAATCATGGCAAATCGTCTCCAATGTTCTATTGATGACTTATTTTGGTTGGCAGAAAGAGGTAAGCCACTTCCAATAAGTTCTCTATGCACAGTTTTTGCTGAGTCTGAAATAATTGGTCACATCGGTTCTGGTGAAACTCGTGAAGACATTGCCTCTGGCATAGTGGATAGCGTTTGCTCCAAGGTTGCGCAGATGGTACAAAGACTTCCCCTTGAGGATACGGTCGTACTAACTGGCGGCTTAAGTCATATAGACTATTTCGCTTATTGCTTGGGTCAAAAGCTAAAGACAACGGTTAGACCCATGCCTTTGGGCCGTTATGCTGGCGCCATTGGCGCTGCTGAATTAGCAAAAAGAGAATATGATAAAGATAAGTAAGTAAATAATTATTATGCTATAAAAGGACATCTCCCTTTCTTATAGAATAAACACCCCTGACTATACCGTCTTATGTCAGGGGTATTTATATTATCATTATTAATTACTCTATTTTGCAACAATTAGGAACATCTTGAATCTTTCAATGGCTTTAATCCATGGGGAATATGAGCAGGCATTATTATGCTCTCACCTTTGTTCAGTATAAAGACGTCCTTGTCTATGGTAATTTCGACAGTACCATCTAAAACTTGGACCATGGCATCTCCACCAGCGGCATGGGTGCTGATTCCTTCCCCTTTGTCAAAGGACATTAAAGTCAAACTCATCTTATCATTTTGAGTAAGGGTCATGCTGGCAACCTTGTCATTTTCATATTCCAACACTTCTTCCATATTGAAAACTTTACTGTGATCAATGTGCTTAATTAATTTTTCCATCTTCCCTTCCCTTTCATAAATCGTAATCTGAAATAGTTTTGACGGTTTCTTTACGTTAAGTCCATGGGCTTCATCTCTTCCTATTACTATGGCTTCATTTTCCTTAATATCTACTTCGCTCCCCTCAAAGACGATTGTCGCCTCACCGTCTTGAAGCCAATATAGTATGTCTGCACTGTGGACTTGGAGTCCTATCTCTTCTCCTGAATCAAATGAGAATAGCCTGATATCACAACTGTCATTCATAATTAGGTTTTGACTGATAACCTGCCCTCTCCTATAAGGTACTATATCCTTTAAAACATTAACTTTTTTAACTTCTAAACCCTTAAAAGCCATATCCCCCTCCTTTAAAATAAAGCATTATCATTTTTCTATAAATATATACCCAAAAACCCCTATACAACGACTAACTATGTACTATTGCCAATAAATTCATCAATACCTTAAGTTAAGACAGTATTAATATCTAAAGAAGATAATAATTGGTTTGAAAAACAAAATGGAGTATTTTCTATATCAGACGATATAGAAAATACTCCAAAGACTGGTCGGGATGACAGGATTGGGGACCCAAGTGGCTACATCGTTGTAATTGCAAGGCTCTGTAAATCAATTGTAGATAAAATATGCAACCAGTATGCAACCCTTGAACAAACCCATTGTCCATGTCATACTCTCCCATTCCTTGAGTGGACATGGTAGGAATCTTTACCTCGTCTCCACCATTATAAATAACTTGCCCTGCATTTGCTTCCATCCAACCTGAGGTTGCACCTATTACTGCGTGCTGGTCAAGTTTGGTCATCATAAGTTTTGCAAATTCTAATGTGTTAATTGCCATATTTCATCTCTCCCTTTAAATATTAAATATTGTATCTAGTTGTGTTTCGACTACGCTTTTTGCTCCCCCTGCTCCGTCTGGTGCCTTGTAAACATCAAATCTATTGTCTTCAGGGTCCTTTGTCTCAGGGTCTTTTGTTTCTTTAAATAAATATGCCTTGCTTTCCCTTAAGCCTGCAATCTGCTCTTTTAAGCCTACTACTTCACCGTCTTTGAAAATTAATTCCTCGTGGTTCAGTAGTTTCTTTAAAGTTTCCATATCATGAGTGTTAACCGTGCTTAACTCTTTATCCAACAACGCTTCATTGCGAACTTGTGTAAGCTCTTTTTCTAAATCCCCGGCTTTTGTTTCCCACTCTGTAGCAGATTCTTTAATCTTCTCAATGTCCATGTCCTTATAGGATTTAATAGTCTCATTGGCGCTAGTCAGCTGTGTTTCAAGCTTAGTTGCCTTTGTTTCTGCAGCTGTTGTTTTAGCCTGCTCTGCCTGAACGTCTTTACCATTTTCTGCCATAATCTTCTCAACAACTTCTTGTTCTAATCCTAATTCTTCCAAAAATTCTCTTTTCATTCCTATTCCCCTTTCAATTTACGTTGTTTAACGTGTGTAACGAACCACGAATTGACGGTTGCCTTTAACGCCATTCCCAAGGCGAAAAAATAAGACCCTTAACGCAAGGTCTTAATGCGAGATGTAATCACCTCCTTTATCTAACTTGTTCCTTATTTCCATGGTAAAATAGCCGCCATGTCTTTCAATACCTTATACGCTTTTGCCATCATATTGTTGTCTAAAAGGTATTCAATGCCTAAAGGAGTTATAGCTATTTGCTTTACATCTCTTACATAAATAGCATTTTCTTTAGTTCCTAGTCTTGGAATATCTACTATTTCTAAGCCTTATATTAATCCTTCGTTTTGCATGTTGGTTAAAATATACGCATAGTATTTTTCACTTATTTTCTCTGGATATAGTTCCAATCTGATTACACTCTCATCTATGCTATATCCTTGTTTTAACGCTTCGTATAGATATTTGAGAATATAATAAACTATTGTGAAATAATCATCTCTTGCCATACCACACCTCCTTTTGGGCATAATAAAACCACCTGCTAACAATTACGTTAATCGGTGGTTTTAGTCTAGTATTTCAATTGCTTTAATTTCTGATTGCTTGATTGCCCAATGTTTTCCAATCTCTAACATCGGCTCCTCATCTTCATCTTCGGCTTGATGATATGCTTTACATATACCTTCAAACACTTTATTGTTTTTTGCAACAAGCCTTATGTTCTTTCCTTTTAATTTTCGCATCTCTTTTATACTAATCATTTAATCAACTCCTTCGGGCATTGCTGGGACGATATGCGTTCCTTTGACCTTACTGTAACTAATAGAAAATCTATTAGTTATATGAGATTCGCCAGATTCAGCATCAATCCAATAACCAATTTCCTTGTTGTGCTCAAAAAACTGTTTTCTTATCCATTTACCATTACTATCTCTTCTAATCTCTCCTGTTCCTGCATACATATCAACAAACTTTTGTGGGTCAACTCCTTCACTTAAAAAGCTCCTGCCCTCAGTGTAATTGTTATGACCTTTAATATGTTTGCCCTGCCTGCCTTGGTGTATCTTGAGATTATATTTTGTTTTTATGGCATTTTTTAAAGATTCATCAGAATAAGTAAGCTTTAAACCTTCCCACTTCTTACTATCATTATACTTTAAATCTTGGAATTTATCAAAGGATTGGGGCGCTTCTTTCCCTAAAACTTCCCGGTATCGTTCATATTGTTTTCTATCAGAATGCCTGTTCTTATATGCCTTTTCTTTTGCAACAGCTTTAGGATTCGACTTAACATACTTATCGTGCCACTGTTTATAATTTAAATCCCCCTCTACCCTTACACTTTTACCTGTGATTGGGTCTCTTGCCATTCTAGTGCTGTCCATCTCTCGTTCTATATCGTCACCAAAATATGGAATTATGGTGCTTCTGCAATTCGGGTGGAATGTTGGGGCCGTTTCCCCCATCTTATACTCACTATATTTAAATATCTTACCGTCCATCTCTCGACATATATCACTGGTCTTGTGGTCTAAGACTGCCACTATCTGATACTTCTTAGCCGTTCCCATACTTCTCATCATGTCAATATTGGCCTGTGAAGCCATTGCAGCATTTTCTGTATGGATTAGCCGTCTTGCTGAATATTTGCTCGCCTCCATTGCTTTTGCAAGGGCGTTGATAGCATCTTCAGCTGAACCACCTCTAATACTGGTATATGCCAATGCCTTTTCCAACTCTATCATTAGTTTTCCCTGATTTTCCCAAATTCTTTTAGAAAAGGTCTTTCCATCTTCAGTCCAGGGTCTTCTTAATATCATGTCTAGCTTTCGTTCGTCTAGTCGTTCTATATATTCATAGCCTAATAGGTTTTGCGCATCAAACATGGCTCTATAGTATTCACCCTTATATGACTTGGCTAGAAATGTTGTAGTGCTATCTAGATACTTGTTGAAAAGTGTGCTAACGTGCTTTTCCATCTCTATAACCATAGCTTGTCTGCATGTTATCTCGTGCATATTAGCAGCCAGTTCTAATGCTTTTATGGTTTCTGGAGTAAGAGTTCCTGAGCCTTTTTCTATATACTCTTCAAGAGACATTCTAAAGTGGTTCAATTCTCCCTTTGTAAGCTTTTTCTCCAGCTCGGCATATGATAGGCCTAGATTGTCAGCTAAACGGTTCATATAGTATAAAATATCGTTTTCTATATGCATCATAGCCCGGTCATGGTCTTTTGCAATCCTTGATACTAGCTCTTCAGATTTAATGTGCTGGCTCTTTGTTCTCTCTATTGCCCTTTGCTCCCAATAGTTCATCTCCATCACCACCTAAGAAGGGATTATACATGTCGTCCATCATTTCTTTTTTCTCTTTATCAAGTTGTTTTAATTCTTCCTCTGTGTCATCTACCATTGGGTGATTAGCTATTAAGGTTTCTCTTGATATTATTCCCATAGAGCTCTTGATCATTTCCACTTGTGACTGGTCGTTTACCATGATATTTCTCCTAAACTCCACCTTTGAATATGGCCCATCAGGATCCATTCCCTTTATAGTCCTATAGAAGTATTCAAAATATTCCAGTGATGCCTGAAATTCTAATTCAGTTGCATTGGCATCTAGTTCAATATCTGCATACATGGATTTAATATTTAATTCATTGGGCTGAGTTGAGGTCTTATCGTTTTTAGCGTCTAAACCTCTACCATTTTCTATCAAAGCTTCTTTTAATAGCTGTAATATGGTCTTGTAGTTCTCGTGGTCTACGTTTATCTCCAGGGTATCTACTCCCCCTTGGCTGCCGTCTTCCGACCTAACTTTAATTGCTCCATACTGGGCTAGCTTTTCCCTAAATCCTCCTAGGTCTTCACCGTCATAGTTCTTTAACACTAATATGGTGTTTCTTGGGTCTTCTAGTACGTTATCTACAAAATTAGATAGTATGGTGTTAATTGCATCTTGCAAAGATTTGACACGCTTTAAAAGTGGTATTTCCAGACTGTTTGACTTGAAATAAATAAAAGGAATACGTTTGAAGTTGTATCCCTTATTGCCTTTAATTATATGTGGCCGTTCTTCTATTTTCTTTAAGTCCCCATACTCTTCATATTCAAATATGCTTACAGATTCTCTGGTGTAGAAACCCATTCTCTGTTTTGTAACTACCTTGTCACCCTCAATCACATTCACTGTGTACTTGTGAATCAAGGCATCCAGCGACTCATGGTCCTTGTCTCCCCAAATTGGACACACATCCATTGGATCTATTTTTTTATAATGCAATTCCTGTCCATCTTCTGATGGGAACACATGCATCCAGTTTATTCCGCATAGGTAACTGTCAAGTGCTATCTTATTAAGCGTTCGTACAAAAGACATACTGTAAAGGTCTTGTACTTCTTTCTGGTAGGCTTCATCTTCTTTGCACTTAACTATTGGCGGTTTACTGAATAAGTAATTGACCTTTTTATCTACCAGCAGCGCATACTGATTGTCTATCAACTTATTGTTAGGTAGGTTTGCTATTGGTACAGGTCTGCCATTTCTACTTATACCTAGCCGCTCTTTTTGGTCTATTGCTTGGGCATAGTTGTAGTAGTCCTTAGACTCTTGCATGCTGGCCCACGCTATTTCACGGGCTGTCATGTTGCTTTTTATATATTCTATTAGTGCGCTTTCGCTTAATTCTTTATAGTTCATCTTTCACCTCTTAATCAAAACTTAATAGCGGTGCTCTTCCACATTTTTCAGCTACACCCGTAGTTGCATCTGGTGCATCATCATGGGCATTTTTACCTTCTCTTTGATATTCATACATCGCCTTATAGTATTCTGGCCATCTGTCTCTCCAGTTGTTTGGGAAATATATATGATCCATAACCCAAGTTGCATTAGATAGTATTCTGGCCACTTTATTTTTAGATTGGTGAAACCATGTAACTCTGCACCTATTATGCCCCATGCGTTTTAGCTTGCCTTTTACTGCCCTCGCGTATCCCCTACCACCATTGTTTGATTCAATATCTGCATAATTAACGTTATAGGCTACTATCCTTTTTGCTGTTTCGCCCTCTGTTATCTCCATTGGCTCTTTTGTATAGTACACGTCTAGTACATAAGCTTCTTTGTTGTATTCTCCGTAGATAATATTACATAAAAAATCACTGCCCTGGTCGGCAGTGTCAGAATACATTTTAATTGCTGTAAACAATGAGTTTCCTTGCTTATCTCTAGGTATGTCAGTATAAGTTTTAAAGCTTGAATATAATTTGCCTTTAATATCAATAGGCTCTTGCTGATAGTTGGCACTTGCTATATCTGCCCCCATAGTTTTTGTTTTCCTGTCATACTCTTCTCGAGACAAAACATCTTCACATAACATTGTCCCATCCTCTTTAAGGGCTTTTTCTGACATATGCTTTACTTTATATCCGAGCTTAGGCATTTCTTCTAACACCCTACCTGCTAAGTCCTTAGAGTGCCACCTAGTCATTATTATAATAATTTTACCGCCACTTTCAAGTCTTGATAACATGGTATTAGTAAACCATTCCCAATGCTTATCTAATACGTTTATGTCATTAGCTTCGAGTGAATTCTTTATTAAGTCATCTATTAGCAGTCTATCCGCTCCAAATCCTGTCGCTGTTCCTGTCGGTGATGTTGCCAAGTAATTTGTATATCCATCTTCAAGACTCCATAAATTGGTAGCTCCATCTCCTTCTTTTATCCTTATTCCAGGGAATACATCTGAGTATACTATTTTATCCCTATCTGCTTTTGTTTCCATTATTGAGTTTCTAACACCTTTAGAGAACTGAGTTGCTACTGTTTCATTGTATGAGCCTGTCATTATTTTTAACTTAGGATTGTTCCCCAAGCTCCACTCTACATAAAGCTGTGCCGTTCTACTTTTACCATGCCTTGGCGGCTCATTGATAACTAGTATGTCATAATCAGAATTATTAAATTCTTGTAGTTCATTACACAAGCTAATTAAATATTCCCTGTCATCTTTATAAAAGTCTGGAGCTTTAGTTTTGCAATAATAAAATAGTTCTTTCCTTGCAAGCGCTAATTTAGCTTGATAGATTAACTCTTTTCTATTCACTTGCAATCAACTTCCTTAGCTCACTAGGCGATAATTCGTCAAAAGGATTAGATCTAACTTCACCTGATAGGTGCGTTTCTTTCCTATCTCTCCAATCTTCAGGTTTTCTATTTTTAAGCCAGAATATCTGTGCCGTAGTATCAGGAACCACTTCTTTTGTTACTCTCTTTGTGACTTCCATTGCCCCTGTTTCACGATTAAGTTCTTCGGTGGTTTCTATATAGCTATATCCCAACGCTCTTTTTAATAAAGCGTTCTCAACTGCACGGCCAACAACCTCTTTCCCCTTTTTTAGGGTGTCGGATATGTCGGGATACTTCTTTTTCCACTGAACTAAAGTATCTCTGTGAACTCCCATATTGTTTGCTATTTGTTCATCTGTGAGGCCGTCTCTGGCCCATCCTTCAATTTTTAATAATCCTTCTGGTTCAATCCAATCATGGTATTTCCCCTTTGCCCCACCTTTATTTTTCGTTTGTGCCACCGCCTCACCTCCTCATCACCTCATTTCTCCCACACAAAAAGGACACTCTGTCCAAAGTGTCCAATTTGCAACCATTTATCAAGAAAGGAGGTTATCAATTTAACCTAGAAGTCCATGATACCAATATACCACGTTTGAATCGGACAAAACGGACAAAATAAAAAAAGACCTTGAAATTAATCAAAGTCTTATCTTAAAGCTGCCTTTTCTATAGCCTCAGTCAGCACTTTTGAAAAGTTTAAATTAAGCCGATTGCCTAAATCATTGGACCATTTTGGGATAGATAGAGTTTTTTTAATAAGCTCTTGCCCACCTAAATATTCTCTAATATCCACATACACCATTGAAACAAATGAATTATCAAAATCGTAAAAACCTTCAAACTCTAAATCATCTTTAAACGGAAAGTTCTCTACTAAAGACAATTCGTTAATATTAGTCCTAGTTGGCACTTTTTGTCCACTTTCAAGTAAATCTGCTATGACTATACCTAAATAATCACTACCCATAAGCATCGCATCTTCAATATCTTCCCCTTGTGTTCCACTCCCTTTTAAGTCAGGAAAATACACATAATAAGAGCCGTCTTCGCTTGGACTATGATAAAACAACGCTGGATAACTAACTAACATATTTACACCTCCTAAGTTTTAAAGAATCAAGGGCTTATTTTAGCCCCGACTCTTTAAGTATTCCTTTTTCAGTGCCTTTTTTTAGCTCACCTTTAGGAATAATGATAGGTCTAGTTTGTCCTGGTTTTTTCATCTTTACATGTGACCCTTTGCCACCTTCAACTACTTCAAAACCGTTTTTCTTTAACAACTTGACCATTTCATCTTGTGTCATTGGCATGCGCACTACCTCCTGACAACTATATATTAACACGTGCCAATACGTATGTCAATGGTTTATCGGTAATATTCTAAGTATCTATCATGTCTTTTTCTTGCATAACTTTCATCACAACTCCCAAACTTTCTTGAAATACTCATCCAGCTTTTATTTTCAATGTATCTCATTTCAAATATGATCCTGGTTCTAGAATCCTCAATGCTAGCGATAAACTCCTCAATCTCTAGCCTCTGACCCTCTGCCTGCTCTTTTCTCTGCAGTAGAATCTTTTCTAGCCTCTGGATTCTGGATGTGGCATACCCTTGAATATGGATTTGGATAGGCTGATAAGGAAACTCGGGATTAGAGCCTGTTACTGAATCGTGTTCCACGGTATTCTTTAATTTTTCAAGTCGTTTTTCTATGCGGTATATCTCGTATTTGAGATCCGTATAGTTTTTTAATGTCTCTTTGGTCAATCCCCTATCGCCTTTCTATACAGATTCACACCTCAACTCCCACTATCTCAAGTGCTTCCTCTGCGCTTCTGGCAACTCCGTATAGCACATCATGCCTTTTAAATTCCTCAGCCATAGCTAGCTGTTCTGGTGACAATCTACCCTTAATTCCCTTAACCTCAATAAAGAACGCCTTGCCGTCTGACTTCCTGAAACCAAACAGGTCCGGGAATCCCTTAGGTAGTCCAGTAGATACAAATCTATCACCGCGCTTAAAAGTTCCAACATTAGCTCGGAACACAACGCAATAATAACCTAGTGCATATCTTATTTGGTCTTGGATGACCTTCTCTGGAATAGGCTTGCCTGTTAGGTCATATCCTGATTTTATTTTCATGGCGTCACCTAAAACGGAATGCTATCATCCGGTTCATCTACTGGGTAAAAAGACTGGTCCCCTGAACCTGTCGGTTTTTCTGCAACACTTAAAAACTGTACTTGGCTAGCCACCACTTCGGTAGTATAGCGTTTTGTGCCGTCAGTGGCTTCATAGCTGCCCGTCTGTAGTCTACCAGCGACAGCAACTTGTTTGCCCTTAGACAGGTACTTTTCGCAGTTTTCAGCCTGCTTACCCCAAACTGTAATATTAATAAAATCGGCTGTAAGTTGGTTTTTAGCCTCTAGTTCCATCTTCTTATCGCGGGATAGTTGCTTGTCTACTGCTAATGTAAATTTGGCTACGGCCGTACCAGACCCTGGCAAATAGCGTAGCTCGGGATCACGTGTTAGCCTCCCGATAAGAACACAATTATTTAGCATGTATTTTCATTCCTTTAAATATAGAAAATAGAATACAACACGCAATAGAAAAGATTGCTGTTGGATAAAAAATATAATAAAAAAAGCCCCCCTACTCTGCGCCAACAGAGTAAGAGGTCCACGGCTATATGATATAACCGCCCATCAAGCTAATTATATCACGTAGCCTTCTTTTGCATACCGAATATGAGGTATTTTTATGCGCAAAAAATCAAACGGAGAAGGCTCCATGTACTCCGTACAAAGAAATGGAAAAACCTATTATATTGCACAAATAAGTGCTGGCGTTGATAAGAAAGGAGAATTAGTACGTAAAACCTTTGGTAGTTATGTAAAATCAGAAGTTGTTGAACAAATGCAAGAAGCTCAGTTTATGGCCTCTAAGGGTCAAATTGCTGTTATCGAGAATATATCTTTTGGAGATCTATTCTATGAATGGCTATTTGTCTATAAAAAGCAAGAGCTTAGCCATAGCAGCTTTGAACGCTATCTTTCACAATATAAATACAAGATTTTACCCTTTCCGATTTCGAAAGCTAAGATAAAAAAAATAAGGACCATAGACCTTCAACGACATTTTAATAATTTACTTTCTTCAGGAGACCTCTCTCCAACAGGAGCTAAGTTCCTGTTAACTCTTATTCGCGGATTCTATAAGTTTGTAATGGAAGAGCAGTATGTTTTTGCCAATCCAACATTAAATATTAAGCTCCCTAAGGTTGCTAAAGCAAAAGATGAAGATAAGGCCTTTACTGCCGAAGAGCAGGCTCAAATATTTTCCTCATTAACTGATGATATCGTTGACCTAATAATATTGTTTGATTTTGGCACAGGCCTTAGGCTTGGTGAGATTATAGGCCTAACTTGGCCAGACTATAAAAATGGCAATTTAAAAATTTCAAAACAGTATACTTATAATTATAGTATTAATGATTTAGATGATATGAGTATGGAGCATGGCTTTTCTAGGTTAAAAACTGATAGCTCTTATAGAGAATTTGCGCTACCTAAATCATTGCAAAAACTCTTGAGCAAAATTAAGATTTCACAAAATGAACATAAATTAAGACTGGGCGAAGCGTATAATGACCGCGATTTTATTTTTTGTGATGCCATGGGAAATCCGATAGAACGCAAGAGGCCAAATAGACGTCTCGGATCTATATTAATACAATGTAACTTACCACACAAAACTTTTCATTCCATTAGGCATACATTTGCTACCCGGCTATTTGAAAATGGCGTAGATATAAAAACTGTTCAAAGTTTACTAGGCCATTCGGATTTAGACACTACATTAAGAATATACACTCACGTTACAGAAAAACTTAAAACTAACGCTGTTGAAGTGGTGGAAAACATGCTGTCCATATAATTGGACAATGAAAAATATGCAACCAGTATGCAACCCATTGCATATTTTATAGGAAGATACGAGAAAATACGCCCAATCAAAAATAAAAAAATGGTGTGTTTCCAACGTTTTAGAACGATTTAAGAAAACACACCTAGTGCTGGTCGGGATGACAGGATTTGAACCTGCGACCCCAAGTACCCCATACTTGTACGCTACCAAGCTGCGCCACATCCCGACAAATTATCATTTCTATTTTTCACAGATATTTATTATAGCATAATGTTAATATTATTTCAATTAATATATCTCTAGAGCTTCTTCCATAATCATAGTTGTCAAAAGTTTTTCATAAAATGTATATGAATTATTTTTTAGGGTAAAATAACAATACAAATGCATTTAAAAATGAGTAGTGCATACAACATATACATATACCATCAAACCTCTGATTATTGAATTTGTTGGAGGGTTTTTTGATATCACATCTGCATACAGCTATTTACCTACCTGAGATAATGCTTTGAATTCTCCATCGCAAATATATCCGGGTTTTTATTTGGAAATTTTACTTTGAGCGGATATATTCCCTAATGTTAAATGTTAGGAGGTATATTATGAAAAAATATTTTGCTTTATTATTGGTAGCCATTCTATGTCTTTCAGGATGTCGTGCTAAAAAAGCATGGGACGAACTAAATGACTCCATTGAAGAAACTGCCAAGGGCGTGGAGGAGATAGCAAAAGAATTTGAATCTACATTGGAAGAAGGGCTTGATGAATTGGAAGCCTCTAAAGAGGAGTTGCAACGCCTTTTGGAAGAACAAGAAAAATCAACTAAAGAAGACATTGATTCTAATAAGGACAAATCCATTAAAGAATCTGAATCTAGTGACTCATCTACAGATGTTGAGGATATCCAGAAAACTGCTATAAAATTATATACTTCTGACTTCAACGGTCAAAGTGGTGCAATTCCAGTTGGTGAGACCATAGAAAAAGAAGGTTTGTCTGTCATTCTAGGTGTGTTGAGATTCAATGCTGAGCCTGATTCCTCACACCAGCCTGAAGATGGATATATATATTTTAATACAGTATTTGATATAACAAATAATATGACCGATGACAAAAGGATATATATATCTTTTAATCAAGTACAACTAACTGTCGATGGAAAGCTATACAAGGATAATGTTTACGCAACTAGCAGCTATAATAATGATGATGCACTACCTCTAGCTGATTACTATAAACCTGGAGAAACTATAAATAGCCAAGTCGGTTTTGAGATTCCTGTGAATTGGAATGAAATAATAGTTACATTAAAGAGCGTTGAAGGTCCTAGCAAAGATATTCCTATGAATATTAAGTTTGAAATCACTAGAGACAGCGAAGATCCTACTGTTGTCTATCTTATGCGAGCACAATAATTTAGTTCTATAGTATCCGTTGGGGTGCAAAACCTCCACGGATATTATTTTATGTTTATTCTATTTGTTTCAAGTGTATAATCCAATCAAGGAGGTAATTATGAAAAGCTCAATTCTAAAAATCTCTTTGCTTGTGATGATAATTCTACTGGTTGGAATTCAGGTTTTATTCACTGGTTGCAGTGGTGTTATTAGGGATTCCAATGATATAGAAAACACTTCCATGCCCTTAAATTCAGCCTTGTTAAAAGAGTTGAAGAAGACAAACGATGTCCCCTCAAAGTGCCCCTTAGCAACGGTTACTGTTTTAAATACCGATTTTGATGAAAACAGCATCTCTGTCCATATTAGAATCACTTCCCACGACCCCAGAATTGCACTTTCCTTTGCCAACTCGGTGGTTGATGATATTACTAGATTTCTCCTGAAATTTGAAATATGGAGCAATTATAAAATAATATTTGATGAAAAAGGAGCTGTATCCTTTAAGGATAGCGAAAAAACATCTTCTCCCAAAGGATATTACTTTGATTCAGAAGCAACTGGATATGGTACAGAGCTAAAAGAAATTTTTGGCGTAGAATAATAAAATCCGACCGTAATGTAATTTACGTTCGGATTTAGCCATTTATAGTGATATTGGTGGAGCCTAGGGGACTTGAACCCCTGACCTCTTGACTGCCAGTCAAGCGTTCTCCCAGCTGAACTAAGGCCCCAATAGTATATGCCAATTATACTATAATAAATGCTAAAATCAAGTCCTTTTACCCAATTACGTCTTTCTGGAGAAATAGCAAGGAAAACTTGTCTTACATAAGGCTCTTTTCCCTTGCTATTCTTATTCGTTGTCCATTATTATCCACGATGCTTCCTCATCTACAACTGGCAATATTAGTGTGAAATCAGTATTATGTCGTTCTTTAAACTCTTCTGCAAATTCCCAATTTTCCTGAAGGTGCATGGGTATAACATATCTAGGTCTTAGCCATCTTATCACATAATCCCCTGCCCAAAACCCTGCTTCTCCCATCCTTGGATCTACGGGAACCATTGCTATATCTATGGGTATTCCAGACATTTTCTTGACTTCATCTTTAAATGCCTTTTCCATAGCTTCTTGTTCTTCTTTGCTATCTTCCTCCCAATGCCACCAGTTTAGATCTCCCATGTGAAGGATGTTCCAGTTCTCCACACCAATTATCATGCTTATCCCCAAATCTGTGGAATCATAAGTATTAAGCTTCACATCACCTAAATCCACTATTTGCCCAGCTCTAACTAAAAGGGCTTCTTCTCCTTCTGGTGGAATGATATCATCGCTTAATATATAGTTGATATCTTCTCTTCTATGCTCAAATATCTTTGGATTATAGTGATCTGGGTGACCATGAGTTGTTATAAACCACCCTGGCTGATCTGTTAAAGTCAGTGGTCCTTCATAGTAATCTAATACCATTTGTATTTTATCAAATACTAAATGAAATCCACTATTTTTCATAAATTCTATATTTACTGTCTTCATTAGTTTTCTCCTATAAATAATTTTATCTCTATATCTTTTTCCCTTTTTACCGTATATTATTCAAATTTTCACCAAATCTTCACAATACCTTCATTTGTTCATCATATTTTCATGATAAGATTATGATAGTAACTTATTAATAATTAGATAGTTGTACTGTCTTTTAATAAATTTGGGAAAGGAGATTGATTATGAACGATTTTAAGTCATTTAATGCATATGAAGAACCTTCATCACCCCAGAGTTTTGTGGAGCCGACACATAATTTCGCTCAGAAACCTCCACAGAAACGTTCTAGCAATGCAGGTTTACTGGTTTTGGTACTGATATTTGGTATAGTAGGAGGGTTCTTGGGAGGTTTGGCTCAAAGCTTTATCGCGCCCATTGTACAACCAACCGTTCCCACTGCTTCATCGCAGGTTGAATCTAGTCCATTGAAAAATGAAAATGCTTCTTCCGTAGGACAAAATATTAGTAATTCCGGTCATGGTGTAGTAGCAGATGTAGCCGCCAGTGCTATGCCTGCAGTTGTGGGAATTTCTACTGACCACACAGTTACTCAAGAGTTTATGTTCGACACTAGAGAATATGATGTTAAGGTGACTGGTAGCGGTGTAATTGTCAGTCCTGACGGATATATTATCACAAACTCTCATGTAGTTGGAAGTGGAAATAAACCTATTCAAGTATTGCTTGAAGGTGGTAGAAGCCTAGATGCAAAAGTGCTTTGGCAGGATCCACGTCAAGATATTGCCGTTCTAAAGGTAGAGTCCAACAGCCCTCTTCCTTTTGTAAAAATGGGAGATTCAGATAAATTAGTAATTGGTGAAACTGCCATCGCCATAGGTAACCCCCTTGGCTTAGACTTTCAACGTAGTGTTACTGCTGGATATATTTCAGGTTTGAACCGTTCCATTACAGTGGAAAGAAATTCTATGGGTGGTTTAATTCAGACTGATGCTTCTATTAACCGAGGTAATAGCGGTGGCCCATTGCTAAATAGAAATGGTGAAGTTATCGGTATCAATACGATTAAAGTTGGGGCTGCTGAAGGCTTAGGTTTTTCTATTCCAATCAATGCAGTAAAAACCGTCGTTAATCAAGTTATTGAAACAGGTTCATACGAGCCTACTTTAATAGGGATTACAGGAGTAGATGTAACGATGTACAAATCTCAGTTAAAAATTGATATTCCTGTGGAAAATGGTATTGTGGTGTTGGAAACTTATCCTGATTCTGCTGCAGCAAATGCGAACTTGCAGCCAAATGATATAATCACAGCAGTAGATGATACCCCAGTAAAAAACATGCCTGAAATGCGTAATAAGTTAAATACCTATAAAGTGGGAGATAGTGCTACTCTTACCATTTTACGCAATGGTCAAGAAGAAAAGGTGCAAATTACATTTACACCAGTACAACAAAGACAACAACAATAATAATGTTGACAATATAGAAGTCACATGATATCCCGGATTTGTATTTTGCAAATCCACCCTTTCTAATTTATCCGCCGACTATGTCGGCGGCTTTCTTTTTTCTTCTTAATAAGAAGGACCTGTAAATACAAATATTTACAGGTCTCTTGATTCTTCTAAACCGATACTCCTCGCGGATCTATTCTTTCCATAATTTTCATGAGTAGGACGAAAATCACTCCTCCCACTATTCCTTCCACCACAGCTAATGGTAATCTCAAAGGTAATAATACTAGATACCCTGTGTGGAAAATGTCTTTTAACCACAAATTATTAAGGAAAATGTGGATTACAATGGTCACCAACGCTGTGGATATCCAAAGCCCATATAGTTTTTTCTTTCCATGTTGATTGTTTCCTCCTATGGCTAACATAACTAACCCCGGAAGCAATCCTGTCAACATGGAACTGACCATAAATCCTGGATGGAACTGACCCATGGGATTCATCATCACCCCTATAATATCTGCGCCCAATCCAACGATTCCACCTATAATTGGACCAAATAAATAGCCTGCCATCATCAATGGTACAAAGCCAAATGCGATACGCTTTGCTTGCATTCCTGCCAATGGCACCATAACTCCCAGAAACCTGGTCATTATTACGGAAAGTGCCATAAGCACTGCCGCTCTTACAATTACTTTTGTTGATAAATTTTTGGACATAAAAATCCCCCTTTCTATACTGAAGTCTTTGACAGTCCCGTCTCCAATATAAAAGAGGTGCGGAAACAGCGGAAGCGGCAAAAAATCGCGGTATTCCTTCGTTTAAGAGCGACTTCCCATCTCTTAACACTTAACGCTTTTTGCCTACTCTGTCACCACTAGTATAACATATGCTTCCCATTTTCACCATATAGTAATTTTGTTTTGGTTGCAGTGACAGCACCTTTGGTTTACAATAATTGTTACGTAGATTTATATGTAATAACTTAATGCTTAAATGAAATGGGATTGGTGGACAACTATGACAACTTCGTTAGAAAGAAAACCCTTAATTACTGAGGGTCCTATATTAAAAACTCTGCTTTTACTCGCAGGACCTATTATTCTTAACAATCTGGTCCTAACTTTATATAATCTTACAGATGCCACTTGGATAGGTCATCTTAGCAGTGCGGCTTTTTCATCAACAGTATTTGTTTGGCCGGTTACTTTTCTTTTTCTCGGTTTTGGAATGGGCGTCCAAGTAAGTGGAACATCTTTATTGTCTAGGTTTATTGGTGCAGGTCAATATAAAAACGCGAATGATTATGCATTCCACCTGGTTCTTTTAGCTCTAGGGGTAGCAATTGTTCTTAGCTCATTGGCATATTTATTAGCCCCTTTAGTGCTTAATTGGATGGGTGCTGGAGATGAATTATTGTCCATGAGTTTAGATTATCTTAGAACAATCGCCTTGGGTTTTCCATTTTCTTTCCTATACTTTACTTTTATTTCCATTATGCACTCCCAAGGAAATACCATGATTCCCACTATAATCAGTGGATTTACGGCAATATTGAATGTGTTTTTAGATCCGTTATTTATTTTCGAAACCATTCCTTATATAAATATTCCAGGGCTTAATATGGGTGTTAAAGGAGCGGCATTAGCTACGATATTTTGTCAGTTTATTAATATTGTAGTTGGAGCTATCTACTTGTTTAAAACGAAAGGGTTAATAGATTTGCGTTTGCACGGATCCATTAACTCCCGTATTTTTAGAGATATTATTAGAATCGGTGCTCCTGCTACTGCCGGTCAATCTGGAGCTGCCTTCGGCTTCATTGTTCTCAACGGGGTAATTCGCTCCTACGGAGTCTCTACTCTCGGTGCTTTTGGAATGGTCAATAGGATTACTGATTTGATTATGCTTCCTTCTATGGGCATTGGAATGGCTCTGACTTCCATGGTAGGACAAAATCTTGGAGCTGGGAGATTGGATAGGGCTAAATCTGCATTTAGGCAAGCTGCATTAACCGGTTTTATTATTGCTGCTATAGGCTCTATATTTATTAAGATTTATGATTTGCAAATATTACAATTATTTCTAAAGGCTAATGATGACCCTAAGCTAATTGAGGAAGCTTTGGTATATATTTCTTTCAGTGTATTCACTATTCCTCTAATGGCGCTATTCTCAGTTTTCCAAGGTCTGTTCCAGGGTTCAGGCCACACTAGATATTCTATGATGATGTCTGTATTTAGATTATGGGTTATCAGATTACCTTTAATTCAAATATTAAAATATACTACGAATATTGGTTCTACTGGTATTTGGGTTGCTATGACCGTAAGTAATGTGATAATAATATTATATGGCTATTCCATGTATCGCAGTGGAAAATGGCAAAAGAGCATTATTAAAGGAGATGTTTGATGACGGAGCATGCAGAATACATTCAACAACTGGAAAGGTGTTTGATTAGAACCTACCGAAAGAGATTGTGGGCTAAGTTTATCAAAGCTATTGCCCAATATGAATTGATTCAGGATGGTGATGCTATTGCAGTTGCCATATCCGGTGGAAAAGATAGTCTAGTCTTAGCAAAGTTATTTCAATATCTTCATAAATATGGTAAAAAGAACTTTTCTGTGAAATACATGGCTATGGATCCTGGATATCTCCCAAACCATAGAAAGCAACTGGAGGACATTTGTGCTAAAATGGACATTCCGGTGAAGATATTCAACAGCGATGTCTTTGAAGTAGCTGAAGAATTAAATGCTGAAAATCCATGCTACCTTTGTGCGAGAATGCGACGTGGTTTTCTCTATGGTGTAGCTAGGGATTTAGGTTGTAATAAACTGGCCTTGGGACATCACATGGACGATGTAATTGAAACTACCATGATGAATATCATGTGTAGCGCTTCTTTTCACACTATGCTGCCTAAACTTCATGCACAAAACTTTCCCGGAATGGAGTTAATTCGTCCTCTATATTTAATTGATGAAAAGGACATTTCAGCTTTTATGGTTGCAAATGGCCTTAGCTCCTTGGATTGTGCATGTTCTATTTCTGCTAACAAACAAGATGGTAGCAAGAGGGCTGAGATTAAGAACTTAATTGCTAAATTAGAGCCAGATTTTGATAACCTTAGAAAATCTATTTTTAAGAGTACTGAAAACGTGGAAATGGCTCAAATATTGGGATGGAGAGATAAAGAAAAACGCAAACACAGTTTTATGGACTACTATGAAAGGAGCAAAGAATGAATTTAATCACTTGGAATGTAAACGGTTTAAGGGCTAATATTAAAAAGGGATTCTATGATTTCGTCGCAGATAATAATCCTGATGTAATCTGTCTTCAAGAGACTAAATTACAAGAAGGTCAGGTGGAAATGGACTTGCCTGACTATGAGTTGTATTGGAACTATGCAGAAAAAAAGGGATATTCAGGTACGGCTATTTTTACTAAGGTTAAACCTCTTTCTGTAACTTACGGTTTAGACATCGCCCATCACGATACAGAGGGTCGTGTCATAACCATGGAGTTTGATGAGTTTTACCTTGTAAATGTATATACTCCTAATTCCCAGCCTGAGCTGGTAAGACTAAGTTATCGCATGGAGTGGGAAGACGATTTCAGAGCTCATTTAATGGAGTTAGATAAGATAAAACCAGTGATTCTATGTGGTGATTTAAACGTCGCCCACCAGGAAATAGACTTGAAAAACCCTTCTACTAACAGAAAATCGGCTGGATTTTCCGACGAGGAAAGAGCGAAGATGACCACTCTTTTAGATTCCGGATTTGTAGATGTATTCCGCCATTTCAATCCTGATTTGACTGGTGCATATACTTGGTGGAGTTATTTAAGACAAGCTAGGAGTAGGAATGCTGGCTGGAGAATAGATTATTTTGTATTGTCGCATAGACTTCTCCCCACCGTGAATGAAATAAATATATTATCTGATATCTTGGGGTCTGACCACTGTCCAGTGGAACTTATATTAAAATAAAATGCAAAACACCTCCATATGGAGGTGTTTTTTCATAATATTATTACTCTATAGGCTTATATCATCTTTTAAATATGGAACTCCATTTGCTTTAGGTCCTCTAGAACGACCGACAAACAGTATTAGTATCAACAATGTGCTCAAATATGGCACCATGGAAATCAAGTGCGAGGATATAGCCAAGTTAGTGCTTCCAAGGAATATTGCCAACGCTTCAGCAAATCCAAAGAATAGGCACGCTCCTAGTATTCCATGCGGTGTCCATTTCCCGAAAATAAGGGCAACCAATGCTATAAATCCTTGTCCTGACACCAATGTCTGCCTAAAGCTGGATACTATTGCCAAGGATAGTGATGCTCCTCCAAATCCTGCCATTACTCCCGAAGCTACTACTGCTAAATATCTTATTGCGATTACATTAATATTCAGTGTTTCAGCCGCTTTTGGGTGTTCTCCTACTGCAATATGTCTTAATCCGTATTTTGTTTTATATAGATATATCCAAAGAATCAATACGAAAAACAGAGCAATATATACTGTGGCATATTGTCCAAAGATATACTTTAATGCAGGGTGATTTGCCAAAGCATCTTTGAATAATATGGGCATTTTATTGGCGATAGGCTTTGTTTGTGTTGCTCCGTCAAAGAATAGTCTACTCATAAATAGCGCAATTCCCGGCCCTAAAAAGTTGATGGCAATTCCCGATACAATTTGATCTGCTCCAAAAGTAATGGATACTACTGCATGAAGGAGTGCCAATAAACCACCAGCTGCTCCTGCTGCTAAAAATGCTAACCATGGATTTTGTGTATAATACCCTACAGTTGCAGCCACCAGCGCTCCTATAGTCATCATACCTTCTAGTCCAATATTTACAACCCCAGATTTTTCCGACAGCATGCCACCTAGAGCTGCATATAAGAGCGGTGTAGCAAACAACAATGTATTCCCGATGATTAATGCTATTCCTACAATATCAGGCATCTTTGCCACCTCTCTTTCTCTTTTTTAACTTTACAGAAAGAATCTTTGTAAACATTGGCATTGAGGTAAATAGTATTATAGTTCCTATTACAATCTGAATCATTTCGTATGGGGCTCCCATTAACCGTTGTATCTGACTGGCTCCAAATTTAAGCCCTCCGAAGAACAGCCCTGTGAAAATAGCCCCAATAGGATGATTGAAAGCCAAAAGTGCTACTGCGATTCCGTCGAAACCATTACCTTCCATACCGCCAAGTGTCGCGATATTTCCAGTTACTCCCAACACTTGAGTTGCTCCACCTAATGCACAAACAGCTCCACTTATTGCCATAGAAATTACTATGTTTCTCTTAACATTAATGCCACCATATTCTGCTGCATCTTGATTTAATCCAACTGTTTTTAAGCTATAACCTAAGGTAGTGCGCTTAAGAATAAACCAAAGTATTATTGCAGTTATTATTGCTAGAATAAAACCAATATTTACTGGTGCAGAGAAAAAATCTTTTACTGCAAAGGTACTGCTTCCTCGTAAGCCTTGGAATATTTTAGTCACAGCAGAAGCTTGAATAGAATAGGAGTTTTCGCTATTGGGTCTTTTAAATATTGGTAAATAAATTATGAAGTTATTTAAATAAAAGGCAATCCAGTTTAACATTATTGTGGTTATTACTTCATTAACACCAAAGCGAGCTTTAATAAATCCTGCAATCCCAGCCCATATTCCACCAGCCACAGCTGCTGCCAACAGACACACAGTGATATGTAGTACAGGTGGCAAGTTTAAGAAATATCCAAACCATGCTGCTGTCATAGCTCCAATAATATATTGTCCTTCTGCTCCAATATTAAATGTTCCTGTGCGAAATGCAAATGCCACTCCCAGTCCCGTTAATATAACTGGTGTTGCCCTAATAATAGTCCAGGAAATATACTTAGGCCTGCTAAATACTCCTTTTAATATTATTCCATATGCTTGTAGCGGATTAAATCCGGCAATCAAAAGCGCAATAGCACCAAATGCAAATCCTAATGCTAAAGAAAGGAGAATGAACCAAATTTTATTGTATTTTTTCATCTCTTCCCCCTCCTGCCATCAATAGCCCTATTTCTTTTTCATCTGTGGTTTTAGGATCTTTTATTCCAACGATTTTACCGTCATATATTACCGCTATTCTATCTGATAAATCCATTACTTCGTCTAATTCAAACGATACCAACAGAACCGCTTTGTTTTTATTCCTCTGTTCCACCAAATACTTATGAATAAACTCGATGGCACCTACATCTAGTCCTCTTGTAGGTTGTGCAGCAATTAATATGTCGGGATCATTTTCTATTTCTCTTGCCAATATTACCTTTTGCTGATTTCCTCCTGACATATCTCCTGTATTAATTTTAGGATCTGTCGGTCTAATATCGTATTTTTTTATCATCTTCTCGGCATTTTCGTTTATTTTATCAAATCTTAATAATCCACCTTTGCTAAACGGTTCCTTGCCGTAGTTTTCCAATATTAAATTGTCCGCAACGGACATGTCCAATACTAAACCTCTCTTTTGCCTGTCTTCTGGAATACAGTTCATACCTTTATCCATTATTGCACGTACACTGGAGTTGGTCATATCCTGACCATTAAGGCGCATATTGCCTGAAGTGATTTTCCTAAGCCCAGTTATGGCTTCTATTAACTCCGACTGCCCATTGCCATCTACACCTGCGATTCCAAGGATTTCTCCTCTTTTCACATCTAGAGTTAATCCCTTGAGAGCATCGGTTCCCCTATTATCTTTAACTACTAAATTATCCAGATAAAGGACAGTGGCCCCCTCTTCCATAGCTGGCTTATCCACTTTAAAGCTGACTATACGACCAACCATTTTTTCAGCTAAAATGCTTTCATTTACCTCAGCTACATTTACTTTGTCGATAAATTCTCCTCGGCGAATAATGGTGCAAGTATCAGCCATACTCTTAATCTCTGCCAATTTATGGGTTATGATGATTATTGATTTCCCCTGGTCTGTAAGATTTTTAACTATCTGAGTGAATTCGTCAATCTCCTGCGGTGTTAAAACTGCAGTAGGTTCGTCAAAAATCAATATGTCAGCACCTCTATAAAGTGTTTTCAATATCTCCACTCTTTGTTGCATCCCGACAGAAATATCTTCCACTTTTGCCTTTGGATCTATTTTCAATCCGTATCTTTCCGACAGTTGAGCAATCTCTTCATTTGCTTTGTCCATGTTCAAAAATGCTTTTGTCGAACCAGTTACTTCTTTCCCTAAGATGATGTTTTGAGTAACTGTAAACGGCTCGATTAACATAAAGTGCTGATGCACCATGCCGATTCCATGTTCCACTGCAATTTTAGGGGTCATGTGTTGATAGCTGTCTCCATTTACTGTGATGGTGCCTTCTGTAGGGGGGAACATTCCGTATAAAATGTTCATAAGCGTTGTCTTCCCAGCTCCGTTTTCACCAAGGAGTGCATGCACTTCGCCTTTATGCAGATCAAAATTCACTTTATCCAATACCTTGTGAGTTCCAAATACCTTTGTAATATTTCTCATCTCAACAACTTTTTCTCTATTCTCCCCGTCTATCAAGTGACACCTCCTTTATTCTTATTTGGTTAAAAAAAGAAGCCCGGTTATTCGCCAGGCTTCCCTCGTATTACTTAAGCGTTTCTAAGAAGGCTGCAAATTCCTCATTAGTTCTTGGTACTACAAGCTCTCCTTTTGCGATGGTCTCTTTAAGAGCTTCAGTCGCTGTTTTCACTTCTTCTTTTACTAAATCGTTATTAGCATAAGCAATGTCAATTGACTTGTCAGCTAATCCATATACTTTTGTACTTCCGCCTTCAAATGTGTCATTTTTAATAAGGTCTTCAGAAATTAACTTCATAGCTGTTCCAACACCTTTAACAGTTGAAACTAACATATTGTTTGGAGCTGCTTCACTTTGGTCGCGGTCTACTCCAATTACCCACTTATTAGCATCAATGGCTGCGTCGATAACACCGTCACCTGTTCCACCTGATGCGTGGAAAACAATATCTGAGCCTTGTTGATACATTGTAGTTGCAATAGCTTTACCTTTTGCTGGATCTCCAAATGATTCTGCATATTGAACGTCAACGTCTACAGTTTTTCCGTCTTCTTTAGCTGCATATGCAACACCTGCTTTGTAGCCGTTTTCAAAGTTTAAAATAACTTCGCTTGTAGATCCTCCTACGAATCCAACTTTGCCAGTTTCAGTCATCTTTCCTGCAATATATCCAACTAAGAAGGAGTTTTCTTGATCTTTAAACACTGCGCAAACTACGTTTTCAGGAGTTTCATCGCCATAGCTAAAGTCGATAATTCCATATTTTTGGTCTGGATTTGCAGCAGCAGCTTCTTTGATACTGTCTGATAAGTTATATCCTATTCCCCAAATCAGAGCATTTCCACCGTCTAAAGCAGTTTCCATATTAGGAATATAATCTCCAGCTTGCTTGGATTCGATATAGCTGATTTCAACTGCATCGCCAAGCTCTTCTTTTAATGCTGTTAATCCTTCCCAAGCAGATTGGTTAAAAGATTGATCGTTTACTCCACCAATATCTGTTATCATGATGACGCCTTTTGCGCCTTCAGCTACGTTTTCTCCCTCTGCTGGTGCTTCAGCTTCAGTGGTTTCTGCAGGCTTCTCTTCTGCGCCTCCACAAGCTGTTAAAGCTACTAGCATAGCAATTGCCAACAGTAATGCTAAAATACTTCTCTTCTTCATAAAATCTTTCCCCTTTCTTATTAAAAACTATTTGTGCTTGATACTTATTTTACACTATTGTTCTCATTTTGTCCATTATTCATGCTCCGGCAATAGTGTATATACCCTGTTTGAACACAAGAAAACTCCCAAAACTTAATATTACTTAAGCTTTGGGAGTTATTGTTAATCTACATTAATTTTTACGGTCAGTTCGTCATTTTCTACTGCTATTTCAACTCTATCACCATCGTTAATTTTTCCAGCTATAATGCTCTTTGCCAATTTTGTTTCAACTTCATTTTGAATATATCTTCTTATTGGTCTAGCCCCATATTGCACGTGGTAAGCATGATTCATCACATACTCTTTAGCGACAGAAGATAGTGTAATTCCGATATTTCTTTCTTCCAGCCTTTGATTTAATTCATTTATCATTAAGTCCATAATCGAATATAAATCTTCTTTTGAAAGGTTTTTAAAGATAGTAATTTCATCAATCCTGTTTAAAAATTCAGGTCTAAAAGTACGGCGCAATTCATCTTGTACAGCTTCCCTAGCCTCGTCTGTAATTTCACCTTGCTCATTTACTCCCTCTATTAAATATTGAGAGCCTGCGTTGGAAGTCATTATAATTACAGTGTTTTTAAAGTCCACCGTCCTACCTTGATTGTCAGTAAGTCTGCCATCGTCCAGCACCTGCAACAAAATATTAAATACATCTGGATGAGCTTTTTCTATTTCATCAAACAATATTACGCTATAAGGTTTACGACGAACAGCCTCTGTCAGCTGCCCTCCTTCTTCATAGCCTACATATCCCGGAGGAGATCCCACCAATCTGGAAACAGAAAACTTTTCCATATATTCACTCATGTCGATGCGAATCATCGCTTTTTCATCATCGAATAAAGATTCTGTCAGAGCTTTGGCCAATTCTGTCTTGCCGACCCCTGTAGGTCCTAGGAAAATAAAGCTACCAATAGGTCTATTAGGTGATTTCAATCCAGATCTAGCACGAAGGACTGCATCTGCAACAGCAGTTACCGCTTCATCTTGCCCAATTACTCTCTTGTGCAATTCCTCGTCTAGATTCAGAAGTTTTTCTCTATCGCTTTTAGCTAATCTAGTAACAGGCACTCCTGTCCACTTAGATACAACCATAGCAATCTCCTCTTCTGTTACTTCTTCTTTCAGCATCATCTCTTCAGGATTTGCAGCTTTTTCTGCAGCAGTTAGCGCTTCTTGCAGTTGAATTAACTTGCCATACTTAAGCTCCGAGAGCTTGTCTAAATCATATTTTCTTTCAGCTTCTTCTATCTGATGTTTAACGCTGTCTATTTCTTCCTTTATTTCTTTAACTTTTCCAATGCTTCGCTTTTCATCTTCCCATCTGCCAAGCATTCTATCATATTCAGACTTGTCCTCTGCCAGCTCCTGTTCAAGTTTTTGCAGACGATCTAAGGAAGCCTTGTCTGTTTCTTTTTTCAGTGCCTGTTTCTCTATTTCCAACTGCAAGATTTTTCTTCGCTTAGCGTCCATATCAGAAGGCATAGAGTCTATCTGCGTTCTAACCATAGCGGAAGCTTCGTCCATTAAATCTATGGCCTTATCAGGTAAAAACCTGTCACTTATATATCTGTCAGAAAGCGTTGCCGCTGCGATAACAGCACCATCAGAAATCCTTATTCCGTGGTGAATCTCATATTTTTCTTTTAGCCCCCTAAGGATTGAAATGGTATCTTCTACCGTTGGTTCGCCAACTAATACCTTTTGGAAACGACGCTCTAAAGCTGCGTCTTTTTCTACATACTCCCTGTATTCATCTAACGTGGTGGCGCCAATGGTTCTAAGCTCACCTCTTGCTAACATTGGCTTCAATAGGTTTCCAGCATCCATTGCACCATCTGTTCTTCCAGCTCCCACAATATTGTGAATCTCATCAATAAACATGATAATCTTTCCATCTGAACTGGACACTTCGTTTAACACTGCCTTAAGTCTTTCTTCAAACTGGCCGCGATATTTTGCTCCCGCTATTAATGCGCCCATGTCCAATGCAAAAACGATTTTGTCCTTTAGCCCATCGGGTACATCTCCATTTACAATTCTCTGTGCTAAGCCCTCAATTATAGCAGTTTTCCCAACTCCGGGCTCACCGATTAGCACTGGATTATTTTTTGTCCTACGGGACAAAATTCTAATCACGTGCATAATTTCTGCGTCCCTTCCAATTACCGGGTCCACCTTACCTCTTCTAGCTTCTTCACATAGGTCAGTTCCATATTTTTCCAAAGCTTCATAGGTTGCTTCCGGGTCGTCATTGGTAACTCTCTGATTCCCTCTGATTTTCTTTAACGCCTCCATAAAGCCTTGACGATTAATGCCGTGGCGTCTGAATATTTCCTGCATCTTATTATCTTTTATTTCCATTAAAGACATAAATAAGTGTTCTACACTAATATATTCGTCTCCCAAATTCCCAGCTTCCGTTTGAGCTTTTTCGATTAGCTTATTATATTCTGTTGATGGATAAACTTGTCCTCCCTGTTGCTTTGGTAGTCTATCCCTTTCATTTTCAATATCCGCCAAAACCATATCGGGATTTTTCCCCATCATAGATATGGCTCTTGCAATCAATCCATCGGAATCTTCAATTAGTGCTTGTGCTAAGTGAATTGGCTGTATTTGCGGCTGTCCATAGGTAGTCGCCAACTGTTGCGATCTCTGAATGGACTCTATACTTTTTTGAGTAAAACGGTTCATATCCATATTTCTACCTCCATATATTATCTTATAAAATGGGCGACCATCCGGTCGCCTACGTTAGCTTAATTTCTGCAATTCTTCGTACAATGATTTTTGCTCTTCGGTCAGAACTTGCGGATTATCTATTATAAATTCCACAAATCCATCGCCTTTTTTACCTTTCATATCTACAAAACCTTTTCCTGGTAAACGCACTTTTGCACCTGTGTGGCTGTTTTCAGGAACCGTCAACATTATTTTCCCATGGGGTGTCTCAACCATGACTTTTCCTCCTAAAGCAGCCATCCAAGGAGTCACCTTTTGTTTCATGTGAATATTCATACCATCTAATCTAAATCTAGGATCTTCTACCACTTTTATAGTAGCTAAAATATTACCTTTAATTCCCCATTTCTCACCCTTTACTCTAATCTTCTTACCTGAGGTGATTCCTTTAGGAATTTTTACTTCAATGACTTTGTGCTCTCCATTGAAGTTTAATCTCAAGGACTTGTCAGTTCCTTCCATGGCTTCTTTAAGAGTGATGCTGATGTCTGTAGTATATGCGTCCTGATTTCTCTTAGCGGCTCTACCTCCAGCGGAATTTCCTCCAAATAAATCCGAAAAGTTAATTCCCCCAGTACGTGTAGAACCTGTTGCTCCTCCAAATCCTGAAGCACCACCGAAGAACATATTGAAGAAATCACTGAAATCTCCATCTCCCCCTCCACCATAGGTGTAGGTATAACCGTATTGGCTAGGGTCGAAATTTTGACCTCCGGAGAAACCTCCTGTATTTCCAAATTGATCATAGGTTTGACGCTTCTTAGGATCTGATAGAACCTCATAAGCTTCGTTTATTTCCTTAAATTTTTCTTGAGCTGTATCATCATCGGGATGCAGGTCGGGATGATAGGCTTTTGCCAGTTTCCTAAACGCCTTCTTAATTTCATCCTGGCTTGCACTTTTTTCTACACCCAGTGTTTTATAGTAATCTTTATATTCCACAACCTCATCTCCTTTGGTTTGACTTTCTCTGACCTATAACTATTATACGATAATTTTTTTCAAAAATCAAGTGCTAAGCTATCAAATTACACGCCTTTTATAGCTTCCAAATAATTGCGCCTCAGAATCCCCTAGGCTTTCATAAATGGATTTCTTTTACAAAACATAATGTGGGCTACTTTCAAGTGGATAATAAAAGGTTGTTCATCTCTTATTATTATAGTTCCCCTTATTTTAGAAGCCCTTTGCTTCATTTTATTAATTCTATTTTCTAAACTATTAATGGTGAGCTGTTCTCCATCATTTTTTATAAATATATCTGTAGCATATTCACCTTTGTGGACTTCCACGTCCATATTTGTTACATTCCCATGTGAAATTGCGACATCTGCCACTTCACATATGATATCAGCTAGGGCATCTCTAATGTCTAGTTGACTCGTCAACTCTCCTGATATTTTTATTGGCAACCCTCTATGACCATATTTTTCTATTGTTTTCTCTAGCTTTCCTACCATTAGGATTTCCCCCCATATTTTATGTAAATTGCATTAAACAATATTTTATTCATTATCTTGCTTTTACCCATAAAGTGTAAAACCATACTATATGATTATGAGAATTGTAATATATATATTCAGTAGAATTTTATAAATACAAAAGGTCGCATGAATGCGACCTTTTGCTTTATAACACTATTATTTTAATTTAACCAATGCTTGTAACAATTCATCGTCTGGTTTTTCAAACAAACCTTTTTCTCTAGGAGCTCTAAAATATACTACCTCTCCTTGAGTTTGAGCAGCGGGTAAAATGCCATTGTCCTCATCTGGAAGTATGACTCCCGGAAGATATTTTCCTTTTAAGAAGTCTTTTAGAACGTTCTCTTCATATTCACAACCTCTTAAGTCTAGAACCATATCGTTAAAGCCATATGCTCCCACGAAGAAATGTGAATCGTATTTTCTAATTCCAGCTATAATCTGTTCAGATGCTTCCGGATATATTTTTTTCAACTTTTCAAAAAATTCCGTTTCATTTCCGCCAGCTGATTCTAGGATGATTTGAAGCTCCGGATTATCTCTCTTATATCTTAGTAGCTCAGATAAATCCATGTCTGATTCTCCTAAAAGAAGTCTATCGGGGCTATTCAACCCTTTGTTCCCATCAACCCATCGCCCTTTTACCAATACTTGCCTTACGCCATCTTGATAACCTCGTCTTAGCATAGTTTTCATTCCATCCCACTCATATAGTGGTTTAGCCGATAGTAGTCCTTCATCATTTTTGACCAGGTTCTCTATTTCTTCACCTGCTAAAATAGGTTTTAGCAAGTCTTTTCTTAAAATATATTCTCCTAAGCCAATTTCACGGGACGTTTCTTCATATAATTCTCTTGCACTGCTGACATCATCGATTAATTCATATGTTTTTCTGTCATATACTTGCCCGTGTGTGAAAATCTCATCTCTATTTACAGAATAGATAATGTCATTAGTTATGAAACTACCTCTTCTTAAAATAGTCTGGGGCTTCACGACATGAGGTTTTGTCATGTTATTAATATCTTCACCAAAGACAATTCCCTTTTCATTGTCAACCCCTAGAAGGTTTTGTACCGTTGGATAAAAGTCCATCATCGAGCAGGTTTCGCTATTGGTAATGCTCTCGTCTACTCCTGGAATATGCATTATCAAAGGTACATTTGTAATCTCGTCTAAGCGATATTGATGGCCTAAATATTCTTGCATGGTCTCGCCTATTTCTGGTGTCAATACTTGAACTGCATAGTGGTCGCCATATAATACTACTATTGAGTCATCATATAGTCCTTCATCTTTTAAAGACTGAATAAATTGTCCAATTGCCTCGTCAGTATAGTGTATGGACTGTAAATAGTTCCCTAAATATGTGCCTTCCATGTATTCTGGGAGCTTCAGTTTCTGTTCTTTTGCTGGCATTTCATATGGTGTGTGAGATGTCAGCGTGATTAAAAATGCATAGAAAGGATTATCATCAATATTATCTAGTTCTTTCAAATACGGTATTGACTGTTTGAAAAAGTCTTTATCCGTAATTCCAAAACCTATTTTCTCTCTTACAGAGTAGTCTTCTTGGCTAAGATATCTTTGAAATCCCATTTGAGGATATGCCTTATCCCTATTCCAATAGGCTCTTTCAAATCCATGGAATACCCATGCATTATAACCATTATCTCTCAATAACCATGGTAGTCCATAAAATGTATTTCCCTCATATTGTTTGTATGTGGGAGCCTCTGTGGAAGGATGTAGTGAGTTATTAGTTACAAACTCAGCATCTGATGTGGATCCCATACTGGTAATGTGGAAATAATTGTCATAGTAAACTGTACCTTTTTCTTTCAAGAATTCGTTTATATTAGGTGTTATTACCTGTCCGTCAACTGTGTTGTTTACTACAAAGTTTTGCAAGGACTCAACCTGAATAACAATCAAGTTTTTCCCTTTGCCTATGCCAGTCCATTTCCCTTGTTTTAACCGAGCATTCTCTTTCAATTGCAACACGTCTTCAGTGGTAAATAACTCTGTAGACTCTATTTCTGCACTCTTTGCGTGGATTGGTCCTACTTTTAAGATATCTCCGCCATGGAAATGGAAGAATTCTTGAGAAAACAAGGTTGCTTCTCCACCTGCATTATATACTATTGAAAACAATATCATACTGGCTAATACCAGCGCTGCAGATAGTTTAAGCGGTTGCTTTCTCTGCCCATATCCAAATACTCTTAAGTGTAGCTTGTCTGTAACAGATTCGCTCCACTGTTCAATCTTTTTATTAAATATTATTACCAATGGAATATCAATAATAAGTAGTGCTTTAGACACAGTTAATAACAGTAGGATCACATCTACGATGCTACCCAACTGCCCACCTTGTTGCACGATTGTTTCAAATGTGATGAAAGTCCAAAAATACGAGTAATACATTGCATCAGCAAACATGAATAAACTAAGTCCTACATAAAACCCATAACTTAAGACCTTTCCTACTTTCCCAGGAAGCCTTGCTATTAAGCCTAAAATAATCCAGCTGATAGCCACGGTTATTAGACTAATTAGCACAAAATATTGCTCTACCCCGGTGGCGAAACAAAATACAAACGCCTTAATAAATAGTAATAGGTATAAAATCAACATAATACCCCTTCTTTCTAAGCATAGCTAACGAAATTTTACCACAAAAATTCATTTTTGTAAATTTATTGTAAGGTCGTTAGTCTGTTTTTTAGAAGGTTTTTTCAAAAATATTGTTAAACTGGTGTATTTCCTATGGAAAAGTGTCGAAATCCCAGTTTTCCACCCTATAATTAGAAAATTTAGAGTAATTATTTAGATCTAGCTTTGTAAATTCTCCATCTGTATTTAATCCAAAGTAATATGAGGCTCTACACATTTCCATGGGAGCAAAATATGCTATCTTAACCCCTCCCATTTTATCTTCAAATAATTGTTTTTCTTCTTTAAGGTTGCCTGAATCCAAATACGCCATTTCTTTTATCTCACCAAAAGCTTTGTATAAATCTTTTCCACTTACTCCTACCTCTTTAGGCAATAGTTTAGAAAAGTCTGCTAGCACTTCCTTTATTTCCTCGTTATCCATTTCCACATAGTCGCCGTCTTCCTCACTCCAATAATTATCCTGGAATGTGATGCTTACAAAAAATAATCTGGTATCTGTTTCCTTGCCATCAATTTGGTCCTCTAAGGTAATTGTCAAATACCCCCTACTTACGCTGTAAGCCGAATAGAATTCCATTTCAAGACTTCTGCTCTTATCAGGTCCGCCTCCTTGTTTTTTATACTCTTGATACATTACATCTGCTTTATCAATAACTTTATCAAACATATTTTTGTCTTCTTCATATTTTATTATGTTAACCGAAACATGTTCTCCATTTTCCATACCCAAGTCTTCACCAGTGATCGCGTCTGAAGCATATTCTATATTTGACATGCCATAAATAGATAAATCCATTCCCTGCTCTATTTTTACCATGTCACTTCCCTCTTCATAGGAAGAATAATCATAAATATTATCACCATATTCAGTTTCTTCCAATTCGTTTTCCCTGACATATTTCCATGCATCTATTAGCTCTTTTGCATCAATATCATATGCTTTATCCATAGTTTCGCATGTTAATTTTATTTTAGGCAATACTTCTGATAGTTTTGAGATATTGCCATCATTTGCAAATACTATTTGTGCATATGAGGTCAAAATTCTCTCTGGCTCTTCTGTATTAGTCATATAGTAGTTATATCCATTAACATCTAATGAAAAATACATTTTTTCTTTTTCTATATCCCTATTTGCTAGCTTTGCGGACATTCTGTTTAAGTCCCAATCTCTAACATCATTTTTTATAATTTTTTCATAGAGAGAATATAGGGTTTCGTAAGGTTTTTTTACATCTGAAAGATCTCCATTTTCCTCCTCAGTTTCTTTCGTTGGCTTTTCAGGCTTTGTAGGCTTAGACGGCTTTTGCGGTCTAATTGGTTTCTTCTTTTCGGTACTGCCTTCTTCTTGCTCTACTGTCTCATCACCGTTATCTTTACTCAGAAGTGTTGAAAATTTCTCTGAGCAACCCACTAAACAAAGAGACATTATTAATAGCAACGCTATCCATCGAAACTTTTTCATAGTATCCTCCTTAATTTTTCATTTCATCAAACAATTAACAATATATGTACCATTATCCCTATAATTTGAATATACCCGATATGGTTTAAATAACTTAATTGTAAATTAATAATTATTTTTAAATTTATTAATTTATCTATTGACACTTTAGTTAACTAAATGTATAATCATAAAAAGCTTAGATGAGACAAGTACGTTGCCGTTCTTCGACACAGAGAATTTCCGTTGGTGAGAGGGAATACGAGCCGGTAGCCGAATAAAGACTCGGAGCATTGCGATTACATAGGGTGTCGCAACGTGGTTTGCACGTTATAGCAAAGAGGTATGATGGTACCTGCTGAGGTGCCTATGGAGACGTAGGCATAAATATGGGTGGTAACGCGAATTTCGCCCCATGCAATGTGCATGGGGCGTTTTATTTTGCCCTCTCAAAGGTACATAAAACAAAGTACAATTAGTACTAATTTTGAAAGGAGATTATCATGAAAAGAAATCTAACTGTTGTCTTATTGCTATTATTGGTGGTTGCATTAACCACAGCATGTGCTTCAACCAACGCTCCTGCCGAAGGCGATGGAAATGCCGAGGCTCAGGAGTTAAGAGTTGGTATGGAATGTGGTTATCCTCCATTTAACTGGACTCAACTGGACGATTCCAACGGCGCTGTTCCAATTGAAGGTACTCAAGAGTTTGCTGGCGGATACGATGTTGAAATAGCAAAAAAAGTTGCTGAAGGTTTAGGCAGGAAATTAGTAATCGTAAAAACTGATTGGGATGGACTTCCTCCAGCAGTTCAAAGTGGCAAAATCGATGCTATTATGGCAGGTATGAGCCCTACAGCCGAGCGTGCTGAAATGATAGACTTTTCAGAACCTTATTACAATTCACAACTTTGCGTAGTAGTTAAAGCAGATGGTCCCTATGCCAATGCAAAAACTCTAAGTGATTTTTCAGGCGCAAAAATTGCAGCACAATTAAACACTTTCCACGATACCGTAGTGGATCAAATGACAGGCGCTGAACATCAAGTTCCACTAGATAACTTCTCTACTTTGAGAGTTGCTCTACAATCCGGCTCTATCGATGGCTATATTTCTGAAAAACCTGAAGCTGTTTCTGCTATGGACGCTCTTCCTGGATTAGCAATGATTGAACCCGAGCCTGGATTTGAAACTAGCCCTGAGGATACTGCTATTTCAGTTGGTATTAAAAAAGGTAGTGAGCTGACAGCTTCTATTAATGAAATATTAAAAGGCATCAGCGATGCTGATAGAACGACTATTATGGATGCTGCTATAGTAAATCAACCTATTCACCAAGACTAATCTATCTACTACAAATTTGCGTTAACAATTAATATCTTTGGAGGTTTTTTATGTTAGACTTTTTTCTCAAATATAAGATGCAGTTTCTAAGAGGTACCCTTACTACTTTGGAGATTTCCTTAGTTGGTACCATTATAGGGCTGCTAATAGGCCTGGCAGTTGGAATCGTTAGAACCATACCCATGCCTAAGAAAGGGCTTCCCAGAATAATAAAAAAATGCGCAGACGGTATTTTAGTTGCGTACATTACATTTTTCAGAGGAACTCCTATGATGGTACAATCGATGCTTCTGTTCTACGGACTAAAAGAGAAGTTTAATATAGATATGGCGCCTATGGCAGCAGCCTTTTTCATAGTAACCATTAATACAGGTGCCTATCTATCAGAAGTCGTTCGTGGTGGAATTTCAAGCATCGACAAAGGACAGTTTGAAGCGGCTAAAGCATTGGGAATGAACCACTTCTCCACTATGATTTATGTCGTTTTGCCTCAAGCTCTTAGAAACATTCTGCCTGCTACTGGAAATGAATTTGTTATCAACGTTAAAGATACATCAGTTCTAAACGTAATTGGGGTTACAGAATTGTATTTCTCGACGAAATCCATTGCGGGAAGCACGTTCCGATTCGCAGAAACGTTTATGATTACTTGTCTTATATATCTGTTTTTGACTATGATTATAAGCTTCGTGCTTCATAGAGTTGAAAAATCCATGGACGGGCCTAAGCACTTCCGTTTGCCAGGCTCAAACCAGATGCAGGTTTAAGGAGGCATAAATGAGTACACCAATTATTGAAATCAATCACCTTGAAAAAAGCTTTGGTGATAATAAAGTTCTAAAAGATATCCACTTCCAAGTAGAGCATGGAGAAGTTATTTGTATAATAGGATCTTCAGGATCAGGAAAATCTACTTTGCTTCGTTGTATAAACTTGCTTGAAGAACCCACCGGAGGCTCTATTATGTTTCACGGAGAGGATATATTAGCAAAAAATAAGGTACCTGCAGACTATAGAGCTAGGCTGGGCATGGTATTTCAACAATTTAATCTATTCCAAAACCTATCCGTTCTCGATAACTGTATATTAGGACAGCGACAAGTTCTAAAGAGAAATAGACAAGAAGCCTCCGAAAAGTCAATGAAATACTTGGAATTGGTTGGGATGGGAGATTATATCAACGCTCGTCCTAAGCAATTGTCAGGGGGACAGCAGCAGCGTGTGGCAATTGCCAGGGCATTGGCAATGGACCCTGAAGTAATGCTTTTCGATGAACCTACCTCTGCATTGGATCCCGAAATGGTTGGAGAGGTATTAAAGACTATGAAAAGCCTTGCCGGAATGGGCCTTACAATGCTTATAGTCACCCATGAAATGGGATTTGCCAAAGAAGTAGCTGACAGGGTGGTCTTTATGGATAATGGCGTTATTCTTGAAGAAGGACCTCCAGAACAAATATTTGATAACCCTATTCACCAAAGAACTAAAAATTTTATAAGAGGATTTGAAAGTCAATAATAAAAAATTAATAATCCAAAGATAAGATAACCGGTAGAAATATTTTCTGCCGGTTTGTTTTTTTCAAATCATTTTTTATGTCATTATATAAAAGCAATCTGAAAATTTTAGTCAACACTAAAATATAAATATTTTTACATATTTACTTTTTCTCCCTAATAAAATAATGAAAAATACATTTTTTTATCATTTTTAGTAGAATTCCTAAATATAATCTGCAACGGATTAATATTTCTATAAGCGTCATTTCATCCGAAAAACTAGCTTAATTCACAAACAAAAAAAACAAGGTTGGAGGACCATAGTCCCTTGTTAATATTTTATTGTTAATAATATCACTTATTTTCATAAAAAGTATAGCTTTATATTTCTAATATGTTATTATGTACCTAATACATAGTTTAATATAATTTTAACAAGAGTAAGATTGTATTAAATTTGTAAATATAAACCATTTGAAGGGAGGAAGATCACTCACGGTGATCGAATGAAAATGACAAAAGTTAACGAATTAAAATTAGCAAAAAAGGAAGAAATTACTATTATTTGGAAAATGGGACAAGTTGGTAAGAAGATTGGTAAAGAAATAGACTTATACTTCTCAGAACTTTCTTTTATGAACCTTTCTAAAAACAATATCTGTGGTATCTACCGTGATCCACAAAACCGTTTCCAACCAACAACTACAGAAGACCTACCTACTAACTCATTCTTAGAGACTTATGTAGAAGTTACAGCAGGCGATGAGGCAGGAAAGTTCCGTCTAGGATCCATTAGCTACATTTCCTACTACGATGCAAAAAGACAAAGAGTATTCAGAGTTGCAGAAAAACGTTTCATGGACGATCGCAACGAATATTTACTTGCTGAATTAGAAGACAAAGTAGAAGCAGCTGTAGAAAAAACAACTGTAGAACTTTTCTCAGATTACAACCTATAGAATTTCGTATTAGATAATCTATATATACATAAACCCTTGGCTTAAAGCCAAGGGTTTAATTTATTGCTATTTTGCAGGTTTTTCTGCTGCGATTAATTTACAAGCTTCGATGCAAACATCTATAGCTTCAGCATTAAAGCCTTCCATTAAATATGGTCCTACAATTACTACTGGAACATATTTTTTGCCAAATTTATCGTACTCAGCTCTAACGCCTTCCTCTGTACGAGTGTTTTTGTAAGTAAATTTAATGTTTTTTCCATTAAGATATTCTTTTACTTCTATGCAATATGGGCACTCATCATGACCATATACTACTATTTCTGGTTGTCCTTCACCATTGTCAGCTTTTAGTGCTAAGTCGGTAAGCATATCAACTTCAAATAGTTTAGTTGGGTCTTTAACTTCTTCTTTGCCTTCTTCTTTAATTTTTTCAATATCTTTTAATTCTTTTTCTTTTGAACTAATTAATACTGTGTTTTTATTAAAGTCAAATGCTACTCCGAATTCTAATGCTTTTCCTAAATCACGTAGGCGGTAGTAGTTGAATCCGTCAATGTTAAATCCTTTAATTTCTACTGCTTCAGTTTTTTCTTTATCTTCTACCTTAGCTTTTTTTACAGGTTGCAAAGATGAAATAGCAGTTTTTTCGCCTTCTGGTAAAGCTTTTAAGTCTTCTTCATTTGCTTCATAAGCGCCTTTTACCACTAGTAATACTTCATTTTTCTCCTCTTCAAAAATAACGGAGAATTTAACATCTGTTTCTTTTAAAAGTGCGGATACATCGCGAAGTTTTACGTAGTTTTCTCCAGCAATATTATAAGCGCCAATAACCACATCTTTGCCATCAAGTGTAACAGGTTGTTTTGAAACTAATGCTTTAACTTCCTCAATTTCAACTACTTCTTCAACCTTCTCCTCTACTGGCTTAACCTCTTCTTTTACTTCCTCAGGCTTTGCTTCTTCTTTGCCTTCTTCTGGTTTAACCTCTTCTTTTACTGCCGGTTCAACAGGCTTTGTTTCCTGCTCTGCAAAAACTGGCATTACTGCGGTCAATACCATAATCATGACCAATACTAATGCTAACTTTCTCTTCATTTTTTTCCTCCTATTTCCGGCTAATCTTTAGCCAATAATATATGATAGGGAGCCAAGCACCATGCCTAGCACCATTATCAACGCCAAAATTAATACCAATATTCTCTTTGCCATATAGAAAATCCTTTCAATTACTAGGAATAAGTTTTTCGCTTTGTCCCTGCATATAATCCCTAAGGTTGGTCAAGTATCTCTGGACGATTTCATTGTTTACTAAAGATTCAGCATCTTTCATAACCTTTAAGTGCATATTTAGAGTTTCAATCACTAGGGGTTCTTCATTCGTTTCCGATTGTTCTCGCCATATCTCCATCGCTTCGGGCAATATCTTTCCCTCTAAATCTGTATAATTATAAATATTTCCCATTCCACCTAGGGCTCCCTCTAAATACATTGCAAACATCTTTTGCATGGTCAAGAGAAATGTGCCGTCTCCATTCCTTATAGTCTGACTCATTAAAACGGCTCTGTCAAGTCTTTCTACAATTGTCTCTGGTCCGAAATTGTCCTCTAGTAATGGTTTTTCCTGTTCCATCTCGATTAATTTAATATATTCCATAAAGGTTTGTGAACCGCTGCTCTCATAGGGTTTTAATGCGTATAATACGTCTTCATTGCTCTTTGAGGATAGGATTACCGCTTTCCCAAAGTCTGCTAATAACTTGTGCTTTATCTCTTCAGGCTGAGACTCTAAATTCTCATCTAGCCATTTTTGCAAATCATCTATTGAGATTTGTTCTTCATCTGCCACTAGAGCAATCCATTCCGTAGGAATTTCATACGTCGTATTTTCTTTTGCAGCATTTTCCTTTTGGCATCCCGTTATTATTATCATTAGAATTAGCAAAAGTGCTAAGCGCTTCATATTATCCCTCTAACATAATCTTTTCTAGTCGAAGTGGCTCAATATATTCATTTCCTCTATAGGCTCTCATATTGCCACCTGATATTTCGTCAATTAGTGCAACGTGATTGTCCTCTCCAACTCTGCCAAATTCGAACTTAATATCATATAGCTCTAGGCCTTTTTTAGATAGCTCATCTGCAACTACTTTGCCAATCTGTCTAGTCATATCAGCTAGGACTTCATACTCTTCTGCAGTCATTATTCCTATTGCAACTAGTGCATCTTTCGTAATTAGAGGGTCTTGTCGATCGTCGTCCTTCAACGTAACTTCCACATATGCATCTAGTGGCTGACCTTCTGTTAAATAGGCACCGTATCTCCTAAAGAAACTGCCTACAGCTTTATATCTCAATATAACTTCCACACCTTTTCCAAATACCTGTGCTGGTAATACTTCCATGGTGTTCTTATCGAAGTCAGATTTAACAAAATGAGTTGGTATTCCCATTTCATTTAGTTTTTCAAAGAAAAACGTGGTTAATCGAAGTCCAGCTAAGCCCGCTCCTTCAATGGATAAACCTACAGTATTTGCTCCCGGATCAAAAACTCCATCTTCTCCAGTTACATCATCTTTAAATTCTAAAAGATAGTTACCGTTTTCTAGACTATAAACGTTTTTGGTCTTTCCTGTAAAAACTTCTTTCATGGTTTCTCCTTTCAAATTAGGCTTCAAATCCGTGGGCTATACAAAGTTCTCGCCCAACATCATCCACCTTCACTAGTTCTACTTCCCTAACGTCTTCTCCAAGTATTCTGCTGGCAATGTGAGTGAACTGTGGTTGCTCTGCTGTAACGGTTATTTCCAGTTTGCCGCCATTTAGTCCATCGTTTAATGCTCTTGCCTCAGTTAATACTTTTTTTGCCAAAATCGCCGTTTGTTTAGCAGGGTCTACCAGCTCAATCTTTCTGCCTGATGCGTCTAATATTCCTGCTATCTCTTTGCGAATTATTGGATAATGTGTGCAACCTAGCACCACAGTGTCAATTTTGCCGGTTTGTAGCGGCTCCATCGTCCTTGCTAAAATCTCCAGGCCCTCGCTAGTATTGGCACTATCGCTTTCGATTAGCTCAACCCAACCTGGGCATGGTATCTCCACAACTTCAGCTAAGGATTGAAGATTTTTTATATTATTTAAATAGGCGTGGCTCTTTGCAGTTGCCTGTGTTGCCAAAACGCCAATGGTGCCACCATTATTAACTCTTACAGCTTCTTTTGAGCCGGGTTCCACAACTCCGAAAATCGGTATGGGGAACGCTTCTCTTATTTCTTTTAGAGCAAGAGCTGAAGATGTATTACATGCCATAATTACAGCTTTAGCCCCTCTAGACATCAAAAATGCCACAGAGTCAAAAGCGTACTTTATTATCGTCGCCTTATCTTTCCCTCCGTAGGGCACTCTTGCAGTATCTCCAAGGTATATTATGCTCTCCTGATTCAACACTTCTCTAACAGCGCTGACGACGGTTAAACCGCCAACTCCCGAGTCGAAAATGCCGATGGGGTTATTGTTAATCATATATTGTTCCTTTCAAGTAGGATTCCCTGCTCCTTAGGGCAAGTTTTGAAAAATTTAACAAATGGAGCTTTCGATTTGAGCTTATTTTCAGCTGCAACAGCTTCACTCTCCTCATGGAAAAGCCCCCATAAGGTTGGCCCACTTCCCGATGGCATTGCAACAAAAGCGCCATTGTCTAATAGTAGATCCAAATAGTCGTTAAGTTCCGGGTATTGATTTATTAATGGCTTTGCCAGATCGTTGCCACAGTACTTTGAGAAACTATCAAAATCTCCAGCTTCGAGAGCTTCAATTGCCATCTCTATGGGGTTATCCTCCAATGGCCATTCTAAGCTACTATACATTTCCGCCGAACTTACTCCAAATCCCGGATTAATCAGTACTCCACAAATTCTAGGGACTTCTATCTTCGATAATTCTTCTCCTCGTCCTGTTCCAACTGCACTTCCACCTTGCAACATAAAGGGTACATCTGAACCTAAGCGTAAAGCATATTCAGACATTTTTTCACTATCAATGTTCAATTTATATAGTTCATTGAGTGCTATGAGCGTTGCTGCAGCATCAGCGCTGCCTCCTGCCAAGCCTGCGGCAACGGGTATATTCTTTTCTACTAACACATAAAGACCTTTCATTTCTGAAAAGTCTCGTTTCAACATATTATAGGCTTGATAAATTAGATTATCTTCTTTAGCACCGGTATTAGGGCAATTCAAATGAAACCCTTCTGAGCGTGGCTCAAATATTATCCGGTCATATATGTCAATTTGCTGAAATACAGTTTTAATGGCATGATAGCCATCTTTGCGTTTATGACAAACCTTTAGCCCTAGATTTAGCTTGGCAAAGGCATTGGCTACAATGGATTCCATAGGGCCTCCTTTTCTTCACGTTTAAATTATACCATAGCATGGAACAATTACAAGATTTTTAGAGATAATAAAGCCTCCGTCTTTAGACGAAGGCTCTATATTATTCAAATATTAATTACCTTTAATAAACCGGTTGCGCTTCCAATTCGTCATCCAAAATAGTTAGCTCAACTGTGGAAGTCAACAAATCCGAATACGTAAAGGTGATTTTGCGGTTGTTGTCACCACTTCCGGCCATCTCAACAACAAATAGGCTTGGGTAAACTGCATCCAGTGTTCCCCTCTTTGTTACCACTCGCTTTCTACCTCTATCGGCTTTTACGATAACTCTTTTGCCTAAGTTCTCTCCCAGAAAGCGCTTAAGATTGTCTAAAACGCCCATGTTCGGCCTCACCGTCCTTTTTTCTTCAGCACAATCCAACGTATTGATTGTACCATAAAAAGGCTATTTTGTCAAATTGTCCAATATTATAACGCTATTGACCATGTATGTCAATTATTTTTATTAGTTTTATTAAGAATATTTTCCTAGAACTTAAGTATAGCCTTGGCAATGTTAAAGTAAATTATTAGACTTGCTGCGTCTACAATAGTGGTAATTACAGAGCTTGCCATAACCGCTGGGTCGATTTTTATCTTCTGTGCCAAAAGAGGTAGGGCGCCACCGATTATCTTCGCTAGGACTACTGTCAGTATTAGCGTTAAAGACACTGCCAGTGAAACTCCCATTCCAACTTTGGAAATATAATATAGTCTTAAAAAATTAGCAAATGCCAATGCCACTCCAACTAGTGCACTGACTTGAAACTCTTTCAAAGCTACTTTCCCCAAATCTTTAAATTCAATTTCTCCAAGGGATATACCACGAATTACCAAAGTGGAACTCTGAGCTCCAGCATTTCCCCCCGTGCCCATAATCATCGGTATAAACGCACTTAGAACCAGAACTTGTGCCAACATATCATTGTATCCGTCAATTATGGAGCCTGTAAAGGTGGCTGAAATCATCAGTACCAGAAGCCATACAATTCTGTTCCTAGAGTGAGCAATTACACCTGTCTCCAAATACGGTTCTTCACTGGGTGAAATAGCTGCCATCTTTTGAAAGTCTTCTGTGACCTCATCTTCCATAACATCCATAATATCGTCAACGGTAATAATTCCCACTAGTCTCCTTTCGGAATCTACTGCAGGGATAGCTATAAATCCATAACGTGTAAATAGAGCTGCAACTTCTTCCTGGTCATCATGGGTGTTTACAGATATTACATCTGTGGTCATCAAATCTCTTACCAGTACATCTCTTGGTGAAGTTACAAGTTTTCTCAAACTGACAATTCCCTTTAATAATCTCCCTAGGGTGACATAGCAAGTATAAATTGTTTCTTTGTCTATACCTTCTGCTCGAAGGTGGTCAATGGCGTCTTTAACCGTCCAGTCAGGCCTTAATGCCACGTATTCTATGGTCATTATGCTACCAGCGCTGTGCTCAGGATATTGCAAGAATTCGTTTATCATGGCGCGTTCTTCTTTATTTGAATGGCCCAGCATTTTTTTCGCCACATTTGCCGGCACTTCATCAATGATATCCACAATATCGTCAAAATATAGCTCTTTCCATATGTGCTTTAACTCTACATCTGTAAAAGACTCTATTAATGCTACTTGTTTTTCTATGGAAAAATACGCAAATACTTCCGCTGCCAAATCTTTGTTTAGCAGCCTAAATAAAAGCACAGTCGTTGAGTCATCAATTTCTTCCAACAACTCTGCAATATCTACTTCATTCAAATCAGCTAATAGCTCCCTCACTTGAAGGAGTTTTCTATCTTGAATGAGTTGAAGAATTTGTTCTTCGGGAATTCTTTCATTCATTTTGCTCCTCCTTTCACTACGGAAGCACTACGCCAATAACAGCAAAATACACCAACAATCCCATAGCATCCACTATGGTAGTAATCAATGGACCTGCCATTAAAGCAGGGTCTAATCCAACTTTTTTAGCAATCAATGGCAAACATGCTCCAATAATCTTAGCCAACATTACCACAGCCAAAATGGTAATGGATACGCTTAGTGAAATAAGAGCTCCTGTATGACCAATATAATTTAATCTAAAGAAATTTACTACACTAAGGGTTATTCCGCACAGAAGCGCAATGCGAAACTCTTTCCAAACAACTGCTACGGCATCTTTTAATACCACATCTCCTGTTGCCAACGCCCTTATTATCAGGGTAGAGCTTTGCGAACCAGTATTTCCACCGGTGTCTATTATCATTGGAATAAAGGTATTTAGGATGATCATCTTGTCCAATACTGCTGAGTGAGTATTTATTACCCACGCACTAAGGGTTGATGAAAACATCAATATCATTAACCATCCTAGACAGTTCTTTGCCATGGTCCATGCAGTAGTTTCTAGATATGCAGATTCTGTTGGAGTAGTCGCACCCATTAACTGGAAGTCCTCTGTAGCCTCTTCTTCCATGATGTCCATAACATCATCAACTGTGATAATTCCCACTAACCTATTTTCAGAATCTACCACCGGCAATGCCAAAAATCCATATCTTAATAGGGTTTGTGCTACTTCTTCTTTGTCTTGATGTGCCTCAACTGAAACTACATTGTCAGTTTTGATGTCATCCACCAGTTGATCCTCTTTTGCTACAATCAACTCTCTCAACGATACAAAACCTATTAACTTATGACGATTATCCGTTACATAGCATGTATATACAGTTTTTCTGGTTAATCCTGTGTCCTTTATCTGTTCCAGTGCTTCTTTTACTGTCATCTGAGGATGAAGCTCCACATATTCTATGGTCATCTCAGAGCCGGCACTGTCTTCAGGATATTTTAAAAACTGATTAATGAGTCTTCTCTCCTGCGGTGTACTATTGGCTAGTACCTTGCTAACCACAATAGCCGGAACTTCCTCCAAAACGTCTATCATCTCATTGAAATATAGTTCATCTAAAACCTCTGACAGCTCCGATTGAGTCATGGTATTTATTAGTTCTTTACGCTGTTCCTTACCCAGTTCAGAGAAGACCTCTGCCGCCAAATCTTTGGGCAGCATTCTAAAAACGAGAAGGGTATCTTTTGAACTCAAAGAATCCATCCACTCTGCTAGATCTATCTGATTTTGTTGTACTAATTCTCGTTTTAATTGTGCGTAGCTTTTTGCATGCAACAGCTCTTCCAATTTTTCCAAATCCATAGCAGCCCTCCTCTCTAAAGTCTAAACATAGTTAAATAATGCAATAACAATGCTTCAGTATCCTCTCTAGTCATCTTCCTAACAGGTTCAGACGCCAATTGAACTTGTGCGTAATTATTAATGATATTAACCAACCTTTGACTGGTTACCATATAATAAGGAAATCTTTTATTATATAAAGCTTCTGGCGTTTTTATAATCAACGCCTTGTTTTCAGTAAATGCTATACTCATGCTTATTTTGCTGGTGTAAAACGGAGACAAGTCATCCTGTATGATAAATAGTCTAAAATTTGGATTGGTCTGAAGCGTTCTTATTATGTTTCTAATATATATTCCTCTTTCAGCTTCGTCCAAATAGAATACTTCTCCTAGATAATATACTCTACCAGTCTTAATAAAATTCATTAAGTATGAACGACTGGTGAATACAGTCAACGACTGACTGCAAATATGCTGTGTCAATAGATTGTTGAAAAATGCAGCACTTTCATATTTCTTTTCTGAATATAGCTCTTTTCTTTTTTCCAACATAATAGGTGTTAAAAATAGCCCCAGTACTACAGAACCCATTAGCATATATGGAGGGGATGCGATGAAGTCCAAGTCATATTCTATATTTCTCAACTTTTGTCCCGAAGTGGATTTTAACACTATTTTATTATGATCAAACATTCCCCACGAATCATAGTATGCCATCTCCACAAAATCTGGATCATCAATATATTGGCATGCAGAAACCTTGCCATCTTCATCTAAGTAATACCAAAATACAAAATGGTTTTTCATGATGATGACGTTGTTGCGCATAGCATGGTTATCTTCATAAATGAAAAAATCCACATTAATGGTTTGGTTTAAAAACGCCAACAAACTACGAACTTTATTCATGTTTCCAGATTCTTGCACATCTAAATCCAGCACCGTGGAAACCGATAGCTGCAGGGGTCTGGTCATAATTACATTAAATGTCTCTAAGTTTATTTCAGGTAATATATTAAATAAATCTAAGGTACAGATTATCTCTTCTTTGTCATTATGATTACTCAGGTGCCTCTTTATAGTATCCAAAGAAAACTGTATGGCAGCATTTCTCCCCACTACCACCCGGTGGCCACTAACTAGTTCGCCCTCACCTTCCACCATGCTGGCAGACCGATAATATCCATCCTCCAACATTGCTTTTACCACAGCTTCCACATCTCCTGCGTGATCCAAGTTAATAGGTACTGCAACCAATTCTCTTAAATCGTCCTCCAAGTGATCGTCTACTATGATAATAGAGAAAAAGTGACTAAGTTGATTGATGACATAGTTCACCGATTTATCTGTAGGTAATTTTGTACCAGATAGCCACTTGCTTATGTAACTCTGATCATATTGCACGCAAGCCGATACATCCTTCACCATAACATCTGTTAATTTTATTAATTCTTTTAACGCCTGATGGAATTCCATTATAACCCTCCCCGCTGGCATAGACCTATATATTATTATGCCACAGGAATTCTTGCTATACAAGTTTTCTTGCTAAAAATAAGCTATAAACAGTATTTTCAGGTAAATATGAAAATTGACTCTCCATTTTCATATCCTTAACAATCATTTTACTTAGCTTTCCCAAAGAAAAACCGGAGGCATTTTCCATAAAACTGTCTCCGGTAATGCTTATATTCTAATTAGCTATATTAAATATAAATTACTCCTCAAATCCTTTAAAAAACATCATAGGATAAAAACCATTTCCACCATCAGTAAAGGCAATCATATCATCGCCTTTATTGGCATAAATAATCATCTCAGAGTACTCGCTCTCCATCTCAGCTTCAGCTTCAGGAAATACCTCATAAATATCCTGCTTACTCCAAGGTATTTTCTTCCCTAAGAAAAGTCCTTTTCCCAAGGGTGTAACTCCCGATGGTCTTTCTCCATCGAAGTATATTTCTATCATATCTTCATAATGCAAGCCCATTCCACCATTATAATAGAAGGAACTATCAGGCGCTCCAAATACTCTAACTATCTTTTCTACGGTCGATTCTTTAACCCAATTAATAAATTCTTCATTAACATTTCTTGTTTTCTCAATCTCCGGAGTATCCTCGTCATATTCCATGGTCTCTCCGCCTTTGCCGGACATTTGCCCCACCCATCTGTTGTCAATCCAATTAACTGCAATGTCACTAATACCCACTGCACTTGCACGGGCGTCATCCGTTATTACCATTGCACTAGTGACTATATCACACTTAAAGCATTTCCCCAGCGAATCGTACTCTACATATGGATAGGAAAAAGTATGAACGTCAATTAACCTGCCAATATCGTCATAGAATTCCGAAAGGTTCTCTGCAAAGTCTCCTCTTTTCAAATCACAGACCAAGGTTTGCCCTAAACGCTCTGAAGTATATGCTGATTTATAACCATTGAGCAAGGCTCCTCTAATTTTTAGTTCCTCGTGGTTCAATTCCGTAATTTCTTTTAAATCTTTCCCCGTCCAACTATATATCTTGATAAATACCCCCTCTTTATTTTCGAAGTAATCATTACAAGAAACAGCGATACACGGATTCTCTATGCCATCTATTTGAACTACTTCCAACCTTATCATATAGCTTGCTTCTTTATACTCCAATTGAAAAACTTCTCTTCCAGTTTTCGCATTTTGAACCTTGATTTTATCACCTTCTATGGTTGCATATGAAATCACATTATACCAATTCCCCTGCTCATCTTTAAAGCTACACATGTCCATCGTCATCTCTTCTGCATTATTAAATGCAGCTTTTGCAGGAATATTTTTGTCAGTCTTTTCTAATAATTTCTCCAAAATATCTCTGTTTAATATGGAGGTGGCTTTTTCTACCATAGTATTGATTTCAGTAGCTGAGGGGTTTTCTTCCTCAATAAGCTCCATTATCTTATCCTTTGCATATTCCGATTCTTCCGTTGTCATCAGCGCCAAAAAGAAATTAAACCTGTCCACAACCTCTATTTCACCTTCGTTTTCTATAAATAATTCTTTAGCCCTGTCGACATTAAAAGCTGCCAACATACTTAATCCCTCGCCATAGCCTTCCCACTGTTCAAAGGCATATTGGTCAAATAAGCCCTCCAATTGAACGACGTTGTTTTCTCTATAATAATTCCTTGCCAACTCCAATATAGCTTTTCCATTGCCACCTTTAGACAATTTTTTCAATCTGTTATTTGATTTTCCCGGGTCTGAAAACCACTGGTTAGAAATACTATCTAATGAAATACCAGAGTTTTCTTCCACGACACCCTCTTCATTTTGAGAGGTTTCTTCTGCTGTTGTATCTTCCTCACCTATTTTCTCCTTTAGAAAATCTACAGCACGACCACACGAACAAAGCAACAACGTAAGTACCAATAACAAAACAATAAGCTTCTTCACATCCTCACCTCCATAAGTAGCATTGCTCAAAATATTTGTAAGGTTCAATTCCCAGTTTCTATTATGTAATATTATCCTTAAAGCTGTTCTCACTGATTTACACTATGTTGAATATCTAATTACTATAATTATAAGACTTATTTTAATGATACCACTATGTTCAAGTTTTAATACATAATCGTCAAGATTGCATAAAATATATGACACTCGTTAACAAAGATCCTATTAATTTCTCCTATAGCATTTAACTTTTTGATCATAAAAAGAACACCTTAAATAATATAAGGTGTTCTTTGAGGTTTGATTACCAAAACGCAGGATAAACTTTTAAAACTATAAAATCTTCATCAGGCTCATCCATACTCTTAATGGTATTAAATACAAAAAACTCAGCATCACTACCATGTATATACCACATATATACTTCTTCCTCTGTCTCTGGTTGGGCTACTCTTCCAGTAGACATGTTAATTTCTACAACTTCCTTCTCTCCGTCCGGGTCTTCAGTTAAATCAAATTGCACTTTATAAGGTTGATATTTACCATAGATTTTCATTTCCCCTGTCACTGGTGCGTTCACATCTAACGGATGTTGGAATTGTGGGTCTGTGTACCAACCTTGAAAAACCCCATACTTATGTGCTGTTTTAATATCTGCCATCGTTGCCACAAGATTATTCCCAGAAGGAATCTGTTTTTTAATTACACTGTTGGATCCATCACCTTTGTGAATAGCTACTTCATACTCCGCGTCTGGAACAGGCTCTTCTTCATCTTTTTCCCATTTGGCATAGATATTAGTATCTTTTATTATGGAAGCTTCAAAATCGTACTCAGCAGCTAGTTCTGCATCTGTATACCAGCCTTTAAAGATATATCCCTGCTTTTCTGGGTCATCTATTTTTTCAACTTTATCGCCCTCTTCTACAAATAGAGTTTTTAATTTGATATCACCACTATAGAATGTAACTCTGTATTCTGTAGGCAATTCATTTTGAATATAGTAGCCCTTAACTGTGGCATTTCCATGCGTTTTACCAATATCCCTTAATGAACCGTCTGACATCATATACGTTTCGCCAACTCTATTATCTGCGTAAAGGCCTATATTATCATCCTTTAATTCCATTACAAAATCCCATTGGTGCTCAGGGTCTTCTTGGTCATTATTTCTAGTGTGAATTCCTATGGCAAAATCTTTTCCATATTTCAAAGCAACTTTTTGCTCTTCCGATAAGTTTATTACATGATATCCAGCAGTATCTTTGGTACCTTCTTCTATTAAATATGGTTGTATTGTGCTAATTATCTCGTCATAATCCGCTGAATTGCCTTCAAATTTTGCAATCGTTTCGAAATCCGGTATTAAATATACCGAATACTCTGCCCCAGGTTTTGTAGTATAAAACCCAATAGCTGCAAGCTCTCTGGCTTTGTTTTTAACAGAGAATCTATTGAACAATATGGTTTTTTTACCGGGATCTGAAAATGAATCATGTCTTAAATAGCTAGTAAAAGGAAGGTCATCGTGAAGATACATTCCATCATACGCATCGGCATCTTTAACTTCAGTAAACACATACGGTTCTTCACAGATAGAAACACTTTGATATGAAACATAGAAGAACCCTTCTTCTCCAAAAGTCTTTCCTTGAGCATCTTTTACAATCCACGCTCCGTCAATTGCAGGTTTCGTTTTGAAATTATCTTTGCTAAAGGTATCATCCCAGCCTACTATTGTAATGGCATGGTTTGCATAACCTGGATACTTTCCGTCTTTTCCGTCTGCATAATACGCATTCGTTTCCTCATTGAAATAAGTGTCGTTTTGATACGGGAATAGTCCTCTACCATCATGGGACATATAAATATTGGAAACCACTGCTCCATGAGCTTTAATTGCACCTTTAATCTGTGCCAATTTTACGTCATTAGGCGCTGTTACTTCACAAGCTTTAATGGTTTTTAAAAACTGCATTCCCGTAACTAATTTTGCGCGACTTTTATATACTGGATCATATCTAGAGTCTTCTAAATCTTCTTTAGTCCACAGTGGAATTTCGTTACCTTCGTCATCATATAACTTTTGTCCACCTTTTTCATCTACAAGTGGAAAATAAGGATCTTGAAATTCTAATATTGGTCCCTTGCCATTTAATAAATACGCTAAGTCAGTATTTCTAACCCTACCTGTTCTAGGTCCTAATTTATAATAATATCCCTGACGGTTTTCCATATTATTTTCTGATAAGTCCATAGACTTTCCGGTGGACTTTAGAATATGGGATTCCAATGCTCCTAAAGCTGCAAATGAACGACAAGCACCATCTTTAAATTGATTTCTAATGGGTGTAACAAAACCATGTTCCCTTAAATCATATTTCAATGGTAAGCCAGTTGCCTCATCAATTGCATCTTCTGGTTTCAAAGTCACTTTTACCGGTATATTGACCTTTACTTCACTGCCATCGCTAAATTCTACCGTTACTTCTACTTCATGTTCCCCTGGTGTATCTGCAATGAATTCTTCATGCTCTACTTTAGTTCCTTCCGGTAGGTTCTTAATATTATCTGTTAAATCTACTTCTTCACCTTTTAGAACTTCTTCAGCAACTATGTCTTCTGCTGCTATCTCGTGCGTTTCAGACATTAAGGCTTTTACAACTACTAGTACTTTAACTTTGGTTTTACTTCCATCGCTAAATTCTAACGTTACTTCTACTTCATAATCCCCTGGTGTATTTGCAGTAAATTCATCATGGGTTACTTTTGAACCTTCTGGTAGGCTATTAATGTTATCCGTTAAATCTACTTCTTCACCTTTTAGAACTTCTTCAGCAACTATGTCTTCTGATGCTATCTCGTGAGTTTCAGCTATTGTTGGCTTTTCAATTACTACTGGTTTCTCTTCTTCTGGTTTTGGACTCTCATCAGGTTTTTCAACACTGTTGTCTTTGTCGCCAAAGGAGAACATAAAAAACATTCCCGTTCCCGAACTGCTTTTTACCTCTTCAACTTTCTTTGAAGCTTCAATTTTGTTGACTATTCTCTGAACTACAACGACACTTTGAGCTCTTGTGATATAGTCATCGCCGGAGAATTGTCCCACCTCATCTCCTGCTAAAAGACCTCTATCCAAGCACCATTTCACAAAAGGCAGATACTGCTCCTCAATTGTGCTTAAATCTTTAATGTCCCATTTAACAGCTTCTTTTTCTGAGAGATTTTTCTCTAGCATATGCTTTAATAATTTTGCAGCTTGTGCTCTGGTTATGGGCTTATCCCATGTTTCTCTTCCATATTCTGCTTCCAAAAGCACTTTGTCAGCAAATAGTTTTCTAAACGTTCCTTCAGCCCAATGCCCTTCAGCTGATACCACCTCAATCCCCAATGCTCTGGCAACTAATGTGGTAAACTCTGCCACTGTAAGGCTCTTTTCCGGCTTGAAAGTGCCATCTTCATAGCCCTTGAACTGTCCCTTGTCCAACGCTTCCTCTATGGTCTTTTCAGCCCAGTGGCCAGCTATATCTGTTGGATATGACTTTGCATCGACTACCAGTATGGCTCCTGTTTGAAATATCATTGCCAGCATAATCAATGCTATTAAAAATTTACTTGCAAATCTTTTGCTATTCATTTCTACACTCCTTTTATTATGAATTGCCTTGTTGTCAATTATCGAATAAGTGACATGCTACACATCTATCTTGTGTCCATATAAGTTTTGGAACTTCATCTTTACAAATCTCCATGACTTTTGGGCATCTCTGCCTAAAAGCACATCCTCCCAGTTCCTTTGCTTCCACTCCCGGTAACAGAGGCCTTTCCACTCTGTTCTTGGGGTGAGATATGCACACTGATTCTATTAAGCTAATGGTATATGGGTGTTTTGGGTTATTGAACAAGTCCATAGTATCTCCTTGCTCGACAATGCTACCATCATACATTACTACTATCTCATCTGATATTGCCTTTGCCACACTAATATCATGGGTTATGAACATATAGCCTAATCCATTTTGTTCTTTTAAGTCCAGCATAAGGTTTAATATTTGCGATTGTACCGATACGTCTAATGACGCCGTTGGCTCATCACACAATACCAACTGGGGACTTATTGCCAACGCCCTAGCTATGCTTATGCGTTGTTTTTGACCTCCACTGAATTCATGGGGCATTTTTTTGAAATCCTTTGCTGAAATTCCACATTTTATCAGCGTATCCTCAGCTATTTCCACGGCTCCATCTTTTCCCAAATGTTTTATCACACCTTCTGCTACGGTTTTTATTATTGGAACTATAGGGTTTAATGAAGTATCCGGATTCTGAAATATCACTTGAGCCTTTTCCCTGAACTCCTGGGGCACAATTACTTTGGTCGAGTTCTTGCTCGTCTCTTTTGAAACAACCACATCATCTAGCATAATTAAGCCTTTGGTCACAGGCTCTAAGCATGCCGCCATCTTTGCCAGTGTAGATTTTCCGGATCCTGATTCTCCAACTATGGCAACAATCTTATTTGATTCAATGGTCAAGCTTGCATCTCGTACAGCAATTTTCTGTCCATGGGACCTGGACCAACCATGTTTTTTTACATCATATATCTTCCACACATCTTTTACGGTCAGTTTACTCATTTGCGTCACCGCACTCTCTCAAGTGACACCTTACAAAGTGATTGGGACACAATTGCTTTAATTCAGGCTTAATTTCCTTGCACATTGGTATCGATAGATTACATCGACTTTCATAGGCGCATCCTACTATGGAGTCAAATATATTTGGCGGCTCACCTTTTATAGCCATAAAGCGTTTCTCAAAACCAACGGGCATTGCTTTTTGCAAATCGATGGCATACGGGCTTTGGGCTTTGTCAAAAAAACTGAACACATCACTTATCTCCACTATTTCTCCGTGGTACATAACCATCACTCTATCAGCTACTTCTGCAATCACTCCCATGTCGTGAGTTATTAATAATATGGATGTCCCCATAGTATCTTTTATTTTCTTAAATATTTTCAATACTTCTTTGCCTGTCGTCACATCTAATGCAGTGGTCGGCTCATCAGCAATTATCAATTTCGGTTTGCATAATAAAGCCATGGCAATCATAACTCTTTGTGCTAAACCTCCGCTTAATTGAAATGGATATTTTGCTAATAGTTCCTTTGGATTATCCACTCCCATATCCTTAAAGATTTGATTTACTTCCGATTCCATATTGGCAGTATCTAAGTGGTGTATCCTATATATTTCTTCCACTTGTTTTCCTACTTTATCCACTGGGCTTAATGCAGAAACCGGATCTTGAAACACCATGGAAATTTCTTTCCCGCGGACTTTGCACAATTGCTTTTCAGATAATGACAATAGATCATATTCTCCCATAAAGGCGTTCCCGGTAACAGAGGCGTTCCTATCCAAAAGGCCCATTATAGCCTTTCCCATAATGCTCTTGCCGCTTCCCGACTCCCCTACAACTCCTAATATCTCACCTTTATTGACGCAATAGCTTATATCTTTTAGAGCTTTAGACCAATTATCAAAGCTAATTCCTAGATTCTCAACTCTTAATATCGTATTTGTCATGAGGAGCCCCCCCTATCTTTAGGAGACCATCTTTCCCTAAGGCCTTCCCCGAGGATGTGGAACCCAAATGTCGTAATCCCTATCATCATAGCCGGTGGCATCCATAACCACCATCTGCTCTTAAGGGCAGATAGATTTTGAGCTGCACTTAGCATATTGCCCCAACTAGGTGTCGGAGGATTTACTCCTAACCCCAAGAAACTAAGCGAAGCTTCTGTTAATATTCCGTTGGCAATAGCTAAAGTCGCTGCCACCACAATAGCATGGGCGACATTAGGTAGAATATATCTGAATAGTATCTCTGATTTGCTAAGTCCCATGGCTCTTGCTCCCATAATATAGTTTCTCTCCTTTACTGAGAGAATCTCACCTCGCACAACCCGTGCCACCGAAGGCCACATTAATAGACCACAAATAATCACTATATTCGCTGTGCCTGCACCGGATATGGAAGCTGCAAATAGCGCCGCTACGAAAAATGGGAAACACATAATAGTATCTATGATGCCAGAAATCAATCTGTCTACAAAGCCTCCAAGATAGCCTGCCAGTGAACCCAATAGAACTCCAATGCTAACTTGCATTGCCATGGCAGAAATTCCCACACCCAAGGACACCCTTCCGCCGTATATCAATCTTGCAAGTACATCTCTTCCAACTTCGTCAGTTCCTAAAATATGGTTATCAGATGGAGAGCTTTTTATGTGCATTAAATCCGTTTCACTAATTGAATAGGATGATAAAAAAGGCCCTAAAATTGCAATTAATGTCAATACTACAATTATTGAAAGTCCTGCAATTATCTTTCGATTAAGTCCAAGGGATTTGATTTTACTTTGCATTTTCATCCCCCTCACCAGTTAATCTAATACGCGGATCTACCACTACGTAAAGCACATCAGCCAACAAGTTAGAGGCAATGATTAATACTGCCACCATCATTGTAATTCCCATTATCAACGGGTAGTCCTTGCTCAGCACCGCATTATAATTCAATAAGCCCATTCCCGGCCAAACAAATACCGTTTCTGTAATCAGCGCTCCAGAAAATAGCACTGGCAATTGCATGCCCACCACAGTGATTATTGTAACCATAGAATTCCTAAGCCCATAGCTTATTAAGCTTTTTCTATGAGTTAAGCCTCTAGCTTTCGCTGCTAAAATGAAGTCCTCCCTGGAAGCTTTTATCATAGCAGATCTAATATAACGTGTTATTACAGCAATCTGTGTAAACGCCAAAACCCCCACAGGCAATGCGGCATGCTTCACCATGTCCAAGAATAATTTGAAACCCTTGAGGTTTCCTGTCAAAGTTTTCATTCCCGATGCCGGAAACCATCCTAGTGAAAGACTGAATATTTTAACAAACATCAAACCTATGAAAAATGTTGGTAGTGATATACCGGTAAAGCACAAGGCATTAATAATATTATCTATTATGGAATTTGGTTTTTCCGCCGATAAAAGTCCAAGTAATATTGAAATCAGCGTACTAACTATTAACGAAGCAGCTGACAAAACTATGGTATTCTTTAAGGCTTTGGTGATTAAAGAAGCAACCGGCGCCTTATATACTATGGAATATCCCATATCTCCTCTAAGAAGTCTGCCCACCCATTTTATATACTGAATTGGCACAGGGTCATAATAACCTATGCTTTCCAATCTTTTTTCAACCATCTCCGGCGGCACTGAAGGATCGATCATATTGGCATAAGGATTACCCGGCTGTAGGTGAATCATAATAAATATTATTATGGACACTGCTGCCAGAACTATTAAAGCCATTTTAAATCGTTTTATCAAATACTTCATCTACTCCACGCCCTTTAAAAAAACAACCGGTAGCCTTTTAGGCTTACCGGCTGCTTTTAACACCATTACTCAGTAATACTCCACTTATGGATATTATAGAATTGATTAAATGAGGATGGTTCAAAATTTGTAAGCCCAGGATTATATACTTTCTCAATGTCTTGGCAGTATAAGAATACTTGTGGAACATCTTGATTTAATATTTTCGCATATTCCTCATAGATTTTTGCTCTTTCAGCTTGATCTAATTCAGCAATACCTTTTTCAATCAATGCATCTACTTCATCGTTTCTATAACCTACAATATTATATCCTTGTACGCCAACTTCATCTGATACTGCATCTGAGTGCCAGAAAGGCTTTGGATCTGGATCTACGGAAAGTGTATTTCCCATTAGATATAGTTCGAAATCATGATTAGTAACAGCTTGTTCAATAAGAGCTGAGAAGTCCATAGTTTCAATTTCAATGTTGATTCCAGCTTCTTTTAAGTTTTCTTGAATAATCAAAGCACTTTGCTCACGCTTAACATTGCCTTTTCCAACTAAAAGAGTGAATGACAAGTTTTGTCCATCTTTATCCAAGATTCCGTCTCCGTCTGAATCTGCCCAGCCAGCTTCGGTCAACAGTTCTTTAGCTTTTTCAACATCATGAGGGTATTCGTTAAGCTCTGCACCAGTTTGATACGCCCACCCACTTGGAAGCATTGGCACGTTTACAACTACTCCTCTACCTTCAATTAGCTCATCTACAATACCTTTTCTATTTATTGCATACATAAACGCTTGTCTTACAGCCACGTCGCTAAGAATTGGGTTTCTCAAGTTAAATCCCATGTATTGATACATGTAGTTAGGATATGAAACCAATTTTAATCCTGTGTCGGTTAAAGCTTTTACATCATCTTTTGATAAGTCTGCAACATCTGCAATATCAATAGTCTTTGCTGCAAATTCAGCCTCAGTAGTGTCAGCGTTGATTACTTTAAAAATTAGAGATTTAGTTGCGGGCTCTCCTAGGAAGAAATCGCTTGCTCCTTCAAATTTCACATATTGATCGTTTTGGAACTCTGTTAGAGCATATGGTCCACAGCCCACAGGTTTATTCATTAACTCTGTTTGTTGCTCCCACTCTCCCATTGCCACGCCTTCCCAGATGTGTTTAGGAATAATTCCTGTAGTTCCAATATTTGTAACAGCAGGTGCTGATTCTTCTTCAAATGCAATCGTTATAGTGTGTTCGTCTTCAACTACAATTCCTTCAATAGCTTCTGCTTCTCCACCGTGATATGCTTTAGCTCCTTTAATTAACTCAACGTCATTAAAGTTGGAACCAACATAGTCTTTGTCAGCCATGGAAGTAAGTGTAAATTCCACGTCAGCTGCTGTAACAGGTTGTCCATCATGCCACTTAGCATTATCAGCTAGTTTGTAAGTTATGGACTTACCATCTTCTGAAACGTTTACTTCCGTTGCCAAATATGGCTCTACTTCACCTTTAGGATTTACTGTCATCAATGATGCGAAAACCAAGCTATTCACAGCTACATCATATGTTGAGTCAGCAAGTAAAGGATGGAACACTCCAGATGGTGATGTGGTAAGTGCGTAAACCACTTCCTCTTTAGCAGCGCCCTCTGCCGTTTCCGTAGTTTCTGCTTCTGCTGGTTCTTCTGCAGGCTTAGCTTCTTCGTTAGCTCCACAACCTACCAATGATCCTAGCAAAAGCATTAGAATTAATACAAATGATAATGACCTTTTCATTTTTCCTCCTTATTTCTTTAAAGTATTTTGTTCAAATGCCCTCCACATGGGACAATATCCTCATTATAGATTATGCTATTATAATGTAAATATGATAATAGCTCTCAGCCTATAGATAATATCTATACTCCTTGTATCTGTTATTTGTATTATCTATTTGACACGTAGACACTGCTATTCCATCAGCTCAACGCCATCTCGACACTATGTGTCAAATTGTTCTTTTTTATAACCGCTTAATTATATGACTCAAATTGTAATTCTATTGTCACGAATCCTTAATATTATTATGCTATACTCAATTAAAGTATTCTTATCATTGAAAGCGTATTTTATGAACTGAACGGCATTTCTAATAAAAAAACAGGAGGTCATGTTATGAAACGTTTCTTATCCATGTTACTACTATCAATTCTATTAATAGGCACATTGAGCACATATGCTGCTCCTTCAACAGGAGTGGACCCTGAAATGGAAAAAATAGTCCTTAAATCCAAAAAGATTTTCAATATTTCCTCAGAATATGATAAATTTGATTTCTATTTGTCAACTTATGACGATGTAAAAGTATATAATTTGAACTGGCATGATTCCAAAGGTAAATTACTAGATATTGGGGTTACAATAGATAGCAATCAAGTTATTCACTCCTATTACATTAACGATGATTCCACAACTCCTTCAGGAAATCCCATAAGTGATGAAGATGCAGTTAAAAAGGCTGACGAATATTTGAAAAAAATATGCCCCGAGCATGTGAACGAGCTGAAGAGAAGCGAGTCTAAAAATCTTGCGAATAATGTCTATGACGCTCAAAGAGCTGTTATTACGTACTATAGACATGTATCCGGAATTCCTTTTGAACAAAACTATGCCAATATTACCATTAACCGTTTCACCGGTGAGCTGATACACTATGAATTTACATGGGGTCAAGGTGAAAGCAAAAAAGACATAACTTTCCCCGATTCAAAGAAAATAATCTCCATAGATGAAGCAAAGAAAGTATTTGAAAAAGAAATGGGACCTGTTCCTGCATATATTAAATTTCCTTCCGAGGAAGATATGAGCAAAGTAGAATATGTCCCCGTATATACCAATCTATATGCAGATTGGAAGGTTAATGCTGTTGACGGAAAACCTATCCCCTTAAATTACTTCTATGGTGGATACGGTAATGGTGTAGCAGAAGCTAAAGATGCAGGAATGCCTGAACAAAATTTGCTGTCCCCAGCTGAACAAGCTGCTGCTGAGGCAATAAGAGGATTAATAACTGCAAAAGATGCCGAGAACAAATTAAGAACTGCCTTTGGCATACCAGCAGATGCCATTTTGAAAAATTCTCATATTTCAAAACAAATTGACTCAGAAAAAAAATATATTTACGACTTTTCCTTTGAAATGGGAGAACAATATTACGGCGGTGCTGTAGATGCCTTAACTGGGCAAGTAGTTCGCTACATTAGCTATGGCAAAGAGGGAAATCAGAAATATAGCTATGAACAATCTAAGAAAGTGGTTGAAGCAATAGTCGATAAAGTTGCAGCTCCATATAAGGGTGAATTAGAGCTTCTACGCCAAGGTAAAAGCAATGGATTTACACACAACTTCGTATTTGTTCGAAAAGCCAATGGTCGATATGTTATAGGCGATGGCATTACCATTGAAGTAAATGCTAAGACCAACAAGATTCAATCTTTTTTCTTGAATTGGTATGATGGACAATTGCCAAAAGTAGATAATGAAATTGGTGTCGAAAAGGCCAAGGAATTACTGTGGAAAAATAAGCCCTATAGATTAGCCTATTACAACGAAAATCAACATTGGGAAGGAAAATCAAATGTTAAGCTAGTATACGATTTTGAATTAGGACAATCTTTCATTATCCATGCTAATACTGGAAACTTTTTAGATGCCAATGGTAAACTAGACCGCTCTATTAATAAAGACCACCCTTATACTGACTGGGAAAAAATTGTTGAAAAAGATAAAATTAAAACCCTATCTGATATGGGTATCCTATATGCGCAAGAGGAGTTTAACCCCGAGGGAACTCTACTGCAAAAAGACTTCTTTTCCATGCTTCTAAAGGCTTCTGGAAACTACTTCCAATTGCAAAAGTTGGAAAAAACGCTATTGTCACTGAAGTACTTGGAAGATGGCGAATACAAAGCTGATGAACCCATTACTAAATTACTTGCAACTAAGGCCATGATACGAAGCAAACATTTAGATCACGTTGCTAAGCTAGAAGGAATTTATAAACCTGTTTCCAATGATACGTCTTCATTAGGTGAGGACATGGGATATATTAACCTTGCTTATGGCTTTGGCTATTTGCAAAAAGATGCTTCCGGAAAAATTAATCCCACATCTAGTTTAACTAGAGAAGAAGGAGCTTTGATGGTTTATCAATTCGTATTTTCCAGTAATAGATAATTAAAATCTACAAAATAATATTCTATAAAGCAACCCCCTAGTCCGTATCCGGATTTAGGGGGTTGCTACATCCGAACAGGACTAGGGGGCTTATGATAGAGGGATGTTTTTATTTTGGTGCTTTAGATACTTATTCTCCCAACAATCGACTTAACTCTTCTTTAGTCAGTGTGATAGTGCCTTTGTTTGCAAACTTATTGTCAGTTACATTATCTTTAATACTCTCTCCCATGTTGTCTTCATTATTTATCTTCTCCAGCGTTACAGAGATGTCCACTTTCAGCTTTACATCAGGAAGCACCTTAGCTATTATAGACGATGATGTCATAAACATTATTTGAGCTACACATTCTTCAGGCACATGCTTATATAATTCACTAGCTCCCATGGTACCGTCTACTACGGTATAATAGCTGTTAGCTACATAGCCTATTTTCCCCAATAAAGGTGCTTTTACCATTATTGCATGGTGGTCATAAAGATTATCCGGCTCCTTAACTAAAGTGAAAAAGTCGCCTACGTGAAATGGATTAATTCCATAATAGTGGTTTAATCCCGTAATTGAAATAAAGTATAACTTACCATCCATTACTGCACCTCCTTCTTATTATAAGAATAACAGAAGGTTTGTCCATTAGTACGGACTATGCGCAGTTATTTATAGTTGTTTATGTTTTTCTCTATTATTTCCAGCATATCTCTTTGTAGTTCTTTAGGTGCCACAATTTTTGCCAATCCCCTAAATTGAAAAATCCAACTTAAAAAAACAGGGCTATTGGAAACCTCAACATGAATGTCAAAGGTATCTTCATTGTCCATTATTACAATATCCTTGCCGAATTTATCCAAAACGACGTTTACTAAACTCTTATCGAATCTCAGAGCTGCAGAGACTAGCTCACCTCCGAACATACCAAAGTGTTTCTTAGTATATTCTTTTAAATTAAATTCCTTTTTAGACAGCTTCATACCCTTTTCTTCGCAAACTATTACATCGCTCATGCGATCCACTCTATAATGTACTATTTTTTCGTGTTTTGAATTATAGGCTATTAGATAATATTCATCGTCATTCCAACACAATGTCAGCGGTGTTTCGCAATATAGTTCTCCACCTTTCCGATATATACGTCTCTTTTTAGTATTGTAATCAAAGTATTTAAAGCTGATTTTTCTCTTTCTGTGAATGGCTTCGTGAATTGCATCTATATTATAGAAAATGCTTTCATTTATCGTCTTAGCTCGATCTGGAATAATCAATTGCCTATTTAATCTGTCCGCTTGATATACGCCCGCCAAAGAGGCGATTTTTTTTATAAGCTTATCGGTCTTTCTTGGAGTTGTGAAGCGAGAGCTTTGAACTGCGTCTACCAGCATTTTCAATTCAGCCAATTCAAAATCTCTTTCTTCCACATAATATCTAACTGTATTGGTTTTAACCGTCTCTATTTTAATCCCGTAGTTTCTAAGTAGCTCCATATCTGTATAAATAGATTTTCTTTCAGCTTTTACCCCCATGCTTGCCAAAGCTTCTATTATCTCTGCCATGGTCATTCCATGTTCCATATCCGTTTGGCTTAATAAAATATCTTTTAAGAATAGTAGCTTCATTCTCTGTGTAACGCTGCCCACCCTCATCACCCCATTATCATAATATTGATTTTAGTATATCATATAATTAACTAAATCACTGCATAGTCGCCAATATGGGTATATTATAATATGTCCAATTATTCTTGGCGATATAATAAGGAGTTGCTAAATATGGAAAATAATAATATTAACCACAAACAATCTCATTCTGATGTGAAATATAATACAAAGAACATTCAAGACTCATTTGAAAAATGTAGGACATTCTTTAATACAAATGCAACACGTTCCATAGAATTTAGGCTAAAAGCCCTAAACGATTTAGAAAAGGTCATTATTAATAAAGAAAAGGCTATAATAGACGCTTTATATCAAGATTTGCACAAGTCTAAGGCTGAAGCATATATGACGGAAATTGCTTCTCTATTAGGCGAAATCCGATATATGAAAAAACATATTAGAAAATTTGCCAAGCCAAAGAGAAAGTTGCCAGCCTTAGCACAAATGCCCGGTAGTCTCAAGATAGTATATGAGCCCTATGGAGTGGTGCTGATTATGGCCCCTTGGAACTATCCGTTCCTCATTGCATTAACGCCACTTGTGGATGCCATTGCAGCTGGAAACTGCGCCATCGTAAAACCATCTGCCTATAGCCCTGCCACTTCCACAATAATAAAAGAAGTGTGCGAAGAAGCTTTTCCAAAAGAATTTGTTAAAGTAATTGAAGGTGGTCGAAAAGAAAATAGTGCGCTCTTGGAAATGGACTTTGACTATATCTTCTTCACAGGCAGTCCTGATGTAGGGAAAGTAGTTATGGAAGCTGCATCAAAAAAACTAATCCCCATTACTCTGGAATTAGGAGGCAAATCACCTTGTATAGTGGATTCTACAGCAGATATAGCAAAGACTGCGAAGCGTATCGTCTTTGGTAAATTGGCTAATTCCGGGCAAACTTGCATTGCGCCTGACTATCTATTGGTCGAAAAAAGCATTAAAGACAAGCTAGTATCTGCCATTCTATTGGAACTGGAAAAATCCCTTTCACTCCCCGATTACTTCTTAGACAGTTTTGCAAAGATAATTACACCTAAGCATTTTCAAAGATTACAAGGATTAACTGCAGGTGAAAAACTAATATATCCAGAATTTATTAGCAATTGGGATGAAAAATATTTAGCAAAAAGAGAAGGAATTATGCTAAACGAGAGCAGTCAACAAATTTTCCCAGTACTAATTGAAGAACCAACTTGGGATAGCCCTATTATGACAAGTGAAATATTTGGTCCTTTGCTCCCCATAATATCTTGGGATGATTCCTACCAAATGCTAAACCGGTTTAAAACAATGGAAAAACCTTTGGCATTATATATTTTTTCTAAGAACAATGACTTCATTGAAAAAACGTTAGAGTCTATTAGCAGTGGAGGCGCTTGTATCAATGACACTTTGCTCCATATTGCCTCGGCAAATACTCCTTTTGGAGGTGTGGGAAATTCAGGGCTAGGAAATTACCATGGAAAAGCAGGTTTTTATACCTTTAGCCACGATCGAACCGTATTGAGAAAATGGTGGCAATTTGACATCGCCATGCGCCATCATCCCTACGATGAAGGTACCTACAATAAAATAAAGAGACTATTAGGATAGTCCATTTAAAAAGGAGTTTAATCACGCAGATTAAACTCCTCAATCATAATAAACCTTTTAACCATTTCTCATAAATAGGAAAAACAAAATAACTACATCTTGGGCAAAGTGCACCACCCATGCCCAGAAAAATCCATTGGTTTCATTTATTGATTTCGCTAGAAACCAACCTATATAGCCCGCCATTATAGCTCCAGCAATTCCATTAGGTGCAATGCCTACATAATGAACACCTCCAAAGACAACAGCTGCCAACACTTCTGCAATTCTTGGATTCAATCCTTCGTTAGCGATAATTGTGGAATAAGACAGTCTAAATATTACTTCTTCAGTAAAAGAATTCATCAGAGCTAAAATCAATAACATAGGCACTTCTGGAAACATGCTAATAGTTATTCCTCTACCATGGGCAGTTTGAAAATACACCACCACCGCTGTGGAAATAGTTATGATACTACCCACTGATAATCCTATGTTTTTCCAGCTCTCCTTTTTCTTTGGAACAATACCAACCCAAGGCTCGGGTAAAACTTCTCCATCTAACTTATTAATATTAAAGAACTTCAAACGAACCTTATCTGCCAAAATATATATTATAAACAAGAATATCAAGCTTAATATTATTGTAGAAAGCTCATAGTTCAAATAGAAATCAATAATATCCTTTTGAAATATATCAATATTAAATAACGGATTTTTTAAGAAAAAAAGCAATAGCCATGTTGAAATAAGAGATATAATAACCACTGCAACTGCTCTCCAATGCTTAATCATAATATCACCTTCCTAATTATTGTTGTGATTATGTACCCGATAAAACTTATAAATATCGTTGATTCCAGGGTTTGCACAATTATTACAATTCATTTACACAGACCTTAACAAGTGTTTATAGTTTATAAAGCTTATGACGTTTCATCAATATGCTATAATGAATTCATAAATTAGACAGAAACTCTTTCCTTAAAATTTGGAGTTTAAACATGACAAAAAATCTAGTATCCAAAAGAATATTTATGTTATTGCCATTGATAATAATAATGCTCCTCGGCTTTTCCTTAGGATGTTCTAAATATAAAGCACACAAATCAAAAGTTTTATACGAAGAAGCGGAGATTCTTATTGACGAAAAAGAATATATGTTAGCCGTGGAAAAGCTTAAAGCTATTCCCCTATATAATTACAAAGATACTGATGCACTCATATTACTTTGTGATGTGAATAGATACTATATTATAGGTGATATTAAAAACGCCTTTATTCGTCTAAGCGATTTAACGTTTAATCATCAAGATAAAGAACATTTAGCTAAAATTGACGTACTTAAAGAAAATGTAAAAAAAGAATATGATGAGTTCGTCGCAAAAGAAAAGGAATTACTTAGAAAAACACTGCAGGATAATGCCTCAACTACTTCGAATCATCAATACAAAATCAAGCCACATACCACTGGTGAAAAGGATCCTTACAACGCATCAGACTACAGAGATGCAGAAGACTTCTATGAATACCATTACGATGAATTTGCCGACTATTATGATGCAGAAAACTATTACGAGGAAAATCGTTAAAGCTACAATTTGAATCATATTTTTTGCTTCTCTTTACTATTCTCTTCTCCCATTAATTTATAAAAAAATCAACAGGAGTTGTTCCTGTTGATTTTTTATCTTTTTGTTCCTCTAACTATTTATTTCTTTTCACCTTTGCTTTCCACTTGAAAAATCCTCCATTTGGTAATTTCTTCAATCAATCCATATGGAATCGGCTCATTTAACTGAAACTGTATAGTGCCTTTGGAAGTCTTATAGTTCTCCAATTTTTCAGCAAATACCGAGGTTGCTTCTCCGCCCGGAAAAATACTAATGTGTTTTTTAAATGCGGCAAAGTGGATTAGGTTCTCACTTTGCCAAAATGTAGGCATTTGCCAAGACATTTTTTCAATGGCATCTGGAGCTGCACTTTTGATTGTGTTACGAATTTTAGTTAATATTTGTGGATTTATTTTTCAAGCTCTATGTCTATAAGTGGATTTATGGAAATAAAGATGGCCAATATACGTTAAGGAAAAATGAACATACAGATTCTATTACCAATTCTTTTGCTGCAGCAATAGATGATCTTGATATATATTATGAAGGAGCATTTGCAATATATTATGAAATCACCGTTGCTGATAATAACAGTGTGAATTCTTACGAGGCAACAATTCAATAATAAGTATGTCGGTCATAATAAATTGAGAGCCAAATTGTAATTTGGTTCTCAATTTTTGTTATTACGACGATTTTTTAAGATTTTGCGGCATATCAAAAAAAAGAATGCCCACATTGGGGCACTCCCAGCTAATATAGCTTAATTATCCACAAACGTATCGGCAATGGAATACAATGCAGCTTTTCCTGCCATCTTTACCCTATTACCTTCCATTTTACAATATAGTGTTCCCCCACGTTCAGAAGCTGCATAAGCTTCAATTTCTTCTTTTCCCAACTTTTCAGCCCAGTAAGGCACGATATGACAATGTCCAGAACCGCAAACAGGATCTTCCGGCACGTTTAGCTTTGGTGCAAAACTTCTGGAAATGCAGTCAGCATCGCAACCTTTAGCCGTTGCCTGTAGTAGCAGCCCCTCTTCTAAATTCTTAAGCTTCTCCATATCTGGAGCCATATTGCGAACAAAGTTTTCATCTTCGAATATGCAAAGCAAATCTCTACCCAGATATGCCTCCACCGGTCTTGCACCAATGGCATCTTCCATGGCATCTGTGATTTCCACAGGCTTCATATCATATGCAGGAAAGTCCATCTCATATAAATCGCCTTTTCTAACAACGGTTAATATTCCGCTTAGCGTTGAAAAAGAAAGTTCAGAAACATCTTTTTCATAAAAATTCATTATTACATACGCCGTCGCCAACGTAGCATGGCCACACAAATCCACTTCT
>JAAYFJ010000089.1 GCA_012728295.1 Tissierellia bacterium | reverse complement strand
TTCATCTACACCAAGTTTGTATCCACGCATAATCATTTCACCAAAGTCTTCATCACGGACATTGATACCGAGATTCACACCGTTACTTGGACTCGATAGAATGTAATCATTAATAAAATTATAGAATACTTCATTATTTGAATTGTTCACAATCCTTATCAGACCACGACCACGCTCTCCGTAAACAACGGGCCACTTACAGTCTGGAGTCCATCCAAACACAGGTGGCTTTTCTTGTGTCAAATAGTGTTGAACACATTTAAACCCTGTTTCTTCATTGGTTCCAAATACGATTCGAATGGGCATAGGGAACTGTATTCCCAATTCCTTTAGAGCATACAATGCATAGAGGTTCGCAAGGATTGGTCCTTTATTATCTAAAACACCACGACCATATATTCTGTTATTTGCAATCTCTCCACCAAGAGGCTCATAAGTCCAACCTTCACCAAGAGGCACTACATCAACATGACCAAAAATACCTATATAGTCTCCGTTACCTTCTCCATATTGTGCATAACCGATTTTATTATCAATATTTACGGTTTTAAAGCCTAGTTTTGATGCTATATCTAAAGCTTTATCCAAAGCCTCTTTAGGTCCTTCCCCATAAGGAGCATTATCTGTCGCTTCACCTTCAACAGAGTAAATTGAAACTAAGTCTTGAATAGACTTAAGAAGCTCTGGCATCAGCACTTCAACTTTCTCATAAATTTGCGATAACATTATTTCTCCTCCAATGGCTTCATTCTCTCTGTAAGATAGTCCTCTAGCCATTCTTGAGACGCTTCTTCATGAACCATTTTATTACCTACTCGTTTCGTAGTGTATACTGTATTCTTTTGTGTCGCTGTTGCCACTGAGAAAGGAAAAGTATCAATGTTTGCTGCTGCTCCCCAATCACCATCGGCATTGATAGCAACGATTGAAATATCTCCAGCTTGACCACGTCTCTCAATTAATTTTTTATCCAAGTCAAATGTAACTTTCTCACATGCTTCCTGTGGACTCATACCAGTTCCCATTAGACGAACAACCTCATAAGAAACAACACCTTTCATTAGGTCTTCTCCAAGTCCTGTTGCACTTGCAGCGCCAATTGAGCTGTCTGCATATAATCCTGAACCAATTATAGGAGAGTCTCCCACTCGACCTGCCTTTTTCATGAACAAACCACTTGTCGATGTACCAGCTACAAGATGACCAGAACTATCAACACTTACCATCCCTACAGTATCATGACCTGAATATGGTGATATATCCATTTCCTGTGTTTCTTTAACCCGGTTTCGATAGTGGATTTTTGCACGGTCTGTTAGCATATTTTTTCGTTCAAAACCTTGTTTGTGAGCGTATTTCTCTGCACCTGCTCCTACTAGCATATTATTTACCGTATATTTTGATAGAGAACGAGCAATGGAAATAGGATTCGCAAAGTCTTTTATAGCCGCTACAGCACCAATATTTAATGATGTGCCATCCATAAAAGCAGCATCGAGTTCAACTTCCATCTCTTCATTAGGCAGTCCACCATATCCAACAGACTTATAAAACGGAAAGTCTTCTACATACTTTATGGCTTCTTCTACAGCATCGGCAGCTGTGCCACCTTCTTCTAAGAT
>JAAYFJ010000033.1 GCA_012728295.1 Tissierellia bacterium | reverse complement strand
TCCCATTTGAGCAAAAAAGTTGGCTAGAAATCCTACCAGCTGACCATAAAACCAATCTATAATTTGATCCATTACATCCCCTAAGAGAAAATCCCAAATAAACATGTCACTTCACCCACTTTCAAAAAACAAAAAGACACATAGTATTTATCTATGTGCCAGTATAATTATCTTAACAAAATTCGCTATTTTTTAATACTTTATCAAATTTACTGCATTTTTTTCCAATCATGCCCTTCTACTATTTCTTCATCCATTTCTTCATGAACCATTAAGTATTCTTGCAAGCTATCTCTAATTAGGAACAAATCACTTAATTTTGATGAATATAAATTTATTTCAAATCTCCCATTTAACCAGCGATATAATTTTGATTCACTTCTATCATCCCAAGATCTCATATTCCTACATCTTAATAATATATTTTCTATTTCTTTCAACACTCTTTTTCGTATATCTATTATCTCTTTAGGCAAATCTTGTAATTTGCTTTCAAATAACTTATTAATCATTAGATTAATATCTTCCTAAATATAAGCATATTCTTCTATAGCTTCATCATTATCAAAATCCCAATCTGGATATTTCTTCTCAAATTCACTCCATTTGGTTTCTATCTCTCCATTTGAAAGTTCAACTTCAAAATTAGCATTTATATGTTTATAGAGTTGCTTCAAATTATATAATCCATATACTTTACAGCTATGGATTTGAAATTTTTCTTTTAAAATGCTAAAACCTGCTATATCTCCTTTAATAAAGAAGTCTTTTTTGTCTCCAGTAATAAAAAACAGTAAGTCATCACTATTCATTTCTTGCTGTTTAAAGTAACAATTAATACTTTCTATTATTAATGCATCGTTCAATTGACTATCAGTAATTAATCCAGCGATTTTCTTTTTATATGTTTTACAAATCATATCAGGAGTTAATTCTACATGTTGAATATATTCATTATCAAAAAAACTCATTAATTTATCATATTCTTCCTTCCAATAACAAACCTTATCATCTTGTTCGCTTTCAATTAAATTTATAACCTTCTTTTTTACTTCCCTTATTTCACTCCATGAACTTTCAGAATATTTATCAATATAACCAATTAATTTAGAATACTCCCTTTTGTAGTCCTCCTCAACTTTACTATTAGATTTTTGGAGTTCTAGTTTTACAACCTCTGGAATTAATAATGTTACAACGCCTTCTTTACATAGAAGATTTAGCTCCTCTAGTTCACTAGGTATATCCTTTTCTTCTGCATTATCGTTAGCTAACACTTCTGTAAGTAAATTAACATATACATTGGTATCTATAGATACATATATCATTAAATCACCTCTTTCCTATTTTTTCGATCTCAATTTAAATGAAATATCTGTTCATTAAAACAATATAATACTTGTTTATTTTAATTATAGTCTAAAACTGGAATCTAAGTTTAAATAATTATACCAAGTCGGCAATATTAAGACAACTTGGTATAATTATTATATTTCCTTACATCCCAAGTATCCTCCAAATATATGCTGGTGCAGTTAGGGTAAATACTAAACACGCAAATAAAATAGCTGGTGCCGCCCATTCAAATTGTCCATGCTTTCTATAATCAAAATAAGCAGTACCAAGCTTTGCAAAGAAAAACACTGCTAAAATGAGATCTATTGCAGGAAATACAACTTTATTTACAACTGTTTTTATCTGTCCTGATGCATCGCTCCATGTTCCCTCAATTGCTCCCGCTACATCACCTGTCCCTGAAGCTAATGCTGTAGTGCTTAATGTCAATATTGATATAAGTAGTAAGCACATAATCAATACTATCTTCCTATTTATATTCATAAAAACCACCTTTCTTTTTCTGTTTGATTTAGGGTTTTAAGGGTGCTATATGCCAGTCCTGCCATAGGTTCCCCCTTATTTTAAGTGAATCTGTAAGATTCATAGAAAGCATTCCAACAGGTGTCCATGCATCTATAAGCCAAGTATTCACTATATATGCTCCATCTGGCATCCATATAGGAGTAAAATGTGTACGATTCTTATAAGTGGAATAATTATTTTTCTTAAACTCAAACCTAGCATTTGAACCACCTGAAACACGTTCTAATAATCTCCAATAGGTTTCATATTGGAATTCTGGAAAATAGGAAACAGCATTCTGTGGGTAGGTTACTGCTGAACTTTGATTAGTGCTCACATTTCCAGTAACAATTTGATTGATTCCATATCCACTTTTAAATGTACTTCCATTTGCAGTAGGGGTTTTACTATCGTTTATAATTACCATATCAGCGGAAAGTCTGGCTGTGTATTGTTCAAGGTCAAATTCCCACCATCCATGATCGCACCAATAACCTGAGTCTTCACCCGTACTATGCCATACCCAATATTCCTGCCACCAAGGCCTCCATATACTCCAATTAGCTGCTGTTTTCTCTTCTCTATTCGGAACAGAATAGTAAGAAAAAGAGTCATTTCTATCATCAGCTACTGGATTTGGCGGGGGATTTTTATCTAAGTCAACTATCTTAATATTGATGGTAGAATTTACTGTACTGCCCGGTCCACTCACTACTACATCAATTACCATATCCTGCTCTGTATCAGGTGTTGTCCATTTCACCCACGCAAGCTGTGAGTCCCCATCGGGATAATATATATTTC
>JAAYFJ010000011.1 GCA_012728295.1 Tissierellia bacterium | reverse complement strand
GTTTTAATATGACTAAAGTTCTTATGAAAGGGAATGAAGCTGTAGGAGCAGCGGCAATAGCAGCAGGATGTAAATATTTTTTTGGATATCCTATAACTCCTCAAAGTGAAATTCCCGAATATATGTCTAGAGAATTACCTAAAGTTGGAGGAGTTTACGTTCAAGCTGAATCTGAATTAGCAGCAATTAATATGGTATATGGCGCTTCAGGATCAGGTGCAAGAGTTATGACTTCATCTTCAAGTCCTGGAATTGCATTAAAGCAAGAAGGTATTTCATACTGTGCAGGTGCAGAATTACCTTGTGTTATAGTTGATATGATGAGAGGCGGACCTGGACTTGGCGATATTCAAGCAGCACAAGGAGACTATTTTATGTCCACTAGAGGTGGAGGGAATGGTGATTACAGACTATTAGTTCTAGCACCTGCTAATGTTCAAGAATTAGCTGATTTAGTTATGGAAGGTTTTGATCTTGCAGATATTTACAGAACGCCAGTAATAATACTTGGTGATGGTATGATAGGTCAAATGATGGAACCAGTTGAATTTAGATATAAACCAAAAAAAGACTTGCCAGTTAAAGATTGGGCGACTACAGGAGCAAAGGGTATGAGACCAAACAATGTAATTAACTCTTTGTATTTACAGGCAGAAGAATTAGAGGCTCATAACTTTGTACTTCAAGCTAAATATGCCAAAATGCGAGAAAATGAAAAAAGAGTGGAGACATATAATATTGAAGATGCAGATTTAGTAATAAGTGCATATGGTACAACTGCTCGAATTGTAAAGACTGCTATTTCTAAATTAGAAAAAGAAGGGTATAAAATTGGTTTTATTAGACCAATAAGTTTATATCCATTCCCAAATGAAGCATATGAAAATATAAACCCAGACTGTAAGGGTGTTTTAACTGTAGAAATGAGTGCTGGACAAATGATAGATGATGTTAAGTTATCATTAAATGGCAGTATGCCAACTTATTTTTATGGAAGAACAGGTGGAATGGTACCAGAACCAGATGAAATAGTTAATAAGGTTAAAGAAATACTAGGAGGTGACAAATAATGGCTGTAATTTTCAAAAAAACAAGAGGATTAACTGATAAAGAAACCCATTATTGTCCAGGTTGTACCCATGGTATAATCCACAGACTTGTGGCTGAAGCAATGGAAGAGCTTGGTGTCTTAGATGATGCAATAGGAGTTGCTCCAGTAGGTTGTTCAGTATTAGCATATGAATACTTCAATTGTGATATGCATGAGGCTGCGCACGGAAGAGCACCTGCAGTTGCAACTGGTATAAAAAGAGTACATCCAAATAATTTTGTATTCACATATCAAGGTGACGGTGACCTTGCTTCAATAGGAACTGCAGAAATCGTTCATGCAGCTCATAGGGGAGAAAAATTCTCTACAGTATTTGTAAACAATGCAATTTATGGTATGACAGGTGGACAGATGGCACCAACTACATTAGTTGGTCAAAAGACAACCACATCACCTTATGGT
>JAAYFJ010000007.1 GCA_012728295.1 Tissierellia bacterium | reverse complement strand
CAAGTAGCTGGCGATCTTTTTATAGCCTTTGCCGATGAATATAACCTACTTATCTTGGATGATGAAACCTTGCATAAGCAAAATGTGATAGGAGATGAAATGACAAGCCTCTATCACCAATACTTCCATCTGCCGGATTAAATGATGATTTGTGAAAATGCTTTTAGAGAATGGATTTGTAAAACTTTTTGTTATTGGAATGCTATCAATTTTCGTTATAACTCTGATCTATCAAATACTTAATCTGTTCAAATTCATCAGCTGACTTTAGTGTTATTTCTAAGTCTCCTGTTCCCCAGTGACCAATATTACTAACATCTCTTACTAAGCCTGCTTCTTGTTCTTCTAAATAATTATTTGGATTTAGCCTCAAATATAGCAGGATAGTCTTTTGTCTTATTTCTACGCATACAATATTTCTAATATTTTTAAATGCGGTATATAGCTTTAATTGATTTTCAGATACATCATCACCAAGAGATAATATATAGTCACGAATTGAATAATAGGTTTCTCTTAGCTCATTACTGGTTCCTTCTAACTGCTCAGCAAAGGTTTTATCTGCTACCTTTTTTATAGACATTCCTCCCTCATTACCTTCTACAATAGGCTTTATAATGGGAGTGTTTATTTGTTCAAATAGAATTAGGTCATTACCAAATTTTTTATATTTAATAAGTTTAATATTCTTCTGCATTTGATTTACTGCATGCTCATCAAATTTTGTAAAATCATTGGCAATACATATAACGCAAGGTATGGACCAGTCAATTTTATTGGCGATTTTCATTCCTAATTTCTCAATAGTTAACAGTTTGAATTCTGCCTTGTGATCCATCAGCCAATCCAGATAGAATAGTCCTTGGTTAATTACATTTTCATTCTGGCTTCTTTTATATTCAAAAATAACTGGGCAGTAATTCTCATCAATTCCCAAACTATCAATGCGCCCACTAGGTATACTAAATTCTGATTGTAAGAATGTTACTCCAAAGAATGTAGACATATTATTTTCGATTAGCATCTGTAATTCTCTCTCCAATTGAAAAGAGCTTGGCGATAGTTGTGATACATCCTCATTTATTGAAAATACATTGATATCTCCCATTTATACACCCCCCGTTTTAACCAATCATTTGCATATTAATTAAGCTGCCACAGCGTTTCTATTTATCTGGTCTATAACAACTCTTAAGTTCATAAATACTGTCACATTATCAAATAACTCACTGATGGTTCCCTGGTCTGTAAAAGGACTTTCTTGTAGAACGGATAGATCTTTCATCATGCCATTTTTTACAATGTAGTTTACTATCTGTCTCACAAAGTGCATTTGTCTACTGTCAAGCCTACTGTCATTTAGAAATTGTGAGAAGGCATCATTTGCCGCTCTATGGTCTAGGCCTACTATAGAACGCACCAGTTCTCCTAAAGGAGTGGCGCCATACTGGGCTGTATACTGGTCTTTGGTACCTAGTTCATTCCATAGAATATGCTCTAGGGATTTAATATCATCTCCATTTAGAGGCCTATTTCCTTTTAACTTGGCAATGGCAGGAATATCCTGATGCTGCAGAATATAAAAGTTTACCTTCTTCTTATATTGGGCTAAATCATCATTATTTAGTTCAGATTCCCTTACTTCCGCACCTAAGATATCATCTGTAAAATCTGTATCATATCGGAATCTATCTTTTTCAGGTATGAATTTAATTAAATTACGCAGCTTGATACGGATATCCTCATAATCCATAAGGCCTGCTCTATCTAAATAATCGTTATAAACCATCTGTTCCAAAAGATCCTTTTGCTCAGCAATAAGAGGAATAGTAGCGTATTTAGTAAGCTCTGTTGCCTTATTAAGAACATCATTCTTACCTCGCTTTGAGCTCTTTTCGTTTAACATTGCCAGCTCAATTTGGTAGATTAACTGATCAAAACGAGTGGCTGAAGAATCTTCATTTGTAGGTGCCACCAGCGGAGCTATGTGCTCAGCTATTTGTAGGGTATTTTCATAGGTTAAGGCTGCAAAATCTTCTTCATTTTGAAATTTATCAATAAAGCGAAGGTGCTGCTTTACAGCAAAGTTATCCCTTGAAAGGCCCTTAATTTCCTCCAATAGCTCCTTAACTAGGTCTTTGCGATAGCCTTGCAAAACTTCTGTTTGGAAGGATAAATCTTGGAGTTTATATACCATTTCTAACTTGGTATTAAAAATTCTTTCCTGTAAGGTAACTGCTATTTTGGCTGCTTGACCCTTTCCGTGGAGACGGAAGAATTCAAAGTTTCCACAGAAATCAAAGATATAGAACATTTCCTTATCATTTCCATCCATCAATCCCTCACATAGACGGGTTCCCCTACCAATCATCTGCCAAAATTTAGCTCTACTTAAAACCTTCTTGAAAAATACCAGATTCAGAATTTCCGGTACATCGATTCCTGTATCCAGCATATCTACAGAGATCGCTATCTGGGGCATCCTATTCTTTTCAGAAAAATCATCTATTAGGCTTTGAGCATAATTTGTATAATTATCAATTACTCTGGCATAGTGTGGATGATAATCTGGATACTCCTGATTCCAGACTTCTAAAATCTTTTCCGCATGGTTATGGTTTTTAGCAAAGATAATGGTCTTGCCAATCTTTTCACCAAACTCTACTCTTTGCCCCTGGGTCATGAGAATATTTAGGGCCTTTCTAATGGTATCACTATTAAATATCCACTGATTAAGGGCACTTGAATCAATAGCTATAGGAAGATTACCATCTTCATCGGCAAAGGTATTTTCATACTCTTCCTTTTCTTCTGGTGATAAATCATCATAGACAATGCCTTCGGACATAAATTTCAAGGTGGTTTCAATAGAAATAAAATCTACCAGGAAACCATCCTGGACTGCTTGGGCAAGCTCATAGCCATAGGTAGGCACCCCACTTTCAAGGTCAAAAATAGCATAGGTATTCTTATCTATTTCGTCTTTGGGAGTGGCAGTAAGGCCTACTAAGAGAGCATCAAAATATGTAAAAATATCCTTATATTTGTTATAGATACTACGGTGGGCTTCATCTACAATAATAAGGTCAAAATGACCTGGGGTAAAAAGTCTGTCCCCCTTATCATCCCTTGTTGCATCTATACAATTTATCATGGTCTGATAGGTGGAAAATACTGCCCGGGCATTAGCCTCTTCTTTTCCTTCTGTAAGGTTACAAAGGGAAAGGCTTGGCATAAGGTTATGGAAGGCTCTTTTAGCCTGAGTTACAAGGACATTTCTATCTGCTAAAAACAGAATGTTCTTAACCCAGCCATGGCGCAAAAGTACATCTGCTAGAGAAATAATAGTCCTTGTCTTGCCAGAACCAGTAGCCATGACAAGTAAGGCCTTTCGCCTATTACGCTCCCCAAAAGCATCACAAATAGCCTGAATAGCTTCCTTTTGATAATAGCGATCAGATATTTCATCACTTATTCTTACGCCCTTTAAGGGAGTCCTGTCCTTAATAATATTAAAGTACTTCTCTAAATCTCTTTTGGAATAAATGCCTGATACTTGTCTTTCAGGATAGTGTTTATCATCCCAAAAACGAGTTTCATAGCCATTGGTCATGAAAATAAGCGGTCTTCTTTTAAATTCTTTCTCAAGAAAATCAGCATAAAGAACAGCTTGCTGCCTACCTTTTTCCACATTGACGCTGGTACGCTTGGCCTCTATAACAGCCAGAGGTAAACCATTATCTGAAAACAAAACATAGTCAGCAAAGCCTTTTCCAGCCTTATTAGGCATCTCACCAATTGGATATTCATCTACCCAATTAGACCCCCTCTGCCAACCTGCATCTTGAAGCATGGTATCAATATAGGCCTTTCTAGTCTGGGCCTCTGTCATATCCATAGGTTTGACAGTGTAGCCCTCTTTAAGCTGCTCTTCTCTTTTAGCCCTCAGCTCTTCTCTATGGGGTTCATTCTCAGCATAAAGCTCCTCGATATCTACATCCTCAGATGATGGAAGATGAACTACGGGTTTACTTCTATACTGGATTTCAAGAAGAGAGTCTTCAAAAGTTGTCTCCTGATATTCAGAGCTATAACAATAAGCAATAAAGTCAAGAAAGCTATGTAGATTTTTAAGAGCCAGAACGGCCTGGTCCCTATTTATAGACTTAGGATTATGAGTAGCATTATTACCTACTCTACGCAGATAATCCAGCTTCCCAATCATTCCCATGGGAAGTAGATCTTTAAAGTCTTCTCCACTAATAAGGGTGACCAGTTTATCATCATAGGGTAGACTCAAAAAATCATCAGCACTATACATCCATTTGACAGCAATCTCTAAAGCCGTACGGCTGGCCGATGCAGAAACTGCAGGAGAAACAAAGATAGCCCTCTCAGCCGAGACAGCTGCCTCATAAAAGCTTTCAAATTGTTTATCGTCTTTCAGAAATTCAAAATTGGTGCGCATACAATCACCCCATCTTAAAAGAGCTCTCCCCTAAAAGCTTTCTGCATAAGGGATTTGTGGTTAAGTTCAAGTTTATCTAATGAAGCTTGAAGGAAGGACTTCTGGGCCTCTACTTGTTGAACAAAGGAAGCAAATTGGTTTTGTAGATCAATGGGAGGCAATGAAATTTTAAATGAATTAAGATACGATGCAGTCACTCTGCGTTGCCCCGCACTACCTGACATATTTGCAGCAGCTTTTAATCTAAACGATTTGAAAGACGTAACTGTGTAAATCCAATAAGGACTGCTTACCTTATGTATTGGTCTCAATACATGAAATTCTGTTGATCCAAAACCCACATTATTTACAAGATCTCTAGCTATTGCTCCTTTTCCATTTTCCATACAAGGTGTTATTTTAGCAAATAAAACATCATTTTCAGCAAAATATGTGAAGCCAGTTTTAACTTCCTCATAGTCTTTAATCTGAGATGGGTCTATTGCTCCCTTTTCAGATACAGCTGACATTGGTATAAAAGATATCTTTAATCCTAGTTTTAATCGCTCATCTAGTCCTTTGTTAGGGTTAAGCTCACAACATTTACCTAATTCCCTTAAACCCCAGCTTTTAATATCTGAACCAGGTATGCCAAACATTTCAATAAACTGTGCCTTTTCCAGCAAATCAAGCTTATCGATTTGGGCTCTACGTTTTTCCATAGTGGCATTTGATTTATCGAGAATATCTGCTATTTTTTGTTGAATATCAAGTGGTGGAAGAGGAATCGACATTTTCCTTACAGCAGCTTGATTTAACTTTGCTCTTGTTGTTCCACTTATCAAAGGCGTTACATCATAAAACATAATTGAATAACACAAATAGTCAACATTAAGCATATCTTTCGGTTTTAATACATGTGCATGATTATTAACCCAGCATTTGCCAGACACTCTATAGGCTATAGGTTTTTCCTTCGAACCGAAATTCCCACCATCTTCTGCTAACAATACTAGTTCATCATCAAATATGTAGTCATCTATATAATCTTGTATTCCATTTGCGCCATAATAAGGGTATGGACCTGGTTTACGTTCCGATGCAGTTATTGGGACTCTAAGATTATCCAAAATATTGCAAACATCACCCAATCTCACCATCTTCCATTTATCCACGAAGCATCACCTCCAGCTCTGCTAGTCCCTCATGTATTTCTTTTTCTAGCTCATTTATTTCAGCCAAAATCTCTAAGGGATGAGGGTATTCTTCTTCTGTATAAGTGATTTCCTTGTATCTATTTATTGAAAGATCATAATCATTTTCTACTATTTCTTCCTTTGGAACTAGAAAGCTTTGGTCAGTTCTTTCCCTTGTTTCTTCCTTATCTAGGCTTTTAAATCGTTCAATTATATCAGGTATGTTAGAGCCTTCTATTTGGTTTCTCTTGTCATCTAGGCTGTAGCCATCATTTTCCATGTCATAGAACCAAACCTTATCAGTGCCACCCGCTCCTGTCTTGGTAAAGATAATTACAGCAGTGGATACTCCAGCATAGGGCTTGAAGACACCTGAAGGCATGGAAATAATAGCCTCAAGTCTGTGGTTTTCGATGATTTCTTTTCTGATAGCATTATGAGCTCTGGAGGATCCAAAGAGGACTCCATCAGGAACTATAGATGCACAGCGGCCTCCATTTTTTAGCATTCTAAGAAATAAGGTTATGAAAAGAAGCTCTGTTTTCTTGGTCTTTGTAACCTTTAATAAGTCAGTAGAAACTGTGTCGTAGTCCAGGCTTCCTTTAAAGGGAGGATTGGCAAGTATTTTTGTATATATGCCTGTGTCTATGTTCTGATCAGATAGACTATCTTTATAATCTATGTGGGGATTTTGGATACCATGGGTCATCATGTTCATGGCACCAATTCTTAGCATGGTCCTATCCATGTCATAGCCAGTAAACATGCTATTGTCATAATGGGATTTAGCTTCCTTATCATAGAAAATTTCTTCGAGATATTTTCCTTTTAAGTACTCTCCTGCAGATACAAGAAAACCGGATGTACCACAGGCAGGGTCACATATGGTATCCCCTGGCTGTAAATCAAGAAGCTCAACCATCATGCGAATTATATGACGAGGGGTACGAAATTGGCCATTTGTACCAGCTGTAGAGAGCTTAGAAAGCATGTACTCATATAGGTCTCCTCTAGCATCTTGCTTGTCAGTAAGCTTATCTATATATTCGTACATGTCATCTAATGATGTAATTATTTTTTCCAAAAGCTGGGACGTAGGCACTTTAAAGATAGCATCTGCCATATATTTGGCGTAAGAACCACTAGAACCATTTAGGTCTTTTATAAAAGGAAAAACTTCCATCATTATGGTCTGGTACATAGTCTCAGCTGGCTTATCTCTAAGGCTAGACCACTTCAAATGCTCCTTATCAGTAAATATACTTTCATATGGGATTCCCAGCATAAGGCTTTCTTTTTGTCTTGTATTATCTGTTTGATCGAGGTCACGAATAAACATTAGATAGGTAATTTGTTCTATAACATCTAAAGGATTTGTAAGTCCACCTGTCCAAAACATTTCCCAAAGCTTATCAACTTTATTTTTTAATTCTCCAGTAATCATGGCCTACCATCCCCTTTATTTTTTTGCTCGTTTATCCTTTGGCTTTTTACATTAATTTGTCATCATTCCAACCATTTTAAGATCTTTTACCAAAGGACTTTAACATTTGCATTATATCGCAATAGAGAAGTGTAAACCATAATCTTTCTCAAATTAAAGAGATAGGAAATCTCTTTGAAAGAAAATGCGACACAACCTCATATCTTTACGATATATAAGCAGCAAAGATCTCTTTAAGTATAAGAGATTTTAGACTCGCTATCTATGCTCACTAGTAGTAAAATGAAAGTAAAAGATGCATTGGCACATATAATGAATTTGATTTTTTGAAAATATTATATCTTTATGTTGGAGGACATTATGGTGGATATTATTAAATTTAACAGTATGGAAACGACATCAAATAATGAAGATGAAGCTAAAAACAATTTAATTCAAATCACAGATGATTTGCTGTTAGATGCTAGAGTTAATATAGATAACCTTAATACTATAAGTATGCCAATAGCTAAACTGTCTACATTAGGATCAGGAGCATCCTCTCTTCTTCCATCACTTAGATCAATAACTACAACAACTTCAATAAATATGCAGGGCCTATTCAAGGTGGCAAATTTAGATAGTGGTGATGTATTAAAAAAAGCAAAAGATAACAATTATTGGGGTGCACTAAAAAATGCTAATGGAACATCTAAGATGGCGAAGTTTGCTCCAGCTGACTCAGTAGCTGTGACAACAAAAGCTGTCGGTGCTATCAACCCATCAATGGTAATGATGTCCGTTGCGTTATTCTCTATCGAAGAGCAACTTAACAACATCCAAGAGACGCAAAAAAAATTTCTTCAATTTATAGAATTTGAAAAGGAATCGCTTGTAGAGGCTGACGTTGAGCAGCTTATCTCCATAATTACAAAATACAAACACAATTGGAATAACGACAAATTCATATCTAGCAACCATAAGATGGTAAGTGACATCCAAAGAACAGCCAGAGCTCATATACTCTCGTATCAGAAAGAGATTGATGCTATCCTTGATGAAAACAAAGGTCTCTTAGCTCAAACTCATGTTAAGACTCAGTTCAACGACCTATTAAAAAATTTCAAGTATTACAGATTGTCTCTATTTACCTTTTCACTGTCATCCCTACTTGAAATTATGCTTAGTGGAAACTTTCAAGAAGACTACATTTCTGAAATTAAACAGGAAATTGAAAAATTTGCAGTAACATATAGGATGATATTTGAAAAAAGCTCATTTTATCTAGAGAATATAAATAACTCATCTATTGAAATCAAAGTACTAAAAGGAGTAGGGAATACCAGCAATTTTATAGGACAAGCTCTCGGTTCTATGCCAGTTATAAAAAAAGGATCGTCTGATGAATTTTTTCATGATGTGGGGGATGGCATAAAAAAGAAAGTCCATGAAAGCGAGCAAAACGTAATAAAGTCATTTGCTGAAATAAGCGATCCTGCGACTAGATTGTTCACAGAGAAAATGACTGACATGATACAAATCTATAATCACACATCAGATATTTATTTTGACAATGAAAAAATTTATCTTGTACAAGAGGGGTAAAACAAGATAAGGATAGATAAATTTTTCATTTGATTTCCCATACGAATGTTGCGGTGTCACTCACATCAATATCTTCGGGGTCGATTTCAATTTGAGATATTTTTGCCATAGGCAGGGCTGCCAACTCCTCTTCAATTCTATAATCCGTACGTGAATAAATAT
>JAAYFJ010000016.1 GCA_012728295.1 Tissierellia bacterium | reverse complement strand
TTCTTTTAAGGCACTACCGTGCAAACGTGAAATCCAACTCCTATCAAATCTTAATTCCCCGGCTACAGCTTCCCAAGACCAACCGTTAACATATCTCATTTCCAACAGCAACTGGCAAATAGGATCATCCACCTGGCTAATGTTAACGGTCAATAAAAATACAGCATTTTCGGCCAATAAAAATACAGCACTCAACCACCTGTAAAACTGGAAATTTTGATACTACTGGAATATCGATTCCCTATGCTTAAGCCGGTAGCTATCACCTGTCATGTTGAACAGCTCACACTTGTGCATAAGTCTGTCAAGCATGGCCGCTGTAATGACTGGATCACCCAAAAATTCTCCCCATTCCTCGAAGCCCTTATTGGACGTCAGAATCACCGAGGTTTGTTGATATAGTCGGTTAATTAACCCAAATAACAAGTTCGCCTCCTGGCGAGAGATGGGCTGGAAACCCACCTCATCCAGGATAACCAGATTTGCATTGTAAAGAGCCCTTAACTGTTGTTTGCTTCTTCTCGAAATGGTTTCAGTCTTTAAAAACTGTACCAGTTGGTCCATCTGAGTAAAATATACCCGGTAGCCGGCGTTTACCGCTGCTATCCCCAAGGCCACCGCAAGGTGCGTCTTCCCGACCCCCGGGGGTCCCAGAAACATTATTCTTGTGCCATCTCCATGCGTCCTTGACAATTTTCTCTAATGAATCATACTGTGGTTGCCACCCTAATATTTTTTTAGCCTTCTCGGATGAAGCTACTAATATTGCAGGGTCTCCTGCTCTTCGTGCTTTTACTTCAGCAGATATTGGGTGGCTGGTTACTTTTCTTGATATTTGTATTACTTCTTTTACAGAATAACCATTACCATTACCAAGGTTAAAGATATCGCTATCATTTCCTTTCCTTAGATAATCCAATGCTCTATAATGTGCTGAAGCTAAGTCCATAACATGTATGTAATCTCTGACACAGGTTCCGTCTTCGGTTGGATAGTCATCGCCAAATATATAAATCTTGTCACGTTTGCCAAGGGGAACTTGTAATATTAAAGGAATTAGGTGAGTTTCAGGATAATGGTCTTCCCCACACAATCCACTATTATGAGCACCGGCTGCATTAAAATACCTCAACGAAACATATTTAATACCATGAGCCCGATCAAACCACTTCATCATCTTTTCCATGGCCAGCTTGGTTTCTCCGTAGGTATTAGTAGGATTGGTTGCGTCTTCTTCAAAAATTGGAATGCGCTTAGGCTCTCCATATACAGCTGCTGTGGACGAAAAGACAATTTTATTTACATTGTTTTTTTGCATCAAATTTAGAATACAAAGCATACCATAAACATTATTGTGATAATACTCATAAGGTTTATCCATGCTCTCTCCTACTAACGAGTTGGCTGCAAAATGTATAACCGCTTCTATGTTGTGGGCTTTAAAAACTTCATTAAAAGTGTCTTTATCTCTTATATCAATTTTATATAGAAAATCTGCTTGAATTGACCTTTCAGACCCATTCTGCAAATTATCGACAATAATTACTTGTTCGTTTTTCTCTTGAAAATATTTAACGGTATGTGAGCCAATATAGCCTGCTCCACCGGTTATTAGTATTGGCATTGTAATTTACCTTCTTTTCATAAACACTATAAACTACAGTATGTGTATCAGCTTTAATGCTTAACAAATCTTCCAGTTATTTTAGCCCAAACCGAATCAAACTCTTCTATTTTAAAAAATTTAATCATTAAAAAATACACAGTAGCTCCCAAGATACTGCAAATAAGCAAGATAAAAATATCATTAATTGGAGAATTGAATAAACAAAATCTTTCAAGATAATAATGTATATAGTAAACTATCACCCCCATAATTATAGAAGCTAGTAATATTTTCAGTCCACTATCTATCATTGCTTTAACACCAATGCCGCCTAACTTTTTGTGTAAACTCCAAATTAATAGTGCGAATCCTATCGTTATGGCTATTGATGTAGCTAATGCCAGGCCCCCGTGTGCCAAATATTTAATAAGAATGATATTGAGAATAATATTTATTGCAACTGTTATTACTCCGATGATCATCGGTGTTTTTGTATCCTGCAAGGAATAAAATGATCGAAGGAGTATTTCTCGGAGGGCTAAGGAAGGTAATCCTATAGCATAAAATAACAGCGCAAATGCAGTCATACCTGTAGCAGCTTCATTAAAGGAACCCCTTTCAAAAATGATTCTGATTAAAGGTTCTCGAAGAATAATTATTCCAACAGCACAAGGCATCATCAGTAATAATAATCCCAGTAAAGAACTTTTTATTGACCGAATATAGTTTTTAATATTTTCATTAACTGCCAGTTTTGATAAATCAGGATAAATTGCTTTTGCAAGTGCTGCAGCTATTATGGCAACAACTAGTACATTAACTCTTGATGCATAGTTTAAAGCAGCAATACTTCCTTCGTTTAATCCAGAAGCAAGCATTCGATCAACAACAAGATTTATCTCTGCTGCGCCTTTGCCTATTATAACTGGAATTATAAGTATGCCCATTTTTCGAAGACCGGGATGCCTTAAGTTAAATTTAAAACGAAACCTGAATCCAGTTTTTCTTAAATCTGGAATAAAAAATAGCCACTGCGCAATAAAGCCTACTAAAGTGCCCACCGCTAACCATATTATTTCTCCATTCCCGCCAAAGATAAATAAAAAAACAATTATTGTTAAGGTGGATGGAACATTAGCAAATGAAGGAAAAAGGAATCTTTTTTCACTCTGTAGAACTCCTGACCCCAAATTTGCAAGAGCAAAAAACAGCATTAGAGGAAGCATAATCTGACTCATTTTGACTGATAAATCCAAAACAGCTGGTGTAAATCCTGGAGCAACTAAATGAATAAGCTGATGAATAAAAATTTCGGATAATATGATTATTATTGATGTAACAAAGAGAATAGCGACGCATATAGAGTTAACTAACTCTATCGCAGATTTTCTGCCAAATTTATTCTTATACTCAGTTATAAGAGGTATAACAGTTGTATTAATTGCTTCACCAACTACAGCAAATAATACGCTTGGAATTAATAATGCTATAAGATAGGCATCAACCAAGAACGATACACCAAAATAGTTTGCGATTAGCACTTCTCTAATGAAACCAAATATCTTGCTTGTAATCGTTCCAAATGAAACAATAAAAGTATTTTTAATCGTGCTATTTTGATTTTGATTATCAATCATAGAATACCTGAGCTCTCAAAATTATTACTGTTTTAATTACAGACTTTTAAAACTAAGAAAACCTGTGACGGCCTTTGTCTTTTGGTCATTGCCTTTGCATAGAGGTGGCTTATTAATCAGGAATAGTAATTATTTGTATTTAAATTTCTATAAGTTTCTTTATGGCTATATCTATTTAGGCCTATTTTTAAATATTGTGAACTCTTATATAATGCACCCAGGAAAAGCCAGAACATCCTTGCATTATTTAAAGATAAAGCGAGGGAACCAATTAACAAAATAATAAAAATATCTCTAATAATAATACTCTCACTTCGCATTTTTCTATTTGAGGCGACATGCTTGAATATGATATAGAACATAAAGATAAATAGAGTTGATGATAAAGGCATTCCCCATTCAGCCATAATCTGCAAGTATGTATTATGCGCAAACCCACCGCCACCATGCACAGCATTCGTTACGGCCAAATACGAACCTATTCCCACCCCAAATATGGGAGATTCCTTAACTATGTCTATTGCAACCGACCAGGTTCTATCTCTACTAGAACCACCATCTGAAATCGCAGATCCAAAATCCACAAATAATATCTTTACCCTATCAAATGTAGGATACACAGAAGCTATTGCATTTATTGTTGCGTTAAATAAATTAAACAAAAAGGGTAATAAAATAATAATAACCAAAACGATAAACAAATTTTTTAGTAGCTGTTGTCTCGTTCTATTAATCAATATTGTTTCGCCGAGTACGATTAATGTGTAACATATAAGAACAATCATGCCAGTCTTTGATCCAGCTAACGCAATTGATAAAAAAATTACTATACAACATAACACTCTAAATGTCTTACTAAGATCTTTTTTTCTCATAAAGAACACTAGCGCAGTACATTGAATAACTGAAAAATAGTTCGGATCGCTCATCAGTCCAATATAACGTGAACCCATAAAAAGATACTCGTTATTAATAATATTTATATTAAAAAAAACAATTAATACACCCATCAAACCGACTATAACAGCGCCAATAGAATACCACTTGTATACTAAATCCATTTTCATGTTCTTATAAAAGTTATATCCTAAAATAAAGTAGATAAAAGAAGAAACTAGTTTAAGATAATTATTAATAATTAAATCTATATTAACCATGTAATTAAACTTGTTTGGAGAAATAAAGTATGCTGAGCTTACAGTTATTACTGACAATAATAGAAAGAACAACATAATACTATTAGGAATTACTAGTTTTTTTTTAAATACGAAAATTAATATTAATAATATAGCTGCAAAATCTGAAAATGATAAATTATACCCAAACATAGGTTTTTGTTGATTCAGGAATATTGATAAAACAATTATTGAAAGAGTTATGATGCTTGCTTTCTTTGTTTGATCATCAATACTATTGTGCAATTTAACCCCCCATTATAAAAAACAATTACTGTTTTGATTACTTCCTAATATCTCATAATAAATGGTTTTCATTTCATTTTTTATATTCTCAATGTCAAAATTTTTTATTGTTTCGAGATTATTGACGCCCATTTTTTTTCTTAAGTTTTCATTTTCTGAAAGAGTATTAATGGCTTCAGCAAATCCATCAATATCTGTTGGTTCAAACAAGAATCCACCTTTTCCATCTTCTATTAATTCTGTATTACCCCTTATTTTTGAAGCAATACAAGGTAAACCAGCAGCCATTGCCTCCAATATGCTCATTGGCAATCCTTCATAATGAGATGGTAAGACAAAAACATCTGCTCTTGCTAGTCTCTGAGGAATATCTGCAACGTTTCCCGTGAAATTAACCTTATCTTTCAGTCCCAGTTGTTCTACTTTTTTTTCAACATCCTTTTTCAGCTCACCGTCGCCAATAAATACTAGTCTTGCATTTGGCAGCTCATTATTAACGCAACTGAATGCTTCGACCAAGCCAGTTTGATTTTTCTGGGGTGAAAACCTCGCAACATTAACAAAAACTACTTGATTTTCATGAGTTCTTTTTTTATACCGCGCAAACCTCGCTACATCTACAGGATTAAATATTGTTTCAACCATATTAGATGAGATATTGTATAATGCCACAGTTTCCTTAGCAATAGTACTCGAAATCGCAACAGGAATCGCACGCCTTTTCTTGTATAAGAATTTAAGGACTCTCCTAATATTGCCTCGCGCTTCATATATTGGACGATTATGTATTGTATGAAGCAATGTTACACCATGTAATAACGCCCAAGGAATTGCATAAACAAATCCACTCAAGTGTGTGTGTATTACATCTGGTTTAAACTGATTCAAATATTTATAAACTTCCCAGAGAGTTTTTATGCTAAAACCAAGCTCTTTATTAAAATAAACTGTTTTAACTCCAGCATCTTTAACTGTTTTTTCTATATTTGTACCTTTAGGCGAGGACATAACAAGTAACTCCACGTAAAACCTGTTCTTATCAATAGCCGCCGCTAGTTGAGCAGCCATATTTTCTGCTCCTCCAGTTACAAGGGATGGTACAACTATTGCTAATCTTACCATTGTTTTATTCTCCTATAATCTCAGCTAATTGTTTCTACTTTTATAACTGATTCTTTACAATATATTGTTTTGTATAGCCTCATCATATATACTGATCAAAGTATTTTTATAGTTACTTATATTATTTATGTGTTGCGCCACTTTAATTGCATTAAGGGAACATCTCCTTTGCATATCTAAATTTACTATCAACTCTACCACGCTACTACATAATCGAGCATCATCATCTGAAAGATAACCATTAAAACCATCACTTATAATCTCATTAAGACCATCAACCGGTGTACTGACGATTGGAACTCCTAGCGTCATTGCTTCCAGTGCTACAATAGGTGTCCCTTCATACCGAGAACACATCAGCATACACTTGGCCTGCTTCAGTGCTTTGTAGGGATAAGGTAGGTTGCCAGTAAACACAACTCTTTCTATTACACCTTCTTTTCTAAAAACCACTTCCATTTCACTTCTTAATTCCCCGTCTCCAATTACTCCAAATTTTGCGTCCGGACACAGCTTAAGTACAGAAGATGCCACTCTTGCAACTCTCTCTGGATTTTTCGGATAGCTTATTCTTCCAATATAAGCAAAGTCAAATTTATAATTGAGTGGATCTTTTGTGAACAGCCTTTCAATGCGAGGAGTATAAACGATATTTCTTAAGTGGATAGTTTTCTCTTCAATTTGCTTCTTAAAGATATATTGAGACAAACAACTCTCTGACACTACAATTAGCTTTTTGGCTCTCTTGACGGCAAACATGTATAAAAAAGGTTTCAAACCTGGTTTTTGCATATCAGTGTTATTAACGTGCAAATGTGAAATAAATGGTATTTTACCCGACACCATTGCCGTTAGCACAGTGACACGGACATCGTGTGCATGTATGATGTCCGGTTTAAATGAATTAACAGCACGCTTTATCTCACTAGCACACAATTTTTTAAGGGAAAGTATTTCACGCCTCTATCTGCCAGAGCTTGCCTAATAGACCCATCTGGCGAGCAATACATCATCTCGTGCTCGCCCTCAAACATCATACATATGTCTGCAACTACATTTTCAGCACCTGAAATCCTTGAGCTTTGCAAAATATGGAGAACCCTCAATCTTATGCACCCTCATAAATTATCGCTTTATATAACTCAAGCATAATCTTTTTAACGTTCTCAACATCAAACCGCTTGATCACATCCAAGTTATGCTGTCCCATCCTACATCTGAGTTCAGCATTAGCATCCCCTATCAGTTTATCAATAGCTCTAGCAAACCCTTCGGTATCACCCGGCTCACACAAATAGCCGCCTTTACCATTTTGAATTAAATCAAGATTCCCTCTTATTTTTGACACTACACATGGCAATCCAGCGCTCATAGCCTCCATTAACGACCTAGACAAGCCTTCTCTAAATGATGGTAAGGCAAAGATATCAGATGCCCAATAAATCTCTTTAATATCACGCCTAAAACCCAAAAATTTTACCTTTTCATCAACGTGAAGCTTTCTTGTAAGCTCTTTCAAATATCCCTCAAGCCCACCTGTCCCACAGACAATATAAAATAAACTGGGATCTTTAAGTTTGGCAATAGCTTTAATAATAACCTCGTGGTTTTTGTTTTTATTTAACTCACCAGCAGATACAATTACTGTGGCGTCAACGGGTATACCAAGCTCCAATCTTTTCACAACCCGCTTTGGCAGGTACTCACTTACCCCCCCAACCAGTGGATAATTTTGTTAGTTCCTTTTCGTATAGCTTTTTCATTTCAGATTTGACATTTTCAACGTCAAATCTAATGATTGTCTTAAGATTGCTTAATCCCATAGATTTTCTTAAATCTTTGTTGAAAGCAAGCTTATTTATAGCCTCAGCAAAACCATCTATGTCCTCCGGCTTCCGTAAAAAACCACCTTTACCGTCCTCTATCAAGTCCACATTGCCTCTAATTTTTGAAGCCACACAAGGCAGTCCCGCTGCCATAGCTTCCATCATAGATCTAGGAAGCCCCTCTTGATAAGTTGTGAACAAAAATATATCAGCTGCTTGCAAGAGCTCTTTTATATCAGTTCTGAAACCAAGGAAGTGAATTTGATTCTCAACATTGAGCTTTCTTGCCAGTGCTTTAAGCTCGTCAAGCAAAGGCCCTTTGCCACAGATTAGAAAATGAAGTTTAGTGTTATCAGCTTTTGCAATAGCTTTTATTGAGGCAGCATAGTTTTTCCGTTGTATCAAATCACCCATTGCAATTAGCACAATATCTTCAGCGGATAAACCAAGAGCACTTCTAATAACTTGCTTGTCCACTCCTTCAAGTCGAAAAGCCTTGGTGTCCACACCAACACCTGGAATGTAGTATACTTTCCCATTATTGCGAAGTTTGAATTTCTGTGCTGCCTGGTAGTCTTCTTGATTAATCGTAATGATTGCGTCTGTATAACGCGCCAACCACATTTCAGCCCATTTAAAAATGGTCCGATTTATTAGTGGCGCACCTTTATAGAAATGAAATCCATGTGCGGTATAAATTATCTTTGGGGTTTTCATCATTTTACCGCACAGACGGCCAAGAAGCCCTCCTATAGGAGTATTACAATGTATCACATCAATTTTTTCCCTCTTAAGAAGACTCATTAAATTTTTATATGCAGTATAATTGCTCTTAAAATCAAATAAGCTACGATATATACTAGCATAATAAAACTTTACGTTATAGTCACAATCTAATTCTTCTGGATTTATCCGATTTATACCCATAAATACTTCATAACCCATAGATAGAGCTGCTTCAACACAAGGAATACTTACATTAGTCAATTTAACTTTTTCGCGGCTCATTAATTGTTCATAGGTTGGCTTTGTACTATTTGATATAAAAAGTAATTTTTTCATATAGATACACCTTAGATTTCAACAGTTATATTATTTCTATGCTTATAATATCCATTGATTTATTGCATATATTAATTGACTCCTCGGTACTCTCAGCTTGTGATATAATATAATATAACCTATTCTATCCACAATACTAGTAATTTCATTTACACGACCACCAATATTTTTACGAATGTGATTCCCTTAAAACTAGGTATATGCATAGCTTCACTAACTCCTTTTATATCTAAAGGCTTACCCCTGTATGCAGTAGCATGTACCCAAAGCATTATCTTGAGAGAACTTATAAATCTCATGAGCAAACATCATATCAATAAACGCTAACCCAACAGAATTAAAATAAATAAACTCGTCATCATTTTCCCGGCCAGCTTTTTTTCCAGAGATAATTTCACCAATATCTGCGTAGACATCTCCATCGGTCAAAAGGCCGTCATAATACATTCTGCTTAATGTCTGGGAACGATGTTTAACAGATTCCCATTCATCGCAAACAATTTTATCTGCCATTTGAGCAACTGCATATTCATCTTCCCAACCACCAACATGAATATATGTCGCTCCCGGTTTAACGTATTGTGCTTTGAGAAGAGGCTGCTGGCAGCTGACGGCTGTCACTATAATGTCCGCTTTCTCGGCAGCTTTTCTATAATTACTATTGCAAGGAACAAATTTAACATCCGGATACTCATCCTGCATTTGCGCTATAAATCCGCTTTCAGTGGCTTCCCGTCTGGATGCAACATAACATTCTTTAATCGGTCGGACCTGTCTAATTATTTTGAAGTGCATGCGAGCCTGTTCGCCTGCACCAATAAAACCAATAGTTGTTGATTCCTTACGTGACAAATATTTTACAGCTATAGCTCCTACTGCGGCTGTCCTTACTGCTGTTATATATGTACCATCTATCATCGCCAATGGATACCCTGTTTTAAGGCTTGATAATAGAATTACACCAGTAACATTTAACAATTGCTTTTCCGAATTAGGTGGAAATACTGAAACCCATTTTACACCACAGACTTCCTCATCTAAAAGGGTTGCCGGCATACAGTTTATGCGTTCTTGAGTTACCTCGTTGAAAACCTGTGAAATCTTATCTGGAAGCAACACACGATTTCTCGCGCGTTTTTCAAATGCTTTTTCAACAATATGTAACGGTAAACCCGGATCATTCTTGAAAATGCTTTCAATATTTTCTCGAGAGATCAGCTTCATGGCTATTTTTTGATTCTTCATTAGGGAACTCCCTCCAAAACACTATATCGCTATTTCAATCTCCTCTTCCTCTGCGTTAAACAATGGCGATACCATGTTTCGCCCACTTTTATCAATAACTTTTAGGTTCGTTAAAGAATCTCGAATTGTTTTTCTGAATTCCTCTTTGGAATCAAAAACAAAATGTAATAAAGCGAATGTTTGAAAGAATGTTCCCGTATGTTTTACAGCTTGTCCAACCTTCATACTAATTGGAATTCCAACTACATTATTACATTGTAATATTTTATCAATTCCCACAATTTGCCTTATTGTCCCCTCCCGCACCTGAATCGGATAGACGCAATAGTGATTTTTTCTTTCAAGAGTTGTACTAATTAAGGATGGAAAACCTTCAATACGACTCTCGTTCGTAAGAGAATAATATATATCTGCTGCAACTTGATTATAGTGATAAAAATAGTCCACGGGATATATAGAAACTGAGCCTCCGTATCGATATCCCATTTCATTGAAGTAGTAGTTATCACCATCGACAAATACTTCTAACCAAAGCGATCCCTCTTTAATTCCAACAGATTTGAACATTTGCTGGATTTTATTTTCAAATTTGCCGCGGAATTCGTTTTTTTTCCTACTTTCAAATATGAATACTCCACCAATATAGCTTTGTCCTTCATGAAACCTGACTGGGTATTTATCTTCAATACCTGAGAAATAAAGTTGTCCATTGCTCACTGTATAGAACACAACGATCCCTTTGTTTTTTACAAATTTTTCAACTAATACATCGCCACTTGGAGACGTATTCAAAGCCTTAATATAACCTTCTTGAAGTTCCTTGTTATTATGGCAAACTGAAAACCCACTACTCCCACAACCATCTGCAGGCTTTGTAATAACAGGGAAATCCAAACTATCGACTCCTAGAGTTATCTCATCAAAATTTATTTGATATTGCGGAACGACGGGTAGTCCATGTTCTATACACAATTTCTTGAAATGTTTTTTGTTTTGTAAATGATCCCATTGTTCTTTTGTGCAGTAGCAAGGCATGTTTAATTCATTTATATATTCACATGCAACAGAAATGACCTGTTCGTTCCCCCCCATATAGACGCCATCAATATTTTTCTCGATGATGAGTTTTTTCATCCTATCAGCATCTGTAGAGTCAATATCATAGCATTCGTCTGCAATTTCAAATATACCCGCACTTGGGTCATTGCCCGTTGCAATAAGGACGATTCCATTATCCCTTGCGAATTCCGAAATCGCCTCTTTCCACATACTCCCGCCAAGAAGCAAGAGCCTCTTACCAGTGAGATTCTTCAATAAGTAACACCTCTCAAGACTTTATATCCAAGACTAATCTGATCGTAGTACCCAAACCATTAATCATACTTAATACAAATACGCTTCATTGATTCTTCACATTTAATAATCGCGCTATTTGCATCAGAACCTTGCGCAATCACAAACCCTATACGATCCATGCTACTATTAATACTGTCCACCCTGTCGCCGACTCGTTTGAGAAAGGTAATCTCCTGAACACCTTTAATATTCTGTGCATCCTCAATCCCAGTAATATCAGAAATATAACCTTGTTGAACATTAAAATACCGAATTGCAGCTCCCTTAGAGAACTTTGGAGATATATCCGGCGTTTTTCCAAGGGCAACTTGGATAGAAGCTTTCACCATATCAATACCAGTGGATAATGGAACTAGGTGGGTCGTTATACAGTCACCGCCCATTCTTGCTCCAAGCTCTACCATTTTGGGCCCTTGTTCCGTCAAGATGATTTCAACGTGTGCTGGACCATTTTGTATGCCGACTGCAAGAACAGCTTGAGATGCTAGTGTGCCAATTGCACTCAGCTCATCATCAGCAAGCTGTGAGGGTTGGCTGTGTCCCATCTCTACAAAGTTTGGAGCACCAGTGGTAAGCTTGTCCGTCACTTGTAATATGTGGGGTTCGCCGTTTAATACCATAACTTCAACGCTAACTTCTGGACCATACATATATTCTTCAATGATTACGGCTCCTTTGCGCGCCTTCTTGGAACTATAAACCACCGCTTCTTGCAGTTGATTTTGATCGCTAACTAGCATAACACCTCTGCTGCCTGAATTATCAGTTGGCTTTGTTATACAGGGAAAAGTTACCGATGCAGCAATGGTGTTAAGATCATCAGGAGTTTCTATAATGTGAAACCAAGGGTGTGCAACACCATTGGCTTTAAAGGCCTTGATCATCTCACCTTTATCGGTCACTTTGACCGCAGTATCGTAGGAGATACCGATCAAGCCCAGCTTTTCACAGGCGTAAGCAACAGATCGCATAGGCATATCTGTTGCAATCGTCATAATACCATCTGCACCAAACGATTTGGCTGCCTCATATACACCTTCTTCATCAATTGTGCTTACATTAAAGTATTCATCGGCATATGGAATTCCTATTGCTTGGGGATTGTAATCCGCAACTCCGACATACAGACCCATTTCCTTCGCTTTTTTGATTGCTGGGAGCTGAAGTATAGATGCTCCAATTATAAACATGCGTTTCAATTTGCTATCGTCCCCGAAGAATGTTTTTTAATTGTTGTGCTGTTAGGTGTCTTTTCAGTGGAAACATATATGTTTTTACGGCTAAGCACAACCAAAATAGTTTGGATTAGAATTTTCACATCTAATATAAACGAAATATGTTCAATGTAGTAACAGTCGTATTTAAATTTTTCCTCTTGTGTGATTGAATTGCGATAAAAGGCCTGAGCATAACCGGTAATTCCAGGTCTAACAGCCAACCTTGCCTTTGAAAGATTGCTCAATTCGTCATAAGGCTTCGTTGAAAGCACAGGACGAGGCCCTATAAAGCTCATGTCGCCAAGCAACACGTTTAGCAGTTGAGGTATTTCATCAATTGATGTTTTCCTGATAAACCTCCCAACTCTGGTTATTCTTGGGTCATTATCACTGTTAAATGTAGAACCGTCAGGATTCCTAAAGTCAGGTGCATTCACATACATGGAGCGGAATTTGAACATTTTAAAAGTCTTGCCGTTCTTACCTCTGCGTGGTGCGTTGTAAAATACCGGTCCGGGATCATCAATATAAATAATTGGTGATATAACGATGATTACCAAGCATACAAAGGGTAAGGCAATCAATGATAGAACAATATCAATCATTCTCTTTATATATTTCGAATACATTTAACAACACACTCCTTGAACTGCTCACAGATATACTCCACATCCCCATCACTTAACAACGTATGTAGCGGCAATGTAATCTCATTTTTATACATATTAAAAGCATTAGGATAATCCTTAATATCGAACCCTAGATTCCTATAAGCAGTAAACATTGGAAGTGGTTTATAATGTACATTAGTTGCTATCCCGGCCTCAGCCATCTTCATGATGATTTCATTTCTCTCAACTTCCCCGATTCCAGGTATCCTTGCCAAATAAAGGTGCCCGGTAGATGAATAATCCTCCCCATAATGCAACAAACTCTTAACCCCTAACGGTAAAAATAATCTATCATAGGTCTTTATAATTCCTTTACGCCTTTCCAACATAGCTTCATATCTTTCAAGCTGTACTAACCCAATGGCTGATAATATATCAGTCATATTACATTTATAAGCCGGATAAATGATGTCATATTCCCAGGAACCTTTTTGGTTTTTGGCTAGTGCATCCTTTGATTGTCCATGCAAGCTATATAACATAAATTGATTGTAAAGCCACTCATTATCTAAGCCTAAATCATTTCTCCAAACTACTGCGCCACCTTCAGAAGTGGTTATATTCTTAACTGCATGAAAAGAAAAACATGTGAAATCAGCAACCTGTCCACATTTCATTCCTTTTCTTTCCGCTCCAAAAGCATGGGCAGCGTCAGCCATTACTATTACCCTATTAAACAAATGCTGAATTTCATTGGTAGCCTTAAATAATTCTTTCTTACTTTCAACTGCTTCATATATTTTTTCGTAATCACACATCTTGCCGGCTATATCTACTGGGATTATTGCTTTAGTTCTCTCGGTAATTGCATCAGCTAATTTGGAATAGTCCATCTCAAATGAATCTGGGGTCACGTCCATCAGTACAATCTTTGCACCGACATGCTCTATTACTGAGGCAGAAGCTGTATATGTATACGCTGAAGTAATTACCTCATCGCCCGGTCCAATCCCTAAAATACGCAGAGTAAGCTCCATGGCTGCTGTTGCAGAATTTAAGCAGACGGCTTTATTGACTCCTAAATATTCAGCTATCTTTTGCTCAAATAGTTTTGTCCTTGGTCCGGTTGTAATCCAACCTGATTTCAAGGCTTGTATAACTTCATTAATTTCCGCATCTGTAATATCCGGTGGAGAGAAAGATATGTTCTTTATTTTAGTCATCTAATCACACTCATTTCTTTCATCACGAATAACTTAGAATAAGGTACTCGATGCCGCAATCTACATATTATGTTCGGTATGTATTCCTTTTGGCGCTTCCTACCGCATCTAATATTTATCCATAAACCATACTCACGACTATTTTATCTATGGCGATTATCACAAATTGTGCACTATAACATACTAGAACAAGCGTTCTCTATAGAATCTTGATTTGTAACTCTTTACCTTTATTCAATTTTGAACCCCTTGAATACTTCGAATATTTGCATAGTGCTA
>JAAYFJ010000082.1 GCA_012728295.1 Tissierellia bacterium | reverse complement strand
TCATTCATAACTTGCCTCCTCGTATAATATGTTTAGAAGCATTTTTTATTAAGTCTTCTAAGTATATTACTTATATTTTTAATACAATTTTTAATTTGAGATATCCTGATGCTATAATTAAAGAAAGAATGATTAGCGAAGGATAATTATACTCCTCCTTGCAAAGCCATTTGGCTATTGCTATTGAAGCATGCTTCCTGACTTAGTCATCAAAATCTTTTAACACAGATGCTGCATCTCTTTGACTAGACCAACAGCAAGGTAATTTTCAAAGATGAATGCTTATAGTGCGAGGTTGAAGTTAGTGGCTAAGATTGGGATATCTCTTTTACTAATTGTTCCCCTACTCCTCCATGAAAGGCGGTGATAATATGAAGAACAATATTTTATCAACTTTGTTTGTTGGTATTGATGTTAGTTCTAAGACCAATGTCTTATGTGCTCTAGATTTTCAAGGTAATAAACTTCTTAACCTAAAGGCATTAAATAACAATCCAGGTGCTGAATCTATGTTAAAAAGTATTTTGGATTGTTTGAATTCTAATGACCTTAAATATGCTGTTATTGCTTTGGAATCTACATCTGTTTATAGTATTCACGTGGCTAATTTCCTATCTTCAAGTGAAGATTTGGCATTGTATCAACCTAAAGTTTATTGTCTTAACCCTAAAACGACTGCTAATTACAGAAAGTCTTTCGTGGATATGGACAAGACTGATCCTTTGGATGCATTTGTCATAGCTGATTTCGCTAGATGTGGAAGGGTTACTTCCTCACCTTGGCGTGGTTCTCAGTTTCTTGCTTTACAAAGGCTTACACGCCATAGACTTCATTTGGTTGAGTGTATTACTCGTGAAAAAACTTACATGGTATCTAACATATACCTAAAATTTAGTCAATTAGCTGTCCTAGATAAAGAGGACAAGCCATTTTCTAATAACTATGGTGCTACCTCTACAGCTGTGCTAACTGAATTCTTATCTTTAGATGATATTACCTATTCTCCCATTGAAGATCTGGTAGATTTCGTTAAGGATAAAGGTAAAAATCAATTTAGCGATCCCCAAGCAACAGCTAAGTTATTGCAGAAAGCTGCACGCGATTCCTATAGATTAGACAAAGTGTTATATGAGCCTTTAAATATCTCTATAGCTTCTTCTTTTAACCTTATTAAAGCTTTTGAAAGTGAGGTTAAGACTATTGATAAAGCTATTGAAAAGAACATTAAAGGTATGAATACTACTGAATATCAATCCTTAATGTCCATTCCAGGTATCGGACCCGTTTTAGCTGGTGGTATTTTATCAGAGATAGGGACAATTGCTGCTTTTGATTCCCATAATGCTTTAGCTAAATATGCGGGTTTAACCTGGAGAGTTAATCAATCAGGTGACTACACCGCTGAAGATACTAGTATGACTAAAACAGGCAATAAGTATCTTAGATACTATTTAATTGAAGCCGCTAATAGCGTTAAAAACAATGTACCTGAATACAAAGAATTCTATAATAAAAAATTCGGTGAAGTAACTACTCACCAGCACAAACGGGCACTCGCACTTACATCTCGTAAACTAGTACGCCTGATTTTTGGATTGCTGACTAAAAATCAAATCTACTCCAGCAATAAAGTTGGAGAGACACAATAAAATATTTTACACTACCCTAAACCTTGTTTTTTGATAAAATCATAGGTTCTATTAAAGTCGCCTTTTTTTAATATATTCTTTTCTTTTATTTAAAAATTTGTTCTTGACATATTACCAGATTGCTTTAACAATTGCGCAATGTTAATCTTCTTCCTCTTTTAAAAGTTTTTCCATAATTATTGTCTATCAAATTTGATGGCTCTATTATATAGTCCGTGAGAATGCTTTTTTTCGTGTCAATATTCGAATTTTCACCAAACTTTCACATTAGTTTACTAAATAATTTTACTATAATTTCTACAGTTACCTGCTGTTCTGTTATAATAAAGTTTTTTATAAAAGCCAAACAACTAATTTAGCTTTAACTTTATATTAAATAACTCTATTTTTTAATACTAATTTTTTAATATAGAGTTTTTCTTAAAAGCATTTAGATTTGTATCTATTCAATTACTGTCTATTGGACTATTGTCTTAAGCTAAGTCAAATTTAATAGTTCTATAGACTTACCCATAAGAAAGCTTTTTTTCGTCGCAACATTCAATATTTCATCAAATTTTTAAATTTTTACTAAACATTTTTATTAATACATATGCTAACCACATATTTCATAAAATTCTTCCCAATAAAAAACACCAACTTATTTCAGTTGGTGTCTTTAAATTCTTTTTATTTAGTTAGTTCTTCTAATTGGTCTACTAATCCTCTAAAGACTTCCATCGCCTCGTTAATTGTTTCTTTTTTAGAGATGTCCGCTCCGGCAACTTTTAGTTGTTCCAATGGATAGTTGTTTGCTCCGTCTTTTAGGAAGTTTATATATTTTTCTAAGGCTTCCTTATCTCCTTCTAATATATTTTTTGCCAATTTCACTGCTGAAGAAAATCCAGTGGCATATTTATACACGTAGAAGTTGTTGTAAAAATGAGGTATTCTCGCCCATTCCAATTCAATTTCTTTGTCTGAAATCACAGCTTCTCCAAAGTAATCTTTATTTAATTGGTAATATATTTTATTGAAGTCTTCCAAGGTAAGGACTTGCCCGTTTTCCACTGCTTCATGGGTTTTCTTTTCAAATTCAGCAAACATAGTTTGTCTAAATACCGTTCCTTTAAAGCTGTCTATATAAAAGTCAATTAAATAAATTTTTTCTTAATCGGTTTTTGCATTTTTCATCAAGTAGTCTAGAAGTAATAATTCATTTGTCGTAGATGCAACTTCTTCTACAAATATTGTATAGCCTGAATAAATGAATTCATTATTTTTTCTAGAATAGTAAGAATGAACAGAATGCCCCAACTCGTGGGCAAGTGTAAATACAGAATCCAAATCGTCGGTATAGTTCATAAGAATGTATGGATCTGTATCATAAGATCCTGAGTAATAGGCTCCTGATCTTTTACCATCTTGAGGGTAAACGTCTATCCATCTATTTTCAAAGGCTTCTTTTAGAATCTCTATATATTCATCTCCTAGAGGTCTAAGGGCTTTTAACACGATTTCTTTTCCTTCTTCATAGGATACCTTATCGTCTTTTCCTGTTGCCAAAGGTAAATAAACGTCATACATATGCTGTTCTTCTAATTTTAAATGTTTTTTCTTAATCTCGTAGTATTTATGCAAAGTTGGTAGATTTTCTCGAACTCCTTCAATCATATTGTCGTAAACGTTTACCGTAACGTCATCTTTAAAAAGTTCCATTTCTCTTGCAGATTTAAAATTTCTTAAACTTGCTTCTGTAGTAAGTCCCTTTACATTGCTATATTGCAAAGATGAAATAGTGTTGTCTACTCCCCCTAAAGTTTCGTAATATTTTTCAAATGTTTCTTTTCTAACGTTTACGTCAGGATTTCTTAGAAGGCTCGTAAAGTTTGCATCTGTCAGTTTCTTATCTGCGGATTCTATATAAGGATATTCGATGTCAGAGTTTTTCAATAGATTGTAAGCATCAGAAGGAGCTCCTTGTAAAAATCCCATTGATCCAAGGATTTTTTCTTCTCCTGAAGTCAATGTGTGTTCTTTAAATCTAAATATTCTGTCTAGATATTTTCTAAAGTTTTCCAAGTCATTATCTTTAATTAATTTATCCAATTCTTCTTCAGATAAAGAAAGCAAAGCTGGTCTGAAACTGGAAGTAGCCGTTTGAAAATCGTTTAAAAGAGTATTTGCAACCATACTCAATTTTTGCCCATGGGAATCCCTAGTATCTTCGTCATGGGTTCTGTGAGCGTAATTATAAACGGTGTATAATCTTCTCATGGTATCTGTCATTAGTAATAAATAGTTTTTAAAGTTTTTCTTTAGGTCATCTCCTAGAGGTTTCAATTCTTCAACTGACTTTTTTATTGATTCTACTTCTTCATCAAATTTTTCAGCATTTTCAAATATTTTTGATAAGTCCCAATTATATTTAGTTATTTTTCTCATTCCTTTCAAATTTTTTTCTCATATCCATTTTACCCAAATTATCAAATAATATCAAAAAACTGACTTAGTTTCCTAAGCCAGTTCTCTTATTACTTTTTCTATAGCCATATCAACTAATTCTTTAAAATTATTAGTCTGGGAAGTTATAACGAAATTGTCGCATTTATTTATAGGGATTAAAATTTTTTTGCAGGACTTTCTCCCACTGCAATTGACATTTTAGGAGTAACTTCTCCTAAAAGAGAGTTGGCAATTACAATCCCGATAGGTCCAACTATTATATCCGCCGTTTTGGAATTAAAAACTACTGGGTTTTCTCCCGTTGCACACATCTTTGCTCCCGCCTTGATCATCGATTCTGTTGCAGATGCATTTGTGCCGATAGCAATAATTTCAAAATCGCCGTCACAATTCAACAACTTCTCTACTAATTCTCCCCCAAGCCTTCCTCCTTGCCCGTCAATTACAAGTATTTTTTTCATAGATTAATTTCCACCTTCACTCGTTCCTTCTGGATTGGCTGGCTTAGGAACTTCTTTAGTTCCAATAGTGACGATTGTATCCCTTGCTGGGTAATAGCTTCCAAGATATGGCTCTGTAGAAACTCTTTCCCCATTGACTTTTTTAATTTTATAACTAGCATATCTATATCCAGTGTTTCCACTTTGGGTTACTTGGGTTTGGCCTTTATTCATGCTGCTGGAATATTGATTTTTTGTCTGACTACTTAAAGTTTGAGTTCTTTCAGAAACCAGTTCAATATCATAATTTTTAACATCTGTATCCCCTATTATTTTAAATTCATTATTTGCTATTTCTTCTGGGGTGGCATTGTAAAGGGCGTCTAAAAATTCAACTTCAAAACTTCCAGGTCCCTTAGCTTTTTTCTTCTGCTCTTTTTCCTGCAAAATTAAAGATATTAGTCCCTGTAAGGGCAGCTATAAAGGGAGTGGAGTTACAAGCATAAACTGCAATTACTCCTCCAAGGGAACACCCTGCTCCAGTAATTTTTTCCATATAGTGAGAGCCACCTTTTGAAATTGCTACTATTTTTCCGTCTGTAACCAAATCTTTTTCACCTGAAACGGCTACGGCTCCATTAGTCCATTTTGCTAAAGAAATTGCTGCGGATCTTGCATCTTCAACTGAATCCCTAGAGTCTACTCCTCTCACGTTTGAAACATCTACTCCCCCGTCTAAATCCCAAAGTCCTGCTAGGGCAATTATTTCAGATGAATTTCCTCTAATTATGCTGGGCTTATTTTCTTTAAAACTTTTTAAAATCTCACTTCTATCTTTTCCCGTTCCAACTGCAACGGGATCTAGTACC
>JAAYFJ010000091.1 GCA_012728295.1 Tissierellia bacterium | reverse complement strand
TCTTTATACCATGCATATTCACTACCATTTATATCCTCATTAAATTCTCCATTTCGCAGTTCCCCACGTCTGAGGGTTATTGTTCCAAAATCAGGCTCTTTCTGAACTTCCATTACTTCAAATATCCTATTAATTCCAGCTAAAGACTGCATCAATCTAGTAATATTCTCTGCAACTTCGTTTAATGGCATAGTAAATGTTTTTGTTAATTGTAAAAAAGCCGCAATATCTCCAATTGTCAAAGTTCCTTTATTTATACTCAAATAACCTCCAACAATGGCAACTAAAACATAAAGAATATTCCCCATACTCATCACTGTGGGAATCATAATTCCTGCGTGTCTATTCGCTTCAAAAGAATCTTTTTTCAATTCATTATTTACAACTTCAAATTCGGTTAATGCTCTTTTTTGATAATTAAAGACCTTAATGACCCTTTGACCTTCAACGAACTCTTCCACTAATCCATTTACTTTTCCAATGCTCTTTTGCTGTCTAGAAAAATACTTACTTCCCAAACTTGCCAGTTTTCGCACAACTAAAATCATTGCTCCCACAAAAATGAAAATTAGCAAGGCCATTTGTCGGTTTATTACAACCATTGCCACCATAACACCTATTATTGTTGCAGTCGCAGCAAAACCATTGGGAAGAGCGTACGCTATAGTGTCCACCAAGGTATCCACATCGTTATTAAACCTGCTCATTAAATCACCTTTCACCTGCTTATCATAGTATGACATTGGTAGATATTGCATATGAGAAAACAAATTGTTTCTTATATCAAAGGTAATATTTTGAGCCATAATATTCATTGTTAACTTGCTATAATAGGATGCAATAATTCCTAGCAGCAAAACGATTCCCATCTGTATGACTAAATTTTTTAGCGGTAATATATCCATAGTAGCATTAGTCATCATAGGCGTAATAATTCTGTCTATAGCAATTTTTACAAACACAGATACAGCCACTGTAGATACAGAGCCTAAAAGTCCAGTGATTAATGCTATGGGAAATTTTATGCCATAGGGCTTAAATAGTGCGATTATTTTACTTAGTACTCTCTTTTTCTCAACAGAAGTTAATTTGCTATTTCTAATTTCGCTCATTCTACCAACCCTCTTTGAGACTCATTTATTTCTCTATAAATTGAACAGCTACTGAGCAGCTCGTAATGAGTGCCAACTGCATTCACCACTCCTCCATCCATGACCACAATCATATCTGCATTAATAATAGAACTAATTCTTTGAGTAATAATCAACTTGGTAACATTTGGAAGAACCTGATAAAAAGTGTCTTGAATATTCCTATCTGTCTCCATATCCACAGCTGAAGTAGAATCATCTAAAATTAATATCTTTGGATTTTTCATCAGCGCTCTTGCAATTGTCATCCTTTGTCTTTGTCCACCAGATAAGTTAGAGCCTCCTTGCTCTATAATAGAATCATATCCATTGGGCATTTCCTTAATAAAATCATCTGCCTGTGCCCAAATTGCAACTTGCTGCATCTGGTCATATGTTGCATTTGGATTCCCCCATCTCAAATTCGAAGCTATAGTACCCTTAAACAATTGATTGTTTTGCAACACCATGCTGACAGCATCTCGTAATGAATTGATATCATAATCCCTTACATCAACTCCACCAACTGTTACAGTACCTTTGCAAACATCATAAAGTCTGGGTATCAACTGAACTAAGGATGTTTTTCCAGAACCTGTGCCACCTATAATTCCAACCGTTTTGCCTGAGGGAATCTTTAGATTAATATTCGTAAGAGTCAAGTTGTTATTTTCATCACCATAGGAAAATGATACATTAACAAATTCAATAGTGCCATCGCTAACTTGTGTTACGCCATTTGCTTTTGATACAATTGTTGGCTTCTCTTTTAACACTTCTATAACCCTTAAAGCTGATACTCTTGTCATAATGACCATTACAAAAACCATCAGCAACATGGTAATGCTCATCATTATTTGGAAAATATATATCATTAAACTCATCAGCTTTCCTGTGGTCATATTTCCAAGTAATATAGCCTGAACTCCCATCCAAATTGTAATAATTATAGCGGCGGATATCGCCAATCGCACTCCTGGCATAACCAAAGCATTTAACTTCTCTAGCTTAATATAAGCGTCTCTAAAAGCCTCATTAATGCTTTTGAACTTTTCTTTTTCGTCATCTTCTTTATTAAAAGTCTTGACTACTTCCATTCCAGTGATATTTTCCTGTACGATACTATTTATTTCATCAAAGCCTTTTAAGGTCTTTTCCACCCATGGAAAGGCAAGCTTTACAATTATTATTGTTATCACCAGCATTATTGGAATAACCCAAAAGATTCTAACTGCAATAGTAGGGTTTGCCCTATAGGCAAAAATCATTGCAAATATGAATAAAAATGGCGATTTTACTAAGATTCTAATACCTATTTGAAAAGTAAATTGCATTCTATTAATATCTGTGGTTAGTCTCGTTATTAAACTTGAAGTGGAAAACTTATCTATATTCCCAAAAGAAAAACTCTGAACTTTTTCAAAAACTCTATTTCTTAAGTCAGCAGCAAAACCTGTTGAAGCCCTTGCAGCTAAAGTCCCAGAAATTATCCCCATAACCAATGCAAGTATAGCTAAGAGCAACAGTATTCCTCCTAGCTTAACAATGTAAGTTAAATCACTTTTGTTTATTCCGTTATCTATTAAATTGGACATTTGAGAGGGAATCAATATTTCTACAATATTTTGTAATATGACGAATAGAGCTGCTAAAATAGTAGCTCCTTTAATTTTTCTCATAGATTTTATTAGATCTCTCATAAAATACCACCTAAACTAGAAATACACAAAGTTCTTAATTATGGATTATTTACTGCTATCCAAATAGTATTTTCTTAATTCACTTATCAAATACAGACTTCCTGCAACTAAAACTAAATCTTTTTCTCCTGCATTTTCCATAGCATAATCAAACGCCATTTTAGGGTTGTTAATAACTTCTACTGAATGCCCGATTTTTGTAAAATGTACCGATAGCTTTTCCGCATCCAGAGATCTGTTAATAGGTACAGAAGTTGTAATAACATAATCAGATATTCCAGCAATATCTTTCACCATATTAAATACATCTTTATCTTCTAAAACACCCATAATTAACCATAGTTTTTCATATGAAAAAACACTAATATTCTCTATTAAGTTCCTTACACCTTGAGGGTTATGGGAACCATCCATGACTATCAGTGGTTTTTTCCCCATTACTTCTAATCTTCCAGGCCAGCTCATATGTGATATTCCATCTACAATAGATCTTTCAGTAAGGGAAATCATTTCATTGTTTTTTAAAGTTTCCAATACCGTTATTGCCAAAGCAGCATTTTCAACTTGATATCTGCCTGCAATTTTATTGTTCAAATATAACTTTTCTTTAGCATTTCCCCATGTCCACTGACTTCCATATTCATTAGCCTCAATTATTTCGTACTTATTTCTATCTAAAAACACCATCGGAACAGATAGACTATTGCATTTCTGTACAATTACTTCAAAAGCCTCTTCGGTTTGATGGGAACTAAAAACCATAGTGTTTTCTTTTATTATACCCACCTTGTTCTTTGCTATTTCCTTTAAAGTATTTCCAAGTACTTGGCAATGATCATATCCTATAGGAGTTAATACAGCTGCCATTGGAGATTTTATTATATTCGTGCAATCTAATGCTCCCCCTAAACCAACTTCCAATATTACAGGATCAGCTTTTCTCAAATAAAAAAAATAAAACCCCATTGCCGTTACCATTTCAAAAGTTGTAGGAGGAAGATAGCCTTCCTCCTCGATTTCCTCTGATAGTATTCTTATCCATGAGCCTATTTCAGCTACATCATCATTTGTTATATCTTCCCCACCTACCTGAATACGGTCATTAAAGCTTCGTATATATGGTGAAGTGAATAATCCAACATTATATCCTTCTTCAAATAGAATCTTTTCCATAAAAGCACATGTGGAACCTTTTCCATTTGTTCCTGCAACGTGTATAAATCTGAGTTTATCTTGAGGATTGCCCATTTTTTTTAGCAATCTTCCAATGGATTCTAAACCAAATCGGGATCCCATTTTTTCAGGTGAGTTAATATAAGCTAAAGTTTCTTGATAATTCATCTATTTGTCCTTTATCTGTTCTAGCCTAGTGTTTACAATAGATAGCATTTCTTCATATTTTAAGAGTTTAGCTTTTTCTCCTTCAACTACGCTTTCTGGAGCTTTTCCAACAAAACCAGGATTGCCTAGTTTTCCATTTACTCTCTTTATCTCATCCATTAGTTTTTCTGATTCTTTTTGAAGTCTTTCTTTTTCTTTTTCATAATCTATTAAATCTTCTAGCGGCAAAAATAACTCTGCTTTTTCAACCACAATAGTAGAAGTATCTTCTGGTAACTCTTCCCTCGAATCAATTATTGATACCTCAGTTACTCCTGCTAACTGAGTAAAATACCTTTCTCCAGTATTATAAATAGCCTTAATGGTTTCATCTGATGTTAATACTAATAATCTTGATTTTTTACTTGGAGGAACATTCATCTCGGCTTTCGCATTTCTTATACCTTTTATACTGTTCATTATTAATGACATTGCGTTTACAGCCTTATCATCTACTAAAGATTCTGAGTATTCTGGCCATGGAGAAATTATTAGAGCTAAATCTTCTCCCGGTAAATGTTGCCATATTTCCTCAGTTATATATGGCATAAAAGGGTGGAGTAACTTTAATGTATCTTTTAATACTGCAACTAATACTGCTAAGGCTGTTAATTTCGATTCCTCATCATCACCATATAGTCGTCCTTTTACCAATTCAATATACCAGTCGCAATATTCCTCCCAAATAAAACTATATATCTCAGATGCTGCTAAACCTATCTCATATTGTTCTAGATTTTCTGTAGCCTGTTTTATTACTGCCTGTAGTCTTGATAAAATCCATTTATCCTCTTGTTGTAACTTGCATCTGCTTATATTGGGTAATACTATGTCCTCTTCTAGATTCATTAAAACAAATCTGGTGGCGTTCCATATTTTATTTGCGAAATTTCTATTAGCTTCAACTCTTTCAATGGAAAATCTCATATCGTTTCCTGGGCTATTTCCTGTAACTAGAGTGAATCTAAGCGCGTCAGCACCATAATCTTTGATGATATCTAAAGGGTCAATTCCATTTCCTAAAGATTTACTCATCTTGCGTCCCTCAGCATCTCTTACTAAGCCCGTTAGGAATACATCATCAAAAGGAAGAATTCCAGTCATTTCCAAAGCAGAGAACACCATTCTTATTACCCAGAAAAATATAATATCGTATCCAGTAATCAATACATCGGTAGGATAGAAATAATCCATATCTGGTGTTTTGTCAGGCCAACCCAAAGTAGAAAACGGCCAAAGAGCAGATGAGAACCAAGTATCTAAAGTATCTTCATCCCTTCTAATGTTGGAACTACTACACTTTGGACACTTTTCAATCTCTACACGACTTACTGTGACCTCACCACAATCATCGCAGTAAAATACAGGTAGCCTATGGCCCCACCAAAGCTGCCTTGATATACACCAATCACGAATGTTTTCCAGCCAATTTACATATATCTTTCCAAATCTCTCAGGAATAAACTTTAATTCCCCATTATTATATGCATCTAGAGCAGGTTTCGCTAATTCTTCCATAGCTACAAACCACTGCTTAGAAATCATCTTTTCTATGTCTGTCTTACATCTTTCACAAGTTCCTAAAGAGTGGTGAATTGGCTCTTCTTTCACTAATAAACCCATTTGTTTCAGATCTTCAACTATGATCTTTCTAGCCTCATATCTATCCATGCCCTTATATTTACCTGTATTATCAGCCATCTTTGCTTCTTGATCTAATATCAACAATTGCCCTAAAGAAGCTCTCTCTCCAACTTCAAAGTCATTAGGGTCGTGACTAGGAGTAATTTTTACTGCACCTGTTCCAAATTCCATGTCTACATAATTATCTGGAATTATTGGAATTTCTCTTTCTGTAAGAGGTAGTTTTACTTTTTTACCAATTAAATTAATATATCTCTCATCTTCTGGATGGACTGCTACTGCCAAGTCTCCTAAAATAGTTTCCGGTCTAGATGTGGCTATTATGATTCCATCTTTTCCATTTCCGTCTACAAAAGGATATAGTACGTGCCAAAGATGGCTATCAGCTTCTCTAAAATCAACTTCTGCGTCAGAAATTGCCGTTCTACAGTGTGGGCACCAGTTAATTATTCTGTCACCTCTGTAAATCAAACCCTTTTCATACAGTCTAATAAAGGCCTCTTCAACCGCTAAGCTCAACTGGTCATCAAGTGTAAATCTCTCCCTGCTCCAATCGCACGAAACTCCAAGTTTCTTTAATTGGTTTCTAATATTACCACCATATTTTTCAGTCCATGCCCAGGCTTCTTCTAGGAAAGCTTCTCTTCCTAACTGGTCTTTTGAACGACCTTCATTTCTCAATTTTTCAACGACTTTTGCTTCAGTAGATATACTGGCATGGTCAGACCCTGGCAGCCATAAAGCCTCGAATCCTTGCATTCTTTTCCATCTAATCAACAGGTCCTGTAAAGTATTATTAAGAGCATGTCCCATGTGTAAATTCCCTGTTACGTTCGGAGGTGGCATCATAATAGTATAAGGCTTTTTATCAGAGCTACGATTTGCTTTAAAATAATCATTTTTTATCCAAAAGTCATAAAGTCTTTCTTCAAAAGCTTTCGGATCATAGGTTTTTGCTAAGTTTTCCATAATTTCCTCCAATTCTAATAAAAAAAGCCCTCCATCCAATAAGGACGAAGGGCTCGCGGTACCACCTTAATTCAGCAAATATTGTATTTGCTCTCATTAGCTATAACGCACTACCGTTGATTTAACAAATCTCAAAAGCAACCTTCCCTCAGCCATTGGCCCGAATCTTTCCACCACCGATCCGTCTCTAGTGACGTAACTGAAGTACTCCTCTTTATCTCAGATTTTAATTATTATATAGTAATTTTCAACTGTTGTCAATGTGTCTAAATGCTGTTATCTAGGTAAAAACCCGACTTTTTTATAAACTTTTCTCAAAGTTTTCTGAGCAATTGCGCTGGCCCTTTGTGCCCCATCTCTATATATCTCTTCAAGTAATTCTTTGTTTTGTAGATATTCATTATATCTTTCCTGAAGTGGACTTAATTTATTAGCCACAAATTCCCCTAAATCTTCTTTAAACTGACCATAGCCTTGACCTTTGTATTTTTCAACAATTTCGTCAGTAGTTTCGCCAGTTATAGCGCTGTATATATCAATTAAATTTCTAAGCCCTAATTGCTCATCGCTATATGCCATTTCCCCAATAGAATCGGTTACAGCTCTTTTAATTTTTTTCTTAATAACTGCAGGTGGGTCTAATAAGAATATGGATGCATTTGGATCACTGTCTGATTTGCTCATCTTTGCTTCAGGATTTTGCAAACTCATAATTCTTGCTCCCACCTTTGGCAAGTACACTTCTGGAACGACAAAAGTGTCACTATAACGGTTGTTAAACCTCTCAGCAATGTCTCTTGTAAATTCTAAATGCTGTTTTTGGTCTTCTCCTACTGGAACATAATCCGTTTGAAATAGTAGAATGTCAGCAGCCATTAGCACAGGATATGTGAAAAGTCCTACAGGAATATTATCTCCTCTGTTTTTGCTCTTGTCCTTAAATTGTGTCATTCTATTAAGTTGACCCATGTAAGTTATTGTATTTAGTACCCACTCCAATTGAGCATGCTCCGGTACGTGGGACTGAATATATACTATGGACTTTTTAGGATCAAGCCCAGCAGCTAAATATAGTGCTAATAATTGCAACGCATTTTGTCTTAACTTCGCTGGCTCCTGTTCAACTGTAATGGCATGCATGTCAACAATGCAATATAGGCAATCAAATTCTTCTTGGAATTGTGCAAAGTTACTCAACGCTCCAATATAATTACCTAAAGTTAAACTTCCTGAAGGTTGAATTCCACTATAAATAACTTTTTTACTCACTTATAACACCCTCTCTATATTCTAAGCCCGCTCTTTCTAATAATTTCCTTGTTCTTTTTTCTACATTATCAATAACTTCCCGCTCATCAACATTAACAAACTGATGATTCCTTAATACTATTTCACCATCAATTATTACTGTATTAACGTCACTTCCTTGAGCACAATATGCCAGCGATGAAATCAATCTATGGTGTGGTCGCATGTGTAGAACATCTATGTCTATCAAGATAATATCCGCTTTTTTACCTACTTCTAGTGTACCTAAGTCATCTATTTGATTCATTGCCTTAGCACCGTTTACAGTTGCCATCTTTAAGGCTTCATAAGCTCTTACGCTCGTAGGATCCTTGTCAACTGCTTTATTCAAAATTGATGCTAAATGTACTTCTTCCCACATATTTGTGTGGTTATTGCTAGATGCACCATCTGTTCCCAGGGCAACATTAATACCTTGTGATAGCATTTTTGAAACAGGCGCAAACCCACTAGCCAATTTCAAGTTAGAAGTAGGGTTGTTAATTGGATAAAACGACTTGCCTTTTACCAAGTCTATTTCTCTATCTGTAATATGCACACAGTGTGCAGCTACCACATGATGATTAAGCAAACCCATATTAGCCATATACTCAATTGGAGTTAATCCAACTTCCTCAACAGACTTTTTGACTTCATCTTCTGTTTCGCTTAAGTGAATGTGTATAGGACAATTTAGTTCATCAGCTAACTTTAAAACTTTTTCCATATAAGGTCTAGGACAGGTATATGGAGCGTGTGGGGCAACCATAACCCTTAGTTTATCCCCAGCTTTACCATTCCATCGTTTGAATAATGCCCTAGTTTCTTCAATGCTCTTTTCCTCTGGATCTGAAAAAGCTACCAAACCTCTTGTAATAACGCCTCTCATCCCTAACTTTTCAGCAGCCTTTGCAACTTCATCCATATAGAAATACATGTCTACAAAAGATGTGGTCCCAGTTTTTATTAGCTCCATCATATTTAAAAGAGCGCCCCAATAAACATCTTCTGCTTCCAAATATGATTCCAGAGGCCAGATCTTATTTTCTAACCAGTCCATTAAACTCAAATCATCGGCGTAATTTCTCATTAAGCTCATGCCAAGATGAGTATGTGAGTTTATCAAACCTGGCATAGCTAACATACCTTCACCATCAATTATTAAATCTAATTCACAGTCTAAATAGAATTTTCCAACCTTTGATATTCTATTATCCTCTATAAGTATATCTCCCTTTTCAAGCAAATCCTCTTCACTTGTCATAGGCAATAATAATACGTTTTTTATTAAAGTTTTCATATTGTCACCCTATAAATATTATTGCTCGCATAATGTCTAAATAATTTTCCGAAACATATTTTACTGTAAAATCATCAACTAAAACCGCTCCTGGATAATTGCAATTCCTTATAGCAGCTGCAGGTTCGGAATACTTAATAATAAGTTCAAATGGTCCTTTTGGTAGTTCCGGCTTTATCGCTGGTAAGTTTTTGGCAACTTCAGCGCCACCTTTATAAAGTGCTTTGCAAACATCAGCCGGATGTTCGCTTAAGACGCTCTTGCCTCTACCAGATTTAGTACTGATTATAATAAGCTTGGAGTCTTTCATCTTAGCTTCACGACACAGATTTTCTCTCCAGAAAGTAGTACTGTCGGCACTCCAAAGCAAGCGGCCGCCAACTTGTGAAGCTGATACTCAGTCGTTTTTTTACCATTCAACCTTATTTCAGATAAACTTGTGTTCATTGTATGGGCCAAAAAATTACCAGATAAACCTGCTCCTTGGTGATATCCAACAAACAGAAGTGCATCATAGGTTTCATCAATATCATCTATCATAGATAAAGGGCTCCCCATCCATCCCCTTAGAAGCCTTACTCCTTCTGGCAATAGCCTGTGGTCAATGTTTCTACCGCTGTCATGAGCATCATGAACCAAAATATCAGCCTTTGAATCTTGAGATAAAATTCCTTCACACAAAGCTGCAACTTCCAAAGTCATCTCAACGGCAAACTTAGCATAATCTCCATGACTTCTATCAGTTTCATTCCAATCTAAAGAGCCTGCTACGCCTTCAATGTCGGCGCTGATATAATACTTCATTCATATACCTCCTATAAAGGATCTGCTTGATAACTATTCCCCATATGATTTTTTTCGATAATTCTTACCTTTAGTCTTTTATCTTTAATATAAGCAATTTTCATTCCTTTTAGCTTTTTTTTAGAAATAGTAGCTATGTTAAGTTCCTTGCCAAAAGTTCCCTTAATACCGCCATTATTGGCACTTTCTATGTTTTCTAAATATACTATCATTCCAATAGGAGTTTTAGCTTTTCCTTGATTCCCTTTTGCTCCACTTTTTTTAGATTCTGACTTATTCCCTTTACTTCCTTTAATGTTTTTTCCTGATCCGACAGCGCTAGTCTGTGCTTTTGTTTCACTTCTGTCTTTTTGATTTGAACCTTTGATATCGTCAACTATATTTTCATTTTTATCAACTGCAAAGTCGTCTTGAGCATCCTCATCTTCCACTGTATTTAATACATCTAATATACTTTCCTCTTGATTATTATAGTCCTCTTTAATTCTACTTGCTTGCAACCATGGCTCATCAGGCTTACACAGTATTCTAGCATTATTATATGCCCATGAAAGTGTGAGAACTGTCTCAGGAATATAAAATCCACCTTCATAACTGAGAACTAAGGCAAAGTCAGGCATATCATATAAATTAAAATCTAAGTATATTGGCATCAAAAATTGTATTTCACCATCATGACGTACGGTTTCACCACCAATGGTTCCTGTAGTGGCAGGTCTATATTGCGGAACTACATATTTGAAGTTTCGCTTAGCTATTAGTTCAGCAGTTTCTATTGAGCTTCTAAGTTTCTCTGCGATTCCAAAGATTGCTGCATCTCTTTGCTCCTCAAACATCTGTTGATATCTCTTTGGAAATCTATTCCTCTTTAACCCATCAATAATAATATGTGCCAGCTTATCATCTGTAAAATCAATGTCCACATTTGTATCATAAATAATTTCTCCAATATCATTAAAAAATGTAGCCATTTCAGGACCTGGACTTACATCCTCTTCCTTAAAGTTATAATCATTCACCAATTCCCTTAAACCTTTGCTGTGGCACGGTTTATGGCAAAAGAACTCCCCTGAAGCTCTCCTGTTTTTAACCTCTCCTAATATAAAAACGGGTCTGGCAAATTTTGTAAGTAATCCTGTATTAAAATAACAGTATTGTCCATCTTCGGAAAATACGATTTTCTCATAGTTTTCACTAGTTTTCTTCTGATATTCTAAAACTAATTTCGCAAAAACTTGTTGAAGATAAGATTCCAATATTTGATAATTAGTCTTTCTTCTAAGTAGATCCGGATTGTCCTCTCCGCTTACAAAAGACCATTTCTCACCAGCTAATAATTTTTCATGAAGACCTTCAATAAACTCATTAGCTTCGTGAAAATTAGGGAAATTTAAATACCCCATATTATAGGTATTAAGAACCATATCCAGGTGATTTTGATGTGAAATTCCTTCACATGCCCATGCGCCAACCCTGTTCTTCCTATATCGAACCATTAAGTTTTGGCCATTTCTGTCTTTGCACCCTGTTTTTACGGTCTTAAGAAACGCTTCTTGAGTTTCACCGCTGCATACTCTTGCATTTCCTGTATGATCATCATATTCATAATATTTAACTAGACCCTGTTTCATTTGCTGATTAATATAAGATTCAACACGGTTCCTATCACAATGCCCAGAGATTAAACGACCAAGTGATTTGTAAACACTTTCCAAATCCTTTACATATCCGAGTTCGTATAAAACACTCGCCATACAACGCCTCCTTTCTATAATCTGTCCTCATTATAACACGTTTTACCCACTCTTTGGAGCAGGAACAAAAAAAGACCCGATATTTCGGATCTTTTAAATAACTATTTTTACATACCTAAATCTTCACCAACCAAAATAACTTTTATTTTACCTGCAGGCCTACTAATTCTAGTAATAGATAAATAAGCACAAACTGAGTCAACACTTGTGCAGTCAGAGCAACTGCCATTTATCGCACATGGAGTTTTAACTCCTGGGAATGATTGAGCACGCATAGGAGCAGTTTCTGTTCTAACTTTACTAATAGCAACGTCTAAGTCCTTAGCTATTTTATTCATGCCAGCCACAACCACTACCTGCTTAGGCCCATAAATCATCGCAGCAACTCGATTTCCATTTCCATCTATATTAACTATCTGTCCATCCTCTGAAATTGCGTTAACACTAGAGATAAATGTGTCACACAGCAATCCTTTTCTCATTAATTCGACTCTCTCTTCGGTTGATGAGGCTGTATCTCTGTCAATTACCGGATTGCCCCTAGCGGTTAAGGCTTTTTGCAATCCTATTGACGTGATAGTCATTGATCCTCCCCAAGATACTACATCGCTTTCAGAAATAAGCTCCAACGCAAGTTTTAGTGCATCCTCTGAGGATTGCACATAGTATGCATCAAAGTGTCTCTTTTTTAAGTTCTCTACAACCATCGGCCCCAATTTGTCATACTTAATGTCCTTCTCAACATAGATATTTCTCATATACAACACCCCAGTCCATTTTTACATAACCTTTTGTAACAACAGCCTATATTTACCCAGAAATTGGATAAATATAGGCTGCTATAAGAGTAAAATTACTTATTACCGCACTATTCTTTAGAGTATTTCGCTGCATTGTCTCCTGCAATGATACCGAATACGGTAATATCTGCAATTGCAGCAGAGCCAAGTCTATTATCACCATGTATTCCACCAGTCACTTCACCTGCAGCAAATAATCCTGGTATAATCGTGCCATCTTCTCTAAGAACTTGAGCATCCTTGTCTATAGAAACTCCTCCCATGGTGTGGTGAACAGCAGGAACTGCTTTTATCATCCAGAATGGGCCAGTTTCTATTTTATGAAGCGTACCCCTTTTGTTAAAGTCTGCATCAGCACCTGCATCAACATAGCCATTCCATTTCTCAACTGTTGCCTTTAAAGCTTCTTTATCAATCCCAAAGTGCTCTGCACACTCGTCTAGAGTCTCAGCTACAACCAAAAGACCATTGTCTTTTAGATACTGGATTTCTGCAGGGTGGTTCTCGCTAATTTGTGATAAATCAGCACCTGCTTGGTCCCAAAGTTCATATCCATAACCATCTGATTGGGCTTTCATAGCCATAGAAATTGCATAGCGTGTATCCAATTCTTCTACAAATCTTTGTCCTTCTTTATTAACCATAATGGTTACTTGATATAGTCTTGTGTCATCAACATATAATAATGTTCCAGTCAATGGATCACAGATAGGATAAAGCTGTATATGCTCCATTCCAACTAAAACCGCACCAGCAGACTGAGCTAAAATAATCCCATCACCAGTTGAGCCAGGTGAGTTTGTGGACAAAATGCTGTCATCTATTTCAGGATTATATTTTACTCTCATTTCCACATTAGAACCAAATCCACCAGTACTTAAAACTACTGATTTAGAATTTACGATATAATCCTTACTTTCACCCTCTGCTTTTACTCCTACTACTTTATCTCCATCTAAAATTAACTCTGTTACTCTTGCACCAACCTCCACTCTGATGCCTAATTCTTCTGCCTTTTTGCTAAGTTTTGTGATGATTTCTTTTCCAGAAGCTCCTGCAGGTATCAAAGATCTCTTAACAGTATGTCCACCAAAAAACATTAACTCATCTTCCCACTGAACCTTTGCATCATCTCTTAGCCAAATGGCCCCATCAAGAGCATTGTCAGCTAAAGTTCTGACTAACTCAGGGTTTCCACCAGCTTTTAGAACATCTTCATAGAATAAATCAGTATTATCTTCAATTCCCTCTTTTTCTTGAATCCAGTTTCCTGGAGCTGCATATTCTGCACCTGAGATTAATGTATTGCCTCCAACAAATGGAAGTTTTTCAAAAACCATTACATTGGCACCAGCTTCTTTAGCTCTAATAGCAGCTGTTAAACCTGCACCACCTGCTCCTACAACCACTACGTCAACGGTTTCTTCTATTGTTTCTTTATCGCTTTTCTCAACTTCTTTCGCAACCAAAGCTTCAGCATCTAATCCTGCATTTTTCAGTGCATCTTTTATCGCATCGATAAAGCCGTTGGAAGCTAATGTAGCACCAGATACTACATCAGTTGGCACTTGGTTGTGTCCAACTGCATAGTTTGTAAGCTCTTCGAATGAACTTTCATATCCTGGTGTTTCGCTATGCTCAAGCACCTCAATAGCTTCTATAGTACTGTCCTTTAAAGATAAAGATATCTTAATATCTCCGCCTCTACCTTTACCTACTCCCTCAAAGCTACCAGTTATTCCCTCTGTTGTTTCTTCTGGCTTTTCCGGTGTAGTGCTACATGCGGTGAACACCATAATTGCAATCAGTACTAAACAAATAATTTTAAAATTTCTTTTCATGTCATCCCTCCTTGAATTAATACTTTGATTATATCCAGTTGGTATATATTTATCAAGCATGACATTAAAAACACAACTCCTCGAAACTTCGCGAAATTGTGTTTTCCTAAATTATATATTATATTCTATGGACAAACAGTCCACTTAGTAGTTTAGGCTCAAACCATGTTGACTTTGGAGGCATTATTTTCTTCTCTCTGCTTACTGAAATTATCTCATTGATTTGAGTAGGATAAAGTAGAAAAGCTACTTTCATATCGTTATTTAGTCTATCTGTAATGTTCTCTAGCATATCATCTCCCCCATAAAATTCTATATTGGGGTCTGTTCTTGGATCTTCAATACCTAATAACGGTGATAAAACCTTATTCTGCAAAATAGATGCATCAAGCTTACTAACCACATCGTCGCATATATTGTGCTCTTTAACAGTCAGACTATATACATTGTTTTTAATTATCATTGTAAAGTCGCCTTTTTGTTTAGGTTCTTCTATTGTTTCTATTTTTTTTACAATAAAATCATTCTGTAATAGCTTAATAAATTGTTCCTCACTATGCCCATTTAAATCTTTGACTACTCTATTGTATGGCATTATTAACAGTTCTTCTGCAGGGAAAATCACAGCTTGAAAATGCTCATATTCCCCACTTGCTCCATTATTTTCTTCTCTTTTTAGTAAACCTACCTTAGCTGCAGATGCACTTCTATGATGACCATCTGCAATATATAGGATATCTATTTCTTGGAATGCTCCAATAATATTTTGTAATATTGCTTCGTCGCTTATTTTCCATACTATATGCTTTACCTCATCTGATGTTACGAAATCATATATAGGAAAATTATCCTCAGTATAATTGTTTATTAGGTTATTTATTAATAGACTTTTTTCATAGAATAGAAATACAGGTTCAGTTTGTGCGTTGCATATATGGAAGTGATTAATCCTATCTTTCTCCTTGTCTATGCGAGTCAACTCATGTTTCCTGATTTTCTCATCCACATAATCATCTATATTAACACATCCTACCAGTCCATTTTGGACTCTACCTCTTCTAATTTGCCTGTAGATATAGAAACATACACTTTCTTCTTCCACAAGAATTCCGTCCTCTTGAAACTTATTTAAGTTATCTGAAGCTTTAGCATATACTATATCGTCATGTGGGTTTACACCTTCACCTAAGTCTACTTCACTTCTAATAATATGGACAAAATTTATAGGATTATCAGCAAGCTTGTCAATTGTGTTCTTCTCCAAGACATCATATGGAGGACAAACTACTTCTTCAACTTTGTCAGCTTTAGGTCTTATAGCTTTAAACGGCTTTATGGCAACCATTAAACCCCTCCTCAAAATCAACTACTAATCTATAGATTTCATCACCGATTCTATCTTGAGCTTCCATGGTGGCCGCACCAATATGCGGAGTAACTGAAACTTTTGGGTGATTGCAAATTTTTGGATTTGGATGTGGCTCATTTGTAAATACATCAATAGCTGCACCACCTAATTTGCCCATATCTAATGCAAGGATAAGTGCGTTTTCATCCACTACATTTCCTCTTGCTGCGTTTATTAAAAATGCACCATTTTTCATAATTTCTATTTCAGACTCCCCAATAAGTGGGGTATCTGTTGCTGTAGTATGAATGGTAATAAAGTCTGAACAAGTAAGTAGTTCTTCAATCTGTACGCTTTTATAACCCGATATATTAATAGGATATCGATCATAAAAAACAACATCCATTCCCAAAGCGCTAGCTTTTTGTGCAACAGCTTGGCCAATTCTTCCAAATCCGATTATACCAACGGTTTTTCCAAAAATTTCCACTCCTGTATATTCCTTTTTATTCCATTCCCCATTTCTCATAGAAACATTTGCTTGGTGCATAAACCTTGCTATAGTTATCATTTGACCAAGGACCAACTCAGCAACTGCATTGCTGCTGGAATTTGGTGTATTGCTTACTTGAATTCGTTTATTCCTTGCATATTCAACATCAATATTATCTAGTCCAACTCCCGCTCTAATAATTAGCTTAGTTTTTCCAAATTCCATCGCATCTATTAAATCAGCATCCACTTTTGTTGCAGATCTCACTACTAAAATATCGTAGGCTTTAATCCTATTGATTAGTTCTTCTTTTTCATAGTGATTCACATCTACCTCTATATTCGCCTCTCTTAGCATCTCTTTGGTTTTAGCTGGCATTCCATCATTTGCTAGTATTTTCATTTTTATTTCCTCCATTTATACTTATAAATGCTAATTCAACTATAGACATAATATTTCATCTATATTCTTCAATAACATAACTATATCTTCTACCTTTGTATCAGCCATATGAGCGATCCTAAATGTCTTTTCTTTCAAATCACCATAGCCATTAGATATCTGCATTCCTCTAGCTTTTAAGTTTTCATTTAGAGCTTTTACATCGATTCCTTTGTTATTGGAAATGCAAGTTACTGTATCCGAACTAATTTTTTCATCAGTAAATAATTGAAAATTTGTTTTCGCCCAATTTCTAACTAATTCAGCCATTTGTTTATGCCTTTTATAGCGTTCAACTTTTCCTTCAACTTCTAAAATATACGAAAGTTGATAATCTAATGCATACATGTGTGAAATTGAAGGTGTTGAGGGATATTGAAAATCTTTCTTTAATATATATTCATATATTGCTAATAAATCCAAATAAAATCCTCTATTTTCAACTTCCCTTGCTTTAGCTATCGCTTTATCTGAAAATGTACATATCGCCAACCCCGGAGGAAGACCTAAGCACTTTTGTGTTGAAGTCAATACTATGTCTGCACCGAGTTTTTCAATATCGATATCCACACCACCAGTGGAACTTACAGTATCGATGCAAAAAATAACTTCAGGATACCTTTTAACTACTTCTGCAATCTCATATATTGGGTTTTGCACCCCTGTGGAAGTTTCATTATGTGTTAGGGTAATCAAATCATATTTTCCAGTAGAAAGAACTTCCTCAACTTTCTCAGGCTTAGATATTTCACCTTTTTCGTCTTCAAATAGATCTGCATTTAATCCATTTTGTTCCGCCATTTGATACCATCTATTCCCAAAGGCCCCAATTGAGAAGATGGCTGCTCTTTCTTTTGTACAGGACCTAATTGCCCCCTCCATTAATCCACTGCCCGAGGAGGTGGAAAGCAATATCGCATCATTAGTGTTCCAAAGCTTTTGCATTTTCAAGCTGATACTTCTCTGCAATTCAGAAGCTTCTTTTGATCTATGCCCAATCATTGGAGTTGACATCTTTTCTAAAATATCAGGTCTTACAGTTACTGGTCCTGGAATAAACAATTTCATAGCATATCTCCCCTTAATATAAAAAATAATAATAAAAATCTTCGTCCCCTTATGAACGATACATAAAGGGACGAAGACCATATGCTCCGTGGTGCCACCCAAATTAGTCGCTTTGAACTGCAACTCTCTTGACGACCTATAACGTGGTCATACGTTATCGAATACTTTACTTCCTCGATAAAGCTCAGAAACGGATTCAAAGACATCGCATGCAAATTTTCACCAGCCACTTGCTCTCTATAAATTACATAGTCTCCTACTATTTTTCTTCCTCGCTTATATATAAATGTTATTATATCAATTGTACTAAAAAAGTCAACTACTTTTTTATAATAGCTCTGCGTTGTGCTAATGTATTGCTGCCAAGATGTTGTTAATTGCTGTTTTTTATACAGTAATAATATTTTAATAATTTTTATATATATAATTTTTTTCATAAAAAAGGACACTGATTAAATCAGTGTCCTCAGTCGTTACAATATTATTCTGCAAGTTTTGCTTCTTCAATTGCTGCATTTACGCCATCGATAATGGCATTGGAGCTAATAGTAGCGCCTGTAATGGTTTCCACTTCAGTAGATTGCTTCTCAACGATTTTAAATGGAAGCTCTTCTACTGCTACAGAACCTACGTTTTCCGTCTCTTCATGGGATGTTACTAGTATTTCTTTGATTGCACTATCAGTAAATGTTACTTTTAAAACCATGTCTCCACCATAGCCTGGTACAGTTTTTTCAATGGTTCCAGCAGTATAAATCGCAGCTTTACCAGAATCTCCGCCACCACATCCAACTAGCATTACCATCATCATTACAGCAACAACTAATACAATAATTGTCTTTTTCATATCTGCCTCCTACAAATTTAATTATATATATTATAATCTACTAAGGTTAATCTTTCAATCATTTGTTTACTGTGCCATTTTTTTAGCCTGATCTTCAGTTATCAAGGCATCTATCATCTCATCTAAATCTCCATCAACAAATTGACTTAATTTATATAACGTTAAATTAATTCGGTGATCGCTAATTCTTCCCTGAGGATAATTATATGTTCTAATCCTCTCCGATCTATCTCCCGTTCCTACTTGAGCACTTTTCTCATCAGCTAACTCTTTATCCTGTTCTGCTCTCATTAAATCATATAATCTCGATTTAAGAATCTTCATAGCCTTGTCTTTGTTTTTTAATTGGCTTTTTTCGTCCTGACATGATACTACAATTCCCGTAGGAATATGTGTTAGTCTTACAGCTGAGTCCGTAGTGTTTACACTCTGGCCACCATGACCTGATGATCTGAATACATCAGTTCGTACATCTTGAGGGTTAATCTCCACCTCTACGTCATCTACTTCCGGCAATACTGCTACTGTAGCTGTAGATGTGTGAATTCTACCTGAACTTTCTGTCTCTGGAATTCTCTGAACTCGATGCACTCCTGATTCATATTTTAATCTGGAATATGCGCCTTTCCCTTTAATCATAAAGATAACTTCTTTATAACCACCTATTCCAATTTCATTTGTATTCAAGACTTCAGTTTTCCAGCCCCTGCGTTCAGCATATCTTAAATACTGTCTATATAGTACACCAGCAAAAAGAGCTGCTTCATCTCCCCCTGCTCCACCGCGTATTTCTATTATTACGTTCTTATCATCATTAGGGTCTTTAGGAATTAGTAAAACTCGAAGAGTTTCTTCAATCTCTGCTAATTCTTCTTCTTTATCTTTAACTTCTTCCTTTACCAAGTCGCGCATATCATCATCTAGCTTATCGAAAAGCATCTCTTTAGCATCTTCCAGCGCAGATTTAATATTTACATATGCCCTATATGCAAGAGCTGTCTCTTCTAAATCGCTATGCTCCATGGCAATCTTTTGATATCTCTCATAATCATTAACCACTTCTACATCAGCCATCATGGCTTCAAGCTCTCGATATCTTTCATCTAACCCTGCTAGTTTATCGTACATTCTCTACCTCTTTCTACCTATTACCACTCTATCCCAACCAGCTAAATCATGTATCAAGTGCAAATCTCTAAAATCATTTTGTTTCATTATCTCAAGAATATAATCACCTTGATTATATCCTGTTTCAAAAGCTAGAATTCCTCCATCAAATAAATGCTTCCTAGCTTCAGGAATCCATTGGCGATAGAAATAATACCCGTCTTCTCCACCATCTAAAGCAGTATGTGATTCATAATTTGACACTGAGTGATCCAATTTATTAACTTCTTCTGAAGGAATATATGGCGGATTTGAATAGATAATATCATAAGTGCCTTCTATTTTTGTAAATCCATCGCCCTCAAAAAGTGATATTTGTACCCCATGTCTATCTGCATTTTCTTTCGAAAGGGCTATGGCATCAGGATTAATATCTACTCCTGAAATGCTCCAACTCGGCCTTTCTAAAGCGAGTGTTACGCACAGTGCTCCACTGCCTACTCCCAATTCTAACACACGTAGTTTGTCTGTTGAAGCCTGTAAGATCATGTCCAATAAAAACTCTGAATCTTGTCGTGGAATTAATACGGGAGCTCTAGAATAAAACAATCTTCCAAAAAAATATGTTTCACCTAGAATATATGCCAATGGTTCATTGTTTAACCTTCTAGCCACAATGGGCTCCCACCTCTGCGTATCAGGTAATATCTCATCAGCTTTTAATACCAAATCAAGCCTAGTTAAACCATATAGAGAGCTCATAATTATCGCCGCTTCCCCGTGGGGATCAGGGACTATTTTTTCCAGTGCGTGAATTATCTCTGTGTAAGCTTCTTTAACTACCATTCATCACTTTCCCCTTCTTCTGGTAGGACAGCTTTTAATGAAGCAATCGCAACTTCTATCATGCTGTCATCAGGTTCTCTAACAGTTGCAAATCTTTGTACCATCATACCAGGATAAGCTAGTTTACAAATAATAGGATTATCACTTCTCCCAATCCATCGGTTTATTTCATAGGTAATTCCTGCAATTACTGGAAGCATTGCAATCCTAATAATAAATCGTAGCAATGGATGGGGCCATCCAAAGAAAGAGAGCACAACAATACTAACCAACATAACCATAAACAGAAAACTAGTCCCACATCTAGGGTGTAAGGCTGAATATTTCCTAACTTCCTCAACTGTTAAATCGCAGCCGTTTTCATAACAGCTGATGGTTTTATGCTCTGCACCATGATAGGAAAATAATCGTTTCATATCATTTAACATTGAAATTCCGCCCACATACATAAAGAATATGATGAGCCTAATCAAACCCTCAATTAAATTTTTTGCAAATGATGTGGTTCCCAATGGAGCCAGCCAAGAAACTATTAATGTTGGCAGAATCATAAAAAGACCAACTGCCAAAGCTGTTGAAAACAACACCATTAATATTTCTCCAAACTTTTCTCCTTTTTCCCCAAATTTTTTGCTCAACCAACTGGGTTCGGACTCTTCTTCAAAAAAACTGGCAGAATACAAAATAGCTTCCATTCCAATTTTCATAGATTCCACCAAAGCCGTGGAACCTCTTATTATTGGCAGATTCATCCAGTTTTGTCTCTTGAACTTGTCTTCTATATTTACTACTTTTATAGCTATTTCACCATCTTGCTTACGGACTGCCATAGCTAATTTGGAAGGCCCTTTCATCATAATGCCCTCAATTAACGCCTGCCCTCCAATTGTCGTTTTTTTTGCCATAAAAGATCCTTTCAAAAAATAAAGGTTAGTCGCTGGAAGCCACTAACCATGTCTCTGAGGTCATTAATCTCTGTTGTATTTCTGTTTAAACTTCTCTACACGACCGCCACGTTCTGCAAATTTCTGACGTCCTGTAAAGAATGGATGACACTCTGAGCAAACTTCAACTTTCAGTTCATCTTTAACGGAGCCGGCTTTGAAAACATTGCCACAAGCGCATGTAACAGTTGCTTCTTTGTACTCCGGATGTATATCCTTCTTCATTTCTTTCACCTCTTCCATTCCTATCTCGATTTCTCATTATATCATAAACTTTGCACATTTAAAATATAAAAACTCTACTTTAACATAATAAGTTTATAAGGAGAATGCTGTAATGTCAATAGAAATAATAAAATATATTATTTTGATTGGCAAATCTTATTAAAAGCTTGTTATTTAGTATAAATATTGGTGTTATATCTAAAAATTGCAATGATAGAGCATTGATTATTGTAATACACTGTATCCCGTATTATCTACTTCAAGCTCCTTAACTTCTATGCTCATAGGACTTAATCTCTCCTTAAGCCTAGATACATTTAACTTGTCTTTACTGGATAGAGCCATCATTGTAGGGCCAGCACCACTTAAAAATATCCCATCAGTTCCCTCTTCTTTACATACGGTTTTTATTAGATCATAATTCTTTATTAGTTTTTTTCTAAATGGCTCATGAATATTGTCTTTTAAAAACTCCCCTATTCTATCATATTGTCCTTGATATATTAAGGAGATTATCATTGCCACATTTCCCATGTTTTCAATACAATCTTTCATAGGAATATGCTCAGGCAATACTTTTCTAGTCTCTACAGTTGGAAGCTGATAGTCAGGAATTAAAGCTAAGAACTTAGCCTCATTAGACACCTCCACTTTATTATAGTAAACTCCACTATCATTTATTCCAGAAATTATTAGACCGCCAAAAATAGCAGCAGAAACATTGTCTGGGTGCCCCTCTATCAGTGTTGCCAAGTCTAATAACTCTTTGTCAGATAACCGCTTGTTCTCTAGCTCGTTAGCGCAAACTATTCCACCTACAATTACACTAGAAGAAGAGCCTAGGCCTCTACATATTGGTATATCAGCATTAATAATACTCACTTTTTTAGCTGGTGCCTGCATACCTATAAATTCATAATACTTTTGAAAAGATATATCTGCCAATGCAGATTCTTTGCCAATATCATCTGTCAATTCAAAATAGTTATATAAATTCAAGGCTATTCCCAAAGTATCAAATCCTGGTCCTAAATTTGCAGTACTAGCTGGAACTCTAATTTTCATATTATTTCTCCATAATTTCTTTTATTTTATTTATTATTTTATCCTTGTCTATTATTTCCTTAGGAGAAGTATAATCTAACTTAGAAAATATACAATTTGGAATCTTAGTTTTGCTTAATTCCTCTATTGCTTGAAGTTCTTCAATTTCACTTTCATACTTACGCCCACCTCCTATGGCTGATAAAACAGCCTTTGGAAACTTATAAGGGCTAGCAGTAGATATTATCAAGCAATGCTTATCTGAAATATTAGATGCTTTATACGCTACAGCTGTATGTGGATCAATTAAGTATTTCTTTTCATTATATACTTCCAAAATCGTTGCCAACGTCTCCTCATCATTAACGCTAACTCCATGGATATATTCTGGTAATTCTTCACCCCATTCAAATTCACCACAGGACTGCAGATTATCGTAGGCAGCCCTTACCATTTCTCCATTACCCCTTGAGGTTAAGAACAAAAACCTTTCTAAGTTACTAGATACTAAAATATCCATCGAGGGAGATAGGGTTTTATGAAAAGTCTTATCGGAAACGTATCTTCTCGTTTTTATAAATTGCGTCAAAACATCGTTGGCATTAGACGCGCAAATAAAATTATCAATTGGAAGCCCCATTTGTTTTGCAAAAATTCCTGCTAGTATATTTCCAAAGTTTCCAGTTGGCACACTAACATCTATTTTATCTTCGTACTTTATTACTCCACTTCTCAAAAGAGAATAATACGAGTAAAAATAGTATCCAATCTGAGATATTAGCCTGCCAACATTTATTGAATTGGCAGAAGTAATGTTAATGCTATTTTTTCTACTTATCTCATTTAATTCTACATCAGAAAACGCCATCTTTACTGCCCTTTGAGCATCATCAAAGTTTCCTCTAACTGCAAATACATGGGCATTTCCCTTGTTTGCAGATTCCATTTGAGCCATCTGAACAATGCTAATTCCATCATTAGGATAGAATACTACGATATCAGTATTATCAACTCCCGAAAACCCTTCCATGGCTGCGCTGCCAGTATCTCCAGAAGTTGCAGTTAGTACTAAAATCCGCTCATTTTTATCTTCTATCTTATAAGATTCTTTTAATATCTCTGGTAATAGTGTCAATGCCATATCCTTAAACGATGCAGTTGGACCATGGTATAGCTCTAAAAATGATCTACTACCATATGTTGCAATGCTCACTATTTCCCCTTCAAATTTCCGATTATATCCATTTACTATATGTATTATCGCATCGTTGGATAATTCTGGAAAAAATATGCATAGAATTTCAGCGCATATATCCATATAGCTCATCTTTAACATTTTTTTTAAATCTATTTTAGGCAAGGATGCGGGGGTATATAATCCCCCATTATCAGCCAACCCTTTTATTACGGCAACAGTGCCTTTTACTGCTTCTTTGCCGCCTCTAGTAGATACAAAATTCATATTATTCCTCTTTTTTCATCAAACAGTTACTTACACGCAATGGCAAGAAAATCGCTTAGAATAGAAAATGCCGTAGGTCTTCCACCCGCTCCTTTTCCTTTAAATACCAGCTCTCCAGCATTATCACAAACAACTGAAACTGCATTTTCCCCGTCTTCAAGGCCACCTAAAACAGAATTTATCTCAACTTCGGTAGGCTTAACAAATGCTTCGATACCATCTTTTGTTTTTTTTGCATGAGCTACTAGCTTTATTCTCATTCCATTTTTCTTGCTGGTATCAATTTCTTTTTTACTAACATTGATAATTCCTTCTCTGGTAATCTCATCTTCTGCGACTTTAACTCCAAAAGCTAAAGTTGCTAATATACGTAGTTTTCTTACTGTATCATATGCCTCAACATCTGCTGTAGGATCAGCTTCAGCAAATCCTGCTTGTTGAGCATCTAAAAGAGCCTTATTATAATCCATGCCTTTTTCCATAGCACTTAGTATAAAATTGCAAGTTCCATTTAGTACACCGTTTATCTCTACGATTTCGTTTAGCTCTCTTATCTTAGGTATTTGACAGAGAATCGGAATTGCACCACCTACTGCCGCTTCATATTTTAATTGAATATCATGCTTATTTGCCAGTTGGTTAAGTTCCTCAAAATGCCTTGACACCATTTCTTTATTAGCAGTTATTATGTGTTTTCCATTAGCTATCGCAACCTTAATACCTTCATATACAACTCCTACATCACCAGTAGCTTCAATAATAATGTCAACAGAATCATCCTCAACTACTTCAGATATTACATCAGTAAACAAATTCGCATCTATATTATCATAATTGTGTTTGTTTTTATTGCGTACAAATATTTTTTTTACTATGATTTCATCTCCCACGGAAGCTTCTATCACATCAATTCTTTCTTGCAATATTTCAAATGTTGCTTTTCCAACAGTTCCAAATCCTAAAATGCCTATGTTTAACAATGCCATCAACTCCTTAGTAGTAATTCTCCTATCTGAACTGCATTTAGTGCCGCACCTTTTCTAATATTATCAGCAACAGACCATAAGTTTAAACCATGCTCTAGACTTTCATCTCGTCTAATTCTACCAATTAATATTTCATCTTTTCCTTCAGCGAAAATAGGTAGTGGATATACCAGATTGGACACATCATCCATTAGCTTCATTCCCAACTTACAATCCATTAGTTCTTTCACATCATCAACTGAAAAATCCTTTTCGGTTTCAACGTTAATGGAAACGCTATGAGCGAATCTAACTGGCACCCTTACAGTGGTAGCTGTAACCTTTAAATCATCAATACCTAAAATTTTTCTAGTTTCATTTATCATTTTCATTTCTTCTTTTGTATATCCGTTTTCTAAGAAACTGTCTATATGTGGTATTACATTTCCTTTTATTGGAAATGGATAAAACTCCTGGATACCTTCGTCTAAGTCTTTAAGGCCTTTCACACCTGATCCTGATACAGACTGATATGTTGAAAAAACAACTCTTTTAATCCCATAATGCTTATTTATCTGAAATAATGGTGCCATGCATTGGATAGTAGAGCAATTGGGGTTTGCAATAATATAGTCCGATTCTTTTATTGCTTCAGGGTTTACTTCAGGAACTACTAAAGGAACATTCTCATCCATACGAAAGTAGCTACTATTATCTACTACTCTAACACCTTTCTCAGCTGCAATAGGCACATATTCTTTACTTACATCAGAACCGGCAGCAAAAAATGCTATGTCGAATCCATCAAATTCGTCCCCGGATAACGCCTTTACTACATGGCTCTTGCCATTAAATAAAATCTCTTTTCCTGCTGATCTTGATGAAGCTAAAAACTTAACTTCCGAAATTGGAAACTCTCTCTCTTCCAATATATTTCTAATAGTTTCTCCAACTAATCCTGTTGCACCAACAACTATAACTTTTTTCATTTTTTTACATCTCCTTTGACTGATTATATATTGCTTTAATTGCGCCTTCAAAATCTTCGTTTTTAACTCCTATTACAATGTTTAATTCGCTACTACCTTGGCTAATCATCCTAATATTTATTCCAGCCATAGCCAACGCTTTAAATATTATTGCACTGGTTCCTTTTGTATTTACCATGCCTCTGCCAACCACAGCTATTACGGCAAGACCTTTAGAAAACTCAACATTATCAGTTCCACAATAGATGGAAATCTCCTCAGCAATTTTTTTCTCCTTACCCTCGATTTGCTGCGTGGGAACTACAAATGAAATGGTATCTATACTTGTAGCCATATGTTCTATCTTTATTTTATTAGTTTCAAAAATACTAACTAGCTTTCTAAACATTCCCTCTTCTTCGGCTAAAAATAGTTTTTCCACATATATTGCTGTAAAGTCTTTCTTACCTGCTATGCCTGTTATTACTCTTCCCACAGTTTCGAAACTGTCATCAGAAATAATTAGAGTGCCCCTATCTTCTGGGCAATTTGTATTTAATATTTGAATCGGAATCCTTAAACTTTTTAAAGGAAATACTGCGTCTTCATGTAATACAGGTGCTCCCATATAAGAAAGTTCTCTTAACTCTTTATAGCTTAAAGAATTGATTGGTTTTGGCTCTGAAACAACTTTGGGATCAGCGATCATAAACCCTGATACATCGGTCCAATTTTCATATAATTTTGCTTCAACTCCTGCCGCCATTATAGCTCCTGTAACATCGGAACCCCCTCTGGAAAATGTAGCTATCTTTCCTTCATTGTTCACTCCATAATATCCAGGCACTACAACTTTGTCTTCTACACTTATTTTGCTTCTTATCCATTCGCAGCTTGTTTCCACATCTGGCTTTTCTTCATTGATACAAATAACTTCTGTAGCGTCTACAAATCTATATCCCAAGTAATCTGAAAGCAACAAACCATTTAAGTACTCGCCTCTGCTGGCACAATATGCCTGCTCAGCACCTTTTTTTATATTTTCATAAATAATATCTAGTTCTGTTTCAATATCTGTATTTAGGCCTAAACCTTCTTTTATACTTATAAACCTTTTTTTGACTATATTAAATACTTCATCAAAGTTTAATTTATGAATTCCCAGTTGATGACTCATCAATAATAAATCCGTAACTTTATGCTTTTCTTTTTTCCCTTTACCAGGTGCAGAAGGCACTACTATTTTTCTCTCTTCATTACCATCTATTATCGCCTTTACTTTTCTAAATTGCTCAGCATCCGATAGCGATGATCCCCCAAATTTACAAACGACAATATTATTCATAATACACCTCATAAAATTATTCAAAAATACAAAAAATCGCCCTAATAGGACGATTAATATACGCTTCCACCTGCTTAGATACAATAGATATAACGGTTTTCTCCGCCTTGCCCTACTATCTTTCAGACAAAGAACTCAGAGGTGGTCTTTCGCTTGCTTATTCCAAAGAACCTTTCAGTCGGTGAGTTCTTCTCTCTGTGGTATTACACAAGTTACTTTTCCTCATCAATGCTTTTTGCTATGGTAACACGTTATTGTTTTAAAGTCAAGCTTATTTTAATAATATTTATTTTTATTATAATAATACCTGATACATTTGAATAAATTATAATTTTAGAAATACTCCCAATATTGCTGAACTAATAATATATACAATAGGGTGTATTTGTGGCTTTTTATTTATAGAAAATAATATCAATCCATAGATTACTAAAGGAACAATCTTTATTGAAAAAGTAATACTAACAGGCGACATACTGTTGTTTACAAGAAAAAAAGAAGACAAAAATACGTCTACCATTGCTCCGGCAATTAAACCTACAGTTGCTGGTCTTAGGGTATAAAATCCTTTTTTTACTAAAGGGTTCTCCGCATAGTTCTCCATGAATTTTGCCACTAAAGTAATAATAATTAAAGATGGAATCACAAGAGAAACAGTAGCTACTAAGCCTCCCAATAATCCGAAAGCTTTATATCCTGCAAAAGTTGCCATGTTGATTCCAATTGGTCCTGGGGTAGATTCTGATACTGCTATCATATCCATTAAGTCTGAGGTTGTAAACCAAGTGGTCTTAAATGCCATTTGTTTTAAAAAAGGAAGGGTAGCCAATCCTCCTCCTATGGCAAAAAGCCCTGTTTTAAAAAACTCCCACGCAAGTTTTAGAATCATTGTTCCACCTTCTTAACAAATAATAATCCAAAAACTATAGATATTACAACTATCCAAAGAGGTGATATGTTCATTAGCGCCACTGCAGCAAATGCCAATAATGCAATAATAGCAGTTAATAAATCTTTTACACTTTTAACGGCAAGCCTAACAACTGCTTGAGTAACTAATGCGCAAACTGCTACCCTTATCCCTGCAAATGCATGTTGGACAATTTCCATTCCTGAAATGCTGGTTATCAATCCTGCTAACAAAGAAATAATAATAAAAGATGGAAGTACAACTCCAACTGTACATGCTATGGCTCCAAGGACACCTTTTAACTTATACCCTACAAAGGTTGCAGTATTTACTGCTATAACACCTGGCGTCGATTGACCAATCGCATAGTAATCTAATACTTCCTCTTCAGTAACCCAGTGTTTTCTTTCAACAATTTCTCTTTGGATAATTGGCAACATTGCATAGCCGCCGCCAAATGTCATAACTCCTATTTTTGCAAATGTTACCAACATATCCAAATACATAGCGGTCCTCCTATTGAAAAAGGCCTTTAAAGGCCGTTATTTAGCATATTCTGGTTTTCTATCAAGATAATGTGTTGCTTCCATAAATCTAACTGTACCAGTAGCAGATCTTAAGATTAAAGTTTCAGTTTGTGCTTTATTATTACCTAAATACTGAACGCCCTTTAATAATTCACCATTTGAAACTCCTGTTGCAGCAAACAGTATATCATCACCTTGAACTAAATCGTCAAGCCTATATACTCTGTCCAGGCTCGCACCCATAAGCTGACATCTTGCAATTTGTTCGTCATCTTCTGGCTTTAATATGCATTGGAAATCTCCACGCATACATTTTAGTGCAGCAGCTGCCAATACGCCCTCAGGAGCGCCACCTATACCCATCATTAAATCAACACCTGTATGGTCAAAGCAAGTTGCCAATGCAGACATTACATCTCCATCACTTATCATTTGAATACGCGCTCCTGCATTTCTAATGGCGTTTACCAAGTCAACGTGTCGTTCTCTGTCCAAAACTGCAACTGTGATATCAGTAACATCTTTCCCAAGTGCCTTTGCTACTCTTATTATGTTTTCTTCGGGAGATGCTTTAATATCTATCATGCCGGCAGCTTTGGGGCCACAAGCGATTTTCTCCATGTACATATCAGGTGCATGCAACATGCAACCTCTTGGAGTAACGGCGACAACTGATATAGCATTTGGCAATCCATTGGCAATTGATGTCGTACCATCTAATGGATCCACGGCAATATCTACCTTTGCCCCACCTTCTTCTTTAGTTCCAATGTGCTCCCCGATGTAAAGCATAGGAGCCTCATCCATTTCACCTTCACCAATAACTACTATTCCATCGATGTCGACTGTATCAAACATCCTTCTCATAGCATCTACCGCCGCTTGGTCCGCACCATTTTTATCTCCACGTCCTAAATGCTTTCCGCTTGCCAGCGCTGCCGCCTCTGTTACTCTGCCTAAATTTACCGCTAGGTTTCTATCCATTATTTCCCCCTACTTTCTGGAAACTCCCTCCCAGTCCATTAAGAATCTAGCAATTCCTATATCAGTCAAAGGATGCTTGACCATTTGTAAAAACACTTTATATGGAATTGTTCCTATATGGGCTCCATTTTTAGCAGCTTCAACAACATGCATTGGATGACGCAGACTAGCCGCTATTATTTCAGCGTCAATACCGTGAATATCAAATATTTCAGCAATATCAGATATCAATTCCATACCATCTGTGCTTATATCATCTAATCTTCCTACAAAAGGACTCACATATGTTGCTCCAGCTCTAGCTGCCAGCAAGGCTTGGTTTGCAGAGAAAATTAAAGTGACGTTTGTCTTAATACCCAGCTTTGTAAGCTCTGAAGTGGCGAACAACCCATCTGCTGTCATCGGAACTTTGATTATGATATTAGGGTGAATTTTAGCTAATTCTTTAGCCTCTTCAACCATCTCTTCACCAACAAGGCTTATTACTTCCGCACTAATTGGCCCATCAACAATCTTAGTAATATCCTCAACTACTTCTTCAAATACTCTTCCTTCTTTTGCTATTAAGCTTGGATTTGTAGTAACCCCATCTAGAACTCCCCATTTATTAATCTCAATTATTTCGTCGAGATTTGCAGTATCAATAAATAATTTCATTGCTCCTCCTTAAAGCCAGCTTTTCCCATCAGATCCGAAAACTCTGATTTTTTCTTTCACGGTTTCTTTCATAAGCTCTCTTGCAGGTCCTAATATTTTTCTTGGGTCAATTTCCTCTGGATGTAAGTTAAGATGCTCTTTTACAGCTTTTGCGAAACTCGCTCTTACATCAGTATCTATGTTTATCTTACAAATTCCCAATGAAACTGCTTTTCTCAAAGCATCGTATGGAACTCCTGAAGAACCATGTAGTACCAATGGCACATCTATTGTATTTCTAATCTCTTCAATCCTGTCAAAGTCTAGTTTAGGTTCACCCTTATATACTCCATGAGCAGTTCCAACTGCAATTGCTAAAGAGTCTACACCTGTTTTTTCAACAAAATACTTCGCCTCTGCAGGGTCTGTAAAGGTTGCATCTGCATCGCTTACTGTTATATGATCTTCTGTCCCACCAATTTTCCCTAATTCTGCTTCAACAGAAACTCCAACAGCATGAGCAATCTCTACAATTTTTTTGCTAAACTCTATATTTTCCTCTAATGCAAATCTGGATCCATCAATCATTACGGATGAAAACCCGTGTCTTATGCACTTTATTACTTCATCAAAATCTGTACCATGATCTAAATGAAGGGCAACTGGAACTTTGGCATTCTTAGCTGCTAAAAGACCTAAGCTAGCAATATACTCAATGCCTGCGTACTTAATTCCCCCTTGACTAGCCTGTAATATTACTGGTGCATTTAGTTCTTCAGCCGCTTCAATAATTGCTTGAACTATTTCCATGTTGTTTACGTTAAACGCTCCAACCGCGTAATTATGTGCTTGAGCGTGTTCCAAAAGACTTTTACCTGTTACTAGCATCTTATTCCTCCTTAGATCTATCAGCAATAAGTACACATACCGAATAGGCAGAAACACCTTCTTCTCTGCCTTCAAACCCTAGCCACTCAGTTGTAGTAGCTTTAATATTTAGCTGCCCCTCGGAAATTTGCATTATCTTAGAAAGTTTTTCCTTCATCGCCTCTATATAGGGAGCCATTTTAGGTCTCTGAGCCACAATTACAGAATCTACATTACCTATAATATAGCCTTCTTTTTTTGTTAAGCTCATAACTCTTTCTAGTAATATGCAGCTGTCAATATCTTTATATGCATTATCAGTGTCTGGAAAAATTTTACCTATATCTCCCAATGCTAAAGCTCCCAATATGCTATCCATTATTGCATGGACTAACACATCTGCATCAGAGTGGCCGAGTAATCCCTTCTCGTAAGGAATATTGACTCCTCCTACCACAAGCTGCCTTCCCTCCACTAATGCATGTACATCATAACCAATTCCGATGCGCATAATTCACCTACAATCCTACCATATCATAAATAGATTCCCTGTCTCTTGATAATGTTTCAGCAATTACAAGATCCTCTGGAGTTGTAATTTTAATATTATCATATTGGCCCATTATCACCTTTACAGGGTATCCCGCCATCTCAACTAAAAAAGCATCATCTGTACCGTAATAACATTCTTCTGAAGCTTTTCTATAAGCCTCTCTCAAATGGTCTGCAAAGAAGACTTGAGGGGTCTGAGCTTTCCACAAAGTTGATCTCTTTGGTGTATGATGCACAGAATTATCATCATTAACCACCTTAATAGTATCCTTTTCAGGAACAGCTACGATTAAATCTCCCATTGTTTCTAAGCTTTCAATAGCTTTTTCTATGGTTTTGACTTTAATAAAAGGTCTTGCTCCATCATGAGTTAACACTATATTAGCCCTTGGATCAACCCTCATAAGTCCATTTAATATGGAATCTTGTCTTTCTTTTCCGCCCTTTACAATACGATGCGCTTTTCTAATAGCATAGCGATTAATGATTTCACGTCTAACATAGTCTACTTCTTCAGTCTTAGCTACTACAATTATTTCATCTATATATTTACACTCATCGAACTTTTCTAAAGTATGTGCCAAAATAGGCTTATGATCAATTTTTAAAAACTGCTTATTTATCTTTGATCCCATTCGATTGCTCATGCCTGCCGCTGCCACAATCACAGATACAAAGTTGTTTTGATACATGACATCACCTCTTTGTAATTATACCACAATCTCATTTTCATGTCATAATTTTCTTTATAATCATCAGAAAAAGACACAGAAGATATATCTTCTGTGTCAACTGTTAGTTGTTATCTGATTTTGGTTTAGCAAATATCATTTTGCCAGCTGAGGTTTGTAAAACACTTGTAACTACAACTTCGATAGTTTTATCAATTAACTTTCGTCCATTTTCGATTACAATCATAGTTCCATCGTCTAAATAAGCCAACCCTTGCCCAGCTTCTTTACCTTCTTTTACTACTGTAATTTCCATTTCCTCTCCGGGAATTGCAACTTGCTTAACTGCATTGGCAAGGTCGTTAATATTTAGCACTGTAAGCCCTTGAACAGTAGCCACTTTGTTTAGATTGTAATCAATAGTTACAATCTTGCCTTCTAATTTTTGTGTCAGCTTTAATAACTTGCTGTCTACTTCTGGAACTTCAAGAAAAGTTTCCTGTGAAATAATCACTTCTTGTGGCAACTCCTGTTGCATAATGCGCAAGATATCTAGTCCCCTTCTTCCTCTATTTCTCTTTAATCCATCTGAAGAATCTGCAATATGTTGAAGTTCTTCTAGGACAAATGTAGGAATAATGAGAGGGCCCTCTATAAAACCTGCTCTGCAAATATCTGCGATTCTACCATCAATAATAACGCTGGTATCTAAAACTTTAGGAACAAACTGAAAAATTACCTTTTCTTTAGGGAATGACTTCTTGACTCCAAAATCTCTCATTGAAGTAATAAGGTCCTGTCTTCTACCTACTGATAATCTAATTCCCAAGTATCCAAACATTGCATGAAGAAGTACAGATACCACTGTTCCAACTACAGGAATTCCCAAATCTGCAAAAGGTCTGCTTAATAGAAAAGCAATTACTAATCCAACGATTAAACCTACCGATCCTACTAACAAATCGGTCAAAGGCTTGCCTGTTAACTCAGTCTCAACCATTATTACCAATTTAAGAAGCTGATTTGTCAATACTTTATTAAGGGAAAATAGTATAAGTCCAAATAATATAGAAATACTGGATAATGTGGCAATTCTTTGCCATCCATCATTAGGAAATAGATTTGGCAATAGATTATCTATTAGAGTAAACACTCCAAATCCAATTCCAAAGCCCAGTACAAAAAATAAGATTCTTACTAATTTATTGACAATCCTGTTTTTTATTACGTTCACCCCCTTTCGATAATTCTATTATTATTCCTCAGGGCAAAATCTTATCGCCTCATCCACAAGCTCTTCAGCTTCTGTCTGAGACAATTTATATACCAACAGGGTTTCAGAAACAATAATCTGCTTAGCATTCGTAAGCATTTTTTTTTCACCTGTAGATAAGCTCTTTTCTACGTCCAGTAACTCAAGATTTCTTACTACTTCAGCTATTTCAATAATATCACCGGATTTAATTTTATCCATATTAACACGATATCTATGATTCCAGTTAGCCGGCATCTTTGATTTACTCATTTTCAAAGTTGCCATTACATCATCCATTTCCTCTGACTCTAAAATGTTCCTTACCCCAGATTCTTCAACAGTATCTACGGGAACCATTACCTTCATGTCCCCTATGGGAATTTCCATAATATAGTACTCTTTCACTTCACCTAATATTTCTCTCTCTTCAATTCCTACGATTACTCCGGCACCATGCATGTGATAAACTATCTTATCCCCGACGCTGAACATATGCAATCCCTCCTCTTGATATCACTAATTCATTATATAATAATTTCAAGATTTTGTAAAGTTTCCATACTATCATAATTGTTCCACCGTTGTCAATAGGTAATAGTAGAAGGAGGTAAATTTTTTTACTAAAGTTTACTTGTTTGTCAAGTCATTTTTCTAAATGTTCAATACCTTAGCCAAAACTTCTTTAAGTGTATTGCATTCTCTAACATCAATGCTTAATTCTTTATCGATTTTAATACTATCTTTTGCTATATATGCTACCTTAAACCCCATTCTATCAGCTTCCTTTAACCTAGATTTTAACATAGGTATTCCTCTTAACTCCCCTGTTAAACTAACATCTGCTAGGAAAATGGTATCTACAGGTAGTCCAATTGCTTTTAAAGATGAGGCAATGCTAGTAATAATTGCCAAGTTGGACGAAGGTTCGCGGAGGGCTATTCCGCCAGTAGTTTTTATTACCACATTTTTATCATATAGATTTAACTTTCCTCTCTCTTCCAAGAGAGAAATAAGCGTATTTAGATGTTCTCTTCTGATGCATTCACCTACACGAGACGGATATGGCGTATAGCTTTGAGAAACCAGCGATTCCACCTCTAATATAATAGGTCTGGTACCCTCTTTTATTACTGTTAGCGCAGAGCCAATTACTTTTGTATCGCCATCTCTTACAGTCATAAAGTGTGCTGATGGATTATCTATTGAAACCATACCTTCCTCTGTCATCTCAAAGAATCCAACTTCCCCAGTTGCCCCATATCTGTTTTTAGTCGCCATTAACATTCTTAATTCTTGTTCATCGTCTGTAGACATTACTAAGACCGTGTCTACTAAGTGCTCTAACGCCCTCACTCCTGCCAATTCATCGTCCTTGGTCATCTGACCTACAATGAATACAACCCTTGGTCTAACGGGGTTTTTCGCTAATTCAACAAGTGTATTGGCACATTCCATAGTCTGGGTAGGTGAGCCTGGTCTAGATGTTAGTTCCGCCGAAACAACCGTTTGTATTGAATCGACAATTAAAAAATCCACATCCAATATTGACGCCTGTGATGTTATCTCCTCAAGAATAGTGGTGGAAATAACATATATATTATCATCTATGCGCTTCAATATTCTATCTGCTCTAGATTTTATTTGAGATTCAGACTCTTCTCCAGAAGCATAAAGTACCTTATGACCAATATCTGCTAATCTCTGAGCTACTTGCAATAGTAAAGTAGATTTCCAAGCACCCGGTTTAGCTGTTAATATTGTTACAGAATCTTTTACTATTCCCCCACCCATTACCCTATCAAACTCAGAAAGTCCTGTCTTCACTCTCTCGCTATTTTGACTTTTAACATTTGATAGTTTAATTAAATCACGCTTAACAGGGGCGATACCTTTAGATTTCGCCCCTGTTTTCAACACTTCGATTTCTTCTATTGTATTCCAATTTTGGCAAGCAGGACATTTACCCATATATCCTACTGTTTCATGCCCACATTCTCTGCACCTAAAAGATTTTGACGATTTACTCATTACAGTCTCCTATCGCTTTTCAAACACTATCTTCTTTCGCTTAAAATCAATAGTGACAGGTTCATTTTTCTTAACATCACCGCTTAGGATTTTTTCAGCCAAAGGATCCTCTACTAATTTTCTCAAAGTTCTCTCTAGTGGTCTGGCGCCATATTCTTGATCAAAACCTTCCTCTCCAAGTGCTTTAAGGGCTCTGGGTGTAAATCGTAATAAATACTCCAGATTTTTCATTCTAGATACTAGCTCTTCTCCCATGAGCTTTACAATTCTTACTATATCTTTTTCATCCAAACGTCTAAATACGACAACTTCATCTAGTCTGTTAATGAACTCTGGTCTAAAAGCCTTTTTAAGTTCCTCGAAGATTATTGAAGTCATGCTTTCATGTTCCTCTTTTTCTTCATCCACCGACACTGCAAATCCTAATGCATTTTGTTTTCCTATTCTAGTTGCACCAATGTTTGAAGTCATGATGATAATGGTGTTTTTAAAGTTAACTGTCTTACCTTGTCCATCGGTTAACCTACCGTCATCAAGCATCTGCAATAATATATTAAAAACATCTGGATGAGCTTTTTCTATTTCATCAAATAGAATAACACTATAGGGCTTGCTTCTAACTGCATCTGTAAGCTGCCCACCCTCATCATACCCCACATATCCAGGGGGAGAACCTATTAGTTTGCTCACAGTATGAGACTCCATAAACTCACTCATATCAATTCTAATCATGGCATTCTCATCGCCGAACAATCTCTTTGCTAAAGCTTTCGCTAAATGTGTTTTACCAACACCCGTAGGCCCTACAAAAATAAAGCTTCCAATTGGTTTTTCCTGGTCCCTAAGCCCAACTCGAGCGCGCTTTACAGCTTTCGCAACAGTTTCTACAGCTTTATCTTGTCCTATGACACTTTTCTTCAAATCACTTTCCAATTTCACCAATTGTTTAGCTTCGTCTTCAGTTAGGTTTGTAACCGGCACGCGAGTCCACATGCTCACTATTTGAGCAACATTTTCCTTGTCAACTACAAGCTTGTTTTCTTTCTTCTTTTTTTGCCACTCTACTTTTTTATGCTCAAGACTATCTCTAAGCTTTAATTCTTCATCTCTAAGTTTTGCTGCTCCTTCAAAATCTTGACCATTAACAGCTGCTTCTTTCTGTATTTTAATATTCTTTATCTTTTCTTCGAGCTTTAATACTTCCTCAGAAGGTTGGAAAGAATTTACCCTTATCTTTGATGCAGCTTCATCGATAAGATCAATGGCTTTATCAGGTAAAAACCTGTCATTAATATATCTATATGATAAGTCTACAGCAGATTCTAAAGCTTCATCTGTAATTTGAACCCCATGATGAGCTTCATACCTGTCTCTCAATCCTTTCAAGATTATTAAAGTATCTTCTTCGCTAGGTTCTTCTACCATAATAGGCATAAGTCTTCTTTCAAAAGCAGCATCTTTTTCAACATGCTTTCTATACTCATCAATAGTGGTAGCACCAATTATTTGCAACTGTCCTCTAGTTAGCATGGGTTTTAAAATATTTGAGGCATCCATTGCCCCCTCAGCAGCCCCAGCTCCAATTATTGTATGGATTTCATCCACGAACAGAATAACATCTTTTCTCTGTTTTACTTCTTCCATAACGCCCTTAATGCGTTCTTCAAAATCGCCTCTGTATTTGGCTCCCGCAATCATTCCTGATAAATCCAGCGTTAGGATGACTTTGTTTTTAACTAATTCAGGAACTTCCCCGTTGACAATTTGCTGCGCTAATCCTTCAGCAACCGCAGTCTTACCAACTCCAGGCTCGCCAATTAATACAGGGTTGTTCTTGGTTCTCCTACTAAGGACTTGAATAACCCTGTTTATTTCATCTTCTCTACCTATAACTGGGTCTATCTTACCTGCTCTCGCTTCATCATTAAGATTGATTGTATATTTCTCAATAAGATTTTCATCTCCTGGCGCTGACTTAGATAATTCGCCTTCAGTTTGCAGCCCCAAAATCTCTTGCAATCTTTTGTAAAGCACACCTAGGTCTACACCCATCTGTGCCAAAATCATTATTGCTAAGCCTTCTCCATCTCTTAATATCCCCATAAGCAAGTGCTCTGTTCCAACATAATTATGTCCAAGTTCCTTGCTCACTTCAAAAGCCAGCTCAAATATTCTCTTAGTTCTTGGGGTATAGCCAGGGGACGGTCTTTCTGTGTCCCCTACACCTAAAAGATTTGCTATCATCATTCTGGTGTCGTCAGCTTTTAAACCCATATCAGTCAATAATCTATAGGTAGCACCATCCCTTTCCATCAAAATTCCTAGCAAAAGATGTTCTGAACCTACATAGCTATGGTTAAATTTTACAGCCTCATTTTGTGAGTGTAAAACTACATTTTGAGCTTGTTGGGTAAATCTTCCAAACATTATTATAAAGCCCCCCTCTCCTCTTTTTCACTATCGAGGCATGCCAGCTCATCTCTTAACATCGCTGCCGCTTTATAGTCTTCTGACTCTATTGCAAATTGCAATCTGGCTTTGCAAATAGTATATTCATCTAAAGGAATTGGTTCTAGTTGCTCAGCCACCTTTGTACTTACCATTTTTCTTTCCTTGGCCTCTTGCATTTGACCAAACATAGATTTGACTAACCCCCTCAACAACTCATCTGATGTTTTGCTAAATTCTTTGTTATCATCAGAGTCTGGATATTCTTCTTCGTAATTTACAACGGATAGTAGACTTTGCATAATTTGCCCAAAGTCAGGTAATCCATTGCTTTCACTTAATATTTTCATCGCACATTCTCGACAAATATGAAAAGTTTTTTCTTTTCCATTAATGATAGCAGTTATTCTAATATCTGCTTCTCTTTCTCTACAGGAATCGCACAACATACTATCCCTCCTGTTCTAAAACTATTAGTAATATATTTTGCAATATAGAAGCACGAATCGTATTTTTATCTATTTCTCCTACTTGACTCAAAGATCTATCTCCAATTGCAGACATAATCAATCTTGCCTCCCTAGTGGAGATAATGTCCTCTTCAACCAAGCCCTCAACAATGTGTCTTCCTTTATCTTTCGTGATTGAATTCCCAACGGCATCCATAAGAATTTTTCTATAGTCTTCTTCTTGCTCATCTACTGTTACTTTAATAATTCTTATATACCCACCGCCACCTCTACGACTCTCAATATAGTAACCTTTATATGGTGTGAATCGCGTCGATAATACATAGTTAATTTGAGAAGGTGAACAATCAAAATGCTCCGCCAAAACATTACGCTGAATTTCAATCATTCCATCGTGAGTTTCGCTCATCATATCTTGCAAAAACTCCTCGATAATATTGCTCAGTTTTGACCTAGACATAAACTCCGCCTCCTTAGACTTTGACTTTCTTTGCTCTTTAGCTTCTTAAAAAAAGTGCTCTGCACTTTTCATTATTATAACACACATTCCATGTTTATCATAGTAGTTTTATTATAATGAAAGACTGTCTCTATGAATAATATATCCTTATATATGAAATATTTATTAATAAAGATTGGGTATATATTTGGAAAGGAGGTTGCCATGAACGAAAAAATTATAAAGAGTTCAGTTGCAAAATGGGAACAAAAAAACGGCCGTACTATTAATGGCACACTATACTTAACTAATCTAAGATTGTGTTTTCAGGAGAGCCAAAAAGCATCAATGGTCGATGATGGGGCCATCGTAATGTGGAGTGGATATGATTTTCCTCTATCATTATCTCTAAGTAGCATTGTATCAGCATCGAAAAATATATCATTGTCTGGGCCTGCATTGTCAATAATAACTGATGCCAATAACGTTGAAAGATTCTATTTGAAATCTGCTTCAACTTGGGTCTCCCTACTGACGAAACGTTAATAAATTTATTTCAACAATATATTTTATTAATATTAAAAAACTCTAATGGAATATTACCATTAGAGTTTTTTAATATTAATTGGTGATCCATCCGCGACTCGAACGCGGGACACCCTGATTAAAAGTCAGGTGCTCTACCGACTGAGCTAATGGATCATGTGGGGTGGATAGTGGGATTCGAACCCACGATCTTCAGAGCCACAATCTGACGCCTTAACCAACTAGGCCATACCCACCACATGAGTACTTTAAAAAGTGTACTCATAGAGTATAACAATGTAAGTTGTTATTGTCAATGAAAAAAAACAATTAATTATAGTTAATATATTGTCTACTCAAATAGAGCATTTACAAAGTCATCAGGATCAAAGTTTTGCAAGTCACTAATGCCTTCACCTACTCCAACAAGCTTTACTGGAACTTCTAATTCTTTTTCTAAAGCTATGATGATTCCACCTTTGGCAGAGCCATCTAACTTAGTTAAAGCCATACCCGTAATGTTTGCTACTTCTTTAAAAGTTTTTGCTTGAATTAATGCATTCTGTCCTGTTGTGGCATCTAGTACCAACAATACTTCCTTCTTAGCTTCGCCATATTCTCTGTCAATGATTCTGAAGATTTTATTTAACTCATTCATCAAGTTTTTCTTGTTATGCAGACGCCCTGCCGTATCACATATTAAGACATCGGCATTCCTTGACTTTGCAGCTTGTACAGAATCATAAATAACCGCTCCTGGATCTGCCCCTTCTGAAAGAGCAATTAGATCAACGCCTGCTCTGTTTGCCCATTCCCTAAGCTGATCAGTCGCAGCAGCCCTAAATGTATCCCCTGCAGCCAAAACTACTTTTTTCCCCTGCGCTTTCAATTGGTGAGCTAATTTCCCAATAGTAGTTGTCTTACCCACGCCATTTACTCCTACAACCAGTATTACAGTTGGGCTATCAGTTCCTAATAATCGTTCTTCTGGACTGAACTTATTCAGATTCTCTACAATAATTTCTTTCAACAACGGCTTAATGTCTGCTGTATTTGTAGACTTTCTTTCTTTGATTTCAGCTTGAAGCTTATCTATCATATCAATAGTGGCATCCATTCCCACATCTGCACCTATTAATATTTCCTCTAATTCTTCATATAGTTCATCATCAATTTTAGCATAACCTTTTAATAACAGGTCAATATTTCCCATTAACCCATCTTTTGTCTTGGTCAAACCTTGCTTTAACTTTGCAAAGAATCCCAGCTTTGAATCTGTATTCTCACCGACTTCTGAACCTTTAGTGGGAGCTTCTTCTATCTCTTGCTCCTCCTCTAAACTCTCCATTAACTCTTCTTCTAATATAAGAGCATCTTCTACTGGTGTTTCTTCAGGTAATTTATCTTCAGATAATATATCGTTCTCATTTTCTTTAGCATCCTTATTAAATTGCTCTTTAATCCATTTAAACATTTTTCCCTCCTAATGAATTCCTTCCATAGGCATTTCAATTATCTTGCTAATGCCTTTTTGTTCCATAGTTATTCCATAGATAGTATTGGCAATTTCCATGGTAGCCTTTCTGTGAGTAATTATAATAAACTGTGTGTTTTCATTAAGTTTATTTAAGTAATTCGTATATCTCATAATGTTGGCTTCATCTAATGCCGCATCAATCTCATCTAATATACAAAACGGTGACGGCCTTTCATGCATAAGAGCAAATACTAACGCTACAGCCGTTAGAGATTTTTCTCCCCCCGACAATAAATTTAAGTGTTGTAATTTTTTACCAGGTGGCTGACATAGTATATTCACTTGCCCCTCTTCACCCTCTCCTAGGATTTCATACTGTAGTTCAGCTCTCCCTCCATCAAATAGCTCTACAAAAGCTTCGTTGAAATATTTGCTAATGGACTTAAGACTCTCGTTAAACCTCTCACTCATTTCTTTGTCCATCTTAGTTATTAGTTTAGTCAGTTTTCCCTTTGATTCTTCCAAGTCCAGTCTTTGGGCTTCCAACTTGTCAAACTCAGCTTTTTCTTCGTCATATCTATGGATACTCGCTACGTTGACTGAACCCATTTTATCCAATTCAATCTGTTTTTCTTTCAGCTCTTTTGATGTAACCTTAGTTCCATTATCTTCCCAGGAATCTACATCCACATTATATTGCTCCATAACCTCATTTTTAATATTCTTAAGCTCTAAAATCAATTGTTCTTCTTTGCCTTCAAGAGAAACCATCTGAATATTAAACTGGTGCTTTTTATTTTCCCAATCATTTCTCTCTTCAGACAATTCTTTTAGCTTCAACCTATTCATATATTGCTCGTCTCTTGCTGTATTGATATTTTCTTGAAGTTCATTAGTCTTAGACAAATAAACAGTTTCTTTGCTATGGATGGATTCTAAATCCTTTTCTAAAGTCGATAATCTATTAATCAAATCTTCTTTATCACGGCTAGCAACTTCTTTAAATTCCATAATTTGACTTAATTTTGAATTTCTATTCTCCCATTCAAATCTTTGTAATCCAATAGATTCTTTACCCTCATAATAAAGTTTTTGTTTATCATCGGAGCATATCCTCAAGTTATCTAGTTCTATTTCTTTTTCGCTTATTTGCTCTTCAATATTGCCCATGTTTATGACAATATCGCCACTAAAATCACCGTTGGACTCCAGTTCCACAGCTATATTGCTTTTTTTCTCACTAATTTCATTAATACTAGCCTTCGCCTCTTCCAAATATGAAAGTAAACTATTTTTATTTTGCTCATATATAAATAACTCTCGATTTACTGTCTCCAACTCTAAGACAATGCTATCATGATCAATGTTTTTTGAGTTAATCGCATTAGCTTCTACGCTTATTATATCATCCAATTTTAGCACATTCTCATTAATTATCTTTAAGGACTGTTCAATACTATTAATTTCCATTTCCAGCTTCTTAAGCTTAGCACCTATTCTGAGAACAGTATTATCAGATTTCATGCTTCCAACAGTAATAGCGCCACCAGCGCTTATTAATTCACCGCTTAAAGTTACCATTTTTCGTGAGAAACCAGATATTTTTGCATATTTTAAGGCATTGGAATAAGAGTCGAAAATTAATGTATCCCTTAATAAATGACTAATAATATTTTTATATTTAATATCATATTTGATTATATCTGAAGCTAGTCCCAAGCATCCCTGTGGAAGTTCTATTAGTTTTTTAGAATTAAATCCCTTTATTGTCTGTAGTGGCAAGAACGTTACTCTACCTATACCTCTGTTTTTTATTTCAGGTAATAAAGTTTTAATATCTTCAGCATTATTCATTATTACATTCTGCATTCCATATCCAAGGGCTACTTCCATAGCTTTGACATATTGTTCCTCTACATCGATGATTTCTGCAACTGTATCTATTATTCCGAATCTGTTTCTGTCAATAGTATGCATTAATTGCTGAACACTTTTTGCATAGCCCTGATAATCTTCTTTGGAATTAATATAAACTTGATAAGATGCACTTGCCTTAGCCAAGTTTGATTCAAGATTAATTTTTTCACTTCTTAAATCATCTCTTTTTATCTCATTTTTAGCTAAATTTTCAGTGACATTTTCTAGAATCTCTTCAATGCTATTTTTACGTTTTTCCAGTTCCTTTTTTTCTGAATTTTTAGACTTAATTTTTGCCTTAGTAATCTCCAGTTCAGATTCTTTAATTTTTAAATCTTCTCCCGCTTTTCTCTCTAATTCTTCTGCTTGCATCAACGAATCGTTAAGTCTTTGAATAGCCAACTCCCTTTGCCATCTTCTCTCTTCCGCATCCCTTTGATCATTAATTAAAGAAACTCTCTTGAGCTTAAGAGACTCTAGCAAGCTCTGACATTCAATCACTTTATCTCTACTAGCATTAAATGCTTCTTCTAAATCATGCAACTGCTTATCCAAAGCTACATTATCAACCTCAGCAATTTCAATGGACAATAAGGCTTGTCTCTGGGCTTCGTAAGACCGCAGTTGCTCAGTTAGTCTCTCAATTTCTCTTTTCCAGTCTTCAAAGCGAGCTCTTGCAACTTTGTGTTCTCCTCGCTGCTGTTCCAAGTCTTTAGTCGCTTCCACAAGCGCATTCTGCTCTTCTTTAAGCTGCTCTTCTACATCAGCTATTTCTCTCTCCAAATTTGAAATATAATTGTTAATGTTGACTATACTTTCGTCAGCTTCTGCTATAGCTTGATCCAATTCTGATTTCTTATTCAAAAGTTCTGCTTTTCTAATATTTAAAACATTTGTTCTATGATAAGCAAATTGCATATGCAACTCTTTTATCTCATTATATCTATTTATATATAATTTTGCCTCTTCAGCTTCTCTTGCCAGCTGTGTAACAAACCTTTCGGTTGCATAGTGCATATCTTGAATTCTTAATAGCTGCTCAGAGACTCTCCTAAGGTTTCTTTCTGATTCTTCCTTTTCGTATTTAACCCTAGAAATACCAGCAGCTTCATCAAATAGATTTTTCCTTTCTTGCCCCGACTCTGAAAGAATTGAATCTATTTGTCCCTGCCCGATAAGTGCATATCCATCTTTTCCAAAACCTGTATCCATAAACAACTGTCGCACATCTTTCAGACGTACGTTTCTTTGGTTGATTAAATATTCATTTTCCCCATGACGAAAAGCCCGTCGAGTAACAACTACTTCACTAAACTCTACAGGCAAGGCTTCATCTTCGTTATCAAATGTAATAGAAACTTGGGTAAAGTTAAGAGGCCTACGCTTATCAGTCCCTGAAAAAATAATATCCTCTGTCTTTTGTCCTCTCAATGTTTTTAGGCTTTGTTCTCCTAAAACCCATTTTATCGCATCAGAAATATTACTTTTCCCACTGCCATTAGGCCCTACAATTGCAGTAACTCCCTGCTCAAAGTTAATAGTGGTCTTTTTGGGAAACGATTTAAATCCCTGTAATTCAATACTCTTTAAATACAATTGATTACACCGCCAATCGGTAAATCATAATAAAATTATAATTGTTGTAATTTCTCCAGTGCGACTCTTGCAGCAGCGGTTTCAGCTCTTTTTTTTGAGCTGCCCTTCCCGCTTCCCATAAGCTCTTTTGAAATATATACTTCTGAATAAAATGTTGGATTGTGATCGCTTCCTGAAACCATATTTGTTCTATATTCGATAATGTCGTTTGTGCTCTGTTGTACAAGCTTTTGTAAAGCTGATTTAGGCTCTTCTCCAGAATAAACATTCTGCAAATAATTTTGAAACGTTTTTTCATATATTTCATTAATGAAAGCTTTTGCTGTCTCAAAATCACTGTCTAAAAACACTGCGCCAATTACAGCTTCCATAGCATCTGCTAGAATTGATTGACGGTGCCTTCCACCTGTAGTCTCTTCGCACTTACCCAACGATATCATTCTGTCTAAGCCAATGTTCAAGGCGACCATCGCCAGTGTACTCTCTTTAACTAACGATGACTTTATTTCGCTAAGTAAACCTTCTTTTGAGTTTTTGTACTCTTTATATAGCGCATCTGTCATAGCTAGTTCCAATACTGCATCCCCTAGAAATTCTAATCTTTCGTTGCTACTTAACGAAGCATCCGTCTCATTCGCATAACTCGAATGACATAGCGCTTCCTTTAGCAATTTTAAATCTCTAAATTTGTAGCATAATTCTGCCATCACAACAAAAAAATATCTTAATCATTAAGCAGTTCAAGCTGCTCAACAACATCTCCAATTGTCTTTATCTTTTCAAGCTGATCATCTTCAACCTCGATATTGAATTCTTCTTCTAACGTCATAATTAATTCAACTAATTCAATAGAATCAGCATCCAGGTCCTCTTTGAACGTCATGGATAAACTTAGTTCCTTAGGGTCCATTTGAAATTGTTCAGCAATAATCTCGATTACACGTTGTTCCATACTACTCTCCTTTTATCTCTACTTCTAGCTGCTTTATTACATCAGCTTTTATAAAATCAATTAATCTACCAATTGCATTTTCTACAGCATAATCATCAGAACTTCCATGGGCTTTAAAAACTGGCGCGGTAAGTCCTAGTAAAGGAACACCACCGTATTCTCTATAATCTAAATCCTTTTTCATCTTAGTTAGTGCTGGCTTTATTAAAAGAGCCCCAACTTTAGAAATAAATGATGACATCACTGCTTTTTTTACACGATAGACCATTGCCAAAGCCATTCCTTCTGTTAACTTTAATATTATATTTCCTGTAAAACCATCACAGACAATAATATCAGAACCTCCAAAAGGTATTTCTCTGGCTTCAATATTCCCAATAAAATTTACAGGAGATTTTTCAAGCAATCCATAAGTCTCCTGAGCAAAGCTATGACCTTTGCCCTTTTCTGTTCCCACGTTTACTAAGGCAACTCTTGGGTTAGTTATATTAAAGGTATTGCTATAATATATGCTAGCCATTATAGCAAATTGAGTCAATGTTTCTGGTGTCAATTCCACATTAGCTCCAGCATCTACAAGTAACGACATCCCTTTTGTAGTAGGATATATACTTGTTAGAGCAGCTCTCTTTAAACCGTTAATTCTCTTGAGTATTAGCATGCCTCCTGCTAGTAATGCCCCAGTGCTTCCCGCACTGACCATGCCATCTGCATGTCCATCCCTTAGTAGCTCTAACGCTTTAACCATTGATGAGTCTTTTTTTCTTCTAATCGCCAACGTTGGGCTTTCATCATTGGATATCACTTCATTTAATCCAATAATTTGAGGCTTGATTTTCCAATTCCCTTCGCTAATAACATTGGTAATCTCTTGTTCATCACCAACTAATATAGGTTCAAACTCCCATTTTGTAGCAGCATTCATAGCTCCTGTTACCAGTGCATGTGATCCTTTATCGCTACCCATTGTATCTACAAGAATTTTCAAATATTTCACCTCATTCAAATAGTGAAAAAAGATAGTGAATCCTCACTATCTTTTTTATTCAGCAATTGAAATTATTTCTTTACCATCATAATATCCACAAGACTTGCACACTCTATGGGGCATTTTAGGCTCATGGCAATTGCTACACTCCACAACTGTAGTCTTGTTTAAGCGATAAGAGGAAGCTCTTCTTTTATTCCTTCTTTGTTTAGACGTTTTTCTCTTTGGTACGGCCATTCATTACACCTCCTAATCTCAATCAAGTAATCCTTTTAATACTTCCAGCCTTGGATCTATAACCTCATCAGCACAATCACAAGTTTCTGTGTTCAAATTACATCCGCAATTGGAACAAATCCCTTTGCACTCAGAATCGCACACACTCTTTTGCGGTAACGCTAAGTAAGCGTAATCGAAAATATCTTGCTCCGGATTGTAAAAATAGTTTTGGTAAAAACCGACATCAATATCTGTTCGATCCGTTTCTGTGGCATCATATGAATCTGCCAAAGCTTTATCCTTTAAAAGGATGGTGGCTTGATACGAAACCATTTGACTCATAGGCTCTAGGCAACGATCACAGGATTTAGTATAATTATAATTAAGCTCAAGATAGCAGTAAAAATCTTTATCTACTAAATATATCTTCCCGTGTGCTACTATCGGACCCCAGGCAATGAGTCTAGCCTCTTTTACCTGATTATCATCCGGGCTTAGGCTACAATCAAAGTCTATTTGTACCTTCGACCCACTGGTCAATTGAGTTAAATTAATTTCCACAATATCACCTCATAAACCAACATAATTCATTATATAAAGTACATCTGCCTTTGTCAACATATAGGCATAAAATCCTTACAAAAGATTACGGACGGTGTGAAATGAAAATAATTACAGTACTAGCTGAATATAACCCTTTCCACAAAGGACACCTATATCATTTAGAAAAAATCCGAGAATTACACAATCCGGATTATATTATTGTGCTTATGAGTGGTTCTTTTACACAGCGAGGCGAACCAGCTATTCAAAGCAAATGGTTAAGAGCCACAAACGCTATAAATTGCGGTGCTGATATCGTCTTTGAATTTCCATGTAGCTTAAGCACACTACCTGCTACAGACTATGCAAATACAGCAGTCAATATTTTTGATTCTATGAATGTAGTAACCCATATGTCCTTTGGGGTTTCTGATATAAGCATAGATAAGCTTAATCATTGGAAGCAAGAGATGGAAAAGCCTGAACTATCCCATGAGTTATCTTCATATATCAGCAAAGGCACATCTTTCCCAAAAGCCCTAGAGGAATATTTTTTAGACAAAGGTGTTCTAAGTGATAATGATAAGTCTTTATGGAGAAAACCAAATAATATTTTATCTATTCAATATTTACATGCACTCGATAAATCGATAAATATGATAGAGCACCTTCCTATTAAGAGGAATGAGGAGTTCTCCTCAGCTTCTTCTATTAGAACTCAGGTTCTAAAAGGAAAATATAATTCTATTGAAGACAACTTACCTCATTTGATGCTATCTTCACTGCAATCAGAGCCAACTTTTACTCTAGAGAATTATAAAAAAATGTTCAATATCATTTCTTATATGACGATTATGGATAGACTAATAATTCCTCCATATTATGAGAAGGGACTAAACAATAGGCTTATTAGCTCGTTAAAAGCATCAGATAATTGGCATCAATTGGCAATGACAATGAAAACAAAAAGATATCCTTTAACTAGAATCTCTAGATTCATCTTACATCAAATACTTCAATACGAAAAAGAAATTTATTTAAAAGCTATTAAGGCAAGTTGGCCGTTAAAGTTGCTTGCTGGATCTAAAACCACTGCCCCTAGTTTAATGAAAGAAATAAGCGCCAACTCAAATGCAGAAATCGTCACTAATTGGAGTGATTCTAAACGACTGGATCCTCAATTAATATCATTTGAGCAACGTTCCACAGACTTATATGAAACTCTATTGCACAGGACAATGAGAAAAAACTCTGATGCCACTCACCATTTTTTATTAACTGAATAATCCTTTTTAAAAAAGAACGTGTTGTCATTAGGCAACACGTTCTCATACGTTATCCACGTAATTGTTTTCTGTTTTCGTTAATAAGTTTAATTAAATCAGATAATTTTACCTGAGTCTGCTCTAGTAACCCATCTGCATAATCTAATGAGCCCTCGCGAATTTGGTTTCCTTCCACGCTGGCTTTGTTCATAATATCTTCAGCACGAACCCTTGCTTCACGTACTATCTCATCATTGTTTAGCATTTCTTCAAATTGTACCTGAGCTTTTTCTACTGTCTGGCTGGCTTGTGTCTGAGCTTCTTCAATTATTCTGTCTCTCTCTTCAGTTATCCACTGTGCTTGTTTAATATCATCTGGTAATTTAATTCTAATTTCTTTAATTAATTCTAATAATTCATTTCCATCTACCATTACCTTGTTTGAAAAAGGAATGGATCCGGCATTGTCAATGATGTCTTCCAACTCATCAATTAATAATAAAACCTCCACTATAAACCCTCCTTGTATTTTAATCTTAATGCTTTTTCCACTGCTGGTGGCACTAAGTTTGACACATCCCCTTGAAATGCAGCAATTTCTCTAATTAAGCTCGAACTTAAAAATGAATATTTAGGATTCGAAACCATAAAAAGAGTTTCAATGTTTCTATTGCTATTTTTATTCGCTAAAGCTAATTGCATCTCATTTTCAAAATCTGAAATTGCCCTTAACCCTCTTAAAATAACAGGTTCTCCCTTTTTAGCAGCATAGTCAATAAGCAATCCGCTAAATGATTCTATTTTGATTTCTGGATATTCTTTCAAGGACTCTCGAAGTAAATCTAAGCGCTCCTCTATTGTAAACAGGCCCTTTTTGTTGTGGTTTATCAAGACTGCCACTGTTAGTTCATCAAATTGAGCAGCCGCCCTTAGAATAATATCAATATGACCCATGGTTACAGGATCAAAACTTCCAGGATAAATGGCATGCATAGTTTAATCTCCTTGATTTCTAATAAAATAAATAATGGTGTCTCTATATTGTCTTTTATCCTCCAATACCAAATTGCCTTCTAGAGTCTTTATTTCAAAGCTGGAATCGGATTCAACAATTAACAATCCACCTGGTTTCAACATCGAAAGCTCAGCTATCCTATTGATTATCTTTTCGTATAGAAAATGTGATTCATATGGAGGGTCAAAATATATATAGTCAAACTTTTCATTCTCTCCATAAAGGTATTTAATAACTTTGTCCGCATTTTGTTTAAATACTCTAGTATTGCTTTCAAACCCCGATTCCTTAATGTTCTTATTAATTACTTCTATAGCTTCTTTAGAAATATCTACTAAAGCGGCACTATTGGCCCCTCTGCTCAAAAATTCTAATGCTATAGCTCCTGAACCAGAGCATAAATCTAATACCGTATCTTCTGGACTAATGGGTCCTAAGATATTAAATAAAGATTCTTTAATTCTATCCTCCGTCGGTCTAATCGACTGTGACTTAGGCGCATGTAATCTTTTACCTTTTTTACTTCCTGAAATAATTCTCATATATCATCCTCAATTGTAACTATTTTACCACACTATTAGCGAATTCTCAATTCTAGCGACTCATTTCTTCCAGTTTTCTCAAATAATCCTCAAGCTTTTCTTCAACAGCAGGTGCAATATCGCCATCTAGGATTTGAAGTGCAAGTTTTCTTGCATCCCTAAGCATTGAGTGATCTAAAGCTAAATCAGCCACTCTAAAGGCCGGAACACCATGCTGACGATATCCTAATATCTCTCCTGGGCCCCTTAATTCCAAATCCTTTTCTGCTATTTCAAATCCATCAGATGAACGCTTTAACGTATTCATCCTTTCATATGACTCCCTGGTCTTGCCTTCATTAACCAGAATACAATATGATTGCTCCTCGCCACGGCCAACCCTACCTCTTAGTTGATGTATCTGAGAAAGGCCAAACCTTTCAGCATTAAAAACGACCATTACGCTTGCGTTAGGAACATTTACTCCAACCTCTATAACCGTTGTGCTTATTAATATATCGATGGAGCCATTTGCAATGTTTGCCATGATTTCTTCTTTTTGTTTTGATGGCTGCTTACCATGTAATATTTCAATTCTATAGTTCTTTAGAACACTTTTGTTAAGCTCTGTTTCAAGTTTTTCAACAGACATAATATTTAGTTCATTTTCATCAGTTATCATGGGGCAAACCATATATGCTTGTCTGCCTTTCTTAATCTGGTCCTCAATAAAACCATACATTCTCTCTAGCAACGCATTTGATATTACATAAGTTTCTATAGGTTTCCTTCCAGGAGGCATTCCCTTTACTTCAGATACATCCATGTCCCCATATAATATCAGCGCCAAAGATCTAGGTATAGGAGTTGCAGTTAATGATAGGTTGTGAGCTACTATATCTTTTCTACTATTCAAATTCACCAAAGTCTTTCGTTGTTTTACGCCAAATCTATGCTGTTCATCAGTTATCGCTAGGGCTAAATTTGCAAAAATAACGTCTTCTTGAATTAAAGCATGAGTCCCAATGACAATATTAGTCATTCCTGAGGCTATTTTTTCTTTAACCAACGTTTTTTGTTTTGCAGTTAATTGCCCTATTAGTATCTCAACATGTATCGATGGATCAAATGCAAATAGCTCGCACATAAACTTGTGATGTTGCAGAGCCAAAATTTCTGTTGGAGCCATTAATACCGACTGTCCTCCTGATTTTGCACATGCATACATACTCATTGCAGCTATGGCAGTTTTGCCAGAGCCCACATCACCTTGGATAAGTCTATTCATAGAAGCTTCTTTACTAAAGTCATCTTGTATTTCATTTATTGCTAATCTCTGGCCTTCAGTAAGTTCAAATGGTAATTTTTGTTCCAGAATTTTCATGGGTTCAGCCGCCCATATCCTATAACCTTTTTGAATCACTTGTGGATCATTATCGTATCTTAAACCAAGTTGAAATAATACCAACTCATCAAAAGCAAGTTTTTTTCTAGCCAATAACGCCTCTGATAAATCTTTAGGAAAATGAAGCATCTTTAAGGCTTCTTTCTCCGTTATTCTACTGCCATCCGTTGAAAATAATAAGTTATTTCCATCATAAAGATCCAGTGCTTCTTCCATCCACTTCCACAATTTCTTTCCAGTCAGCCCTTTTGTTAAACCATATATAGGCACGACAGACTCTTCCAGATCGTTGCTAAGAATCACTGGGTTAGTCAACTGTGGTCTGTTCATAAAGAAGCTAAGTTTGCCAAAAAACTTATAGCTCCTACCAGCAAAGAGTTTGTTTGCAAGGTAACCTTGATTAAAAAAAACAACTTTTCCTTTAACACCATTTTGTAAGACACTTAATTCAATCATGGATTTCCCGCGACCTAAGTATCTAACTTTCGGCTTTTGATCTATATAGCATTCATAGCTCTTTTTTTTACCATCATCTATGACATTAAAATAACCGACTTGCTTACGATTATCATATCCAGTGGGGACATGATAAAGCAAGTCGGAAATAGTTTGAATATTTAAAGCTTCAAGCTTCTTTTGCATAGCTGGTCCAATACCTTTTAGGCAAGTAATCGAGCTATGTTTAGTATAAGTTTTAACCATATTCTTAGTCAATAGAAATCAGGTAATAATAAACCGGTTGCCCTCCATCAATTAATACGACATCATGATCCGGATATTTACTCTCTAATAAATCCGCCAATTCTTGCGCTTCTTCCTCAGGTGTGTCAAAACCATAAATAACAGAAATAATAGTAGAGTCATCGAACATAAGTTTATCAACTAGAAGAGCTGCCGTTGGATTTAATTCAACTCCATTTGTTAAAATATCACTTTCCGACATACCAATGATTTCATCTTTTTTAATATCTATTCCGTTAAGCTCAGTATCTCTTACTGCATAGGTGACTTGACCTGCTCTTAAATTAGAGATAGCACTTTCAATGGCATCAAGGTTCTCCTCGATTATTGCTTCTGGATCAAAAGACAAAAGTGCAGATATTCCCTGTGGAATAGTTTTAGTTTTTATTACATAAACCTGCTTATCCGATAATTTTTGCGCTTGCTCAGCAGCTAAAACTATGTTCTTATTATTCGGGAAAATTAGCAACTGTTTTGCATTAATGCTGTCAATAGCTTTAATGAAATCCTCGGTGCTCGGGTTCATCGTTTGTCCACCTTTAATTACCACATTAACACCAAGGTCTTTAAACACTCTTTCTAAACCATCTCCACTGGCTACAGCAATAATTCCATATTCTGTCGGCTCTTCTAAAGCTTTATCTTCAGTATTTTGTTCATCTGATACTTTTTCTATTTCGCTTCTTAGTATCTCCTCATGTTGATAGCGCATATTGTCTATTTTAATATTTCTAATGCCACCAAAGCTCATAGCAAATTCTAATGCTTCTCCAGGATGGTCAGTATGGACATGAACTTTTATTACACCCTGATCGCCCACAACTATTAAAGAATCTCCCATAGAATATAGCTTTTCACGTAATTTCGCAACATTTGATGCATCGCTTTCAATCATAAACTCAGTACAATATCCGAATTCAATATCTTCTGTAGCAATAATTTTTCCAGCTGCTGCAATACTCTTTATATCCTCTATTGCCATATCAGGATCTAACTGCCCTTTAGCTGTTAAAACCATCCCTTCAAGGAATATCAACAGCCCCTTTCCACCGGCATCTACAACGCCAGCAGCCTTAAGTTGTGGCAACAGTTCAGGGGTCCTCTTAAGAGATCGTTCCCCTTCTTCTAAAATAGATTCAATTATATTCATAATCAGATCTGTGCTCTTGATATACTTAGATGCCTTTAAACTCATATCTTTGGCAACAGTTAATATAGTTCCTTCAACTGGCTTCATTACAGCATGATAAGCAACTCTAGCTGCATGTCTAAATCCTTCAGCTAAAGCTGTCGATGTCAACTGCTCATAACCTTTTACACCCTCTGCAAATCCTCTAAACAACTGAGATAAAATAACTCCTGAATTACCCCTCGCCCCCATTAAAGATCCTAGAGAAGCTGCATCCATAACTTTTGATACATTGTTGTCATTAACAGTCAACGCTTGTTCAACCGCTGATTTAATGGTTAAACTCATGTTAGTTCCCGTATCTCCATCAGGAACAGGGAAAACGTTTAAACTGTTTACCAATTCCTTACTATTTTCCAAATTTAACATACCACCTTTAAGCAAACGCTGTAAGGTAGTACCGTCAATAGAATTCACCATGTAAATTATGCCTCCATCATTTTCCTATTCGAATTCCCTGCACGAATATATTAATTCCGGTCACTCTCAATGATGTTAGTGACTCCACATTAAATTTAATTCTATCTATAATATTTTCTGCAACAGTATTAATGTTTACTCCGTATTCCAAAACTACGTGTAGATCAATTTCCAAATTGTCACCGATGCGTACTGAAATACCTTTGCTTAAATAGTCCGCTTTTAAAAGCTCAAATATTCCATCAGTAGCATTTTTAGCTGCCATACCAACGATTCCATAACTCTCCATCGCAGAAACACCAGCTATATTAGCGATAACTTGATCTTCTATTACAATATTGCCTAGATCTGTCGTTATTACACTGCTCATTCTAAACCTCCCATTATAAAATTAAAAATACTCGGTTTGCATTAGTATACCACGAAATACCCCTTGATGACAATTTTTACATATTTTATACCTGGATATTCCTAATATACAATATTTATATTCAGTCATATAATTTCATATACTTAGCTAATTTTTTATTTTTTTATGTCTTTTAAAACATCTAAACCATATTTACAGCCTTATGTTTATTAATATAACTGTGCTTAGTTGATGCTTTCATTCCTTGATTTGAAAGTTTTTCTCCTTAACCAAATACCAGAGATACAAATGTTATTAACTCATAATAATAATTTCAATCTCCACATCACCAGATGCCAGTTGCTATTTTATGTATTCAGATTTATCTAGCGCCCCCAATACGGTGTCCACTTTTCATGCATATACATTCATAAATATATGTTTTAACGCATGGACTTTGATGTCTGTAGATTTTTTTATTATAAAATGAAATTCTATTTGCATAAACTCCACCTGTTGTGGTACAATATCTAAGGTATCAGAGCCATAACATAATCGAAGGAGGTGGGTTTCATGGCAAAAAAATGTGATATCTGTGGAAAACAAAAGCAGTTCGGCCATAAAGTGACGTTTTCTAATAAAAAGATTAATAAATCTTGGTCACCCAATATCCGTCGAATTCGAACAAACATCAATGGAACTTCAAAACGCATTAATATTTGCGCTAAATGCCTAAAATCAAACCCTGATTTAAGAGCTGTATAAGCGACTTACAAGTTTCCATTGGAAGCTTAAAGATTAAGATAAGCTAGGTTAAAAACAGAGTTTTTGACCTGCTTTTTTTATTGCAACTTAATAAATATTTAAAACAAACCAGGGATTATAATCCCTGGTTTGTTTTTTTGTTAATCTTCAGCGAAAATCACAAGAGCAGTTCCGCTATTTACTTTCAGTACTCCATTTGCCTTTAATAGAGTATTGCTTATACCTCGGGTATCTCCATGCGAAATAAATAAATTTTCTACTTCAAACTTGAAACCTTCGGTACTAATATTTATCCCTTCTATAGAAACAGGTATCGCAGAAACATAAGGCTTGTCTGTTTCAATAATAATATTCTTAGGCCCTTTAACTGCCTGAATAATATTTTGTTTTCCTTTTATTATTGTGCTTACTCCCTTTAGTTCATTTTGTACGACGATGGATATATTCCCCTGAGTATGATCCATTCTAGTTCCAACTGCACCCATTAAAATTAACTCCGTGCAACCTTTTTCTAAGGCAAAATCTACCGCCAATTGCATGTCAGTATCATTTTTGTCCCTAGGGTAAGTCAAGACCTTTGTATTTCCTTCAAAATCTGAAGGTAGTTCGCCTGTAAAGCTGTCGAAATCTCCCATTAAAAAATCAGGTTGTACTCCCATTTGAATAAGATACTCAATTCCTCTATCAGCACATATTATTAAGTCTGAATCCTCTAACTCCAAACTGAGTAAATCTATATCTACATCACAGCCTCCGCCAATAACCAAGCCCTTCACAGCTGTTCTCCTAAGCTCTTTCTTATTTCTGCCATTTTTACGTCTAATGGCATTTCCCCATAAAAAGCAGAACCCATAACAACAGTATCTACCCCTGTATTTCTAAGCATGTTAATGTTTTTTAGATTTACACCACCATCAACCTCTAATTCAATATGAGGGTGATATTCTTTAATCCATGCACTCGCCTCTTCAATTTTTTTATGAATTTGTGGAATAAATGATTGTCCTCCAAACCCTGGATTTACACTCATTATCAAAAGTAAGTCCATATCCTCACCTACGCATTTCAACGTATCTAAAGGAGTAGATGGATTTAGTGATACTCCTGCTCTAATCCCATAATCTTTTATCAAAGACAGCACCCTTTGTAGATGTATAGTAGATTCAGGATGGACTGTAATAATATCCGCCCCTGCCTCTACGAATTCTTTAATATACCTTTCCGGATTCATTATCATCAAGTGAACATCAAAAGGTAATGTTGAGTGCTTTCTAAATTTTTTTATCACAGGTGGTCCAAAGGTGATATTTGGAACATATAGACCGTCCATAACGTCTACGTGAATATAGTCTGCTCCAGCTTTTTCCGTTTCAATTAGAACTTCTTTCATTATCGAAAAATCAGCAGATAAAATTGATGGTGCAATTTTCAAATCAATACCTCCTATGGCTTCTAATCTCTTCTAAAAACATTAAATAGTTCTCATACCTATCACTATGGACTTCGCCTTTTCCCAACGCTTCTTTAATGGCGCATTCAGGCTCCTTATCGTGAACACAACCTAAAAATTTACATTTGTGCTGTAATTTTCTAAATTCTGGAAAGCCATCCTTAATCTCCACTTCATCTGAAAAAACTTCAGTTAAATCCAACGACGAAAAACCTGGAGTATCAAATACATATCCTTCATTTCCCAAAGGATATAGTTCTACATGTCTAGTAGTATGCTTTCCTCTTGAAGTCTTTGTGCTAACAGTTCCCGTACTTAACTCCAAAGGACTGATTGCGTTTATTAGTGATGTTTTACCTACTCCCGATGGACCCATTAAAGCAGTTATTTTCCCAGCAAAAACTTCACTTAACTCTTCTGGAGAAATAATTGTAGCCCTAGTTGTATATACTTCATAACCTATGGAGCTGTATATTTTCTTAATCTCAGCCGCTTTCTTAGGATCCAAATCATCTTTTGTTACAACGATTACTGTTGGAATATCCAAATGCTCTAATATTATTAGCATTCTATCCAATCCCCAACCATTAAATTTAGGTGATTTTGTACTGACAACTACTGCTGCTTGATCTAAATTTGCAACTGGAGGTCTTAATAAAGTGTTCTTTCTCACCTTAACTTCTTCAATATATCCTGTATTATCTAAAGTATTGTATCTAATATGGACAATGTCTCCAGGTAGTGGCTTAATGCCTTGCTCACGAAAAACTCCCCTAGCTCGACAGCTTACCCTTAAGGTTGGTAATTGTACTTCATAAAAACCACCAATACTATTAATGATTCTTCCATCCCCATATTGCCAAGACATTATCGCAACTCCCTAATTAAAACATCGTCATGGTATACTTTGAAAACATCTCCTTGGTTTCCTTTTAAAACAATGTTTTGAACCTCAGTATCATGATATATCATCTTATCAAACACTATCTCTTCTCCTGAAGAACTAGATTTATATATCACCACGTGCATATATTCCTTAGATTGGTCAGGCTCAACAGAATACGCAACACTAATTTCCTCATTCCCTTCAACTGGCCCCTCGGATACTTCTATTTTATTGCTTGACACATAGACAGTAACTGTTGTTCCCTTTTCAATTTCTTTGCCGCGTTCGATCTCTTGCCAGAACACCCTATCTTTTTCATATTTATCACTATCTTCATAATGTACTTCTAGCGATAGCCCTGCATCTTCCATTGTTTTTTCGCAACATTTATGTCCACATTGTCTAAATTAGGCATGAATACCGTCTCTTCTTCTCCTGAAGAAATAAGCAAGTCTATCCTTGTGTTTTTCTCAACTTTTTCATTTGCTTGAGGATTTTGAGTTATTACTTTTCCCTTTTCAATTTCTTTATTGGCCTCTTCTTTTACTTCTCCAGGTACAAACCCTTTTTCCTCTATGATTTTTTGAGCAGCTTCTTCGTCTAGCCCTTTTAAATCAGGTACTTGTACTAAATCAGACTCACCTTTAACAGATACCTTAACAACAAATCCTTGCCTTGCTTTATTACCTTCAGCAGTGTTGTTTATGGAGACTACTTGTCCTGGTTCAAATTCGTCATTCTCTACAGTCGACTCCACCTCAAACTCGAGCCCAACATCTTTTAGCAATTTTTCTGCCTCAGCTTTATCCTTACCAATTATTTTAGGCACTTCAACATCTATTTTGTTTGAACCTAATCCGCCTTTTAGAACATTTTGATATACAATAAATGCTCCTAAAACCAAAGCAAAAGCCACTAGTACTCCTAAAATAGTCATTAGTCTATCTTTTTTCTTTTTAACATTCTTGCTCTTTCTATTAGAAACTTTAGATTCGCCTTTTTTAACTTGCCTCACAGGTTTTTGCTCAACTTTATCATATTCTCTAACCTGTACCGGTATTACCCGTGTCTGAGAATTATCATCGTCTATGTCTACTTGAGAATTTCCAGAGCCAACCTTTTGCAAATCATAGAGGATTTCATCCATGTTATTGTATCTTTGCACAGGATTAGTCTTCATGCACTTTAGAATAATTCGTTCTAAATCTACCGGTATATTAGGCACCCATTTTGAAGGAGGTAAAAATTCCCCTTGTATATGCTTTACTCCCACAGCTACAGGCGTATCTCCATCAAATGGTAATTGTCCAGTAACCATTTCATATAAGACAATTCCAAAAGAGTAAATGTCAGTTTTCTCATCTGTCACCTGGCCTCTAGCTTGTTCGGGAGAAAAATAGTGAACGGATCCCATGGCTTCAGAGGTCATTGTCATCGTTTGGCTATTTGTAGTTCTGGCAATACCAAAATCCATCAGCTTAACTATTCCATCTTTAGTAATCATAATATTCTGGGGTTTGATATCCCTATGAATGATATGATGGCTATGAGCATGAGCTAAAGCCGCTGCAATTTGGCTTCCATAAACTACTACTTGCTGCGCTGACAGCTTGCCCTTTTTAACAATTTCTTCTTTTAAAGTCCAACCATCTACATATTCCATTACTATATAATATACTGTCTTACCTTCTACCAGTTCTTCACCAATATCGAAAATATTAATAATATTTGGATGATTCAACCCACCAGCAGAAGAAGACTCTTTCCTAAATTTCCTAACAAATTCAGCATCATTTACATATTGTTGCTTCAATGCTTTTATTGCCACTTGGCGATTAAGCACACGACAATGAGCACGGAAGACTTCTGCCATGCCTCCATCCCCAATTTTTTCAAGGATTTCATATCTTTGATTTAATACGGAATTAATCATTGTTTTCACCCGTTTCTCGCCTGTCAATTAATATAACGGTAATGTTATCGTGTCCTCCAGTTTCAATGGCCTTTTGTAGCATTGACTCAACTCTGTATTTCACCGGCTCGTTACCTGCAATTATTGAATTAATAGTGTCATCATCTACCATTGAAGTTAGTCCATCGCTACAAAGTAAGAACTGTTCATATTCTTCCTCAATGCATGCACTGTTTACTATTAGATTCTTATCGGTGCCTAACGCCTTAGTTATCATAGATCTTTGAGGGTGCCTTTGGGCCTCTTCTTTCGATATCCCCCCAGATTTTACCAACATATTTACATAAGAGTCGTCAACTGATAGTTGGACCAACTTACCTTTGGTGCTTCCATATAAGCGGCTATCACCTATATTAATAAAATGAAAGCCTTCTTTACCTTGAAACAATAATACAAGTGTCGTACCCATTCCTTTTAAAGACTTATCTTCTTTCCCACGCTTTAAAATGTTTTCATTTGATAGTCTTACTCCATCTAAAATAGTATGAATTCCAACGTTTTCTTCTTTCTTAATGTGGGCTTCAATGGTCTCACACGCCATCATACTTGCCACTTCACCACCGGAATGGCCTCCCATTCCATCTGCAACCATAAAAATTGTATAATCCAAACCTTCAATTATTCTAAAAGTATCTTGGTTGATGGATCGCACTGGTCCTTTATCAGTTAATCCGATATATTCCATACGATTAATTCCTTCCCTTCACTTTTCGCTGTCTTAACTGTCCGCAACTAGCATCAATGTCCGGTCCTAAAGTCCTCCTAACGGAGGTTTGGATGTTCTTTTTCTCCAGATAGTCAGCTAATTTATAAATAGATATAGACTTTTGCTTTCCTTTATTGAACTCCTCAATTGGATTCAATGGGATTAAGTTGACATGACATAGTTTTTTGCTCAATAAGTCAGCTAACCTGTCCATTGATTCCATGCTATCATTATAACCTGGAATAACTGTGAATTCAAAGCTAACTCTTCTCCCAGTCGCATTAGTATATCTATCCACTGTTTTCATAAGCTCATCAATGGGATATTTCCTATTAATAGGCATAATCTCATTTCTTTCAGAATCATTAGTTCCGTGTAGTGAAATAGCCAGTGTTACCGGTTTTCCCCACTCAGCCAGAGCCTCTATTCCAGGTACAACGCCACATGTTGAAACAGTCATATTTCTGTAACTCATATTTTTTCCCTCTTTTGAAGCCAATATTTCCATAAATCGCTTTACATGGTCCCAGTTATCAAGAGGTTCTCCCATTCCCATTAATACCACATGAGAAATGCTTATATCTTCTTCTATCTCCACTGAATATATCTGACCTAGTATTTCATACGCCTCCAGGTCTCTTTGTTTTCCACCCTTTGTAGATGCACAAAAGCTACATCCCATAGCACAGCCAACCTGGGTAGATACACATAGTGTATATCCATATTTATATTTCATAAGTACGCCTTCTATATATGAATCATCATATAATTTATACAGATACTTAATTGTTCCATCAATGTCAGAAACATATTTATCTTCTATTACCACTTTAGGTATATCTAATTCACTTAGCTTATCCCTTAAGCTTTTTGGCAACCTGTTCCACTCATTTATTCCTAAACCATAGCTGCGATGAAGGTATTCATATATTTGGTTGCCTCTAAACGCTTTTTCGTTCCACTCATCCATCTTTAGTCTCCATTGTTCTAGAGAATAATTGACCGGACTGAAATTATGCTCTTTTTTTCCAATGCATGACATAAAATCCATCTCCCTCAGTTTTCATTGGTAGCAAGAACTGCCCTTCTAGCTCATCTATTCTCTCCCAATTTGGATTATTATCAAGACGATAGAAATGGTCTACAGTCTCCTCTTTACTCATTGTGCAAACGCTATAGGTCAATATTCCCCCAGGCTTTAAATACTTGTAAGACATCTCTAATAATTCACTTTGAATCGCAGCTAGTTCACTGATGTCCTCTCTTTTTCTCTTCCAACGCAAATCTGGTTTTCTGCCAATTACTCCTAATCCTGAACATGGAGCATCTAAAAGAATTTTATCAAATTTCTCACACCAATAAGGACGTTCTTTCCTAGAATCTTGTTGAACGACCTCCATATTTTTTATTCCCATTCTATCGGCATAATCTTTTATTAAACCAACTTTATGCTCATATATATCTGCTGCTACTACAGCTCCATTAGTTGCTAGTGCTGCTATATGGCAGGCTTTACCCCCTGGAGCAGCACACATATCCAAAACTGTATCTGTACTTTCTATATTCATACTATTTACCACATTTATACTAGAAGAGTCTTGAATTGCAAACAGTCCTTCTTTAAAAGCGTTAGTTTCTACTATGTGAAATGGCTTTTCAATGCTATAACAATGCTCAACACTTTCGGATTTATCCAAAGTATAACCTTGTTCTTCTAACTTTCTCAATAATATCTCATCAGCTATCTTTATAGGATTGGGCCTGATAAAGAACTTTGCCGTCTTTTGGAAGCTTTCAGCAATTTCTATAACGGTATTTATGCCCCACAACTCAAGCCATTGTTCTAAGATAAACTTTGGGATTGAGGTCTTAATTGAAAGTTCATCCAAAGGTTCTTGATCCTCTATTTTTAGTAGTTTTTCTTTTTTTCTCTGGACACTACGCAAGACCCCGTTTACAAATCCAGCACTATGCCTTCTGTTTAATCTTTTTATAGCCTCAACTGTTTCGTAAATTGCGCCATGATCTTTTAGATCCATAAAACATAATTGATATGTTCCTATTCTTATTCCCCATAGCACTCTTTCATCTAGAGATTCAAGTTTTTTCCCGGAAACTTGTTCAAGGATATAGTCCAGATACAAAAGGTTCTCTAGAGTACCGTATACCAATCGACGAAACAGCCCTTCTTGTCTAGCGTCTGTTAACTTCTTTGTATAGTTGGGAACTATCAAGTTTGCATAAGCACCATCCCTTGACACTTCCTCTAAACACAATACGGCCTCTCTTCTCACTATCATATTTTCCTACCTTCTTCTCTGGCTCATCATATAAAATCTCAATAATTGAGATAGTGCCATAACAGCAGCAGCTACATATGTCATTGCAGCAGCAGTTAAAACCCTTCTAGAGCCATAGACAACATCGTCTGGTGCATTGGTCTCCCTTATTGCATCCATTGCCCTCTTGCTGGCATTAAATTCCACTGGCAGCGTAACTATTTGAAATAATACACCAACTGCAAATAGAATAATCCCTATGTCAATAAACTTTGGAGAAATAATAAAACCCAGCAAGAAAAATATCCAAAATAGCTGAGAAGCCGTAACTGCAAATGGCAGTAAATATCTTCTTAGCATAAAAGGAGCATATTCATTAGCATCTTGTAAAGCGTGTCCTGCTTCATGGGCAGCTATGCCTATGCTGGCAATAGATGTTCCAGAATATACATCTGGGGACAATCTCAACATATCACTTCTCGGGTCGTAGTGATCGCTTAAAGTTCCATTAGTCTGTAGTACCTGTACGTGGGTAAGCCCATTTCTATCTAACATACTCCTGGCCATTTGATATCCTGTAAGCCCCATTTGATTGCTTACCTTGGAGTACTTTTCATAGGTCGATCTTATTCTAGCTTGTGCCCACAATCCCAGTAGCATTGCAGGAATAATCAGATAAAAATAATCTCCGTATAAAAATGTATTATACATATTAACCTCCTAAAACTGTGCCTTCTAAAAGTCTATTCCCTCGTAAGAATTCTTTTATCTCCATTCGTTTTTTCCCTTGTTTCTGTAGTGCTCCAACTTTAATACAGCCGGTGCCACAGGATATTATCAACTGTCCTTCAGCTGATAATATCGTTCCTGGTTTTTCCTCTGCACTACATGAAACTATCTCCGGCTCAAATAGCTTTAGAGTAAGCCCATCCAAGGTGGTAAAAGCTCCAGGATAAGGGTCAAATGCCATAATATGATGATAAACCTCTTCAGCAGCATTATTGAAGTGAACTTGTCCATCTTCTTTACTAATCTTGTGCGCATATGAAGCTTTTCCATCATCTTGTTTTTCCCAAATTATTTCGTTTCTCTCCAGCTGCTCTAAAGTCTTAACAATTAGTTCAGCACCCATAATCGCTAGCTCGTCATGAATCAAGCCAGCGTTTTTCCCATCTGTAGAGGTGCTCTTCATCATAGCCATAGGCCCAGTATCCAATCCCTCTTCCATCTTCATTATTGTTATACCAGTTTCTTTTTCTCCATCCATAAGCGCCCTTACCATTGGTGCGGCTCCTCGATATTTTGGTAGCAAAGAAGCATGAATATTAATACATCCATATTTAGGTAAATCCAATAAATCCCTTTTTACTATTTGACCATAGGCTACTACCACAATAACCTCTGGGTTCAAACTTTTTATCAATTCATAGCTTTCTTTATCATTCACATTCTTAGGTTGATAAACAGTTATCCCCAAAGATAATGCACTCTCTTTTATAGGTGTCGGCATCATCTTTTTCCCTCTGCCCCTAGGCTTATCTTGCTGTGTTATTACCCCAACTACTTGATGTGCTTTTGCTATGGCTTCTAATGCCTTCACGCCAAAATCAGGTGTACTCATAAAAACAACGCGCATATTTACCCCTTTACTCTAATATGATGTGATAATTAATTATTCTCCATCAGCAATTTCATTTACTGCCACTGCTTTATCAACATATAATACGCCATCCAGATGATCTAATTCGTGACAAATGGCAATTGCTGCTAATTCTTCTGCTTCCATTCTCTTCTTTTCGCCTGTTCTGTCCAAATATTCCACCACTACCTTAGTAGGTCTCAAAACATCGCCTACTTTATTAGGAACTGAAAGGCACGCCTCAGTGCTATTGCACTCTCCCTCAGATTCCACAATTACAGGATTGATCATTTCAATTAATCCAGAGCCCACATTTAACGTTACAACTCTTCTTAATACTCCCACTTGTGGTGCTGCTAAGCCTATTCCATTGGCGTGGTACATTGTCTCCGCCATGTCATTTAATAAAGTTATCGTTCTCTCGTTTATTATATCAATTTCTCTAGAAACCTTTTTTAATACAGGGTCTCCTTCAACTCTTATTTCTCTAATTGCCATATTACCACCTTGTCCTTTTCCACTTTATTTTCATACTAACATCATTATCAAATTCCCACAATTTGTTCCAAATCTCATTCATCTCAACGGCTATAGTCTTTGACCACTTGGTCATCCATGTAAATATTTGCGGATGCTCTTTGGAGTTATGATCTTGTAGTATCGGTTGATATGAATAGTAAAGACTTTCATCTATACCCTTTTCAATAACAAATTCATTGAACAATTGGTATAATTCATCGACTTTTATATACCCTTTTTCAGGGTTTTTACCAGGAAACAATTCCATTTCCATAATCTCCCAAAAAGGAGGCCAATAAAATGCTTTTCTCAAAGCTATCTCGTCTTTATAAAACCCTTTGTAGTCGTTGTTTGCAGCTCTTTCTATAGCATAGTGATCTGGAGAGTATGTCTGTAATATTACCTGCCCATTATTTTCATGACGACCAGCTCTCCCAGCCATCTGCATTATTAACTGGAAAGTGTTCTCTGCGGCTTTAAAACTAGGTATATAAAGACTCATATCAGCAGCTAAAATACCTACTGTACTAACTCCTGGAAAATCGTGCCCCTTTACTATCATTTGGGTTCCAATCAGCACCTGAGCATCTTTTGTATGCATACTGTTAACGATTTCTTTGTGACTTCCTTTCCGCCCTGTGGAATCTCTATCCATCCTTAAAACTCCAATGTTTGGAAAGCGTTTCGTTATAGCTTGTTGTATTTGTTCCGTTCCTATTCCAAAATATCTTATCTTTACACTACCACATGCTGGACATACTTTAGGAGCTGCTTCAGTATATCCACATTGATGGCATATTAATCGCTTTTTTTTGGCATGAAACGTCAAAATTTGTTTACATTGAGGACACTCCATAACATGACCACAACTTCTGCAGGACACAAATGTCGAAAATCCTCTTCTGTTGATAAACAGCATAATCTGTTCATCATTGTTTAGGCTATCCTCCATTTGTCTTTGCAACTTATAACTAAAGATATTTCTATTGCCTTTTTCCAACTCACTTCTCATGTCCACAAGACTTACATCTGGAAAAGGTCTGTTTTTATACCTATTTTTCAACAACCAAAGTATATCCCCTTCTGCTAGTGCTCTATGCATATAGGATATAGAAGGAGTTGCACTGCCCATGACTAACTTGCATTTCTCAGTTTCACATCTGAACAAAGCAGTTTCCAAAACATTATATCTTGAGCCCTCCATGGGTTCATAAGAGGAGTCATGCATTTCATCTATTATTATCAATCCTAAATTATTAAAACTGGCAGTTATTCCAGACCGAACTCCAACGGCAATAGAGGTAGTTCCATTTTTTAAATTAATCCATTCATAAGCTCGAATCCCCATTGCTTCTTTACTACTTAGTACGGCAACATCTTCGTTAAAATATGGTTCAATTCTACTAACCATTTGGTGAATTAATCCAATTTCAGGCACCAAAACCAATGCCTGTTTTCCCTGCTTTAAAGTTTCTTTTATCAGTTCAATATAAACTTCTGTCTTGCCACTGGAGGTTACCCCGTAGAGCAAGTGCCAAGGTTTTTTGCTCGCAATTATACCATCAGCACATAGTCTTTGTTCTTCATTTAAAGCTATTTTCATACACTGTTTCTCTGGAGCTGAAACTTCGACGACACTGCCTTGATCAAGCATCTGCGATATTACAGACTGAGGAATCCCAGTACTATTTTTAAGCACATCTCTCTCAGTAATTCCATTTTTTATTAAATAATTCCAAAGAGCTTCCTGCCTGGTTGCTGATTTTCTAATACGAGCCTCTGGATTTGCCTTTAACCACTGTCTCAAAGATCTATTATGGCCGCTAAACACAGCTTTCCCGTCATCTTTAACATGATATTGCTCATATTGAATAGGTGGCATTAAATAACTAATGGCTTGCCCCAACGGAATCATATTTTCTTTATATATATACTCAAAGAGTTGCAACATCTCATTATTAAACAGTGGTTGTCGATCTAATACTCTAATGATTTTCTTATACTTTGAAGCTTCATCATCTTGCCCTATTCCGACCAAGACGCCCACTTCTGTTTTATTAGACCTGCCAAAAGGAACCTCAACCCTAAGCCCCGGTGAATAAACTTCTCCATCGGGTAAAATATACGTAAATGCAGTTTTGGCCATAATAAAGGCTGTAGTCAAAACAACTTGTACCAGCATATTCCGTTCCTTTCAAAAAGCTAGAAGTTAACTTCTAGCTTTTCCAATTAACTGTATTATTTTGTTTATTATCTCTTGAGCTACTTGCTCTTTAGACATAATGGGGAATTTTGTCTGTTCTCCATCAGCAGAGATAATAGTTATTATATTCGTTGATTCTTTAAAGCCAGCGCCTTCTCTAGTCAGGTCATTTGCTACAATAAAGTCCAAGTTCTTTTTAACTAACTTGCCTTGTGCATTTTCCAGCACATCATTGGTTTCTGCAGCAAATCCAACCATGATTTGATGAGTTTTCTTAGCTCCCATAGTTTTTGCCACATCAGGATTAGGTACAAACACCATAGATAGTGTGTCATTATCACCTTTTTTTATTTTTTTATCACTGACGGTGCTTGGCCTATAGTCTAGTGGTGCTGCAGGCATAATCAATACATCGCAGTCTTCAAAGTGCTCATCAACTGCTTCCAGAAGTTCTCCCGTGGTCTTTATTTCTACTAATTTATCTACATTCGGAGGAATATTGGGTGTATATCCTTTAATCAGTACAACTTTTGCACCTCTTTGCTTTGCCTCTTTTGCTATAGAATAACCCATTTTACCACTTGAGTGATTAGTTAAATAACGCACTGGATCTAGGGGTTCCATGGTTGGCCCAGCAGTTACGACTACGGTTTTACCCACTAAATCCTTCTCAGTAAGCAAATCCTCAATGGCTTCAAAAACATCGGCTGGTTGGGGCATTTTCCCCTCACCTATGTCCCCACATGCCAAAAGACCAGAATCCGGATTCATTACAGTATATCCCAACTCTTTAATTCCATTAACATTTTTAATAGTTGCAGCATTTTTCCACATGGCAGTATTCATTGCTGGAACCACCAACTTCGGCCCTTCGTAAGCTAAGGCAACAGTGGATAATAAATTATCTGCAAGACCATGGTTTAACTTTGCAATTGTATTAGCAGTGGCAGGGCATATTACTAGCGCATCTGCTCTTTTTGCTAATTCTATGTGCTCTACATCCATAGTTATAGGAAGGGAGAATTGGTCAATGTGCACTTTGTGCTCAGTTAGTGTTTGTATTGTCAAAGGAGTAATAAACTCTTTGGCTCCCTCTGTCATAATCACCTCGCAAGTAGCACCTGCTTTTTTTAGCAAGCTAATTAACTCGGTTACTTTATACGCGGCAATCCCACCAGTAATTCCTATTAATATATGTTTTTTATCCCACAATATCATTCATACCACCAGCTTCTATTGCATCAGCTTGAACATCTACAACTGCGTCTTCTAATTCCTCTGCTAGCCTAATTTTTTCAGCTTTCAATCTGTACTCATAATCACTCATAGGCTCACCAAATACGACATCGTTGTCCATTACTTCTTTAATTGCAGTAGTAACCGGATTTTCGTCCTTAGTATTGATACAAGGTTCTGATCCGTCAACAAGCTGACGTGCCCTTTTTGAAACCAACATTACTAATGCGTATCTACTGTCAGTGATTTTTGATATCTCGTTAAAAGATGGTATTATCATATTATCCTCCTATTACTCTATGCTTCTCAGCAAATAAAATGCTTTCCAGTGCTCTAACGGACTCTTCCACACTGTCATTGACAATGAGATAATCATATTTTGAAATATAATCCATTTCCATTATTGCATTTTTCATTCTTCTAGCTATTACCTCTGGGGAATCTGTTCCTCTTTTAATCAATCTGCTTTCTAGCTCTTCCATTGATGGAGGTGCAATGAAAACATAAACTCCTCTAATATTATTCTCTTTTACCTGCATTGCCCCTTGAACATCGATTTCAAGCAAAGCAATATTTCCTTTATCTATATTTTCTTTTATTGGCAAATAAGGCGTGCCATAATAGTTGTTATGAACATTTGCATATTCAAGAAAAAGCCCCTTCTCTACCTTGTCTAGAAAGTCCTCTTCCGATAGAAACTGATAGTGGATTCCATCCACTTCACCATCTCTAATGGCTCTTGTGGTTGCTGAAATGGAAAATACTACATCTTTATGAGCTTTCATCAATTCGTTGCAGACTGTCCCCTTCCCAGAGCCAGAAGGACCAGATACCACTAATAAAAAACCCTTTGATACATCTTCTATCATATGTCTTGATCCCCCTTTGACTGCAAACGGTTTACAATTGTCTCTGGCAAAACGGAAGACAATACAATGTGCTGGCTATCCATGATTATTACAGCCCTTGTCTTTCTACCATATGTTGCATCAATTACATTGCCTTTTTCTTTTTTTTCCTGGACTAAGCGTTTAACTGGAGCTGAATCTGGGCTTATTACCGCTACTATGCGCTCCGCCATCACGATATTCCCAAAACCTATATTAATTATTTTCATCAGCTTTCACCCTAAGCTAAGTTCTGAATTTGTTCACGCATTTTCTCTATCTCCGCCTTTAAATCTATGACAAGCCCAGCTATTGACTCGTCATTTGATTTAGAACCAATGGTATTGACTTCCCTATTCATCTCTTGTACTAAGAAGTCTAATTTTCTACCTACGGGTTCGTCTAAAATTACGCTAGCCTGGAACTGTAAAATATGGCTTTTTAGCCTATTTATTTCTTCCTCAACATTTAATTTATCTGCATAGTAGGCTACTTCATTTTCCAACCTATCCTTATCTAAAGGAACAGAAGAACCTAATAATTCCTCAATCCTCTCTTGCAACTTTCTCTTGTAGTCTAATGGCAGATTAGCACTTAAAATTCCTAACTCTTCAATAGTTTCGCCCAAAGTATTTAATCTACCTAACAATTCATTGGATAATCGTTCCCCTTCTACTTTTCGCATGTGCCATAAATCTCTCATAGCACATTCTAACGCTTGAAGTGTTAAGTTACTAATTTCATCGTAATCTATCTCTTTTCTCTTAGATACAATGACCTCGTTGTTTCTTGTAATCATAGATAATGAAATAGTATCATTGATCTCCAAGTCTTCTGCAATTGATTTATACGCTTGATAATATGCATTGGCGAGTGCTAAATCCACACTTAGCTCAAATTTAGAATCTCCCACATTGCTAAGTTCAACGTTGACCTCATATTTTCCTCTTCCACCCTCTTGCTTAATATAATTCCTTACGACTTGTTCAAGGTAATTTCCGTGGCGAGGAGTTCTCACATATACTTCTTGATACCTATGATTAACACTTTTAACTTCAACTATTACTTGATGTAATTCATTGCTACTTTCCCCACGACCAAATCCTGTCATACTGTTTGCCATGTAACACCTCTATATCTTAATATTAGCACTATTCTTTTTTTATATCATAATATTATATCATTAAATTAGATTATTTTCCAAAAATAATGGTATTTATTCGCATAATTTAGTACTTCTTTTATCTTTTTAAACAAAATTAATCAAATTATTAAATATCGCTTCCTTTACAAAGCAATCCGTATTATATAAAATATCAATGATGGAGGTGGTAGTATGCCATTTGACGGTTTATTTACAAACGCTTTGCTTTCTGAATCTCAAAAAATCGTTGGCCAACGAATAGATAGAATATATCAACCACAAGATGACACTGTTACTATTAGTTTGCGCCATGGCAGTGTTATTGTGTTTTGCACAAATTTAAGTGCTCCCAGGTTTTATTTAGCTAATAAGAATTTTCCAAACCCCATGATACCTCCAACTTTTTGTATGGTACTTAGAAAGCATTTACAAGGTGGGTACATCGAGAGTTTTAATCAATTGTCAAACGACAGGATAATTGTATTAAACGTAGTCAGTTCAAACGAGTTGGGCTACCGTGTAAAAAAGAGTCTAGTCATGGAAATAATGGGAAAACACAGCAATTTAATATTAATAGATTCGGAAAGCAATATTATTATAGACAGTATTCGCAGAGTAACAGAAAACATGAGCAGACTAAGACAAATCCTTCCTGGTGAAAAATATGATCCTTCCGTATTGTTAGGAGATAAAATCAACCCTCTGTCAGATTGTAATCTGCCATCTGTTGCCATTGAAAAAAACACTAAGTCTACATGGCGATCACTTCTAAATACTTACATGGGATTAAGTCCTTTGGTATGTAGACATATGTGTTCTTATGCAAATATAGATGGCGATACTCCTTTTGCTTCATTGGATGAATTTCAATTAACCGAACTGGATAACTCTTTTCTAAAGGTTCAAGAAATTCATAGAAATAACGATATCGAACCATTGTTGTATTTAACTAATAAAAATGGAAAAGAAGAAGAGTTGTATCATTTCCATTTAATGCCACTGGGTAACTTTCACCATGAAAAATATGATGATTTAAGCTCATTGGTGGAAAGGTTTTACCTTTCTAAGCAAGATGAAATGAAGAAGTCGCAGAGACAACAGGCTTTGCGAAAATTACTACGTATAAGGCTAGATAGACAGCGAAATAAATATGAACAGCTAAAAATCGAATTGGAAGATGCCAAAAATAGAGAATACTATAAAGTTTGTGGAGATCTGTTGGCTGCCAATGCTAATGCGATAGATCCATATTTAGAACAGGTTATATTAGATAATTTCTACGACCCCGAAATGAAACCTATTACGATAAAAATGGATCCAACCTTGACTGCTATGAACAATGCCCATCGATATTATAAGCAATATCAGAAGTTAAAAAACGCTGCATTGATATTGGATAAGCAAATCATAGAAACAGAACGTCGAATTAATTATTTAGAAAACACACTATATGATATCTCTATTATTAACCATGATGACGATTTGGAAGTTATAAGACAGACACTACAAGAAGATGGTTATTTGAAATCTGGAAAAAAGAAGAAATCTGGTTCTATTAAACTTGGAAAACCAGTTGAATTTAGTACACCTGATGGATTCTCTGTACTAGTTGGGAGAAACAGAAAGCAAAATGATCAATTAACTTTTAAAATTAGTCATAAGGACGACCTTTGGTTTCACGTAAAAGGTTATGCGGGGAGTCATGTAATATTACGCACCAACGGAAGCGAAGCATCAGTTGACTCCATTGAATTTGCTGCAAAAAAGGCTGCAGAATTCAGCCAAGTAAAAGGACAAGGACCGGTTGAAGTGGATTATACTAAACGTCGAAATGTTAGCAGGATACCTGGAGGTGGCCCAGGACTGGTCCACTATGATAACCAACAAACAATAATCATAGAATAAATTAAAAGGCATTCTCCAATAAAAGGAGATGCCTTTTGCTATTGTATAAACATTGAAATAGCGTATAAAATATATATGTGAAGCGGATAAAAAACATAGAAAAACGATTTTATATCCTTTCCACGTTCTCCATTGTAAAGTAGCATAAAGGGTGCAGCAAATACGCTCATCCACTGATAGTAGCTATTAAACATAGTAATCATGTTAAAGTTTGGTATCATAACACTATAATATACAATATATATCCCTAGAGTAAATAGTACATAGCTTAATACCTGAAGCCTTCTATTTTCAACAAAAATATACAATAACAGCCCCGTTAGGATATAGAATATCCCACCATCCATTATTGTGGAATAAGCAGGGAAAATCGCATACGTCCAAATTGCCAAAGCAGATTTATATCCTATACTGGATATAAAGAATGAGAATACTTTATCGTATACGATGGGAAATGATATAAATATTACCCCTTTTAATAATTTCCCGTTTTTAAATTCTTCTATTCCACTAAACAAAATAAAAAGAATGATGAAATTTGAGAATATTGCGTTTTGGGGAATAAAGCCATCGCTTCTAGCCCCTCCATATATATTTAATCCACAATAAACTATTCCCATTAGAAAATATACTATATAGATTCTAGTAAAGAATTTCTCTCTATTTTTAGTTTTTATGAACCCTTGGATAAAAATAAATAGAAAAATCGGCGCTGACAATCTGCCTACCTGTTTAAACAATAATGGTATGCTGCCAGTAAAATCAAAAATATAGTGAATATGGTCTATTAGCATTAATACCAATGCTAATATTTTTAATTGAAAGCCGTTTAACTTTGCTTTTGAATTAGAAATAATCTTCATAATATTCACCAATATTAAGTATTTATCTTTTTGAATTTTTTCTAATGAAACTCTGCATATGCTCTGGCAGCTCTGTTTTAAATGACAGGTACTCACCAGTATGAGGATGTTTAATTCCAACTGTTGTTGCCGCAAGCATTAAGAATTTGCTATGGGTTTTCTTTGGCCCATATACCGAATCTCCAACTACTGGATGATTATCATAGGCTAAATGGACTCTTATCTGATGAGTTCTACCAGTAATAATGTCAACTTTTACCAATGTATAATTTCCCAAATCCTCCACAGGGAATACTTCCGTAATCGCCTTTCTGCCATCGTTTACTACTGCCATCTTAGTTCTATGAACAGGATGCCTTCCTATCGGTTCAACAATAGACTTAGATTCCTTATACTTTCCGTGGACAATGGCATAGTAGCTTTTATATACTTCTCTTCTGCTAAAAGAATCTTTAATAATTTCGTGGGTAATATCATCTTTAGCAATTATCAATATGCCTGCTGTTTCTTTGTCTAGCCTATGAACTATCCCCGGCCTGTCTTCACCTGATACTTTAGATAACTTTTTAAATCTATGCAATAATCCATGAGCTAGAGTCTCTTCTTTTGCTCCACTACCAGGATGCATTGAAATTCCAGAGGGTTTGTTAATAACAGCTAAAAAATCGTCTTCATAAATAACCTGTAACCCCATGTCCACTGGATAGATAATATCTTTTGCCGTTTCCACAGCTTCCCATTGGATTTCATCGCCTGACTTTACTTTGTAATTGCTCTTCTCAACATTTCCATTGACCTTGATTTCTCCACAATCAATGCGTTTTTGCCAAGCAGACCTTGACTGCTCTTCATTTTCCTCTGATAAAAACTTATCCAATCTTATGCCTACTCCAGTTTCATCAATAACCCATTTATTTATCATTGGATTTTCCACCCCACAATGTGAGCATAAGCAATACTATGACCCCAACTACAATAAATGCATCTGCAACATTAAAAACTGCAAAATTATATTTTTTAAAAAAAGTAAAGCTAAAAAAATCAACCACGTAACCAAAACGAATTCTATCTATGGCATTGCCAATGGCGCCTCCTGTAATAGCCCCAAGAGCCCACCTTTCCCATCTATTTAACTTTTTACCATAAAAAACCAGCCCACCTACCATTGCAGCATCTGCAACCACCGTAATAATCAAAAAAAGAACTCTTTGATTTTGTAAAATCCCAAATGCAGCGCCTTTATTGTGGACTAAGGTCAGCTTAAAAAAATCTGGAATTATTACTATAGGGTCTTTCAAGGATAATATTTGAACCATTTTAATTTTGGATATTTGATCCAGCACAATGGCTAAAGCCATTATAAAATAATGCAATTTCATCACCTTTTCCTTTGGCATTAACTATGCCTTTTGCCATGCTCATAAACAAAAACACTAATCCTACATCTACCTTTTTTTGAATAGCCTTCAATATCCTTTACTCTTGCCCTGCCTGCCCTTGACAGTGAAATCAAATCACCAGGTTCTATAATATATGACGTTCTTGATTCAACCAAATAGTTAACTTTAACCTGGTTTCTTTCAATGAATTGCTGCGCCTCAGCTCTTTTTAATCCATAAACTTCTCTTAGCACATTATCTAATCTCAACGAGGCAACGCTAATTACTATGTCCATCCCTGGAATTTCTGGTGTTGTGGGTAAATCGGGTCCCCATTCATCTACTTTTATTATGGTACTTCCAATCTCCCTCAAGTTATTTTTTATTATTTTAGCCGCTCTATCACTGGTAAATAAGAGATAATGCTCTTTTATTTTTACGATGTCTCCAATTTCTCCCCTGTCCAATCCCAAATGCATAATAGAGCCTAATATATCATTGTGCTTAACCCCATCTAAATCTCCTATTAGCTTCAAAGCTTTGCCAGAAAAATAATTACAATCTCCTGGCTCACTTAATAACACAATATTTCTCTCCCAGCTATCACCTGGCCATAAATCATATTCCAAATTATGCATATCTGCCCTAGACTTAAGGAATTGGCATTCTCTAGGGTTTTTAAAGGAGCTGATAGCATAACCTCTGTTATTTATAGAATTTTTCAATTCCATCCAAGTCTTTTCCATTTCCTTTAGCCAATTTTGCATAAACCCCTCCAATTGCACAACAAACACACCTGTAATCACAGGTGTGTGATAATTTCAAGATTTACTTCTTTATTACCAGGGAAATACGCCTTGGTTCTTTAATTCTTCTTTAATTCCGTCAATCTCAACATTGGGAGGCGCTAAAATAAAAATATCTTTATTTACCTTTTGCATTCTTCCCTCGACCGCATATAGACCACCACTAACAAAGTCGAAGATTTGACGCTTAACATTCATGTCCAATTGCTCAAAGTTAAGTACTACCGCTTTATTATGCTTTAAGTCATCTACAATTTTAGGAGATTCTTCATAATTTAACGGTTCATGTATACATATCTTCATGCTGGATTTGCTATGAATATTGACAACATTATCCCTTGACCTTCTTGAACGTATGGGACTTGGAGCCGGCTCTTCTTCAACTGGATACTGTTCTTCGTACCCATCCACTTCATCATCATAATCGTTATCAAGACCCATAAAATTTTTAAAATTGTCAAAAATACCCATATTGTATCCTCCTATTCTCTTTTGCCAAAAATATTTGATCCTATACGCACCATATTTGCACCTTCTAATATTGCGTATTCATAGTCTTGAGACATCCCCATAGATAGGTACTTCATATCTATATGGGTATAATGCTTTTCCTCAAGATGCCTTTTTAATTTATACAACTTTTCAAAGATACTTCTTATTTCTTTCTCATTGCCACTAAAAGGAGCCATCGTCATTAACCCCTTTATAATAATATAAGGCATTTCAGCAATATCTTCAACAAAAAATAACACTTCTTCTAAAGAAAATCCAGTTTTTGTTTCTTCTCCTGAAATATTTACCTGCAATAAACAAGGCTGAACCTTGTCTATCGCCTTAGCTCTAGCTTCAATTTCTTTTGCTAAGCTCATCCTGTCTAAAGAATGAACTAACTCTACATCTTTTATTATATGACGAACTTTGTTAGTTTGCAATCGCCCAATCATATGATATTCTACAGCGCTTCCAAATTCGCTCATTCTCTTTACCAATTCTTGGGGTCTATTCTCTCCAATTGCAACTGCTCCAGCGTTAATTACTTCCTCTACAGCTTCATTTGAGACCGTTTTTGTCACCGCAATTAACTTAACCTCATCTTTACGCCCAGCTTTAATTTTGGCTTCTTCAATTTTTTCTAATACTTCATTATACCTGTCTCTTATTGTCATTGCCCACCTCATTCCAAAATCTGCTCCTCTTTAATTGCAGAAGGGTTGATTAGAACTTCGTCATACATAGTTACAGTCTTAATTGGTTCTTCGTTTTCGAAATGTAAATATCCATTGGTATCTCCTAAGTTTACAAATACATATTCTTCATTTCTATTGATAACTTCAACCGGTTTAAACTTAACTATTCCGTTTATCTCTTTAACATATACCCCCGGCTTATCCCCTTCTTTTTCTACGAGTGTTTGAACCGGTAATTTATGTGCCCTAACTTTTCTATAAATCAAGCTGGCATCTGGAAACCTATTCCTATATAGACTTTCCAAGCCCTGTTCGAATCCTACAATGGCAACACCATTGGATTCCCCCACATTAATCATCTCTAATTTTCCATGTATTTCTTTCCCATCTAAGGAAAAATTCAATCTATTTCCTATCTCAAAAGTCGACCAAATATCTACATCAGTAAATGCAACTGCTAAGTACCATTTAAAATTGTCAATCAGTTTAAACAGTTTTGCACCTTGTTCAACTTGTTGTTGGTTAATCTTTTCTACCGAGTTAGGTTTTACAGATGTAATATAGGCATAGTCATAATTTTCGAATTCTCTAGCTGGCAATAGCTCCTCATAGCCATCCAACTCATAGGTGACTATCCCACCATGACTTGCAAAATATCTTTTGTTAGAAGTCCCTATTTCTCTTTCTAGCTGAGCTCGAATTCCTTCCAGTTCCTCTATAGATTTATCCATAAGATTTCCTAAATCTGTAATGTCAACACTTCTGCGCGTTGTTAAATCAAGGTTAGTCATACTCATGGAAACTTCATAAAAATTATCATCTGCTATGGCATTTTGAATTCTCTCTAGAAGTTGACGCTCCGTATTTGTAGCCATGTGTTCGCCATCGTCTGTTACGGATAGTTCAGCAGATTGTTGTTTGTAATTAATGGCCGACTGAACCTTTAGCAATTGTTCTCTAGCATTGGATTTATCTGCCATTAAATTAATACTTGCTATCTCTGTACCAACTGGAATTCTAACACCTTCTCTGGCGTTTACAGTTAATATGCCTTTTCCTTCAGCCACAAAAACTTCCTCGAACATGATCAAACCTGCTTTTACAGGTCTGTAGTCCACATACACTAACAGCTGAGGTGTAACAGACTTTACTCCCTGTCTCATAAATTTAACCACTATGCCCCTAGCAAACAAAATAACCATTATCACTATAGCAATGATTACCATAGTCCGCTTAATAAATTTTTTATTAGGCCTATTATTAACTTTTGTTTCGCTTCTTGCCAACTCTTTATCCAAAGATTAATCCCTCTGTTTCATCCTTCGATCGTCTTGTCATCAGGTCGTCAATGATATTGTTCACTTTTTCGCCCTCATATATTACCCTATAGAGCATGTCTGTAATAGGCATCTCTACGTTATTACGCATCTTCAATTCATAAGCAGATTTAGTCGTCTTTATCCCTTCAACAACCATTCCAACTTCTTCGGTAGCTTCCTGGGCAGTTTTGCCTTTTCCAATTAATATTCCAGCTCTTCTATTCCTGCTGTGCATACTAGTGCAAGTTACTATCAAGTCACCAATTCCTGCCATTCCAAAGAATGTCTCAGTTTTGGCACCCATTTTTACACCTAGTTTTGCCATTTCTGTTATCCCTCGTGTCATAAGTGCAGCTTTAGTGTTGTCTCCATATCCCAATCCATCAGCTATGCCTGAACCCAGTGCAATTACGTTCTTAAGCGCTCCACCTAGCTCAACTCCAATTAAATCAGGATTTGTGTAAACCCTAAAGCTCTTTGTTGAAAACAACTCCTGGGTACTTTTCGCCGCCAAAACATTATCTGATGCAACAGTTACAGTTGTAGGATAGTCTAAAGCTACCTCTTCTGCATGTGACGGGCCCGATAAAGTAACAAACGCTACTTTAGGCGCTAGGTCATAAGAAATTTCAGACAGTCTCTCTAAACTCTCATTTTCTATGCCTTTTGCAACATTGATAATTACATTGTCTTTATTAATATGGGGTGCAACAGATTCTAAAACTTTTCTAAAATTATATGTTGGCACCGCAAATACTATGTTACTTCTGCCTCTTATTCCAAGTTCCAAATCGTTAGTGTATTTTAAGCTCATAGGTAACATTATTACAGGCAAGTACTTTTCATTGACTCTGTTTTCAGTCATAGAATGATATTGCATTTTATCTCTAATGTATATAGTGGTATCTATTCCTTTGTTGCAAAGCAACCTAGCAAGAGCTGTTCCCCAGCTACCACCACCTATTACAAGCACCTTATCGCTCATTTCTTCCTCCATATTTTATTCTCTGTTCCGTTTTTTAAGCGTTTAATATTTTCTCCATGTCTATAAAAACCAAGACCCGAAATAAGAAATGCAACAATTATCAATTCAATATTTGCCGGCCAATAATATATTATTGCTCCTATGGGAACTGCAGTTAAAAATAATAAAGATCCCAATGAAATATATCCAATTGCCAATCCAATACCAAAACAAAAAATAAAAGAAATCAATGTCATAAGTGGATTAATAAACGCGCAAATACCCACTGTGCACGCTATACCTTTTCCGCCTTGGAACTTGTGAAAAATTGGGAAATCGTGCCCTAAAACAACATAGAAAGCTGCTATTGCAACTCCTAAATAGCCTCCTAATCTATTGCCTAACCAAGCTGCAAGAAATGCCTTTCCAAAATCACCAATAAAAACCAGCACTCCATAAGATGCACCTAATACCCTTATAGCATTGGTAGTTCCAGCGTTTCCACTTCCATGTTTTCTGATATCAATATTCTTTGCCAACTTCCCCACTAGAATAGCAAAAGAAAAACATCCGATGAAATAGGAAACTATCGCAAGTCCAATATAGTTAATCAATCATTTTTCTCCTTAACGTTCATTTGAATAGGTACCCCCTCATATGGAACGTTTTCCCTAATTCTGTTTTCTAAATATCTTAAATAAGAGTAATGCATTAACTCTTTAGAATTTACAAATACTGTAAACTGTGGAGGAGCCACAGAAACCTGTGTCATATAATATATCTTGCACCTCTTTCCCTTATCAGAAGGAGGCTGATTCATAAGGACTGCATCACTTAACAACTCATTTAACCTTGCAGTCGGTATTCTATAGTGAGAAGCATGATATACCTCTATTACCTTATCTAGCAACTTATTGACACGCTGCCCAGTTTTAGCAGAGATAAAAATAATAGGAACATATGGAACAAATGCAAGCTTTGTCCTAATTTCAATTTCAAACTCTCTTACGGTACTGTTATCCTTCTCCACCAAGTCCCATTTGTTTACAGCAATAATTAATGACTTCCCTTCATCATGGGCATAGCCAATAATCTTTGAATCTTGTTCAGTTACACCCTCTAGCGCATCTATTACCAGTACGCAAACATCACTTCGGTCTACAGCAGACAAGGTTCTGACTACTGAATATCTTTCAATATTCTCAGTAATATTGCGTTTTCTTCTAAGCCCTGCAGTGTCAATAAGTCTAAAACTTTCGTTTCCATAGGAGAAGAAGAAGTCAACAGCATCTCTTGTGGTACCAGGAATATCAGTTACAATGGATCTATTTTCTCCAGTGATATAGTTTAGCAAAGAACTTTTACCAACATTTGGTTTTCCAATAAAGCTAACAGATATTAATCCATCGTCTTCTTCGCTTTCATCTTCATCCTTAAAGTACCCAACCATTTCATCTAGCAAGTCTCCAATTCCCAAACTCTGCTCAGCAGAAATAAGCATAGGTTCTCCAAATCCAAGCTCATAGAACTCATATGCATTTTCTCTAGTTCTTTTTGTGTCCAGTTTGTTAACTGCTAAAATAACAGGCTTTCTGGTTCTTCTCAACAAATTAGCTATCTCCAAATCTGTTGGAGTAACGCCCTCGGCACCATCTACTAAAAATACAATGACATCAGCAGTGTCCATAGCAATTTCAGCCTGCTGAATAATTCTATTCATAAAAACATCTTCATCCTTAGGGTCTAATCCGCCAGTATCTATTACTGTGAATTGATGTTTTTGCCAATGACCTATGGCATACAGCCTATCTCTTGTAACTCCTGGAGTATCTCCTGTTATAGCTGTTCTATGTCCCACTATTTTATTAAACAAAGTAGATTTTCCAACATTTGGTCTACCTACTATACATACAACTGAATTCTTCACGGTATCTCTCCTAACCGGTTACACTAGATATAGATATATATATTAAAAGTTAAAAGCATATTCTTTCAAACTTCACATAAGCTATACTATTATATCACTTTAGGCCCATTGGTTCAATAAATGATAATGTCGTCACCTACAACGCCATGTAACTACGGTATTAAAGATGCTTCAACATTTATTAATAAAATAATCAAATAATAATATGGCTATGTATTTATACAATATTAACACCAGAATAAATCAGAAAAAAGGAAGCCCTAAGGCTTCCTGGCTTCCTATTAGTTACTTATTATATAATGGAAAAGGCTCACAGAACTTAACTATCTCTTGATGGATTTTATCAGTTGGTTCGTCCTTTAGCAATACTCTAGCGATAAAATCAGCAATCTTCTCCATATCCTTTTCTTTCATGCCCCTAGTGGTCATAGCTGGAGTTCCCAAACGTATTCCAGATGTTACCATTGGGCTTTCTTTATCGAAAGGAATTGTGTTTTTATTTACAGCAATACCTGCTTCATTTAATTTCTTTTCAGCAACTTTGCCTGTCAACCCTTTTTCTTTCACATCTACAAGTAATAGATGATTATCCGTTCCACCTGAAACAAGTCTGAAACCGTGGCTTTGAAGTCCTTTAGCCAATGCCTGAGCATTATCTAATACTTGTTGTTGATACACTTTGAATTCAGGTTTAAGCGCTTCACCAAATGCTACTGCTTTAGCTGCTATGACATGCATCAACGGACCACCCTGGAATCCAGGGAAAATAGCTTTATCAATCATTTTCTTATGTTCTTCTTTACAAAGAATCGCTCCACCCCTTGGCCCTCTTAATGTCTTGTGAGTAGTGGTGGTTACAAAGTCAGCATATGGAACAGGGGTTGGATGCAAACCAGTAGCAATTAATCCTGCTATATGCGCCATATCTACCATTAAATATGCTCCAACACTATCTGCAATTTCTTTAAATTTAGTAAAATCAATAATTCTTGGATAAGCACTTGCCCCAGCTATTATTAATTTTGGATGTTCGCGTTTTGCTATTTTCATTACTTCATCATAGTCAATAGTTTCATTTTCTTGACTCACACCATAATCAGCGAAATGGTATGTCAATCCTGAGATATTAACTGGACTACCATGCGTTAAGTGTCCACCTTGAGATAAGTTCATTCCAAGTACTTTATCACCAGGCTGAAGTACTGAAAAGTATATTGCAACGTTGGCATTTGCCCCAGCATGAGGTTGCACGTTAGCATGTTCCGCTCCGAAGAGTTCCTTCAATCTATCTATTGCTAATTGTTCAGCCTTGTCAACAACTTCGCACCCTCCATAGTATCTTCTACCAGGGTAACCTTCTGCATATTTATTAGTCAAAGAACTGCCCATAGCCTCTAAAACCGCTTCTGATACAAAGTTCTCTGAAGCTATTAGTTCCACGTGGCTTCGCTGGCGTTGTGTTTCTTCTTGAATAGTTTCGTACATAATAGGATCTGACATCTTTAATGATTCTAAATTCATTATACCCTCCCAAAATATTTATGATATAATAGCATGTGCTTAACGACTAGACTAATCTTATAATAAAAATGATGATAATTCAAGTAAACAATGGTGATGATGTGAGAAAAATTAATACAAGAGAAAATGCAAGAAAATTAATGACAATGGCTTTGCACATGGGGGAATTAATGCTCATAAATGGTGCAGAAACCTACCGTGTAGAAGACAGTATAGAAAGGGTTTGCAAATCTTATTCTGACTTGCAAATGGCTGAAATATTTGCTACACCAACTGTAATTATTGCATCCATCTCTTTTGATGATCAAAGACTAACAAATATGATTCGCGTAAAATCAGGTGGAATAAATTTAACCATGATTCATCTGTTAAATAAATTTTCCAGAACATTTGTAAACGAAGAAATGACTGTGGAAGAAGGTATTTCAGCTCTAACGGAAATAGAAAATTCCCCCGATAGTGCATCTAAGTTCAGGCTTGTTTACAGCACTTTAACCGGTCCCGTTTTTTGTGTACTCTTTGGAGGATCACTTTGGGATACTATCAGTTGTTTTTTTGTCACACTTATTATGCTGTTCGTTCTTTTTAAAATGAGAAAATTCAAGGTAAGCTTCTTTTTTGAAAACTTCTTAGGTGGATTTATTTCAAGCTCCCTTAGCTACCTTGCATTTGGTTTAGGAATATGCGATTCCTTAGACATGGTAATTATTGGTGCCATAATGCCACTAGTTCCTGGAGTAGCCATTACAAACGCTGTTAGAGACACTTTGGGTGGAGACTATATTTCTGGGTTAAGTAAATTCACAGAAGCGATTTTTATTGCCTTTGGGATTGTACTTGGAGTTGGTACAATTTTAGCTGTTTATCTTACAGGAGGTATGCTATGATATTACTCCAGCGCTTTGCTTTAGGCTTTATTGCCACTTTTGGTTTTAGCCATTTTTTTAAAGCACCAAAAAATATCATTTTTAAAAATTCTTGTGTTGGAGGATTGGGTCTAGTTGTTTTTTCTACTTTGCAATTTGTGATGCAATCTCCATTAGTCAACACATTGGTTGCCAGTTTAGTGGTAAGTCTTTTTGGTGAATTTTTAGCAAGAAAACTTCACATTCCTGCCACCACAGTAATATATCCTTCTATTACTCCATTAGTACCTGGAGCAGGAATGTACTATACCATGTATAATTTAGTTAATAAAGATTTTATGAGTTTTATCGCCACAGGCACAGAAACTTTTATGATTGCTTCTGGATTAGCCCTAGGAATCATTACCTCTAGTGTCATTACAAAAATAATAATAGCTCCAAGACCATAAGAATAAAGAGAGTCTATCCCAATGGATAAACTCTCTTTTGTTTTTTTGATTAATTATGATGCTACTTTAATATAGTATATCCACCAATAATAGGCAGTTTTTTTGCCCTTCCTTTGACTACATTAACAATCCCAATAATAGCTAATACTAAGAAGAAAATAGATAGTAGCCCAAGTATTCTTGTAAGCAGATATAGCCCAAATGCAACCTCTAGCAATAACCTGGAGATAAGTCTATATACAATATAATATACAGCATATGCTATTAACAACACCAAACCTTGATTAGCATGGAACTTCACAAACCGATTTTCCTTTTCTGCAAATATAGGTATTAATACCAATATGCCTAAGTACGACAAAACTCCCATTAACTTGCCGTTTTCAGCTTCTCCTGGGGAGAATTGAGTGAAGTCATTATCTTTTACAGTATTACCATATTGTTGCCCTTGTCCATAGCCCGGATTATATTGTTGGTTTTGGTACGGACTTCCCTGCCCTTGAAAACCACCTTGTGGTCCATTATATCCTTGATAACCACCTTGAGGTGCCTGATAAGCTCCTGGCTGTTGATACGCTCCACCTTGAGGTGCCTGTGGCCCTCCATGTTGTTGATATGCGCCACCTTGAGGTACCTGTGGTGCCCCAGGTTGTTGATATGCACCACCTTGAGGTGCCTGTGGTGCCCCATGTTGTTGATACGCGCCACCTTGGGGTGCCTGTGGTACTTGATTGCCGGGATTTTGAGGTGCCTGTTGAGCCACACCTGCTGCAACAAATGCTCCTCCTACATTAGCTTGATGTTCTTGAGCAACTTGTTTTAACACTTGCTCTGTGCCACATGATGGGCAAAACTTGGTATCATCACCAATTTGAAATCCACAATTATGACAGTTTCTCACTTCCATCCCCTCCTCTCATAATTCTTTAATATTGTATTAAACCACATTATTAAATATATAACATTTAATTATGTAAGAAATATTCACACTATTCAATACTATCAGTAGTCCATACACACATATTGATAACCTTAAGTCTCTTTCTTTCTACTTCATAATATCACCTTCCCATATGTTATATGAATTATACCCAAGTTTCCCTAACGTATTGAATAAATTTGTATTTTTAAAAAAAGTCTATGGGTTTGCTAGCCCATAGACTTTAATTTAATTAATTTCATTAATAATTCTAACCATTTTAATGATTTGTTTGCTCCTATCGGGAAAACGCTTATCGATAGAACGCACTGTCAATAAACCCAAAAAAAGCATTATCGCACCAATGCCAACTGACATTATTTCATGAGATACATATCCCATTGATTTGAGAATAAAATTTCCTAAAAATATTCCCACTAACAAAAATACAAATGGAACTCCGTAGATGATGAAGATATATTTTAAAATAAGCTTTGATTCAGATTGTAATTCAACCCTATCTCCAACTTTAGCCCCAATAGAATTTGGAACCACAATATTATGCTCTTTGATTTCACAACCTACAGGGCAACCTTTACAATGTTCTCCACATGCAGTTTGTCTTTCTATTTTCAGATGCGCCATCTGGTCAGTTAAGTTAGTTACCACTCCAATCTGTTCCATGGCTATCTCCTTTCCTTGTAATTATATTATTTATCACATAGCCCGCAGCCATTAATCCTGCAACTGAAGGAACAAAGCTAATCGATCCCACTGGCTCACCCGTTCCTTTTACAGGAATCTCGTCTGACGAAATTACAGGTAGCTTTCCCCATTTTCTGGCTGAGGCTTCTCTTCTGATTATTCTAGCTAATGGATCTGTATGAGTTTTTTTAATATCTACTACTTTAAATCTCCCAGGGTCAAATTTGTTGCCAGCTCCCATCACACTTATTATGGGAATGTTCAACACTGTGCAAAGATCAATCAATTCAATTTTATCCTTGATACTATCTATGCAATCAATGACAAAGTCAGGATTAAAATCAACTAAGTTCTGCTTGCTAGTAGCCCCAAAATTAATATCTAAAGACTCTAAATTAATACTGGGATTAATATCTAAATATCTATTTGTTAATACTTTTACTTTTTTTTCACCAATTGTAGAATGTAACGCTACTAATTGCCTGTTGATATTGCTAATATCCACAACGTCTCCATCCCAAATTTGAACATTAGAAATACCTGCTCTCACAATGGCTTCTGCAGCATAAGAACCGACACCACCGACCCCAACTATTGACACTTTTGAGGACTGGATAGCCTTAAAAGAACTGCTGCCGACAAGTTTTTCTGTTCTATTAAATTGACTCATTCAACTTCACATGCACTTCTTCCAATTGTTTTTCATCTACTTTTGTAGGTGCTTCTGTTAAAAGACAAGTCGCTGATTGCGTTTTAGGAAATGCAATTACGTCTCTAATATTATCCATTCCTGTGAATAACATTACTAGCCTATCAAATCCATAAGCAAGACCTCCGTGAGGGGGAACTCCATATTTAAACGCTTCCAAAAGGAATCCAAATTTCAATTGGGCTTCTTCTTCGGAAAGTCCCAAAGCTTTAAACATTCTATTTTGAAGTTCTCCATTATTGATTCTAATGCTGCCGCCGCCCATTTCATCGCCATTTATGACAATATCATATGCTTTTGCTCTAACCTTTGAAGGTTCACTCTCAAGCATGTCCAAGTCCCCAATTACCGGAGATGTGAACGGATGGTGCTTAGCAACATATCTTTCCTCTTCTTCGTCATATTCAAAAAGAGGGAAGTCTACAACCCAGAGCATAGCCAAATCATCCGGACTGTATAGTTCTTGTTCTTTTGCAATGTGGTTTCGCAAGTTTCCAAGAGATGCATATACTACATCGTCTTTATCTGCCACAATTAATACTAAATCACCTTTTTCAGCTTCTGTTTTATTAATTATAGAATTTATACTATCTCCCAAGAATTTAGCTATAGGAGACTGTATTTCATCCTCTATTTTAATCCAAGCTAAGCCTTTTGCACCATAATCTTTAACAAACTTTTCTAACTTATCAATACCTTTTCTAGAATACTTTTCAGCTCCACCTTTTACAACAATTGCACGAACGCTTTTACCATCTTCAACATTGTCTGTAAATACTTTAAATCCACAATTTTCCACTACTTCAGTAATATTGACTAACTCCATTGCAAATCTCAAGTCTGGCTTATCTACACCGAATCTATCCATAGCCTCACTATAGCTCATCCTATTGATAGGAAGCTTAATGTCTACATTCATCATATGCTTGAAGATATAAGCAAGGTACTTTTCATTAATATCTAGTACATCGTCAATGTCTACAAAGCTCATTTCCAAGTCAATCTGAGTAAATTCAGGCTGCCTATTTGCCCTTAAGTCCTCATCTCTAAAGCATTTAGTTATTTGGAAATATCTATCCATTCCAGAAACCATCAATAACTGCTTCATCAATTGCGGCGACTGAGGAAGTGCATAAAACTCACCAGGATTTACTCTACTGGGCACTAGGTAATCCCTAGCACCTTCAGGAGTAGGTTTAGTCAACATGGGAGTTTCAACTTCAATAAATCTGTTTTCACTAAAAAACTGACGCGTTAGTTGTGCTAATTTTGCTCTAGTTAATAAGTTCTTTTGCATAAATGGTTTTCTTAAATCTAAATAACGATGCTTAAGCCTCATTCCTTCAGCAACGTTATCATAATCTTTTACATAAATTGGAGGAGTCTGTGCCTCATCTAAGATAATCAGCTCTAATGCCAATATCTCCACATCTCCATTTGGTAATTGATCATTTACAGACTGTCTCGCTCTAATATTACCTTTAACCGCTACCACAAACTCTCCACGCAGAGACTTCGCCTTTTCAAAAAGCCCTTTATCCTCATCTTCAAATACTACCTGCACAATACCAGTAATATCTCTTATATCAGCAAATACAATGGGGCCTAAATCTCTAGAGCGCTGAACCCAGCCCATAACAACAGCTTCACTTCCAATTTTACTATTATTTACTTCTCCGCAATATTCAGTGCGTCTTAAATTTCCCATACCCTGTCCCATCATATCCTCCATTAACGAAAATAACTTTTAACAAACATATTAGTTTTCTTTTCCCTACCTATGGTACTTGATTCCATATGCCCTGGATAAACAATATATTCATCCGGAAATACCATTATCTTTTCTACAATGGAATCAATTAGGGTCTTATAGTCTCCACCGTAAAAATCAGATCTCCCTATGGAATCTCTAAATAGCGTATCACCTGTAAATATTACATCTCCAATTTGATAACATACACCACCTTTAGAATGGCCAGGAGTATGAATCACCTTTATTTCCTTTCCATCAAAAGGAATAATATCTCCATCCACCACTTGTTTATCAGCAATAACTGATATTTCCTCACCTAAAGTCATCTTTGACATGTTTAGCGCAGAATCTTTCAAAAGATCTTCATCATCCGGGTGTGCTATTATTATTGCTTCTGGAAACTCTTGCTTAATAGCATCCACCCCTCCAATATGGTCTACATGACCGTGGGTAAGTAAAATATAATCCAGAATTAAACTTCTTTCTCTTATTATTTTTGCAATTTCCTTGCCCTCTGAGCCTGGGTCAATTACAAATGCCCTTTTACTATTTTCATCAAAAGCCAAGTATGAATTTGCTTGAAAAGGACCTACTATCATCCTCAAAACCTGCATAATTACCTCCTTAAAAAACCTTCTCACTATCTAATAATATAGTCACAGGTCCATCATTAGTGTAATTTATTTCCATATGTGCTCCAAATTCACCAGTGGCAACTTCAAAGCCAAAGCTTTGCAGCCTTTTGACAAAAGCTTCATATAGTCGCCTTCCCTCTTCTGGACGCGCTGCATCCGTAAAGCTAGGTCTTTTCCCTTTCCTTACATCTCCATAAAGGGTAAATTGTGAAATCACCATAATTTCATATTCTTTATCTTTAACGCTCAAGTTCATTTTCCCTTGATCATCTTCATAAATTCTTAGGCCAGAGACTTTTTCAGCAAGATATTCCATATCTTTCTCTTCGTCGCCCTCTTTTACGCCCAAATAAACCAATAGACCACGTGTTATTTCACTAACAAGTCTATCCTCTACTTTTACGCTTCCATTGTAAATTCTTTGAACAACAGCTCTCATGTTTCCACCTATAATCTATTTTCCACTCACTCGATTTACATCTAATACACCTTTTATACTTCTTAAAGAGTTTAAAAGCCTGTCTAATTCGTCAATGCTGTGTAGGTTCAAAGTTGCATCAATAATTCCTATTCCATCTTCTTTTAATTTTGAACTCAAAGAAGACAAACCAACTTTTGCATCGTTTATCCTAGTTGCAATTTCTGCAAGAATACCAGGTCTGTTGATAACTATTAACTGGACATCAGCATTATACGTGTCCTCTTTGCTCCCAGACCATTCCACATCTAAAAATCTAGATCTGTCAGCATTAGGATATAAGTTTGTACAATCCGCTCTGTGAACACTAACACCTCTACCTCTTGTGACAAATCCGATTATCGCATCTCCAGGTAAAGGGTTACAGCATTTCGCCAATCTAACTTTTAAGTTGTCAATCCCTTTGACTACCACACCGCTAGAAGCTTTAGCATCGGATTTAGAACTTTTTTCCTTTGCTTTATCCCCATCGGACTGTGGCAAGTCTTCCAAGGTTTTCTTTTTTTCCAATGTTTTTGCTAACTGATCATATATATCTTTTAATCTGGCTACAATCTGTAGACTGTTAATGTTTCCATAGCCTATTGCCGCTAACAAATCCTCTTCATAATTATATTTAAATCGCTCAACCAACCTCTTTAATAGCTCTTCTTTAGCGTATTCCTTTGGAAATTGTCCAAATTTTTTAATCTCTTTATCTAGGGCGTCTTTACCTCTTTGAATATTCTGATCCCTGTTTTTGCCTTTAAAATACTGTCGTATCTTACTTCTAGCCTGATTTGACTTAACTATTTTTAACCAGTCATAGCTAGGGCTAGCATTAGGAGAAGTGATTACCTCAACTATATTACCATTGCTTAGCTCATGGTTTAAAGGTACAATCCTTCCATTTACTTTTGCTCCTACACAATGGTTTCCCACTGCAGAGTGAACTCTATACGCAAAATCTATTGGCGTAGAACCCTCTGGTAGATTTATTACATCCCCTCTAGGAGTGAATACAAAAACCTCATCAGAGAAATAGTCCACCTTTAAGGTCTCCATAAAATCTGTAGGATCATTCATCTCATTTTGCCAATCCAATAATTGGCGTAGCCAAGTCAGTTTTGCATCGAAATCCGTTTCTTTGTTGGAGCCTTCTTTATACTTCCAGTGGGCTGCAATCCCGTATTCCGCAGTTCTATGCATATCCCATGTCCTGATTTGCACTTCAAAAATCTCACCATGCGGGTCTATTACAGTAGTGTGCAAAGACTGATACATATTTGCTTTAGGCATAGCAATATAGTCCTTAAACCTTCCCGGAATCGGTTTCCACAAGGTATGGACTATTCCCAAAACTCCATAACAGTCTTTTATGTCATTTACTAATACACGTACTGCCGTAAGGTCATATATTTCTTCAAATAGTTTCCCTTGCTGGGTCATCTTTTTATAAATTGAATAAAAGTTCTTTGGTCTTCCCTGTATTTCACTCTGTATTCCCACTTGATCCAAGTTAGTTTTTAGCTGCTGAATAATCATTTCAATAAGCGCTTCTCTTTCAACACGCCTTTTATTAACTTTTTCGACCAAATCATAATAATTATCAAAATCTAAATAGCGTAAAGATAAGTCCTCTAACTCCCATTTAATTTTTGAAATACCTAATCTATGGGCCAATGGAGCATATATCTCTAGAGTTTCCATAGCCTTCTCTTTTTTCTTCTCAGGTGTCATATATTCTAGGGTTCTCATATTGTGAAGTCTGTCAGCTAACTTTACAATTATTACCCTGATATCTCTGGCCATGGCTAAAACCATTTTCCGAATATTTTCCGCTTGGTTTTCCTGTTTCGTTTTATACTTCATCTTAGTCAATTTAGTTACCCCATCGACAAGGTAGGCAACTTCTTCACTAAAATCTTCTGTTAGCTGTTCTTTTGTAACCTCAGTATCCTCAACCAAATCGTGCATCAATCCTGAAACTATTGTTTCAACATCCATGTTTAACTCAGTTAAAATAAGCGCTACATGATAGGGGTGCGTAAAATACGGTTCCCCTGAGCTTCTAAATTGACCTTCATGAAATTTTTCTGCGAGCTTAAAAGCCCTAGATACCATTTCTATGTCGGCATTTTGGTTATAACTCTTAATTTTTTCAATTAATGTACTTAATGATACTTCAGCCATGGGAACACCCCCTTCTATCTGTAATGAGAAATAATTATTTGTGGCTCTTTATTTCCACGAAATTCATTTATTTGCATACGAAATACTATATCCACTTTTGCCTCTGGAGCATTTCCGTTTAATAGCGTTTCACGTGTTATTCTATCATATTTTTTCAGTATATAGGAAACAAATTCTTCTCCACCTGAAAACATTATACCCGTTTTTGTCGTCGTACGATCTTTAATAGATAATTTTAGTACATTCTTATCCTTACCCATAAATGTTGCACTTTCAATATGAACCCCTAGTTGTGAAAATATAGGAGTGGGATTTCCCTTTCCAAATGGTCCTAGTTTTGCAATAGCTTCTAGCATAGGAACAGTAATGCTAAAAAACGGAAACATACTATCTACATTGATTTTCTCCACTAAATCACTGTCTGTTAAATCGCTTGACTCATTAATGGCTTGTCTAAAGTCTTCAAGATTTAATTTGCTAAGAGTCAGTCCCGCTGCTAATTCATGCCCACCATATTTTGACAATAAATAATCTGAGTTTCTCAAAGACTCAATCATATTATATCCGTCAATCGATCTTCCCGACCCCTTTAAAGTATCTCCTTTTCCAGTCAACACAAAAACAGGTCTACAATATTCATCTTTAAGCTTTCCGGCAATTATTCCCGCCACAGACTCATGAATATCAGGTAAATGAATAACTAACACTCGCTCTTTTTTTAAGTCCATGCTATTAACAATTTCTTTGCCTAAGAGAGTTCCCTCTTCTGTCATTTCTATACGCTCGGAGTTTAGCTCTCTCATGCTATTTAATTTAATTTTTGCCCTTTCTTCCTCATTTTCAAACATGAGTTCCAGAACATCTTTAGCATGACCTAAGCGACCTGCCGCATTTATTGTGGGACCAATAATAAACCCCATATGATAAGCACTAATGGCACTGTCCTGAATTCCACATCCATCAAAAAGCGCTCTCATACCAACTACTCTAGTGTTTTCAAGAGCTTTAGTTCCATGTGTTACAACTATCCTATTCTCTTCTTTCAAGTCCATAATGTCACACACTGTAGCTAAGGCTGCAAACCCTAAGTATTTATTGGTAAATTCATCCACATCTCCATTAGTATTTTCAGTCAATGCAAAAGCTAATTTGTATGCAACATATGCACCACAAATTTCACCTGTCTTATACGGAAAATCCGCTCTCTTAGGGTCTATTACCACATCTGCCTTAGGAAGAACCATTTCTCCATTTTGCATAAGTGGCTCATGGTGATCTGTAATAATCAATCTCAAACCTAATGAAGAGCAGTAATCTGCCACGTCCATGGCGACAATACCATTGTCTACGGTAATTATTAAATCTACACCATCCTCAAAGGCTGTATCTACTATTGCTCTATTGATTCCATAACCATCTTTAACCCTATGTGGAATGGTATAGTCTACAAAGAAACCCATTTGCTTCAAAGCATCAACTAAAATATAAGTCCCCATAGTTCCATCTACATCATAG
>JAAYFJ010000051.1 GCA_012728295.1 Tissierellia bacterium | reverse complement strand
TGACTTACCAAAAGAGCACTGGGCATATAAAGAGATTGCCGTAGCAACGAAATCTGGTTGGATTAAGGGTTATTCTGATGGCAGCTTTAAACCAGATAATCCAACGACAAGAGCAGAAGCAATTAGCATAATTAATCGAGCCTTTAACAGAGGTATAAGTGAGAATAGTAAGCTACCAGAAATAAAAGAGTTTGTAGATAATGTTAAAGGTCAGTGGTATTACTATGAAATCATAGAGGCAACAAATAACCATGAATGCACAGGAGAAAGACCTTTAGAAAATTGGATTAAGGTTTATTAGTAAAAAAAGCATAAGAACAAAGCTTTAATATCCGTTGGGACAAATTGAACTGAACCCCTAAATCCGAACAAGGATTTGGGGGTTTTAATATGAGGAAATCATATACATCTTTACTCAAAATCCTTTAATGGAATCACCAAGGACTGTTGTTTCTGAATAATGATAAAAACGATTATAGCTGTGATGTACTTTTAGAGAATATGGAGGAAGCATAGGAAATATCTGATATAATAAATAAAGAACATATTTTATATTTAAAGGTTGAACTAAATTGATTATCCATAGCAACGAACAAACTTAAAAAATATATTGCATGGTATACAATCAAAAATAAAATAATAGGGTATGTATTTATCAAGGGGTTTCGTATTGAACCATTTACCATTTACTTGAGATATAATACAGTATTTTAAGTACATTATAGAATCAAACAGAACCATTCCTTAATATTTACATGTAAAACAAAAGAAATAATATAGTTGAGCACAAGGGAACTCTTTTCTTATATACAATATTATATATGGATAAATACAAGAATAGCCGATATGCTAACTAATAACGATAGGAGAAGGAAAATTGATAGATTAAGGACAGTTTTATTTTGATTGATAATTTTGTGCAGTCCATTATTCTCATATTGCGTGATGATTCTGATATGGTTGAAGTTGGCGGTCTTAAAGTTGTATGAATTAGACGAAATAATGTATCCATATTTTGAAAAAAATCTTCAATTTTGATATAGACATTCTAAGAATTCCATTATGCTTTTTCATATAATATTATAAAATACTTTTAAGGAGAGGTGGACTTAGCCAACCACATAAAAATGGTTGGAACTGTGGGTGTCGATCCCGTGTCTAAAAATAGCTTAAGTTGATTTCTAGCAAAGAGTGGTTGATATGATTAAGAAGAATAAAAAAGCATGTGAAGAGTTGTGGGCCAAGAATAAGTATCTTGTTTTAAGCAAATCTCAACGAGCGTATAAGGAAATCAGGGAATATTTAAAACTTGATATCGTAGATGTCGTATATTTAAACGAAGTTATTAATAATGTAATAAACATGGAAGAAAACAGGGGAGAGTGCGTAAACGCATTTCAACATATTTGGGGATATTTTAAAACAGAGGCTACAAATGAAGAAAAACGTGCCTTTTGTGTTTTGATACAAGAATATTTAGAGTGTAAAAAAGAAAAAGCAGATTTAGTCAGCTATATAAACTATTTATTATTAAAGTATCCCAACGAATATTTAAATAATTCTACCTTATTAGAGAGTGATGAGAATGAGACTATGGCATGAGGTTTTAATAAAGAAACTACCACGAAGCCAGCTTCTGGGGCAGCACAGGGAATGCTGTGCGTTAAGGGGAAAAGGGTGGGGAAGAAAACACTCCACTGTGGACTATGTTTTTGAATATTCTCCATATATGCTATATAAATACCATTTGCTAGTTATTGATGAAATGATTAAACGTGGGTATAAAGTAACGGAAGATTGGCTGGATAAAAACTATAGAGGAAAGAGCTGTGCTGGTTATAATGATTTGATGATTATGGAAGTTAATTCTCCTATATATAAAGAACATGATGATAAGTATTTGGAAGAATGCATTAAAAACCTAGAAGGAAAAAACTTATATATAAACTTTCAGGATTAAAGGCAAAGTAATTATATGGGGTGGAATGAGGAAATGGACAGAACAAGACAGGAAAAGCAATTATCATTTCAGAACCAATCCCGAAAAAACTATTTTGAAGGATGGTACTTTAAACATGTTTCAGAAGATGAATCTGTAATTTTATCTATAATTCCTAGCATGATGCGCAGCGACAAAATAGAAAAGGCTATGATTCAAATAATTTTAGCTGAAAACGTGGCAGGAGATTGGCAGATTCAAACAGAAGAACTACAGTTTCCCATTTCAGACTTTCGTGATGCTGTAGAACCTTTTGAGTTAAAGATTGGAAATAATATATTTTCAAAGGGTGGCATATCTTTACATATTAACAGCTCAAATATGAAAATCGATGGAGACATTTCGTTTGAGCCTTTTACCATGTTGCCAACAACTAAGATGTCGCCGACGATAATGGGACCGTTTTCCTACCTTCCGTTTATGGAATGCATCCATGGAATTGTCAGTTTACATCACTATTTAAAAGGAGCCCTTCAGATTAACGAAAGAACGATATCCTTTAACCGTGGAATTGGATATATTGAAAAAGACTGGGGACAATCATTTCCTAAATACTATATATGGATGCAATCTAACCACTTTACGAAAAGGCCATCATGTTTATTTTTCTCATGGGCGGATATTCCGTTGGGACCTTATCAGTTTCCAGGGTTTATTTGTCATTTATGGATTAATGGGCAACACCATAGATTCGCCACCTATAATAGGTCAATATGCACCATTGAAGAAATGAGTGAAGATAGGGCATAGGTCATACTTAAAAAACGGCACTTAAAACTGGAAATACAGGCTTCTGTGGATGTTAAAGGCTTGTTGGCAGCACCTGAGCATGGACAAATGGACCATCAGATTAAAGAAGGTCTTGCTGGCACTATCAATTTTAGATTTACCAATGAAAAGACCAGAGAAGTTATAGAAGATTCGTCGTTCCTATCTGGCGTAGAAATTGTGCCAAGTCTTGTGCAGAAAAATTGATATACAAATTACATAAATATTCTTCTCGATAATATTTGATGATTAATACAAACATTAGTTCGTTGAAAGCTTAAAACCTACTACCTCAATAAGAAAGGAGAATGAAAATGAAATTATTAAGGAACAGTATTATTTTGATTTTTATTTTAGCATTATCTCTTGTTCTCATATCGTGTGATGATTCTGATATGGTTGAAGTTGGCGGTCTTAAAGTTGTATGGAATGAAGGCTTAAAAGTCATTAGAGAGTTTCCTAGCACAGAAGAAATCGAAGGTAAATGGGAGCTTAAAGTTGATGAAATTTCTTTATTACCTACAGAGGATTTTGATATTTTATCGTTATATGAACCAGGCGAAACAATGTATCCATATTTTGATGGAAAAAGCGTTTTCAGAATTAATATTACATTTACAAATCTGGATTATGAATTGCAAGAGAGAGATCTGCGTGCAGGTTTTGTTCATGGAACTGCAATATTCAGAGACATGAGATTGAATATGGGAGATTTAAAAAATTATTTAGGAGAAGCAGTAACTATTCGCCCTTATCCATTAAAATATATGGCTAATTATTCTATGGCAAATAATGTTTTGAGTTTTCCAGTTGTTGAAAAAGGCAAGAGCGTTAAATATGAATATACTTTTGTTGTTGATAAAACATTGAAAGAGAATAGTGACTTTTTAGTGTGGTACGCATTTGTTAGAAATGAAGGTGTGGGGAATACTATTTGGTATGAGATGAAATTTTAATTAAGAGATAAACATGCTACTACGCTTCTAAATTAATTATATAGAACTGGAAGAGTCCATTTTATGTATATATGCAAAATATGAATAGTGCATTATGTAAAGACTGTATAGCTATTAGCTATATGGTCTTTATTGCAACTATTTTTAGTTATTGAATTTTAATCCTAATATTCTACAAGCACTATAATGGTGTAAAATAATGCTGTCTTTTCATACAAAGGTTTATAGTGAAATTATATGCTACTCATGGTATGATAAGGTATCATATATAATCAGTACATAATAGAGTGAAATAATACATATGGAAGGTGGATCTTCGATGAGCAATAGGTTAAAAACATTTCTATTAGCCATTGGTGCTGGAATGGCAATAGGAATGGGTAGTATAGTATATCTAACCATGGAAAACAAAGTAATTGGAGCATTACTTTTTACGGTAGGATTATATACAATAGTACTCAATGGATTGGCGCTATTTACTGGCAAAGTTGGATATGTGGTGTGCCAAGATTGTAAAACTGATTATTGTTCGGAACTTTGTATTATTTGGACGGGCAACTTAGTTGGTACGGGCATATGCGCTGCGTTAATATCATTTTCAAGGGTAAGCTCTTTACGAGAAGTTGCTATTAAAGTGAGTGAAGTAAAATTATCAGATAATTTGCTTAGCATATTTATTTTGGCAATTTTTTGTGGGATACTGATGTATGTCGCAGTGGAAGGCTTTAAACAAAAAGGACAACCGCTTATTCTGTTTTTATGTGTAAGTACATTTATTTTGTGTGGTTTTGAACACTGTGTAGCTAATATGTTTTATTTTATATTAGCTGGTGAGTTTACATTAAAAGCGTTATTATATTTACTAGTTATGACAGCTGGAAACAGCATAGGGGGAATGCTAATACCTTTAATTAAGCTAGAAAGGATAAAGCAAAGCTGATGATAATTCACTTATTATTAATATTTTTGTTATGATTTAGTTGTAATACGTTTCTTTAATAAGTAAAAGAAGCGTATTTTTTTATTGAAATTGGTTATTAGATGTCAGAAGAATAGCTTTAGAAAAGTATCAATGTAGATGCTTATGTTATTAATAGATGATATAGGGTAAAAAATATTTTATAGATGTGGAGATATAAAGTTAGTAAGGGCAATTATACTAGAAATTAAATGGAGCTGGGAGATATGAAAATTCTTATTCTAAATGGCAGTAGCCGTAGAAGTGGAACAACTGGAAAATTACTTTTAGCTTTCAAAGAAGAGTTAAGAAAGAACCCTAAAGTAGAGATACAATATATTGATATTGAAGATATGGATATCGACTATTGTAGAGGTTGTAGTATTTGCTATAGGACAGGGAAATGTATTATTGAAGATGATGGAGATGCGTTTTCTAAAGCAATTGAACATGCCGATGCTGTTATATTCGGGTCACCAACGTATGCAAGCAATATTTCTGGCAAGATGAAGGTGTTAATAGACAGAGGTCATTTTGTAATGGAACAATTAATGCACGGTAAATATTTTATTTCAGTTACTACGTTTGAAAACTATGGTGGGAAAAATGTAATTAAAGTTATTAATAACTTGCTTTCTTTTTCTGGTGGGTATAAGGTTGGACAATTGGTTGTAAAAAATGATTTCAATAATAATCCTTTAAACAATCCATTAATAGGAAGCAAGATTAATTCATTATCAAAAGATTTAAACCTAGCTATAAGCAATGGTAAGAGATATATTTTTCAAAAAGTAAAATGGTTTTTTGTGTTTAATTTTGGAATAAAGCCTTTTGCCGAAAAAAGAGGTAGTGATTACCAAGCTGTTTTCGAAAGTTGGGATAAAAAAGGAATAAAGTACTAATACTATAATTAGTTAATATTTATGTTCGGAAAACAAGACTAGCAATAAATGCTAGTCTTTATATATTATATTAATCGAAAAATATCATAAACACTACTGTTATTAGAGCATCTAAAAAACCTTTGAAGCCCTGTAATTTACTTGTTTAAGCCGATATTGACAATGGTGTTAAAGTATGTTAATTTATAGAGATATAGAAATGAAATATTGTTCTATTGTTATTTTTTATTAATATTTTGAAAGGAGGAAATAAACGCTTTAGTAATGAAATTGTAAAAATGCATCGACATTTAAGATTTTGAATTTGCATTTATTATCTAATACACAAACAAGGAGAAAATTATGAAAAAAAGATTATTGCCTTTATTATTAGCTATTATTTTGGTCTTTGGTGCAATTCCTATAACTAGTATTGCTGAAAGTAGCAATTTTCCCATTACATATGAAACCAGTAGTGGTTCCTTTAAATTTGAAAAAATTTCGCATCCTTATGTATCTCCCAATGCACCTCTTCAGGATTTAAGAAACCATGATGGGGTAGTAGATTACGTTGGAAATGGGATTATAGGAGTAGGCGAAAATGGTTTCGTTGGAACGGATTCCAAATCAGGAGATCGTGGTCAAAGTTATTCTTGGTCTGCAATTGCTCATGGCGATTGGGTATATGTTGGTCTTTTATTCAACGCTGCGGGAAAAACGGTATCATTAATGAAAAGCATTTTAGGTCATGATTTTGATGCTGAAGAAATGAATGCAATATTAAATGTGCTTTATAATGGAAACTATTTTATTAAGGAAGAGGATGATGGGAAACCTGATGGATGCCTGGTTAAAGTAAATGTAAAAACAGGGGAAGTTGTAATTCTAATGTCAAAAGACGTTGGGAAATACACAGGGTATGCTTGCAGCTTTAGAAATGCTGTAGAATACAATGGCAAGTTCTACTTTTGTGGGGCTGTAAACGATGCTCCTCAAATTTGGCAGGTAGATCCAAATAACGATGAATGTAAAAAAGTTTATGGTATGGAGTTTCAGGATTTTTATCAAGCTTTTCAAGAAGGTGTTGGCTCAGGAATTCGCGGCATGTGTCTTTACGAAGATGAGCTTGTTATAAGTGGAGTAATGAAGAACGCAGAAACAGGGAAAGTGGAACCACAAATTGCTATTACAAAAAATCCTGAAGAAGGATTTGAGGTTATAGCTACACAAAGTGATTTATTTAATTATCCAGCGTATCATTTTAGAGATAGTATTTATGGAGGCTCAATTTGGGAGGCGGTGGAGTTTAATGGAAGCCTATATGTTTCCATATGTACAGGAACTCCAGACAATATGCCTGACAAATACACGATGCAATCATTTGCAATAGTTCGTGGTGATAGGCAAGAAGATGGTTCATGGAAATGGACACCTGTAGTTGGAGATCAGGAAAACGACGGTGCCAGATATACTTTTGGGATTGACCCAGAGAGAACTCGCTCGGGCGCAGGAGTTATTCAAGTATTCAATGATTATCTATATATTGGCGAATATAATGATATGGAAATAGCTTTAATAGAACTTCTATTCAACATTGATTTTGCATTCTTTAATAAAAACTTGGAACAATCTGTGAGTTTATATCGTATGGATAAAAATGAAAACATAGAGTTAGTTATGGGCAATGCAACTAGTATGTTTCCAAGTGGAAGTATCACAGGTCAATTGTCTGGATTTGGAAGAAATGAAAACCAATATGTATGGAAAATGACCGAGTATGATGGGAAACTTTATTTGGGTACTATGGACACAAGTAGTTTGCTATATCCTTTGGGTCAATTTGCAAATGGCGATATTCTGCATATGAGTCATTCGGAGTGGGTTCGTTTACTAGGTTATATTAGAGAATTATTAAAAATAAGTATAAATAAATATAAAGCTCCTGGCGATGTTTCCTTATTTAGAGATGAATCATCTGAGGATGTTGAACAAAAGGAAAATGTTAGAAAATTGTTTGATGAATTTGACGATGAAGAACTTGCGCTTACTTTAAGTGGTTTAGGAGAAGTACTTGATAATCCTGATAACCTAGATGTTGAAGTACTAAGTGAAGCTTTAAAAGAAGGACAAGTCGAATCACAACAAGAGAATGAAGAAAGTATAGAGATACTAAGTGATAACAGAGAAATTACAGATGAAATAGAAGATAATATTCGAGATGAGGATAGTATTGCACTAGACGAGGCTTATAAAAAAGAAAATCACATTTTTGAAAGCGAAGACAGAGAACGCAAAGATTTACAAGATAACGTAGATCAAATTAAAGACTTGATTCATATAGTAAAAGAGCTGTTAAAAACAGGGGTATATATGAATAAAGCAACACGAGGATTTGATTTATATGTTTCAGAAGATGGGATAAATTTTGAAACTGTTACCATAGACGGATTTGGAGATCCCTATAACCATGGTTTGCGTGTGTTTGCAGAAGCAGGCCCAGGTTTATGTATTGGTACTGCCAATCCATTCTATGGAACTCAATTGTGGTTTGAAAGAGCTGAATTGGGTGATGACGATGATGATGGTGGTGATGATGATGACATAAAGGAACCAGTTGATGACAAGATAAATGTTGTCGAACCCAATAGCGGTTTGATGCCATTTGGTAAAATGTCCACAGGAACTGATGCAAAAGAGCCATTGTCAAAAGAACATAAAGCGTATATTAGTGGATATCCAGATGGAACTGTTAGACCTAACGATAAGATATCCCGTGCAGAAACAGCAACAATACTATATAGATTGCTAAGCGAAGAATTAATAAACAACAGTAAAACAAATATTAATTCATTTAGTGATGTTGATCCAGAATTATGGTATAACGAAGCAGTCTCTACCATGTCAAAATTAGGATATATTAAAGGGTATGAAGACGGAACATTTGGTGGAGACAACGAAATAACAAGAGCTGAATTTGTTTCGATTTTGGTGCGCATACTGGCAGAAGGAACGGCAGAGTGTGATTTTAATGACTTACCAAAAGAGCACTGGGCATATAAAGAGATTGCCGTAGCAACGAAATCTGGTTGGATTAAGGGTTATTCTGATGGCAGCTTTAAACCAGATAATCCAACGACAAGAGCAGAAGCAATTAGCATAATTAACCGAGCCTTTAACAGAGGCATAAGTGAGAATAGTAAGCTACCAGGAATAAAAGAGTTTGTAGATAACGTTAAAGGTCAGTGGTATTACTATGAAATCATAGAGGCAACAAATAACCATGAATGCACTGGTGAAAGACCTTTAGAAGATTGGATTAAGGTTTATTAGCAACAGATTAGTTAGCAAATATATAATGGGGTGGAGACTTAATAGTCTACCACCCTATTATATATTTTTTTAAAATATTATGTAACAAGGCATTATACAAAATCAAGTTGATAAGAAATATCAATATGTGTATAATCATTAATATAGCTATTTATATTGTAATAGAAATATTATACAGAAAAGAGGTGTGGGAGATTTGAGCAAAAATTGCATTAGATGTAAAGTGCAGGTGATTAAATTTTAATAATGAAAATAATTAAATGCATATTTGTAGAAGATATAAATTAAAATATTTTAAAGAAAGAAGGCATATTATGAAGCGCATCAAAAGCAGTTCGAATTCCACAAATTATGAGAATTGGATTTCACTAAAACTTATTAATATTATAATAATAATCTCCATAATAACAGGAGGATTAATATCCTATTTCGCAATTATAAATTTTGAGAATCAATGGGTAAAATTGGGAACTAATGTTTTGGGGGGAACAATTTTCATTCTATCGTTATTAGTTTTAATGCTTGCTATTAATGCCAGAAGAGCCTTTGATTACAACAATGAACACGGAATATCCAATGCTATTATTCAAATGATATCAGAATCTATGGCTGTTGGAAAAGACAGCAAAGTCCTTGATGTAGGTTGTGGAAGTGGAGCGCTGACAATAGCGTGTGCAAAGCGTAATAAAGATTCAGAAATAATAGGGCTTGATTATTGGGGAAAGAGCTTTGACCAGTATAGCAAATCTCTCTGTGAAGCAAATGCTTTGGCTGAGGGTGTAAATAACACCTACTTTGTTTCTGGAGATGCTGTTGGTTTACATTATGAAGATGAAACATTTGATGGGATAGTTAGCAACTATGTTTATCATAATATAAGTGGACATGAGAAACAGAAACTACTTTTGGAAAGCTTGAGAGTTTAAAAAAAAGGTGGGAAATTTGCAATCCATGATTTAATGTCATATAAAAGATATGGCGATATGGAAGTATTTTTGGAAAAACTTAAAACGATGGGATATAAGGAAGTGCACTTAAAGAGAACAGATTGTCCGCCAATAATGAATAAATATCAGGCTTATTCTTTAATGCTCAAAGGAAGCGCTCTTTTATATGGAGAAAAATAAATAAACATACTACGACTAGAAGGGTGAAGAATAAAAATGATGCCACATAGAGGTATATATTGGTGGATATTATCACCACTAATTAAAAAAAGTATAGCAAATAAATTTTCTGAGTCTTTGGCAAGATCATCTATAAAAAAGGGTAAACGTCAATATAAAAACATATTAAAAAAGGTACCTGATTTAGGCAAAGGAAATCCCATGGCATTTAACGCATATTTTGCGTATGTTTTTATAGCAATATGGCAGGGAAGCGAAAAGACAATTTCTCCAGGATCTATGGGCATTATTATGGAAGATGTATTATCTAGACTTAAATATCTTTTTATTTTCAACAATTGTAACTCGAAAAAAGGTGAAAAATATTGGTATAGAAAGATGAGAAAATATGAGAAGTGGACGCAGGGTAAAATGGATAAATATCCAACTACATGGAAAGTACATTTTGATGAAAAAGCGCACATAGACGGAAGCTATTATTATTTTACCAGCTGTCCAATCTGTGACTTTTGCAATAGAGAAGGAATTTCAGAGATTATGCCCCCACTATGCTCAACGGATAAACTAATGTTTCAAATGCAGCGTGGCATTCTCCACAGAAACTACACAATTGCCAATGGCGATGCTATGTGTGACTATTGGATAGTGGGCGATGAGGTAAATAGTCCTAAGTAATAATCCCATGAAAAATATTATAAGCTCAACTTGACAATTATTTTTATAATCGTCGAGTTGAGCTTATAATTTAATTGTAAAACTTGATATTAATAGCAAAAAGGGTATTAACAACACAAGGCTTATATATCACACAAATCATATATCATTAATAAATAACTTGGGGACTCAGTTGCTGAAATATTATGAAAATATATTCTGGAGGGTAATAATGAAATGGAAAAAAGTCATGATAACAATAGTTTTTCTAGTTCTGGTATTAATACTTATAGGAGGAATATATGCTTATAAAAACTTAAAATATGATTATGACAACAGCCAATTCTTAGCTAAATATGGGGAAAAACTTGGCTTTGATGAAAAACAAGTACAGACCAAAGAAGGTCTGACATTGAATTATGGGGAAGGTCCAAATAATGGTCCTGCACTTCTTCTATTACACGGTCAAATGGTTTCATGGGAAAACTATGCTAAAGTTTTACCTGAGCTTTCTAAGCATTTTCATATTTTTGCATTGGATTATTATGGGCATGGAGGATCAAGCAAGGTTATAAGTAAATATAATGCAGTCGACATAGGAAATGATATTGTGTGGTTTATTAAAGAAATAATAACGGAGCCTACATTAATATCAGGTCATTCATCAGGTGCGCTATTAACAGCATGGGTAGCATCCAAGTTACCGGAAATGGTGAAGGGCATTGTTTTAGAGGATGGTCCGTTTTTCTCCACTGAGCCAGATAGGATAGAAAAAACATTCTCTGGTCAGGAGTTTAAAATGATTCACAACTTTCTAAACCAAGAGGATGAAAGCATTTATTTAAGATATTATCTAAACAACACAAAATTACGCCATATTTTTAATAAAGATGGAAAGGACAATTGGGAGAAAATAGTTAAAAATCCAGCTTTGAAGTTATTAGATAAAAATCCAAATAGAACACCAATAATTTGGTATTATCCACATTCATTAGGAGTTAATACTTTGCTAGCATTAACAAAAAATTTGCAGGATGGAACTGGAGAATATGACTTACATTTTGCGGATAAATTTTATGATAACTCTTGGTTTAAAGAGTATGACCAAAAAGAAGTATTAGAAAAAATAGTATGTCCTACAATTATTCTTCATGTTGCACCTCCCAAAGATACTGCCCCAAGCTATTATGATGAAGAAGGAATACTAATGTCAGCAATGGACAAAAATGATGCGATAAAAGTATCTGAATTAATTAATGACAGTGAGCTTATTGAAGGTTTTCAGTCAATGCACAATATCCACGATGACTTTCCTGAAGATTTTATTAGAGTCATAATGGAATTGAATGAGAAAGTAGATTAATATAATAAAAAACTATTGAAAATAATACTGTATATTTTGAGATAAAATGCTGAAATATACAGTATTATTTATTGACATAATTCGTGACAATTGATACACTTACAGTAGTTAAAATATATTATTAAAATATTAAATAATGGTACATATAGTAAACGTTTTATGATTATTATAGAAGAGATTTTCAGGAAGGAGGACGAGGTATTCACTATAAATTTAAGATAAAACAGGCTGGTATTATTCAAATGTAATATAACAAAAACATTGATAGGAGGAAAAAATGAAGAGAATAATGCTGGTAACAATGCTTGTCCTTGGTTTAGTATTTACGCCAATGATGGGCTTAGCTGTCGGTGAATTGGAGGACTACTCTTCGCAAAAGGGAGAGGCTCATATTTATGTAAACTATGGTGGTGGATTTGAAAAGTTAGAGACTCTGGCTTTTGGAAAGAGCGTTTCAACACAAAAGATAGCTTTGCCAAAAGAAGTTAAGGAAATTAAAGTCGTAAAAGGTGAGTGTTATGAACTAAACCTAGATGAGTTAACAATAAATGGGGTAGCTCCTAAAGGAATGGAAAGAAAACTGTCAGAGACTGATAATGATTTAATCGAAGTTGTGGATGAGACAGTATTTGATTTATCCGGATCTGGTGAATTGATTATTTCCGCTAGAGCTCCATTTCAAATAATAGGCACAGAAAAATCATTAAAATTTCCAATTGCGAATTTATTTAAGGAAGTTACTGCAAATTCTGAGTTTTACAGCTATGAATTGAAAAATAATGGGGAGAAGTTCTCTTTAGGTGAAAAAGTAGTTGTACCAGATGAATCCTATCTATTCTTGGATGAAATGTGCTACACAGGTAGTGGACACCCTGATGCTCCAATTAATATTTATATGTCAAATGACGATGAGAATTTATATGTATTTTTCGAACCATTCTGCGATAATACCTTTGACCATGGCAAAGATTATGCAGCAATTCATATAAAAGATGGTGACAAAGTAAAATCATATGCAGTTCACACTACAGATTCAAATGAATATGGCAGATGGTATTTTGATTATACAGATAATTCTAAGGGAATAAAATGGCAGCACATGCTATATGTAATGGAAATTCCATTATCAGAGATTAATGTGGACAAAGAGCTTAATGTAGCTTTTGAATATTATGGAACAGTTTCGTCATCAGTAGAATTGTATTATTTAAGGATTGGAAATTTGGAACTATAGAGATATACATCTTCAGGATTAAAATTGCCTGAAGATGGGCATTATTACAATAGTGAAGGGGAAGACTCAGCCACTGGTGAATGGTGGTTAAGTAACGTAGGGAATATTTTCACTTTAACTTTAAATAATGCTAATATTACTAACGATGATGGTAATTCATTATTTGCAGGTGGTAATATTAACATTGTTTTGGCAGAAGGTACAACTAATAATATAGGTAATTCAGAATTATCTCAAGCCATACACTCAGAAGGATATCAGCTGAATATTTCGGGTGGAGGAACACTAAATATAAAAGGTTCATCTTCTGATTTTAGGGATTGCAGTTTGACTATTAGTGATAATGCTCAAGTGAATATTAATGTGAAGATACAGCAGGATTATTATAATGAAACCGCATTGAGAATAAATAAAGGTGTAACAGTTAAAGATGGTGCTAAACTAAAAGTAACCGTTGATAGTATGGGAGTTACACCAAATAATTCATATGGAATTGATACAAATAATATTGTAGTACGCGATGGAGGAGAATTAATTGCTAAAGCATCAGGTGCAACTAACAACTATGCTGCTAAAGTAACGGGTGCAATTACAGCAAAGTACTATTACGAAGGTGACTCGGCACCTGGAGTATCCGTAGAGGAGCTTACTGACACTATTGACCATCAATCTGCTTTTGGAACAAAGCCGTATATAAGAATTTTAGGTGAAAATGTAATTGAAGATCCAATAGAAATTACTTATATTATTGATGCAACTGCAGGGGAGAATGGCAGAATAAATCCTTCAGGTAAATCCACTGTCACTGAAGGTGCCGATAAAACTTATTATATTTCACCAGCTGCAGGATATGAGATTTCAGATGTACTTGTGGACGGAATTAGTGTTGGAGCTGTAAAAGAATATACCTTTACAAATGTAGTTGAAGATCATACTATTAGTGCTACTTTCAAGAAAACTGCTGAGCAAAGCCCGGCAACTGGTGGAGGATTTGTATTGTTTTCTGGTTTTGGAGGAACTAAGCCGGAAACAGCAAAGCCTGCAGTTGATTCTGATGACAAGCTGTTTATTGATGTAGATAAGAATGATTGGTTCTATGATGCTGTAATGTATTGTGTAAAAGAAAATTTAATGAAGGGAACGGACGATAAAGTATTTAGTCCTAATACTACAACCACTAGAGGGATGATAGTCACAATTCTTTACAGATTGGAGAAAGAACCATCTGTAACACAAGCGAATAAATTTGGTGATGTTGACAATGGAATATATTATCATGATGCCATTATTTGGGCAACAGAGAATGATATAGTTACAGGATATGGTAATAACATATTTGGTCCTGAAGATGATATTACAAGAGAGCAAATCGCAGCAATTCTATATCGATATATGAAATACAAAGGTAAAGATATATCAGGTGGAGAAAAGTTCGATTTAACAACGTTTAACGACTTATCATCTGTATCTGATTGGGCTGAGGCTGCAGTAAAATGGGCATGCGATAGCAAAATAATAAAAGGTGATAATGGAAATATTTTACCAACAAAGAATGCAACGCGTGCAGAAGTAGCTGAAATGCTTTACAGGCTTATAAAATAGTAAACGCATATGTATGTTGGAAAAAGCAGGAGCAAGGGATTTCCCCATGTTCCTGCTTTTTTAGATTAGAATAACTTATTGTTTAATATTGTATATATAAAGAGCAAACAACCTTGAAATACGGAGTTCTCTGCTATAGTAGCGGTTATGTTGTATAAAGGAGGAGTCTGATAAATTGGAAACATTAAGTCAGCTAAAAAAGGAAAAGGATGCTGTTGTACTTGCTCACTACTATGTGGATAAGGAAATTCAAGAGATCGCAGATTACATAGGGGATTCGTTTTATCTCGCAAAAAAAGCAACGGAATTAAAAGAGAACACAATTGTTATGGCCGGGGTGTACTTTATGGGTGAAAGTGTTAAAATTCTTAACCCTTCTAAAAAAGTATTGATGCCCGACATTAAAGGTGATTGTCCTATGGCTCATATGGTAACCATTGAAGAGATAAAAAGAAAACGGGCAGAATACGATGATTTAGCAGTCGTTACATATATTAACTCAACAGCGGAGATAAAAACTCATAGCGATGTTTGTGTTACCTCAGCCAATGCACTTAAAATAATAGGTAAATTAAAAAACAAAAACATATTTTTTATTCCTGACAGAAATTTAGGTATGCACGTAAAAAAACAATTTAATGACAAGAACATAATATTAAATGATGGATTTTGTCCAGTGCATGAGTATATTGACAGTAGTGATTTGAAAAGAATAAAGAATGGTTCAGCATTATTATCTCACCCTGAATGTAGGCAGGAAGTATTGGAGATTTCTGACTTTATAGGTAGCACAAGCCAAATACTAGAAGAGGCTGATAAATATGAAGAGATGATAATCGCAACTGAAGAAGGGATATTTTCTGAGCTAGAAAAAAGATATCCAAGTAAAAACTTTAGAAAATTACCAACCCCACCAATTTGTGCTGGAATGAAAAAACAGTCTGTAAATAAGATAATTGATGTTTTAAAGAATGGTAAAAACGAAATAGAAATAGATGACAATACTAGAAGAAAAGCTTTAATTCCTTTGAGGAGAATGCTTGAATTGGGAAATTAGATATTTGAAAGAGGTTATTATGATTGAATTAAATAACATAATAATAGATCCTCTTATATTAAGTGCTATAAGAGAGGATATTACTTATGACGATGTTTCTACGTCGGCGGTAGTTAGTGATGAAAAAGCAACGGTTGATATCATAGCTAAAGAAGATGGTATTATAGCAGGTTTAGCTGTATTTAAAAGAGTATTTGAATTACTTAGTGATGAAGTTGATTTCAGTTTTACAAAGCATGATGGAGATTTTGTTAAAGATAAAGAGTTAATTGGCACCGTTCGTGGATTAGCTAAGGTGCTTTTGTCGGGAGAAAGGGTAGCTCTTAATTATTTACAAAGAATGTCAGGAATTGCCACATATACGAATAGAATGGTTGAAAGACTATCAGGCTCCGAAATTAAGCTATTAGATACTAGGAAGACAACACCTAATATGAGAGTATTTGAAAAATATGCGGTAAAAATTGGTGGTGGACTAAATCACAGATATAATTTATCTGACGGTGTACTATTAAAAGACAATCACATCGGAGCAGCAGGTGGAGTAGGTGCGGCAATAATAAAAGCTAGAGAATATGCTCCCTTTGTCAGAAAGATTGAAGTGGAAACTGAGAATCTAGAAATGGTTAGGGAAGCTATTGGGCATGGTGCTGACATTATTATGTTAGATAATATGAGCATAGAAATGATTAAAGAAGCTGTAGAAATAATTGGAGGCAAAGCAGAAATAGAGTGTTCTGGGAATATCGACTTCTCAAATTTCGAAAAATACAAAAATTTGGGAATTGATTATATTTCTTCAGGTTCCATAACTTATGCTGCAAAGCCATTGGATATTTCTATGAAAAACCTTCAGTTATTTAATTAATATCATTAAGAGGGAATCAATAAAAGGTGAGTTCGAAAAAATAATTCAAACTCACCTTATTTGTATATATACCAAAGCATGTTATTCATAAAAGAAGCTATCCAAAAGCTCTTTTAGCTAGTTTATGGCAGCGTACTATTCCGTGGTTATACTTCCATTTGTTCCTCCGTCTTCAGCTCATGGTAACCTACAAAGCTCACTTAATCTTGCAGTTTTCTTACAATATATAGGCAGATTTACAGCATATATTACACTAAATCACCTTGTTTAATATATTAGTTTAATGATAAAATTAATAATAATGATGAAAGAGGTGGTACATTGAATAAAAATACATTAAACTCGGTAGGGAAAGCCATATTATTTATTATAATATATATCGCTTCAAAAATTGGTGCTTCGACAATAGGTAATGCTCTAGTTCCATTATTAAATATTGCCAGTGATGCACATTATGTGCAAATTTCTCTTTTTACGGAGCTATTACCAGTAGCTGTAATTTTATTATTTAGCAAGTATGTGTTAAAGATAAAGTTTGAAGATTTATGGCTAAAGCGAACTGGTGGAAGAAAGTATATTTTGGGATATATAGTCGGTACGATATTGTTTTGCTCCTATATGGCTGTGGCACTAACTACAAAGAACCTTGCTTTTAAAGGTCGTGGAGAATTATCAATTATTAATACGCTATTGTTTTTGCCAGCATTTGCCATTCAAAGTTTTGAGGAAGAACTACTATCTAGGGGATTACTGCAAAGAGTAATAAAGGATAAGTTTGGGATTGTCCCAAGTATTATTTTACCTTCAGCGATTTTTCGGGATTACATTTATTAAATGCAGGAATTAATGCACATGCAATTGCAAGTGTGTTTATTGTCGGAGTACTATTTTCACTAATGGTATATGCGACAGATAATTTATGGTATGCAGCGGCTGCTCACGGCGCTTGGAACTATATGCAAGGAACGATTTTCGGGCAAAATGTAAGTGGAAATAATTTAGGTGGATCACTTTTAAAATTTGATATAGTTGGAAAGAACCAATTAATCTTGGGAGGAGCTTTTGGGCCGGAAGCAAGCCTTGTGACAATAGTTATTCTTATTGTAGCATCTATTATGTATTTGTATTATTGGAAGAAAAAACAAGAGAATGGTGTTTTGAACATTTAGATAAAGCAGGCATTACTTCAGCTATGACGCTGTTGAAATACCTGCTTTTCACATATATCAAAGCATTAAATCAAAGCCTTGATAAACAATTGCTTTCATAATTTCTTTTCTCTTTTCGATAAAGTTTTCAGAAGCACCTTTCACCTGTAAAGTAAATTTATCTAAGGCTTTTTTTGTATCTCTTAAATCGTAGTACGTTTGCATAACTTGGTCGTAGTCTTTTAGTAGATCTAAATAATCGTCATAAATTTTATAGGAGTTATCAAAAACTTTTATGTCCATTTCCATTCTTGGCTTTAAAGCAGGTTCTTGATTTGGATACCCTATTCCTAGTCCAAGCACTGGATATGTCAATTTAGGCAGTTTTAAAAGGTCTATTACAGCTTGGGTGTCGTTGTGAATATTGCCGTAATAATTGCAACCAAGGCCTAAGGATTCTGCAGCAACAATCATATTTTGACAGGCCAAGCTGGCGTCTGTAAAGCCTTGGAAAAATTTATCCATGTCATTTAGCAACGATTCTTCAACGCCTTGCGCCCTAGCTATCTCGGCATTTCTGAATTGGTCCACAATAAAAACAAACAGCTCCGTTGCATCCTTCATATAGTCTTGCTTTCCAATTACAGCAAGTCTCTCTTTGATTTCACTATCTGTTATCCGTATAATGGAGTAGGTTTGCATGCCCATTGAAGTGCCAGTTCTGTTTGCAACTTCATAAAGCGTTTTTAGTGTACTTTCGTTGATTTTTTCTCCTGTAAACTTTCTGATAGTTCTGTGATTTAGCTGTGTATTAATTGTACTATTCATTTTATCACCTCGAATTGATGATACCCGTTAACAAATGTTATTATCTAATTATTTGGATTTTGTATTGAAATTACTCTATTGATTTTTTATTTAATATGAGTCATAATGATATTACATCATTAGAATATTCTTTACATTATTTAAGTGATATTATTAGACTTACTTGAATAAAAAGAATGCACGGTTAGGAAGGAGTAAGACAATGGTTAATCAACTAAATAAAGAATTTGAAGAAGTTAATTCTTTACTTGCTCAATTAGAAGTTAATAGAGAAATAGCGGTAGATGCACATGAACGTATTACAAAGCAAATTGAACGTTCTGAAGAAACTAGTGAACGATTAGAAAAATATCAATCAGAAGCGATGGATGATGAGATAAAGATTCTAGGTGCAATAATTGTTGCATCAAGAAAAAAAGAGTCGATTTTGAAAAGAATTAAGCAACTAGAAAATGATAATATGAGTGATTATCAAGACGAACTCGATTCACAGCATAATAATATTTATTATGGTGAGATGGCTAGTAAAAAGCCAAGGATGTTGCATTTTTTCTTAAAAGACAAAATAGATTAATTTATTTATACGTAATTTTCTGAGAGAAACGATATATTTATATATGGTTTCTCTTTTTATATAATGCTTTAATGGGGTACAATATGTATGGTAATGTATTTCTAAAATGGGAAGGTGGTATTAATGAAAAACTTAAAAAAGAACTGTAAGTTGGCATTGGTTCAGGCTGCACCAGTGTTGTTTGAAAGTATGGCTTCTACTGAAAAAGCAATTTCATTAATTGAAGAAGCATCTAAAAAAGATGTTGAGTTAATTGTTTTCCCAGAGCTATTTGTCCCAGGTTATCCATATGGAATGACTTTTGATTTTACCGTTGGTAGTAGAAAAGAACCTGGTAGAATAGATTGGAAGTATTATTATGACAATTCAATTATTATTCCTGGAAAAGAAACAGAAGCTCTAGGTGCAGCAGCAAAAAAAGCAAATTCTTATGTGAGTATAGGTGTATCTGAAAGAGATGCCACATCTGCCACGCTATATAATTCAAATATTATTTTTTCGCCTGAAGGGGAACTTGTATCTGTTCACAGAAAATTAAAGCCAACAGGTGCAGAAAGAGTTGTTTGGGGAGATGCACAAAGTGGATATTTCCCTGTTGCAGATACTCCTTGGGGACCAATGGGAAGTATGATTTGCTGGGAAAGTTATATGCCTTTAGCAAGGGTTGCGCTTTACGATAAAGGTGTGACCTTGTATATTTCACCTAATACAAACGATAATGAACAGTGGCAAGCGACTATACGTCACATTGCCATTGAAGGACATTGTTACTTTATTAATAGCGATATGTACTTTACAAAGGATATGTATCCTAAACATTTAAAAACATATGAGGAAATAGAAAAACTTCCTGAAGTTGTCTGTAGGGGAGGAAGTTGTATTGTTGATCCTTATGGTAATTATGTAACTGAGCCGGTATGGGATAAGGAAGAGATTATCTATGCTGACTTAGATATGGATAAAGTTCCAATGAGCAGGATGGAGTTTGATGCTTGTGGACATTATGCTCGTCCAGATATATTGTTATTCGACTATATAGACGAATAGTTATATGGATAAGACATTGAAGAACTTAGGCAAAATATTAAAAAATTTCTAAGTATCATAGTATATATTCCGATAGTTATTGCCTTGGTACCCTATTATATGATTATGTTTTTTCTTGGTAAGAAAAAGCCTAAATGTATGATAAGGGGAGGTAATAATTGTAGTAAAGACTCGCTAGATTGGTTTGATAAACTTAAGTATATAGATATATTACTAGAAGATGACTAGATTATGTCAGCTCTTGGATAAGCGTTTCCAAGGGCTGCATTTCATTTATTGACAGATTTCCTAGAAGATGATAACATATCTCTACATAGAGATATATTAGGGGGCAGATATGCATAAAAATGAGTTAAAAATCATAATCGGTCTTCATAGGGTTATTAATTATATTGATCAACAGACTTCTAGAATAGCTGCCGAATATGGATTAACGATGGGGCAGTTTGCAGTATTAGAGGCACTATACCATAAAGGAGATATGACAATTGGTCAGGTGCAAGAAAAGATATTAAGCTCCACTGGTACGATGCCTCTTATTGTAAAGAATTTAGAAAAGCGTAACTATATTAAAAAAATTCAAAGTTTGGATGACAAAAGAAAATATATTTTACAACTTACTAATGATGGTGAAGATATTATTAAAAAGGTTTATCCAAAGAACGAAGAGAAAATAATAGAAATTATGGAAATATTAAGCGTTGAAGAAAAAAAATCGCTGGTAAGTATTCTAAAAAAGTTAGGAGATGATATTAATGAAAAGAGTGGTAAATAAAAGTGTGACTGGATTTAGAACCATAGATGGAGCTGGGGTTAATCTAGTTAGAGTATTAGGTCATCAAACTACAAAGGATTATGATCCGATATTAATGTTGGATTCTTTTGATAGTCAAAATCCAGAAGATTATATTGCTGGCTTTCCTATGCATCCTCATCGAGGAATAGAAACTATTAGTTATATTTATTCAGGAAAGATGACCCATAGAGATAGCCTTGGTAACGAGGATACCATTGGGAACGGTGAAGTTCAATGGATGACAGCTGGTTCAGGGATAATGCATGAAGAAAAATTACCTCCTGCTGGGAGAATGCTTGGTGTGCAGCTTTGGTTAAATATGCCAGCAAAGGATAAAATGGCTCCACCAGCATATAATAGTGTGAAGAACGATCATATTAAGGAAATAACTTTTGATGGTGGGAAACTTAGATTATTGGCAGGAAAATACGGAAAACATGTAGGGCATGAGGGGAAATATTTACCTATAGATTTTTATGATATTCACCTAGACCGAAATTCAAAATTTACTATTGAAATGGAACACGATAAAAGTGTTATCTTATTTACTCTAATTGGAGATATTGAAGTAGAGGGCAAGTTGATTAAGGAAAAAACTGCTGCCATTTTGTCAGAAGGCACAGAGGTGACAATTAATAGCTTAGATGATAATGTTCAAGTTTTATTTATTAGTTCAAATAGATTAGATGAACCGATAAGTTGGGGTGGACCGATAGTAATGAATACGCGAGAAGAACTTAAATTAGCTTTTGCTGAGTTAAATCGAGGTACATTCTTAAAATCTGGAGTTGAATATTAGTAAAAAATGACTAAAGCTTAGCGCATTTATCCTAAGCTTTTTTTAAAACAATATATATTAAGTATTAATAAGGTCTATTATTTTGTCTCTACTTTAATATAACTATTAAAACAACTGTTAAGAGGAATGTATATACAACAAGCAATTCTTTAGCACTTTTCAGGGTATATATCTATTGAAAGACATATCCAATATGAACCGAAAGGAGTTTACCATGAAAGGTTATGCAATGTTAAGAATTGGCGAGTCGGGATGGATTGAGAAAGAACGTCCTCAGTGTGGTCCAAATGATGCAATATGTAAACCGTTGGCATTGGCAATTTGTACATCAGATGTGCATACACTATGGGAAGGTGCAATTGGAGAAAGACATAATATGATTCTAGGGCACGAGGGTTGCGCAGAAGTTGTTGAAGTTGGAAATTTAGTAAAGGATTTCAAACCGGGAGATAGGGTGTTAGTCCCTGCAATAACTCCTGATTGGAATTCATTGGAAGCTCAAGGTGGTTATCCAATGCATTCGGGTGGCATGCTTTCAGGCTGGAAATTTTCTAACTTTAAAGATGGGGTGTTCTCAGAATTTTTCCATGTAAATGACGCTGATGGAAACCTAGCACACTTGCCAGACAATATTAATACTGTTGATGCATGTATGTTGTCTGATATGGTTCCAACAGGATTCCATGGTGTTGAATTGGCTGACGTGCAATTTGGCGATACAGTTCTAGTAATTGGGATTGGGCCTGTGGGCTTGATGGCGGTTGCTGGGGCAAGTCTTAGAGGGGCTTCTCGAATAATTGCCGTAGGAACTAGACCTGTTTGTGTAGAGGCTGCAAAAGGATATGGCGCTAGCGATTTCATTAGCTACAAAGAAGGTCCGATTTTCCAGCAAGTGCTAGATATGACAGATGGAAAAGGCGTAGATAAGATTGTAATTGCAGGTGGTGGAGTGGAAACTTTTGCTGAGGCTGTTAAGTGCTTAAAAGCTGGTGGAAAAATTGGAAATGTAAACTATTTAGGTTCTGGAGATTCCATAGAAATTCCACGTGTTGAGTGGGGTGTTGGTATGGGTCATAAGCAGATTGTTGGAGGATTGACTCCAGGTGGACGTCTGCGAATGGAAAAACTTGCTGCTTTGGTCTCTTCAGGTAGGCTAGACTTATCACCTCTTAGCACACATGTTTTTGAGGGTTGGGAGCATATTGAGGAAGCGTTATTCTTAATGAGAGATAAGCCTGCTGATTTAATTAAACCTGTTATTAAGATTGAAGACTAGTATCAGCTTTTATGAAACCATTATTTAGTTACTAAAAGGTAGGCAAAAAAATGAAAATATTAATTGTATCCGGCTTCTTGGGAGCGGGAAAGACTACGTTTATTAAGCATGTAGTAAAAACTACAGGTAAAGAGTTTGCCATCTTGGAAAATGAATATGGAGACATAGGAGTGGATGGTGACATTTTAAGCAAAGAAACTGAAGCTGGGAAATTAAATATTTGGGAAGTTACAGAAGGCTGTATTTGTTGCTCCATGAAGGGTGACTTTGCAGCCTCTGTATTGACCATTGCCAATTCAGTTGATCCTGAATATTTGTTGATTGAGCCTACAGGAGTTGGGTTTTTAAGCAAGATTATAGAGAATCTTAAACAAATTGAATATGAGAGAATAAGTATATTAAATCCCATAACCATTGTTGATGGCCTGAGTTTCAACAGATATATTATCGAATATCCCATTTTGTACAAAGACCAATTGCAATCAGCGGGAATAGTTTTCGTATCTAATATGGAAAACTCAAGTGAAGCTGAGAAGGAATGGCTATTATCAAAATTAAAAAAACTAAATCCAAATGGAAAAGTCGTTATCGAACACTATACTTCCATGTCTGTTGGAGAGTTTAGTACAATGTTAAATACTGGATATGATGGCAGAGATTATGAATCTCTAAAAGAAATGGATAAAATGCCCGAGAATCTATCTTTAGAAGATGTTGTTATTAACGACCTAGAATCATTAATTATCCTACTGGAAAATGTTATTAGAGGGAAATATGGGAACATTATTAGGGCAAAAGGAGTAATTGCTTCAGGTGCTCATCAATACAGATTTGATGTGGCAGATGGCAAGTATATAATATCTGAAGAACTGGAGGACATTAAAGCGAAAGCTGTATTTATAGGCGATAACATAAAGAGACATAAACTACGCAAAAGGTTGTTCTAAAAAACAAGTTATCTTACGGTTTTTGCAGTATTAGCAATGAGATAATAATAGTTCAATAATATGCTTAAGCTATCGGTTTAGTCCATGTAGACTGGTAGTTTTTTGTATATAGATTGATATTAAGAATAGTTGAAAATATGTTATTATAGTTGTTATAAAGGAACATAATAATGCTAGATATTAATAAGGAGAAATATATGGAATTATGCGACTTATATAATAAAGATTGAGAGAAGACTAACCAAACAATAGTTAGAGGTGAAAAAGAGCCTGATGGGCTTTATCGGCTAGTTATTCATGCCTGTATTTTCAACTCCAAAGGCGAGTTGCTTATTCAACATAGACAGAAAAACACTGAACGATGGCCAAATCTTTGGGACTTGTCCGTAGGTGGAGGTGTTATTTCGGGAGATACTAGCCAGTCCGCGGTTGAGAGAGAGTTGATGGAAGAAATAGGCTTAAAGATTTCATTTGATAGAATTCGCCCTGCTATTACTGTAAATTTTGCAAGTGTATTTGATGATATATATATTATCAATAAAGATATTGATTTATCTAATCTTAAGCTTCAAGAAGAGGAAGTTCAGGAGGTTAAATCGGCAACTCTAGAGGAGGTTCTAAGGAAAATTGACGAGGGGATATTCATTCCATATCATAAGAGTTTAATAGTATTATTGTTTGCAATGAAAGATCAAATGGGTACTAGGACAATGGCGGAGAAATAAATATATTATAGATTATTATGGTCTGAAAGGAAGTTGACTATGATTTCCACTAAATACAAAGCATTATTGCTGTATATTAGAGCGCTTAGAGTAAAGAATAAACTTGATGTTAGCACAAAAGATTTTGAAGCAGTCATTGAAAGGCTAAAAGCTAGAAATAATAACCTTGTATCGAATGAAGTAAAAGAAAATCTTTCCGACGAAATAATTATCGTGGAGGGCAAAAAAGTATATATCTTTAATCCAAAGAATGATGCTAAAGGTGCAATAGTATATTTACACGGTGGTGGCTTTATTATGACTGCAACTAAAATGGATTTTAACTGGTGTAGAGTATTGGCGGATAATTCTAATTCTAAAGTATATATGCCTATTTATCCATTGATACCAGATTTTACACTGGAAGATATGGTGCTATTTATTGATGCTGTATATAAAAATTCTTTAAAAGATTGGCAAAGCGAGGAAATAAAAATGCTGGGATTTTCAGCAGGTGCATCTTTAATATTGTCATATATGGCATATCTATTTAGTAATAATATGAAGGATATTGTTCCGAAAAAAATATTTCTAAGCTCCCCAATTGCTGAGATTCCTGTATCAGAGGAAACTTTTACAAAACTTTTAGATAACGATAAATTAGATCCGTTATTCTCAGCTTCAGCTTTCAAAAAGCTAGAGAATTATTTAATTCGAGATGAAAGTTATGCGTACTTGGGACAGATAGAAAAGGTAGATATGAAAGGCTTATGCCCTTTATATGTAACTTATGGTGAGAAGGAAGTAATGAAAGGGTTTTCTTATATTTTAGAAAGACTTGCTAAGAGAGATGGGATTTCACTAGAGTTGAAAATAGGGAAAGGGATGATTCACTGTTGGCAGTGCTTCCTAATGGTTAAAGAGGGTAGAGATGGTCAACGAGAATTGATTGAAAAAATTAATGAGATATAAAACTGTGCTAATATTTAGAGCACAGTTTTTCTATGTGGAAAGATAAATATATGGTATATTAATTATGGATAATAATACGCTAGCAATAAAGGAGTATCTATGAGAATAATTGATCAACATGTACACTCAGAGTTTTCTTTTGACTCAATAGAATCTATTGAGAATTATCTTAAAGTATCAGACTCTCCGATAATTACTACAGAGCATGCTGACTTTGAATGTTTTTGTATGAATGGTGGGGATACAGCTTTTGATTATGATGAATATGCTGAGCAGGTGGAAGAACTTAATAAACGTTATGATAATAGAGTATTAAAAGGAGTTGAATTAGGCTATACTGAAAGGGTTAAAGACAGGTTGCTCGAATTCATTGATAAAAGAGAATTTGATTTAATTTTACTAAGCGTCCACGAAAATGATGAAGTGGATTATATGGACTCAATGGACAGAAATTCTTTCAGGGAAATACTTCCTGGATATTATGAAAATATCATTAAGTCAGTAGTTGATTTTCATCATGTTGTAGATGTGGTAGCACATATGGATTTTGTTTTAAGAAATAAAGAATATGAGATGGAAGATGTATTTGAGCAAGAATCCTTAATAAAAAGTGCTTTGGAGATTATTATTAAATATGATTTAGCACTTGAACTGAACACTAGGGGTCTTTATCAGTTTAAGAATGGAAGATATTATGATTATTTGTTTAGCTTATATAAAGGTTTAGGCGGCAAAAGAATTTCTATTGGGTCAGATGCCCATAGAATTAAGGACTTTAAGCTTAATTTCGATGGAGCAATAAAATTTGTTGAGGATAGAGGATTGGATGTTTCTAATATTAAATTTTGACAAAAATTCCTTATGGGAGAGGGTAAAATGGCTAGCAAAAAAGAAGGAAGATATATTAAGAAAATCACTGCCATATTTGGTGTTTTCGTGCTAATAATTGCTGTTATGCTAGGTGGATACTTGGCTTTTAGCGCTATCATTGAATGGAAGCCAAAAACAATTGAGGATGCCGAAGTAGTCGCTTATGATAAATTTAAAGATATTAGTTTAGGCAAAGAGTATTCTATGGTGGCATGGAATGTAGGTTATGGAGGCTTAGATGCTTCGCAGGATTTTTTTATGGATGGTGGAAAGACTACTATGCCTGCTGAAAAATCAATGGTGGAGGAAAATGTCGAAGGGATATTGTCGAGAATAAAGGAAATAGGTGCTGATTTCACCTGTCTTCAAGAACTAGATAGAAATTCAAAACGCAGCTATTTTATTGATCAAAAATCTGAAATTGAAAAAGAAGTTAATGGGAATTCGGCATATGCAGATAACTTTAATGTGCCATATGTACCTTACCCTCTAAGTAGTCCCATAGGGAAAGTTAAATCAGGGGTTTATACTATTTCTAAATACAAGCTTGAAAATAACAAGAGAATAGCGTTACCAGTTCCTTTTAAATGGCCAATTAGAATGTTTAACTTAAAGCGGTGCTTGTTGGTTTCGGAAGTACCTATTGAGGATTCTGATAAGAAACTAATTTTGGTAAATCTACATTTAGAGGCATATGATAGTGGAGCTGGAAAAGTTGCTCAAACAAATGCTTTAGCAGAGCTGTTATTAAAGGAATACGCCAAGGGGCACTACGTTATTGCATGTGGAGATTGGAACCAAGCGTTTGAAGAAAACATTGAAAGCATGCCTTATCCGGAAGATCCTAAGTTGTGGAGACCCGGAAAATTTGATTTACCTGAAGAATTAGCAAGTTGGACCTTGGGATATGATATTAAGATTCCGTCCAATAGGCTAAACAACAAGGCTTATGTTAAGGATTCTCCTGATACGTATATTTCTGTAGTAGACGGATTTATTGCCTCTCCTAATATAAAGGTTATTTCTGTTGAAAATATGGATTTCCAATTTGAATTAAGTGATCATAATCCGGTTATAATGAGATTTGAGTTAAAAAACAACTAATATAGGGGGCGTTTATGAAACTATTAAAACCCAGTGCAGAATAGATAGCTATAGATATGCTATAAAAGAATATAAGGAGCATAATATAAAATATAGTTCTTTTCAGGATATGTAAATAAAAACATAGCTAGATATTACGAAAACATAGGATAAGAAAATTCCTTGGTGTAAAAATTACGCCAAGGAATTTATATTATTGACCTACATAGAATTCTTCAATGTATTCATTATATGTTGTCATTCTATCTCTAAAGCTTCCATTGGGCAGTATTTCTATGATTCTATTAGCGATGGTATCAATAAATTGATGGTCTTTTGAGGTGAACAAAATATTGCTCTTAAATGAAATTAAGCCGTTGTTTACAGCAGTAATGCTCTCTAAGTCCAAGTGGTTTGTAGGTTGGTCGAAGATTAGAACGTTGGACGGGGTTAGCATCATTTTTGAAAACATCATTCTAACTTTTTCTCCTCCTGATAGCACACTGGAGTTTTTCAGAGCTTCATCTCCGGAGAATAGCATTTTTCCTAAAAAGCCTCTAATATATATTTCGCTTTGTTCTTCAGAATATTGTCTTAGCCAGTCGATTAAATTATACTCTGAGTTATCAAAGAAGCTATTGTTGTCTTTGGGAAAATATGTGTGTGTAATGGTTTGCCCCCATTTATATGATCCTTCAAATTCTTCGTCTTTTCCTTCTAATATTTCAAATAGCGCAGAAATAGCCAACTCGTTGCCGATAAATGCAATTTTATCATTTTTATTAACTCTAAAAGTTAAATCTTTAAATAAGATGCCATCGGTAGATTCTTTAGTAAGATTTTCAACATTTAATATTTCGTTTCCAACTTCACGACTTAATGCAAATCCTACAAAAGGATATCTTCGTGAAGAAGGCTTGATGTCATCTAGTGTAATTTTATCCAGCAATTTTTTTCGACTGGTGGCTTGTTTTGATTTACTTTTATTAGCTGAGAACTTTGCGATAAATGCTTGAAGTTCCTTAACTTTATCTTCTTTTTTCTTGTTTTGATCCTTAGCCATTTGCAAAGCTAACTGGCTTGATTCATACCAAAAGTCGTAGTTTCCTAAAAACATATTAATCTTTCCAAAGTCAATGTCTACCATGTGGGTACAAACTTCATTAAGGAAGTATCTATCGTGGCTAACTACGATTACTATGCCTTCAAATGAAGCCAAAAAGTTTTCTAACCACAATACGGCCTTGATGTCCAAGTCGTTGGTAGGCACGTCTAGCAGAAGAATGTCGGGATTCCCAAAAAGTGCTTGTGCTAAAAGCACTTTAACTTTTTCACTACCAGTTAGTTCCTTCATAAGCTTTCCATGTAAAGAAATATCAACACCTAATCCTTGCAACAACACCCCTGCTTCGGATTCAGCTTCCCAACCATTCATTTCTGCAAATTCTGCTTCTAGTTCAGCAGCTTTTAAACCATCTGCGTCAGTAAAATCTTCTTTTGAGTAGATGGCATCTTTTTCAATCATTATATCGTATAGACGTTTATTTCCAATAATCACTGTATCAATAACAGGATAATCATCAAAAGCAAAGTGGTCCTGCTTTAATATGCTCATTCTGCTATTTTTATCAATAAATATATCTCCTGAACTAGCTTCTTTTTCTCCTGAAAGTATTTTTAAAAAAGTAGATTTTCCAGCGCCGTTGGCTCCAATTATTCCGTAGCAATTCCCTGGTGAAAATGTTAGATTAACATCATCAAATAAAACCTTGTCTGGAAAACGCACACTTAAACTATTTACATTAATCAATTTGTATCTCCTCTCAATATTATCCTTAGCTATTATATTACAATTTGTTCATAACTCCAAGAAAAATCAATAAAAAAGCCATTTTTAAATAATGATTAGTCAACTATGCATTATTTTTTTGTTAGAGTTTATAGAAATAAAAAACAGGGTAAATTAAGCTAGAAAGGGTGATATTATGAAAAAATTCTGGTTGATATTTATTATAGTATTTGCATTGGCATTAACTGCCTGCGGAAGTGCAAAAACAGAAGAGAAAGTTGAGGAGACGGCAACTGAGCAAACTTCAGAAGGAACCCAAGAATCTACAATAGAAAAAGAGTTTACAAAAGAACAACTGAAAGAGTTCAACGGCAAAGAAGGAAAAGCGGCATATATTGCCGTAGATGGTGTCGTCTATGATGTGACAGGAGTTCCTCAGTGGAAAGACGGAGGTCACAATGGATTTGAAGCTGGAAACGATCTTACAAAAGAGATTAATGAGGTTTCACCTCATGGCGTAAGCAAGCTGAAAGATTTGACTGTTGTTGGGAAGCTAGTTGATTGATAAATGGACTACAAGATATTAGGCTGGTTAAATGTAATTATTTTGGGAGTACTGATTACACCCTTTATTATGGTAAGATTGAATAAATATGTTTTTAAAACAAAGAATAAAAACTATTTAGAAATCACTAAGAAATTTAGAAAAATTCACAAACCATTGGGGATAGCGCTTGTTGGAAGTTCTATATATCATGGATACTTGGCTTTAGGAGCTATAAGACTTCATACAGGAACAGTCTTATTTGCAGCGATTGCTTTTACAGTGATTATTGGGGGAGTATATTATAGGAAAAAGAAAAAGAATTCTTTTTATACTCATAAAATAATGGCAGTAGTAGTTATAGTATTATTGCTAATCCATTTATTTTACCCATATGCATTCAGCAAATTATTGTAATATATCAAAAGGTCAAAAGCCAGTGAAAAGAAACGCTCTTTTCGCTGGCTTTACTTAGTTTAAGCATTAATATTATCTATTATATAAAGACATAATAAGATGCACATATAAGTCTATTTAAAATCAATCATCTGCCATATGGTTGTTGCTATTTCTTCATAAAAATCTCTTTCGTGTGAGATCAAAAAGATTCCGCCTTTATATTCTCTCAATGCTCGTTTCAATTCTTCTTTTGCTTCTGGGTCCATATGATTTGTGGGCTCATCAAGTATTAGAATGTTAGTTGGATGGTTCATAATTTTACACAATCTCAGCTTAGCGCGCTCACCGCCACTTAAAACCATTACCTGGCTTTCCATATTAGCAGTGGTAAGGCCACATTTAGCTAGCATGGCTCTTATAGACGCCTGAGTATGGGATGGAAATGTTTCCCACAAATCATCTATTGCTGTCTTAGTGCCATCAGTAGTATCTTCTTGTTCAAAGTATCCTAATTCAATATTCTGACCGTTTTCTATTGTGCCTGAGATAGGATTGATTAATCCTAGAAGGGTTTTGATTAACGTGGTTTTACCTAGCCCGTTTTCTCCAATTACTGCAATTCTTTGACCTCGCTCCATTCTTAGATTCAATGGTCTCGTCAAAGGCCTATCATATCCAATCACTAAATCTTTAGTTTCAAATATCAATCTGCCCGGTGCAGATTTATTTTCAAAGTTGAATTCAGGTTTAGCCTTTTCTCTTGGCAATTCAATTAAATCCATTTTATCTAGTTTCTTTTGCCTAGACATAGCCATATTTCTAGTGGCAACTCTAGCTTTATTCCTTGCAACAAAGTCTTTAAGTTGTGATATTTCTTGTTGCTGTCTATTGTAAGCAGCTTCTAGCTGCCTTTGTTTTTCCTCGTGAAGTCTCAAAAAGTCGTTGTAATCACCTACATATCTATTTAGCTCCATATTTTCTACATGGTAGATAAGGTTTATAACTGAATTTAAGAAGCCTATATCATGGGATATTAATATAAAAGCATTTTCATATTCATTTAAATATCTCCTAAGCCATTCAATATGCTCTTCGTCTAGGTAGTTAGTGGGTTCGTCCAGCAGCAAGATATCAGGTTTTTCCAGCAATAGTTTACACAATAGCACCTTAGATCGCTGGCCCCCGCTTAAGTCATTTACGGGATTATCTAAACCGAATTTATCTACTCCCATAGCTTTCGAAACCTCTTCTATCTTGGAATCAATGAGATAAAAATCGTGGTGTTCCAGCATATCTTGCAACATTCCAACTGTTTCTAGAAGGGAGTTCATTTTTTCTTCGTCTACATCAGACATTTGCAAGTAAATGTCTTCAATTTCTTTTTCAATGTCGAATAAATATGAAAAAGCATCTTTCAATACATCTTTTATGGTCATGCCTTCTTGCAAATAAGTGTGTTGATCTAAGTATCCGACGCGAACGCGTTTCGCCCATTCTATGGTTCCTACATCGGGTTGCAGCTTACCTGTAATAATATTTAAAAAAGAAGATTTACCTTCGCCGTTGGGGCCAACTAACCCTACGTGCTCACCGTTGAGCAGTCGAAAATTAACATCTTTAAGTATTTCTCGGCCACCAAAACTGTGGTTTAAATTTGATACTTGTAATATGCTCATAGTTCCTCCAAATTATTCATTATAGCCATATATATTCTATCATGGTAGAAGTCTTTTTAATATAGAGTTAAAGGTAAATAATATTAATTTATAATTAGGCTAGTTTAGAAGTGTAATGTTATAAATTAATTAATAATATATTTTTATTATTATAGCCTGATTATTGGAATAACAATATAAGTGAAATATATAGTAAGAAGTCTACCAATAGAGTTTTTTCAATAATAGCATTAGATTAACAACATCAAAAATCAATTTTTGTTTTGGCTCTTGGTTGAAGTAATATATGATTTTGCGTGAGAGTATTGTCTATAATAATATTTTGCGTATCCTATAGACTATAGGTATTCAGTTTGGGGTATATATTATTCAAGGAACTAGCAATAATAGGCATAGTAAATGTAGCAAACGGCAGAGCAAAAGAACTTCCAATAATAGGTGGATTTAGGTTACTAAAGTAACTGAGTAAAACATTTTTTAAGGAGTTGATTATGATGAAAAAATGAATTATTAGTATTGCGATAGCCTTAGTTTTAGTGTTAACGGCATTTCCATTAGTTGGAAAAGCAGTGGAAACAAAGTTTAAAGATGTTAGTCCAGATGCTTGGTATTCAAAAGACGTTAAGTTAGCCAGTGATATGGGCTTAATCGATGGAAAGACAGTGGAATTATTTGCACCTGATGACAACTTAACATATGCAGAAGCTATAAAATTGGCAGCATGTATGCATCAAAAAGTTAACACTGGGAGTGTGACATTAACTAACGGAAACCCATGGTACCAATCGTATGTGGACTATGGTAAAGCACATAGTATAATAACTTCAGATTTAGATTGGAATGCAAAAGCGACTAGGGCAGGATATATGGAGATATTTGCAAAAGCTTTATCTAACTTAGATCCTATTAATATTGTAGAAGATGGAAAGATTCCAGATGTTTCCATGAGTCACAAAAATTCCGCTGCTATCTACAAATTATATAGGGCGGGAATATTAAAGGGAGTAGATGATAAATATAATTGCAACCCTGAATCAAATATTAAAAGAAGCGAAGTAGCGGCAATCTTAACCAGGATGATGAATAAAGAAGAAAGAGTTAAGTTTACAATAGGAAAGGAAACAACTACCAAAAAAGAGCTTAAGATTACAAAGCATCCGGTTGATGTCAAAGGAAAAGCAAACGAAACGATAAGCTTCGAAGTGGATGCTGAAGGAGAGGAATTAAAGTTTCAATGGCAGATTAAAAAAGGTGATAGTTTTGAAGATATAAAAGATACTGCATTGATTAAGGGATCAAATACTAAAAAAATTAGTATTACACTTCCTTCTAATATTAGCGCTTATTCATTCAAAGGACGATGCGTTGTAAGTGATAAAGACGGAAAATCTGTAATTTCTAATGAAGCTAGACTAATAGTAGAAGTTGAAGCGGAGAAGCCTATTACCGAGGTACTTAAAATCACAAAGCAACCTGAAAGTCAACCATATGGTTCTGAATATGAAACTTCCAGTATTACTTTTAGCATAGGCGTTGAAGGTGGGGTAAAACCATATACTTATGCATGGAGAGACGGATATGGTGGGGATCAACCAAAAAGCGTTGGTTCTAATCAGCCTAGCGTCACAGTTGAAGTGCATGATTTTATGTTGGGAATGGTAGGAGATTATGAAATTGAATGTAAAGTGACGGATGCAGAAGGCAATTACGTAGTTTCGAATACTGCAACGGTGACAAGAGCTGCTTATGTGCCTTTGTCAATAGATAGTCAGCCACAAAGCCAAGCATTCACAACAGATGAAGCTTCGTTGTACTTTGATTTTAGTGTAAGTGTAAAAAATGGTAGAAAACCATATACGTATGAATGGTCTGAATCTTATGGTCAAGAACCATATAGCAGAATTGCTAACTCTAACAACGCAACAATTCGTAGAGAAGTTAACGCACAATCTGTTGATTTGATTGGAGAGTATCAAATATATTGCAGAGTTACAGATGCGACTAAAAATGCAATTGATTCAAAAGTAGCCAAAGTTATATTAAATATAAAATAAAGCATTAACAACAAAAATATCCATCGGGGGACAACCTTCGATGGATATTTTTGTTCCACAAGCAACAGTACTAGCAATTCTAAATTTTAATATCATAAGTATAGATTTATTTAAAGAAGCACACCCTCGTGCGTTACTAAATTAAGATAAATGATATATTGTGTTTTTTAAAAAGAACGCCAAAATAGTAAAATGCATTTGCTAAGAGGTGACAAAAGGGCGTATATCTGACTATTAACAAATAATGGATAACAAGATACTATAATGCAAGTCTCTATTGCAAAAATACTATAGGGGCTTGAATTATAGTATTTATGGGTAAAATTATTCCGTAATTATGTATTAAGTAATGAATTGAAAAAAATTAATATATAAATAATTCATATTCTTATCATGTTTAATAAAAGTTAAGGGAGGAAAGCTATGAGAGTAAAGCAAATGTTTATAGCAATTACTGGTCACTTTAGAAGACAGAAACAAAATCTAGGAGAAATAATAGAATTTGAACTTTACTATCGTTTTTTAGCAATATTGTTGGCACAACCGATAATTAGTTTTCTTTTCCATTACGTGCGAGAATCCTCAGATAAGCCTTATTTCAACCTAGAAACGCTAAAGTCATTATTTCAAAAACCTGTAGTTATCTTTCCTTTACTGCTAATACTAATATGGATGACGCTTTTCGCTTCAATTGAAATATCTGCATTATTAATGATTATCTATAATAAAGAATCGAAAAAAAGGCTGAGCTTTCGTAATTTATTAGTAGGAGTTGGTCACGACTTATTACGACTACTTAAACCAAAGAATATACCCATGATATTTTGGATATTTTTTGCATTTATTTTAACCGGAAACATTTCAACTTTCATTAGACCTATGGCTCTGCCAGGTTTTATATTAATTGGTATTCAAGAGCGTGTAATATTTATCATAATGTTTCTTGTTTTTCAGATTTGGTTTTTACAGTTGTATATACGCAGGAGTTTTATTTTTATAGCTTTTTTTCATGAAAATCTGGATTATAAGCAAGCTTTAGTAAAGGCAAAAAAAATAATGAAAGGAAATTTTATTAAAGTATTTTTCTTATTATTAATAAATGGAGCAATATTAACAATCATTACAGACTTTTTAGTGTTTTCTATTAGTGGTTTTTCTCAAAGCTTAATAGTATCACTTCAAAAGAGCGCTATTTTGCCGCTCATGCTTGCGATACATCGTGTAATAGCTGGGGCTTTGCCATTTTTCAAATCGGTTATTGTAGTAATGGGAAATATTCTTTTACTGCAAGGATTATATGGTCATTTTGCTGAAAAAAATAATATTAAGATTAGCTCAGCAAGGGAAATACTGCCTGAGCCTAAATATAGAGGAAGTTTGTTATTAAAGAGGAAAAAGTATATTGCAATTGCTTTATTACTCTATCTTATTGTTTATACTTTTATGCTCCATGATGCAGTTAACCAAGGAGTTGTTTTAGGGAATAATAGTGTAATGATAACTGGACACAGAGGCAATGGAAATTTTAATCCTGAGAACAGCATGTCGGGAATGAACCAGGCTTTTCTATCGGGAGCTGACTACTCAGAAATTGATGTTCAACTAAGCAAAGATAAAGTGCCGATTTTGCTACATGACAAAACATTTATGAGAACTGCTGGGGTAAGGAAAACTCCAGGGGAAATGAAGTTAGAGGATATTAAGAAACTTGATTCTGGATCATATTTAGATACACGGTTTAAAGGAGAAAAAGTACCGACTCTTGATGAGGTAATGAAAGCTTTTAAAGGGAGACTTAAGCTAAATATTGAACTAAAACCATATGGTGGAGATCCTAAAGAATTAGCTCAGATTGTGGTAAAAACCATCAAAGCCAACGGTTTTGAAAATCAGTGCATAGTTACATCTCTCAATAAAGAGTGCTTGGAGGAAGTTAGAAAACTATCACCAGAACAGGTAATTGGATATATTGATGTATTTTTTAGAGGAGATGCGGATAGTATTGGGGATTATGATGCTTTAATAGTTGAAGAAACATTTGTTTCTACTGAATTTATTTCTTCAGCACATGGCCAAGGTAGACAGGTGTTCGTGTGGACAGTGAATGATGCTGAAAAAATGGACAAATTAATTCGAATGGATGTAGATAATATTATTACGGACCAAGTAGCAGTAGCCTTAGCACGAAGAAGCTATTTTGAAGGAGCCTCCATTACATTAAGAGCGGTCCAGAGATTAATGCCAGATATTTGGAAATAGTAATTAACAATAGCTAAATGAAGAGAAAAACTCTAGAAGTATTACAAATACTTGACAATATGCACTATATCATTGACTCCAGCATGATACTATAGTAAAGTGTTGTTATATTATCTAAAATAACAAAAAAACAACATTGCTGATAGAAAAGGGGATGGCTCAATGATTAATAAGGGAATGGCTGGACAAAATAGGTTAAAAAAAGCATTATCATTTATTATTGCCGTAATAATAACATTACATTTTAATGTTGATTTAGCATTGGCTATAGGGGATATTGGTGACACTAAGCCGCAAGACATCATTTCTGCTATCAATTTATTTGAGGGTGAGCAACAAATTCATAACACTGAGGAACCAAATCTATTAAATAGTGAGGAAAGCAGAGTTGAGGATTTTGAGGATTAGGACTCACCTATAATTGACGAGGATACTATTGATTACAATGAACAAATAGTACAGCCAGTAGTAGGAAGTCATGACTTAAGCAATGGCGATGAAAAAGAAATTATAATTAATAATGAATTTGAAGACATATATAAATTATTTGGATTAAATAATAACTTAGTTCCAAAAGACGAGATTGATTTGGATGAAAGCAATATTTTTTCGATACAAAAAACAAATTTTTCAACATTGAGTTCAAATGTTCCTTCTACCTTTAATATGACTTGGTTGGAAGGCGGATTTAATACTGACTATAGAAAAGAAGGTGTTATTTCTGGCGACGGAAATACTAGTTTAGATATTACTCCGTTTGATAATGAAAAAATGCGCTCAGCAATCTATCAACTGAATTTTACAATGGGAGGAGACAGAGATGCTGCTCCTGGAGAAATAGAAATCAGAATTCCAATGCATATTTTCTTTGGTAGAGCAGGTGAACCAGTGGACTCAATTAAGATTCCTTTACTTCAGGCTCCACAAACAGAAGGAGCTACAGCTTTTCACTATAACATGGATGAAGAAAATAGTGTAGTAGTATTGACGAATTACGAAACATTTCTTCGTACGGAGTCTTTTACAACTGCAATACAATATGATTTTTGGCCATATCAGGTTGCTGACGGATACACTAATCCCGATATAGATGCAACTTTACTGATCAAACAAGGTGGAGAACTTGAATCTATAGACACAACAAGCAATAAGATAAATGTGACAGTACACTCTAACTCAAAACTTATTGAAATTACAAAGCAACCAGTTGAGAGAATAGAAGGCTGGAATAGTGAATGGGGTGAGAAACCTGCAGATGCAGATGAGTACTTCTATTATATGTGGAGAATATCTATGAAAAAACCACAGAACAACACTCAACCTTATTCAGTAAAATATGTAGATGTGGCTGATCCAGTTGGGGATATTGTCGCTTTTTCTAACACTCAAGTTCACTGGGTAGTTAATAATCCATCTTCATGGACGCTAAACGAAATGGAATCTAATGGATTGGATAAGTTTAACAATAAAGTATTTTATAGTGAGGCAAATCCTAAAAACTATTCGTATGACACTAAAATTACAACCCATATAATAACTAAATATAAAAAAGATTTGGCGGTAGACGGAAAGAGGTTTAACAATAACATTACTGCAAACCTCACTGGTGTGGACGGTGCTTCGGATACTAAGATAGGCAAGTCGTATTTTACGTACAAACCACCTGCGGAATATAGTGGAGACTACTATTACGCTAACAAATCAACAGATGGCTACATTAATAAAGAAGGGCTTTTAAATGCATTAGAAAAAGAATTGAATATTAAGCCTCTAGGGTTTAAGAATTATACTTTTAGTATAAGGGCTGAAGGATCTAGGATGAGGAATATCAGTGAAGAGGGCAATTCGGATTATACTATTGAAGTTGTTGATAATATAATGGGATTGCGTCAATATGAAATTAATGGGAAACCGAAAGATCCGTGGTTCGAATTGTTAACTCCGAATGATGATTTTAAATATTTAAATTTTTATATACAATATACGGAGTATAATGAAAAATATAATATCACTAATGGGTATTCTAGGGTGGAAGCTACTGATTATATCAATTACAGGCCGGTAGAGTTATATGTGCAGCAAGGTGAAAATTCAGAATGGAATAAATTAGGCGAATTTTTACGTACTGGAAAAGAGGACTACAACTATAAATTTACTGATATTAACGGAAATGTTACTAGTAGTGTATACAATAGCAGGCCAATATCTTTGCCAGCAGATACAACTAATATCAAAATGGTTTACAGAGGGAGCAGATATAGTGTATCAATGGCTGGTTTTTTTGGAGTGCAAATAAATCCCACTGACAAAGTAAGGGCTGCTATAGAAAAGATAAAGGGTGTTGGTGAAGAAGTATTGAATTTTTACAATATTTCTACAATGGCAATAAAAGACAGTTCGGGCAACTTAGTCAATGAGAACAATGAAAGCCAAAACGGTGAAGTAACTAATATTATGAAGAATTCTCCAGAGGCTAGGGCGAGAATTCTTGCACAAGCAAAAGCATTAGGTGCAAAAGATGAAAAACTATTGCAAAATGGAGTTACGTATTTGGATTTAAGGTGGCTAAATGTAAGTAGCTATTTGAGCAAGACAGGCAAAGTATCTTCATCAGATGTGGCCAATGGCAGGGAAATAATTGACTATACCATAAGAATGGGCGAAGGCATGTTTCAAAATAGAGGTGTAATTAGTGAGCAACAAGCTGAGGAATGGAACTTGGTCGCGGAACAAAACTCTGGTATATTTTATGATTTATTACCTAGAGGTACTTGGGCATTAAAGGATACTATAAAAGTTAATACTATCGATTATTATTCTAATGGATATGGTGGTGTTATTTCGACAAAAGGCAAATTATGCACCAATAGTGTTGAGTTTTTTCCTGATTGGCGAGGCTCAGGAATGACTATGATGAAATTGACAGTTAAAGCACCAATGGAGCACAATATTAAAAACATTTCAACTACGAGTGGTACTTACTTTATGTTCTCTGGCTTTATAGTTGATTTTAGCGTAGCCAATCCGTGGGACAATATTTTAGACAATGGAAAAACTGCGATTAATACGGTGGCTTATGAAACTGGAGAGGGAGTATTAGCAAAAGGCCTACCTGATATTAATCCAAGTACTTCCATACAGGAAAAACAGTGGTTTGAAGATGTTAATGGAAACAACGATGAAGATAATTTCAAGTTTTTATATGCTCAAAATAAATTAGACTTAAACCCTATCATTGTAACGGAAATAGGATTTACTAAGAAAGTTAAATCTCTGGATGAACCGACTTTTGGCGTATTATCTGAAGTACCTGTGGCAGGAGAATATATTTACAGATTACGATATACCGTAAACAAAAATACACAGTCTAAAAATGTTATTATTTATGATATTTTGGAAAATGCATTTGGTGAAAACATTCATTGGCAAGGCGCGTTTAATAGAATAGATCTATCTGCAGCTACATCAAAACACATTGCTCCAGTGGTCTATTATTCTACTAGAAATGATTTGAATCCCAGAGATAATTTTTCCGATGGAGACCTTACAGATGAAAATATTTGGACAAAAACTCAGCCTATTGATAAGAAGCAGATTAAAGCCATAGCCATAGACTTATCCAAAAATACGTCTGGAAGTGATTATGTTTTCCCTGCAGAATCTGTATTGCCGATATATGTATATATGGATGCACCAAAAGGCGGAGTACCAAATACGGCTCCACCAATATATGCATATAATGAGTCTTTTATTAGAGGGACAAATGTTGTAGGCTCTAATGTGGATGTGGACTTAAATGAGAAGACTGATGTGGTGAGAGTATTTATTAGAGATATAGATATGAGTATTGAGAAAACATCTACGCCTGAAACAGGTACAGTAGATAACCCAAAAGATATACGAGAAAATGATAATAAGTTGGTATATAGAATAAGGGTAAACGACAATAGCTCAAAAGACGTAGCTAGAGATGTGGTTGTAGATGATATAATACCAACAGGGTTGGTTGTGGATGAATAGGTGGGTATTAGCTTTGCATTTGGAAACTCTGGCGACAGTGGTAAAATCGAAAATGCAAAGACGATAAAATTAGTGCAGGATGGTCAAAAGCTAACTTTCACAATTGATAAATTGTTTGAAAATAACTATCTTGATTTGTATATTCCTGTAAAAGTTGAAGCTGACCATTTGACGGGTCAATTTTCTCCAGTGTTCCAGAATCGTGCAATAATAACAAGTGTAGGTGGAAGAGAATATGAAATCACTAGTGAAACAACCTACCATAAAACAGAAATTCCTGTAAATGTGGCTATTAAGAAAGTTTGGGATGGCAACAATCCCAATCGACCAGAATCAGTGACGGTTAGCTTATATGGCAATGACGAAATTATTGGAGAACTAATTCAATTAAACAAAGAAAATAACTGGGTTGCACGATGGGAGAATCTACCTTATTCTGATGAATCTGGGAAACGTATTGAATATTCTGCAAAAGAAGAGGCTGTTGATGACTATATTACAGTTATAGAGGATGAGATAGATAGTGAGACTGGAGAACTCGTATTTAAAGTAATCAACAAGTTTAAGACAACTAATAGAAAAGTAGTTAAAACTTGGGATGACAACAACGATTCAAGAGGGAAAAGACCAGAGAAAATAAAAGTTCAGTTAGTTCAAAATTTACAGAATTATGGAGAACCAGTTGAACTTTCAGAAGAAAACAATTGGGAACATATTTGGAATAACTTGCCTTTAACAGTTGGTAATGAATACTATAAATACACCATAAAAGAATTTCCCGTTGAAGGATATAGTACAACTGTAGAAGAAAAAGTTGATGAAGAGAATCAAGGCCTTTACTTTGATATTACAAATAAATACAAGACTACAAGTAGATATGTAAGGAAGGTTTGGGATGATAATGATAATATACTAGGGCTAAGGCCAAGTAAAGTTATGGTTCAATTGCTTGCTAATGGCAACAACCATGGTGATATTATTGAACTTTCAGATGAAAACAATTGGTATTATGAATGGAATGACCTTGAGATTATGGATGGAAATATACCAATTGAATACTCTGTAGTTGAAGACTTTGTGAATGATTATCGAGCTGAAGTAAAATCTGTTTTTGCCAACAATGACGATGAAAGCGAGTCGTCTTATGGTTCAGGGCAATCAAGTATTCAGGAGGAACTAATAATTTCTTTAGAAAATGGTCAGCTTCACGGGTCGAGCCAAGTGGAAGGATTTATTATTACAAATATACTTGATTTTACAGAAAGAAGTGCTGTAAAACTTTGGGTTGATGATGACAATAAAGATGGAAAAAGACCGGACTCCATAACGTTACAACTATTGAGAGATGGAATTGCATATGGAGATTCTGTAACTCTTAACGAAGAGAATAAATGGTTTTATCAATGGACCAATTTACCTATGAAAAATGGACAAATTTTCTATGACTATAATATAGAAGAGGTGCCTGTAGAAAACTATGAGTCTAAAGTGGAGATTGTATATCAACTTGGTGAAGAAGGGGAAGAGGTTAATGATGAAAGTACAGAACGAGTATATGTTTTAACAAACACATATATAAAGCCTATAGTTCCTGAAGATTTAACTTCTATTACAGCAAATAAAATATGGGTAGGTGGACCAAGTTCAAAACCAACTATAGAATTACAATTGCTCAGAAATGGAGAAAAATTTGGAGATAGTATAGAACTTGCAAATGGTAATAGATCCCATACTTGGAAAGATTTGGCTACAAAAGACGATGAAGGAAACGATTATTATTACACTATAGATGAAATAAATGTTCCAATTGGATATTCATCGAGAAAACTATCTGGAGAACTGACTATAGTCAACGTTTGGCAAGGAACAGGATCTGATTTGTCACCTAATTATCCTGACACTGATAAACCGGAAAGCCCGCATTATCCTGAATCAAATACAGTAGGAACGTGGTCCTCGGATACGGATAAACCATATTCAACGGATATTTCCGAAGCACCGGCAATTCAAGAGGCAGAGACTACTGGGAACAATGATGGCATCACTACAAATGAAACCGCACCAGTATCGGTTAAAGATAAAGACAAACCTAGCATAATACCTAGAACGGGTGATGATAGTAAAGTTTACATTTACGGTTTCGTTTTATTAATTGCAGCAGTACTATTAATTAGGATTTTGTTTAAGAGAGCCAAGAATGATGAAAAATAGTAATAAAGCAAGGGTGCGAAATTTCACTATTATTGTTCTAATACTGATTATTCTATTTAGTGGTTGGATGTTGTTTAGAGAACTTTTGGAATATTCTGAAAGCAGAAAAATGTATACAGAGGTTGCAGAAAATGCTGTTATTAAAGCTCCTTTGAAGTTAGAAAATCAAATAAGCGATAGTGATACTGATTCTATAGGCACGTGCGAAGCAGAAATTTCTGTTGATTTCAATCATTTGGAAAGTGTAAATCCTGATATTATTGCATGGATAAGGAGAGAAGATGGAAAGTTAAACTACCCAATAGTTCAGAGTGAGGATAATAATTACTACTTGTACAGGTCTGTAGATAAAAGAAATAACAAGTGTGGGTCAATATTTATGGATGCAGTTAATAATGCAGACTTTTCAGATGATATTACGCTAATCTATGGGCATAATATGAACGATGGTTCGATGTTCGCTTCATTGAAGGGTTATGAAGATAAGGATAAAGTTGGTTTTTTGCCGGAGATTAGAATATTTACACCTAATAATGTATTTGCATTTGAAGTTAAATATGTATATCTTCACTCAGGTAGCACAGCAATATCAACAAATTTTTCTGATGAAGAATGGGAGAAGTATATTAGTAGTATTGAAGCAAAATCTATGTATGTTTCTTCTAAGCGACCATTAAGGGGAGAAAAGTTAGTAGCCCTAATAACATGTGAATATGCTTTTGAAAACGCAAGGTTAGTTGTATTAGGCACAATAGACAAACAATATTAGCAAAAAAAGAATTAGGTACAAACATAATAGAAGATAAACCAGATACATTTATAGATATTTGTATCTGGTTTATCTATTATCATAGAGTGAGAATATTATTAGTGTATTATAGGGGAAAACAAGAGTTTCGAATTAAAAATACAAACAATATTCACCTTAGATTTCGTGATTTAGGATGATTAAGTTAGCGAAAATATACGATAAGCTTTAGTTGCTAATTATTATGTCATAACGAACATATTGTAATCAATTTAATATGATAAATTTCATATAATGGGTATAAGTACAACAAATTCAATAGAAAACATTGAGTTATTAGTTGTGGTCACAAATACTATTAATGAAAGTAAAGGAGGAATAGTATGGGATTAATTAAAGCTTTAGCAGGAGCAGTAGGTGGAGGTTTAGCTGATCAGTGGCTGGAGATTATTGAACCAGATTCGATGGGTGAAGGGGTTGTTTTCACTAAAGGTGTTACGGTAAGAGGTGGAGACAAGAGAAGCGCAAATGTAAAAGGTACTGCTGATGTTGTTTCTAACGGGAGCATGATACACGTCTATGACAACCAGTGTATGCTTTTAGTAGATGGTGGAGCAATAGTGGATTTTACTGCAGAACCAGGAGTATATGAAGTAAGCAACTCATCAATGCCTTCATTGTTTGCTGGTCAATTAGGAGATGCTGTAAAAGAAACTTTTAAACGTTTCAAATTTGGTGGTGTTACTCCTTCAAAGCAAATGGTATTTTACATTAATTTGCAAGAGATTAAGGGAATAAAATTTGGAACAAAAAATCCAATTAACTATTTTGATAATTTTTATAATAGTGAATTGTTCTTACGCGCTTTTGGTACTTATTCTTTAAGAATTACTGATCCAATACTATTCTATAAAGAAGCAATTCCAAGAGATGCTGTCAAGGTGCATATCGATGAGATAAATGAACAGTACATGAATGAGTTTTTAGAGGCTTTACAAACATCTATGAACCAAATGTCTGTTGATGGAATACGTATTTCTCATGTGGCTTCTAAAGGAAGGGAACTTAGCCAATATATGGCTACTGTTTTGGATGAAGAATGGAAACGCATGAGAGGGATGGAGGTTCAGGCTGTTGGGCTTGCTAGTATTACTTATGATGATGAGTCTAAAGAGCTTATCAATATGCGTAATAAAGGTGCTATGCTTGGAGATGCCAACGTTAGAGAGGGGTATGTTCAAGGTAGTGTGGCAAGAGGTATTGAGGCGGCAGGATCAAATCCACAGGGCTCAGCTGCAACCTTTATGGGAATGGGTATGGGTATGCAAGCTAGTGGAGGCTTTGTAGGAGCAGCTTCAGCTTCCAATCAGCAGCAAATGCAAAGAGATTTTCAAGCAAATCAACAACAAGCACAACAAAGTTCAGCACCTGCTTCTGCAGGAGGTTGGGTATGCGGAGAATGTGGTACAAACAGTGATGGAAACTTCTGTCCGGGATGTGGATCTAAAAAACCTGAGGGTGGCGGATTCTGTAGTAACTGTGGCAACAAGTTTGAGGGACCGAAGCCAAAGTTCTGTCCACAATGTGGCCAAGCACAGGGATAATAGAAAAAGGAGAGAATTATGCCGACATTAAGCTATAAATGCCCTAGTTGTGGAGCGCCTTTAACGTATAAGCCAGGCATAGAAAAATCTTCTTGTGATTATTGTGGAAGTGCGTTCACTATTGAGGAACTAGAGGCTTATAATTCAAAATTTAATGATGAAAAAGTTGTAGAGGAAGTAAGTCAAGGTGAGCATGTACATCATGATCATGCTGAGGAAATATATAATGGCTATCATTGCCAAAGTTGTGGAGCGGAAGTAGTGACAGATACTACGACATCAGCTACTTTCTGTTATTATTGCCACAATCCTGTAATTGTAACTGAGAGGCTAAAAGGCGAATTTAAGCCGGATAAAATTATTCCGTTTACAGTTGATAGGGAAAAAGCGCTAAGTATTTTCCAATCATGGGTTAAGAATAAGAGATATGTACCGAATAATTTCAAAAGTCAAGCACAAATGGAAAAATTGACGGGTATGTATTTACCATATTGGATTGCTGATGGATCAGCTGATGTTTCAATAGAGGGTACTGGTGAAAAAAGTGGTAATAGCTGGACGAAAGGGGACACTAAATTTACAGAAGTAACCACCTTTTCTTTTGCAAGAAAAGGTGAAATAGAAGTAGATAACATTTCTGAGCTGGCATTTACCAAGATTGACAATGAACTTATTAACTCGGTTACTCCGTACTCTGAAAAGGAAATAAAAGCATTTTCTCCAATATATTTATCGGGGTTTTTCGCTGAAACATACGATAGGAATAAAGAAGATGTTGCTAGTCAAATATCTAGAAGAATTGAAGAGTATACTGACAGAGTGATTGAGAATACCACAGGTAAATATGGCACAACTAAATTTACTGAGAAAAACATTAATTATCAAATAAAATCTTGGTACTACGGTTTGTATCCTGCTTGGGTTATGACATATCATTATAAAGGTAAAACGTATGTATATGCCATTAATGGTCAAACGGGCAAAACGTTTGGAGAATTACCGGTAGACAATGGCAAAGTTGCTATTACATCAGGGATTACTGCTGCAATTGTGGCTGCATTAGGCATGTTAGTGGGGTGGTTTTTATGATGAGAAAGATGTTTGTAACAGTTCTAGTCATATTACTTTTGATACCTCTAGTTGCTTTGGCAGAAAGTTCAGATAGCAAACAATTAGTTTATGATCAAGCGAATCTTTTTTCTCAAGATGAAGTCAAAGAGCTTGAAGATAGTATAAGAGAAATGAATAATGATCATAATATGGATATTATTCTTATGACTACAAATGATGCTGAAGGAAAATCTGCAAGAGATTATGCCGACGATTTCTATGAAGGAATATATGGAATCGACCACGACGGTGCAATATTTTCCATAGATATGGATAATAGAGAGCTTAGGGTTTCTGCATCTGGTATAACCATAGATTACTTAACAGACGGTAGACAACAGGAAATATTGGATTCCGTCTATGACAAAGCAAGTGAAGGTGATTTCTATGGTGCAGCAAATGCTTATATATCTTCGACAAAACGATTTTTAGAAGCAGGAATTCCCGCTGGTCAACATAGGGTGGAAGAGAAGAGCTTAAAACCAATTGAAATGCTTGTTTCTGCTGTTGTTGGAGCATTATCTGGTTTAATTTCGTTTGCCGGAGTAAAGAAGAGCTATAACAAAAAGCCTACGGGTAGGGTATTTGACTATGCACAAAATGCAATTACCACTGGGTTAATTGCATCAGATAGTGAAGTATCTTCTAGGGTAATTCGAAATGTTATAACTTCATCTAGTAGTGGATCAAGTGGTGGATCCAGCACTAGAAGCACGACATATAGATCCTCTGGTGGGGGAACGAGAAGCAGTAGTGGTCGAAAATTTTAATAATAAAACGGTTTGATTTCCTAAAAAGGTATCAAACCGTTTTATTTAGTATTTTATCGTCTTCTTAAACCACCGAAAATATTCTTTGATACTTCTCTACCAATAGATCTTACTATTGTACCCATAAATGCATCGGTCATTTTATTGACTGAGCTTTTTGACTTTGCTTTTGCCTTTTCTTCGGCAATTCTTTTCTTTTCTTCTTCAATTGCAGCTTGCTCCAGTATTCTTTGGTTTTCCAATTCTTGTTGTTGCTGAAAAAAACGAGCTTGGAGGATTTCGTATGCCGACTCTCTATCAATTGACTGATTGTATTTATATAGATATGGAGAGTTGTCGATGATATTTTTCCTTTTCTCATCATCCAATGTATTAAAGGTGCTGCGAGGGGGTATTATTAACACCTGCTCCACAGGTGATGGACTTCCATCAGCCTGTATCAATGATATTAAAGCTTCTCCTGTCTTTAGTTGAGGAATAACCTCGAACGGATTTATTAATGGATTTGGCCTGAAACCTTCAGCGACTGCTTTAAGGGTTTTTTGTTCTTTTGGTGTATAAGTTCTTAGTGCATGCTGAATTTTATGACCTAGTTGCCCTGTAATTGAATCAGGTATATCTAGAGCTGTTTGAGTTACAAAGAAAACTCCAACTCCTTTTGATCTAATCATTCTAATTAGTTGTTCTAGCTTCTCTTGGATAAGATGGGTTGATTTATCAAATAATATATGAGCTTCATCAAATACGAAAACCGCTTTTGGGACTGGTAAATCTCCAACTTCGGGCAAATAGTCGAACATTGCGCTTAATAGCCAATATAAAAACATCGCATAGGTTGTAGGTTGAGTAATTAATTGTTTGGAAGCAAGAATATTAACCATTCCAAGCCCTTGTTCATCACGCTTGAATAAATCTTCTAAATCAAGAGCTGGCTCGCCAAAAAACTGAGTGGCACCGGAATCCTCTAAAGTCAATAGTTTACGTTTTAAAGCTGCTATAGTCGATGATGCGATATTTCCATAATCTCTTGCTAGTTCTGAAGCATGGTCTCCAACATAAGTAATTATTGAACTCAAGTCCTTAAGGTCGAGAATTAACCAGCCATTTTCATTAGCTACTCTGAAAGCAATAGTTAGGACGCCTTCTTGTGCGTCATTTAAATCAAGTAACCTTGACAATAACAATGGGCCCATATCGCTAACTGTAACTCTTAATGGGTGACCATCTTCGCCGAATACATCCCAAAGTCTAATTGGAAAACGTTGGAAATAATTATCCATATCTACAAGACCGTCGAGTCTTTTTGCTACACCTTCTGATGGAACTCCTGGAACTGCAAGGCTTGCTAAATCACCTTTAACATCAGCGAGCACCACAGGAATTCCCAATTCGCTCAAACCTTCGGTCAAAACTTTTAATGTAACTGTTTTTCCAGTACCTGTAGCTCCAGTAATTAGACCGTGTCTATTTAACTTTGACGGCTCTAGGAGAACTGGTTTTCCAGTAGAATCTTTCCCCAAGAGAATTGAATTATTGATTAGCACAATATCACCTTTCTTTCCGCTAGTAATGATGGTTGCCTTAAAATGTTATTTTGAATATAATTTAATTAGTTCTTAATGTTATTATACCAAAGTAAATGATTTTGTATCACAAATAATTATACAAGGAGTAGACATGACGATATTTTATAATTTTCACAGTAATAGTGATGATTTTCCAACTGTGGATAAAAAGATAAATTGGATGATGGATGCATTGGTTAGTTTGACAAATAATTCTTCAATTCCAATGGACAAGATGGGAAGCGAAGGCTACTTTTACATGGTTTACAGAGCTACATACTATTTCAATGAAGGGAAATGGGGAGATAAAGTAATTAGCCGAGCTATGTTAACTGGTATGGATAGATTTTTTTTAAATAGACGAGTAGAGCTTTGCAATCCTGGAGAAAAAATTTTGGCTACTGGTTTATCGCAATGGTTTATTTTTGACAGAAAAAACAATGCTATAACACCATGGAAGGACGATTGGATTAATGCCTTAGGAAAGTTTGAAGATAGAGAATTCAATATTTTATCGGCCAAAAGACATAGGGGGGGCTGGGATAAAGAAACATGTGGTAAAGTGACAGAAGATGATTTAGACTACAATATGCATGTTAATAACACCATTTATGTTAGATTAATGCTGTCTGTAGCAATAGACCAAGGATTAAGTGTTGAAAATCTCAAAAAATTCTCAATTAACTATGTTAATGAATTGACACTACATGATGAATACAATGTGTTTCTTTATATAAAAGAAAACAAAAGTTTTCATGAAGTTAGAAAAAAGGATGGCACTGTCTGTTCAAGGGGCGAGGGGGAATGGCTTAATAGTACAATACTTTAGATTGTTAAGATATTACTTTACTTTTAATTTAATAGGAGTATAATAATAGGGGTGAGCGTTGCGGGGTGTAGCGCAGCTTGGTAGCGCGCATGCTTCGGGAGCATGAAGTCGCAGGTTCAAATCCTGTCACCCCGACCAATATTTGGTGTATTCTATAACGAAAATTTCGTTGGAATACACCTTTTTTATAAACTAATTGATATTAATTATGGTCTTTATCAACATCAAAACCTGATGTGAGGTGTAATGGATGGGCATTAATAGTTAATACATAAATATATTAATATGCTTTATACGAATAAAAAAAAACATTAAAATATAAATTTTGAGAACTAGTAAAAGTTTGCCGGTTGCTATTGAAGAATTTGAAACTTAGCCAATCAGTATTATCCATTTTTATAAACTGAGCTTAATTAATAAAAATAAAATTCAAAATCAATTATTTGGGTATTTTATTATCAAAGACAAAGAGGGAGGAGATATTATTGTTTGATAAGTTTACTGAAGGAAAGAACCCCCTTGTTGCAGTTTTCAGCTCTAACAATTCCTTTGAATTGGGTGTAGCTGCTGAAATTCTTAATGACAACGATATTCCATTTGTGGCGAAGGAAAAAGGCGCAGGTGGCTATATGAAAGTTATAGCAGGTGGGTTTTCAATTTATGCTACAGAGTTGTATGTTAGGAAAGATGATGAGGAAAGGGCTAGGGAATTACTTATAGTTTTGACAGATGTCCCTGAAGATTTTGAATTAAGTTATTGATGATTTTGTTAGCTATAAAGGCAGTGTGTCAGTTAATTTGCTTTACTGACACACTGCCTTTATTCGTGTATTTCTTCGTGTAATATCATCCATTCTGAATACATTTCGTCAAGTTCTGACTGTACTATTTCTCTTTGCTTAATTACTTCCTGTGCCTTATCGTAATCGTCATAAGTTTCTGGAATTGCCAATAGTTCGTCGAAAGTATTCAATTCGTTTTCAGCATTTGATATAGCTTTTTCGAGGTTTCTCAAGTCTGCTTTTTGTTTACGGATTGAGTTTTCAGCTTGTCGTTTCTGTTTTTTTAATGCTCTTTTTTTTGTTTCGGTAATATCATCTTCTGTGTCTTCAAATTCAGGTTTTTCCAGCTCTAGCTTTTTCTGATAATAGTAGTCATAATCTCCAAGATAAGAAGAGATAGTATTATTTTCTAATGCCCATATTTGTGTACAAACTTTATTCAGAAAGTATCTATCGTGGCTTATTACGACAAATGATCCCGAATACTCGTTTAACGCATCCTCTAAGACTTCTTTTGAATCCACATCCAGATGGTTTGTTGGCTCATCTAGTAAAAGCAAGTTAGACCCTTTTAACATTAGAATTAGCAAACTAAGCCTTCCTTTTTCGCCACCTGAAAGTTCGTCGACTAGTTTGTAAATATCATCTCCAATAAAAAGGAAACGAGCAAGTAAAGAACGTATCTGGTAGTAGTCTAGTTTAGGATAATGATCCCACAGCTCTTCAATAACCGTATTATCCATATTTAAATTTTTCATTTCTTGGTCATAATAGCCTATGTTAACTTTAGACCCGATTGAAATTTCTCCTGTTGTGGGAAAAGATTTGCCTTGTATTAGTTTAAATAAAGTTGTTTTGCCTGTTCCATTATCTCCAATTAGCCCTATGTGTTCGCCTCTTCTCAAATGAAGATTAACATCTGTAAAAAGAGAATTTCCAGGGTATTCCATTGAGAGATTTTCAGCTAAAATAACGTCTTCGCCGGATAGTAATGCGGGTGTGAAATTCAATTTAGTTTTTTTATTTTCCAAAGGCATTGGTGTTGCTTGGATTTTTGCAATCATTTTTTCTCGTGCCTGAGCTTGTTTTATATATCTAGAACTACCGTAGTTTTTAAATCTTCTAATTATTTCTTTTTGACGTTCTAATTCTTTTTGTTGGTTCTCGTGTTGGCGCATCAATATTTCAAATTGAGTTTTTCTCTGCTTAATAAACCCTGTATATCCCGTTTCATAGGTTATTAATTGGCTGTTTTCAATATGGAATATTCTATTGGCTACTTTATCTAAAAAATATCTGTCGTGACTGATAACCATGAAAGTTCCACGATAGTCTCTAAGGAACTTTTCAAGCCATGCTATGGATTTAATATCTAGATGGTTAGTAGGCTCATCTAGCAGAAGCAAATCGGGTTCAGACAGTAGCATTCTTGCTAAATGAAGCCTTGCTTTTTGCCCACCACTTAATTCACTTACAGATCTTTGAAACTCCTCGGGATCAAAACCTAGACCTATTAGCGTACCTTTTATTGCAGAATGGTAACCGTATCCATTTCCGTTTTCATATCTTTCTCTTAGTGAAGAATATTTATTCATCAATTCGCTTAGAGAATCATCATCTGTTTCATTAGAAATTAAATGTTCTAGATTCTTTAGTTCTTTTTCTGTTTCGATGAGATGATTAAATACAGTTAAGCAAAAATCATAAAGAGATAAATGTATTTCTTCTTCCATTAGCAATTGAGTAAGATATCCAACTGTCCATCCCACAGGATGAATTACTTGTCCTTCGTCAGGATGTAAAACGTCAGCAATTATTTGAAATAGCGTAGTCTTTCCAGAACCATTTAAGCCGACAAGGCCTATAGCATCTCCTGGATTAACTAAGAAACTAACATTTTCTAATATTGTATTGGTATTATATTCTTTTGAAATTTTTTGAACAGTAAATAAAGCCATAATATTTTCCTCCGATTATATTTTACCAAATATCAATAAAAATGCCATACATCTTATAAAAAGCAAAATAGTTAGAAAAATATCAAAAAAACAGTTGAATTTTTGGTTATAAATACGTACAATATAAAAGATTGTTAAACGCATTTGTTGACTTAACGATACTTTGATGATAATATAACAATGTAATTAAACTACGGCATTTACTTGATTGGAAAGAGAGGTTGATTTATGGATCGTAAGGATAATGTATCGGTAACCGTCATAAGACGTTTGCCAAAGTATCATCGCTATTTAGGCGATTTAATTGAGAAAGGTGTGGAGAGGATATCTTCTCAGGAATTCAGCGCATTAATAGGTTTTACTGCGTCCCAAATAAGACAAGACTTAAATAATTTCGGTGGATTCGGACAACAAGGATATGGATATAACGTAAAAGATCTGGAAAAAGAGTTATCGAGAATATTAGGCTTACATATGAACTACAATGCTGTCGTTGTAGGAGCAGGACATCTGGGACAGGCAATATCCAACTATAAAGGATTTGAGGACGCTGGATTTAATATTATTGCTTTGGCTGATACAGACCCTGCTATGATTGGTAAAGAACTTCATGGAAAACCAGTTGTAGATTTTAATGAGCTTCCAAAATACATGAAAGAACATGATATTAAAATTGGAATTATTACAGTTCCTAAGACACAGGCTCAAGCCGTATCATATAAATTGATTCAAGGTGGTGCAACAGGTATATGGAATTTTGCTCCAACGGATATAACAGTGCCAGGTGAAGTTGTTTTAGAAAACGTTCGTTTGAATGACAGTTTATTTGTTCTATCATATTTCTTAAAAGAAGCAGATGCTAAAAGAGGACAAAGTAAAAAATAATAATTGTGTAATTTTTATTTAATTTGTTAAAAAAAGTAAAATAATTTTTTAAAATATTTTACTAATTACGGCAAACCCCAATTAACACAAGGTTAGAATACTTTACGCAATCGGTTTACTTCATGAATAAGTTATGTTATAATCAAAGATGTTAATCAGGTAAAATAAATTATAGGAGGTAGTTTATTATGTCCAAAGAAAACCTTAGCCCATTAGAAAGTGCTCAGAAACAAGTTAAAGCTGCTTGTGATGCACTTGGACTAGAGCCTGCAGTATATGAGCTGCTGAAAGAACCACAAAGAGTTATTGAGATTTCCATCCCAGTTAGAATGGATGATGGTTCCTTAAAAGTATTTAAAGGATTCCGTTCCGTTCATAACGACGCTGTTGGACCAGGAAAAGGCGGATTACGCTTCCATCCACAAGTAAACGCTGAAGAAGTTAAAGCGCTTTCAATTTGGATGACTTTCAAATGCTGTGTAACTGGTATTCCATACGGTGGTGGAAAAGGTGGAGTTATCGCTGATCCTCTATCAATGTCAGACAACGAATTAGAGCAATTAGCACGTGGATACATCCGCGGTCTACACAAGTACTTAGGCGAAAAAATCGACATTCCTGCTCCAGACGTAGGAACTTCAGGAAAAATTATGTCCTGGATGGTTGATGAATACATGTTACTTAAAGGCGAGCATGCTGCTGGCGTTTTAACAGGAAAACCTGTTGAATGGGGCGGATCAAGAGGCCGTAACGAAGCTACTGGATATGGAGTCTCTGTAGTAACAAGAGAAGCTGCTAAAAAACTAGGCATTGACATTACTAAAGCTAAAGTTGCAGTTCAAGGTTTCGGTAACGTAGGAAGCTTTACTGTTAAAAATATCCAAGGTCAAGGCGCTACTATCGTTTCTATAGCTGAGTGGGCTAAAGAAGTTGGAACATTCGCTCTTTACAACGAAAACGGAATTGACTTTGACGAACTATCTGCATTCCGTGCAGAAAAAGGCACTATTGTTAACTATCCAAAAGCAGAAATGATCGATATGGATACTTTCTGGAAACTAAATGTTGACATTATGGTTCCAGCTGCTTTAGAAAACGCTATTACTGAAGAAGTAGCTAAAGTTATCAACGCAAAATTAGTTTGCGAAGCTGCAAACGGACCTATTACTCCAGCTGCAGACGAAATTTTAGCAGAGCGTGGAATCACTGTAACTCCAGACATTTTAACAAATGCTGGTGGTGTAACTGTTTCTTACTTTGAGTGGGTACAAAACCTTTACGGATACTATTGGTCCGAAGAAGAAGTTGTAGCTAAAGAAGAAGAAGCTATGGTTAATGCATTTAACAACATTTGGAAAATTGTTGAAGAATACAAAGTTCCTGTTCGTAAAGCTGCTTACATGCATTCAGTTAAGAAAGTAGCTGAAGTTATGAAACTTCGTGGATGGTATTAATCATCTAATAATCACAATGAATGATTAATTATTCCCCAAGGGACAGCGATTATTGTCGCTATTCCTTGGGGAGTTTTTATTAATAAAAAACATGCATCAGGAGATAATATGAATAATACTGTCTATAATTCAATGATAATACCATGGCCTGAAGTAGTTCCTGATATTGAGGCAACTATGAATTCAGGGCAATGCTTTAGATGGAAAAAAATAGATAATGGATTTTTATTGTTATTTGGGGAAGGAAGCTATTATCTTGAATCACTAGAAGATGGATTAAATATTACTATTGGTCCGGGAAAAGGAAGTGTGGAGTTATTAAAAGATTTTTTCCAATGGGAAAGGGACTATAAAACTCTATTTTTAAAATTGAATAAGTTTTCTGAACTGACAAAACCCATTAGTTTTGGAAGTGGATTAAGAATGTTATCTCAGCCATTTTTTGAAACGCTTATTGGTTTTATTTTGTCTGCAAATAATAATATTCCAAGAATAAAAGGGAGTATGAATAAAATAGCAAATCTTTACGGTGATTATTATGGTGAGTGGATTGGAGAAAAGATTTACAGTTTTCCTACACCTGAAAAATTTTCTAAAGCTAATCCACAAGAGCTTAGAGAAAAGTGCGGAACTGGTTTCCGTGACATTAGAATAGTTACAGCAGCCAAGGCGGTATTAGAAAAAAAAATATCGGAGCTTGAACTTAGGTCTTTGCCTTTAAAGGAAGCAAGAGATAAACTGATGACACTACCAGGCGTAGGTCCCAAAGTTGCTGATTGTGTGCTCTTATTCGGACTGAATAGAGAAGAAGTTTTTCCTGTTGATACGTGGATGGAAAAAATATTGATTGCAGAAGTCTTAGATGAATCTTATAATAGAAAAGCTATAACCAAATGGGGAGAAGAACGCTATGAGAAACTTGCTGGGATAGCGCAACAACTCATATTTTATTATGCAAAGGATAGCTGGGGAAAGGAGACGAAATGAACGGTGTTATAACAAATGGACTAAGCATTATTATAGGAACTGCGCTAGGTCTTTTACTTAGAAAGCAACTAAAAACCGAGATAAAAAACTTAATGATGAGCGCCTTGGCTTTTTGTGTAATAATTATTGGCATTAAAGATGCATTTGATATGAATAATCCAATATTAATATTAATTTCCGTAATAGCTGGTGGAGCAATTGGGCATATGATGGGAATTGAAAAAAGACTTAATGGATTCGCTGGAATAATAGAGGCGAAATACTCTAAAGAAGGGGATACTAGCAGTGTAGGCCAAGGGTTTATTATGTCTACAATAATATTTTGTGTAGGAGCAATGAGTATTATGGGTAGTATTAAAGCTGGTATATCTGGTGATCATAGCTTGTTATATGTTAAAACTATGCTTGACGGTGTTTCATCGATGATTTTTGCTTCTACAATGGGATTTGGTGTTGGTTTATCAGTAGTGCCAGTAGTGATATATCAAGGCTTAATTTATATTTTTGCTTCGTATTTACAACCTATTATGACTCCGGAAATTGTTACTGAGCTATCTGCCGTAGGTGGCATAATAGTCATGATGATCGGATTCAATATCTTAGAATTGAAGAAAATGCCAATAGCAGATTTTCTTCCAGCAATCGTTATTCCTGTGATATATGGCCTGATTTTTTAGAAAACGAACGAAATAAGAAGAAATACGGAGATAATTGTAATTAACAGGTAGTATATGGCGGCTAGACAATTCTTTTATAGTTTATTGAAGGAATATTATCCTTGATAAACTATTTTTTTTGAGTTAATATTAAAGAGGAATTAGCACTCATCTATATTGAGTGCTAACAAATAGATAAGGAGGAATTGATTATGAAACTTATTCCATTGGGAGACCGAGTGGTTATTAAAAAAATTGAGATGGAAGAAAAGACCAAAGGTGGAATAGTATTACCATCAAGTGCAAAAGAGCAACCATCAATGGCTGAAGTACTTGCTATTGGTGATGGAATATTAAATGATGAAAAGAAAAAGGATGAAATAGCTGTAGGAGATAAGGTTATTTTCTCAAAATACGCTGGAACAGAAGTAAATGTTGATGGAGACGAGCAGACAATAGTAAAATTGGCTGACATATTAGCTGTTGTAAGATAATAATTATAATAGAAATGGAGTGATTTTATGCCTAAGGAAATTAAACATGGAGAAGAAGCAAGAAGAGCAATTGAAGCTGGAATTAATAAATTAGCTGATACAGTTAAGGTAACTTTAGGACCAAAAGGAAGAAACGTAGTATTGGATAAGCTTTATGGGTCCCCACTTATTACAAATGATGGAGTTACAATTGCAAGAGAGATTGAGTTGGAAGATCCTTATGAGAACATGGGCGCTCAATTAGTAAGAGAAGTTGCAACAAAAACAAATGACGTGGCGGGAGATGGAACCACAACTGCTACTTTATTAGCTCAGGCACTAATTCGCGAAGGTATGAAAAACGTTGCTGCTGGTGCTAACCCAATGATTTTAAGAAAAGGTATTAGCGAAGCAGTAGATAAAGCTGTAGATGAAATCAAAAAGTTTAGTGTACCTGTGGAACGTTCTGAAGCTATTGCTCAAGTTGCCAGCATCTCTGCAGGAGAAATTGAGATTGGTAACCTTATCGCAGAAGCTATGGAGAAAGTTGGCAAGGACGGAGTTATTACCGTTGAAGAATCTAGATCAATGGGCACTACTTTAGAAGTTGTAGAAGGAATGCAATTTGATCGCGGTTATGTATCACCTTATATGGTAACTGACACAGAGAAAATGGTTGCTGAATATGATGCACCTTATATTCTTATTACAGATAAAAAGATTTCTAATATTCAGGAAATACTTCCATTGTTGGAGCAAGTTGTACAACAATCTAAACCTCTTGTAATCATTGCCGATGACATTGAAGGTGAAGCTATGGCTACTCTTGTACTGAATAAATTAAGAGGAACTTTTAACTGTGTTGCACTAAAAGCTCCGGGCTTTGGTGACAGAAGAAAGGATATGCTTCAAGATATAGCAATTCTTACTGGAGCTACAGTTGTTTCTGATGATTTAGGACATGATTTAAAGGAAACTTCCATTGATATGCTAGGTTCAGCAGCTAAAGTTAAAGTTGACAAAGACAATACTGTAATTGTAAACGGATTTGGAGATGCTGAAGCTTTAGATGCTAGAATTAAACAAATCAGATCTTTAATGGAAAATAGCGATTCAGAGTTTGACATAGAGAAGCTATCAGAAAGATTAGCTAAACTTTCTGGCGGGGTTGCTGTTATTCAAGTTGGTGCGGCTACTGAAACTGAACTTAAAGAGCGTAAGCTTCGTATAGAAGACGCTTTGGCTGCCACTAGAGCAGCAGTAGAAGAAGGAATTGTTCCAGGGGGTGGAACTGTTCTAGCTGATACCATTGGCGCTGTTGCGGAACTACTTGAAACTGCTGATGGAGATTATAAAACTGGAGTGGCAATTGTTTTACGTGCTTTAGAAGAGCCTGTTAGACAAATTGCAGCGAACGCAGGATTAGAGGGATCAGTGATTGTAGAACACGTTAAAGCTGAAAAACCAGGTGTTGGATTTGATGCTTTAAGTGGTGAATATAAAGTGATGATTGAGGTGGGAATTGTAGATCCTACAAAAGTTACTCGTTCTGCACTACAAAATGCAGCTAGTATTGCGGCTATGATTTTAACAACTGAAGGTGCAGTTGTAGACATAGAAAAAGAAGACCCAATGGCAGGAATGCACGGAATGGGCGGCGGAATGGGCGGCGGAATGGGAATGATGTAATTCCGACGTAGTTATACACACCGAAGTATGGTTAGCGCCATGCTTTGGTGTGTATTTTTTTGAAAAGTTTGTTTTGAATAATAATATTAAGATAGGGTATAATTTTTTTGTCGTGATTACTATTAATGAAAGAAAGACAGGTGTAATATGGATAAAATATGGCCTGTAGATATCATTGATATTGCAGAAACTCTAGAAAATGCAGGCTATGAAGCTTGGCTAGTAGGGGGAGCAATTAGGGACTTATTATTAGGACAAGAACCTAATGATTGGGATTTAGCAACAGATGCAACGCCTGAAAAGATGAAGGAAGTGTTTTCTGAATTCGCTACTACATGGCAAGGATCAAGATATGGTACCGTTGGCGTTAGGGGAGCAAAGACTTCTGTTGAGATTACTACTTTTAGAAGTGATTCTGACTATTCTGACGGCAGACATCCGGATACTGTGATATACTCAAACTCAATTGAAGAAGATTTGAAAAGAAGAGATTTTACAATAAATGCTATAGCGTGGAATCCTACTTATGGATTGTTAGATCCTATGGGTGGTGCTGAGGATATAAAGAATAGAATTATTAGAACTGTAGGAAAAGCGGACGAAAGATTTAATGAAGACTGCTTAAGAATGATTAGGGCAGTACGTTTTGCAGGACAGCTGAATTTTAGCATTGAAGATAAAACAATTAGTAACATTTCAAAAAATGCAAAGCTAATTACAGGAGTTGCAAAAGAAAGAATAGGAGTTGAGTTTTCCAAAATATTGATTCAGCCAAATCCTAAAGCCTCACTAAACTTGTTGAAAGATACTAGGCTTTTGGAATTTATTCTACCTGAAGCTAATAATATGGTAGAATATGAGCAGAAGAGTCCTTATCATAGCTGGACTTTATGGGAGCATACACTAAAAACTGTAATAGGCGTGTCTCCTGAGTTGCATTTGAGGTTGGCAGCGTTTTTTCATGATATAGGAAAGCCGGCAACTCAAGAAATTGATGAAAAGGGTATTGCTCACTATCATGGACATGAAAAAATAAGTGCTGAAATTGCAGAATCATATATTATCAAATTTGGATTAGGTAAAGAACTCTCTGAAAAGGTATGTCGTCTAATAAAAAGACATATGTTATCTCATGCGAATTTAGCCACCAAAGGATATGGTAAAATTATTCGCGAAATAGGAGAAGATGAGATACCGAAATTGGTTGAATTATGGAAAGCAGACAGGTTGGCAACTTTAGACTCTAGACCTATTGATGATATAATTGAAAAAGAGAATAAACTTTCAGAGTTATTAGAGCTTGATCGAGTTTATAAAAAAGAACAGCTTGCCATTGATGGTCACGATTTGTTGCACATTGGCTATAAACAGGGTAAAATAATAGGCGAAATATTAAATTGTTTAACTGAAGAAGTTATGGAAAATCCATCTTTAAATGACAGAGAAAAATTATTAGCTTTGGCTAAATTAACATATACTATAGAAATGGGAGATGATGTTTATGGGTAGATTATTTGGCACGGACGGAGTTCGAGGTGTAGCAAATGATGAATTGACGGCTACAATGGCATTTAAGCTAGGGAGAACGGCCGCTAAAGTGTTAGGAAAAATGAAACCTGGCTTAATACTAGTAGGTAGAGATACTCGTATTTCTGGCCAAATGTTAGAGTCCGCATTAAAGGCTGGAATCTGCTCCATGGGCATAGATGTAGGAGAGTTGGGCATACTACCAACTCCAGCTGTTGCTTATCTAACAAGGCATTACAAAGCTCTTTGTGGAATAGTAATAAGCGCTTCCCATAACCCTGGGGAATATAATGGGATAAAGTTCTTTAATGGTGAAGGAAATAAGCTGAGCGACGAAGTTGAAGATGAAATTGAAGCACACATGGATGAATGCCTTGATTGGGAAGGTCCAACGGGGAAGAATATAGGTATATGTAAAGATTTTAGTGACGGTTCGAATATTTATGAAAACTTCCTTGTAGATACCATTCCTGTAGACTTGAAAGGTCTTAAAATTGCTTTAGATTGTGGCCATGGTGCGTTATATAATATTGCTCCCAATGTAATAAAAAAACTGGGTGGAGAAGTAATTGCTATTAACACAAAACCTGATGGGATGAATATCAATGACAATTGTGGTTCTACTAACCCACAGATGATATCAGAATTAGTAAGGAGTTCTAATGCTGATATAGGCATGAGTTTTGACGGAGATGGAGATAGAATAATTGCTGTTGATGAAGTGGGAAATGTTATTGACGGTGATCATATCTTAGCAATAAGCGCCTTATGGCTAAAAAACAACGCTAAGTTGAGCAATGATATAGTAGTTGGAACTGTGATGAGTAACTTAGGTCTAAAGAAATATTTAGAATCCATTGGGGTTGAACTAATAATGGCTCCTGTTGGAGATAGATATGTACTTGAAGATATGCAGAGATTAGGGGCATCAATTGGTGGAGAACAATCCGGCCATATAATATTTTTAGATTACAATACGACTGGAGATGGATTGGCGACGGGGCTTCACTTAACAGAGATTTCTGTTAAAATGGGAAGGGCGCTTTCTGAACTGAATCAGTTGATGGTAAACTATCCACAGGTTTTAGTTAATGCAAAAGTCGCGAATAGCATGAAATATTATTATGAAGAGGAAGCTGTAATTAAAGATGCTATTTTAAAGATAGAAGAAACTTTTGATGGTGAAGGCAGAGTTGTTATAAGACCTTCTGGAACGGAACCTCTTGTTAGAGTAATGATAGAAGGGAAAGATCAATCAAATATAACAGAGCACGCAACGGCGTTGGCTAACTTGATTGAGGAGAGAATGAATGAAAACTGATAGCATTGATATAAAAATAATTGCTGATACTGGTGGAGATTTTACAGATGACCTAGTAAAGGAATACGATGTTAATCTAATACCTTTTACAATTGAAGCAGGCGATGATACTTTCCTAGATACTGATGATGTGGATACTGAGGCAATAATGAGGTCTATGGAGAATTCTCCTAATCCTGTGAGAACTGCATGTCCAGCTCCAGGAAAGTTTTTGAAAGCTATGAAGGATTCCTTAGCTAATAATATTTTTATTGTAACAATATCAGGGAAGTTATCGGGATCTTTTGAAAGTGCTAATGCGGCAAAAAAACAGTTTCTTGAGGAATTTCCTGATAAAAAAGTTGAAATTATTGATAGCATGAGCGCTTCTGCAGGTGAAGCTTTGGTGCTATATAAGCTATGCAAAGAGGTTTCAAAGGGAATGGATTTTGATACTGTCACTAAAGCCATTAACGAATTTGCATCAAATATGAAAACGTATTTTGTATTAGATAGCGTTGACAGCTTAATGAAAAATGGTAGGCTTTCAAGGGTGAAGGGAACTCTAGTGAACGTATTGGGAATTAAGCCGCTTTTAGGTTCGAATGGTGAAGGCGAAATTGTTAGTTATGGTGGATATCGCGGAAGCAAGAGAGCGCTGAAACAACTTGCTGATAGAATTTGCGGTGAAGCGAAGGAATCAAAAAACAAGGAGATTTTCATCTCATATGCAGGAGACGAGGAGAGAGCTAGAAAGCTGGCTGAGTTGATTTCTGAGTGTTCTGAATGGAGTGAAATTAGAGTCCAACATACAAGAGGTCTAAGTACTGCATATGCTCAAAGGGGAGGAGTTGTAGTTTCTTACTAATATGAAAAAAGTTATTCTAGGGATGAGCGGTGGGGTAGATAGCTCTGTAGCCGCTATACTATTAAAAGACCAAGGGTATCATGTTCATGGAGTTACTTTAAAGCTTTGGAAAGGTATGCCAGAGACTTCTATTAGTGATGCAGAAAAAGTAGCGAAAAAAGTTGGTATCACCTGGGAATTTTTAGATGGAGTGAAGGATTTTGATGAGAAGGTAATATGTAACTTTATTGATAGTTACAAATGTGGTGAAACTCCTAATCCATGTGTTGAGTGCAATAAAAATGCAAAGATGAAAATATTGATTAAACTAATGGGAAAACTTAAATATGACTTTGTGGCAACGGGACATTATGCAACAATTGAAAAAATTAACAACGAATATGGCTTATACAAGGGCAAAGATGAAAAGAAAGATCAGAGCTATTTTTTATATGGAATGAACTCAAAGTGGCTAGATAAATTGATATTTCCATTAGGAGATTATACTAAAAGTGAAATACGGGAAATTGCTATGAATAGAGGGATGGAAGTATATTCAAAGCCAGATAGTGAAGATATTTGTTTTATACCAGATGGTCATTATGCACAGTTCCTAGAACAAAGTGGTGTTAAGAGTACTGAAGGCAACTTTGTAGATGTGAAAGGTAATTTAGTAGGGAAGCACAAAGGCGTTCATCATTACACCGTCGGACAAAGAAAAGGCTTAGGACTGGCCCTAGGTCAAAAGGTATTTGTAACTAGATTGGATGTAGCCAACAATATAGTTGTAGTCGGGATGGAAGAGGAACTATATAGCTCATCAGCTGTAATTAGAGACTTCAACTGGCTAACTGCTCCTAAAGAGACCTGCGTATTAGAGGGGAGAACCAGATATGGTGGTGTTAATTCTCCTCTTACTATTAAAAATGTTAATGGGAACCATATAGTTGAATTTAAAATACCACAAAGAGCCATAACTCCTGGACAAAGCTTGGTAGTATACCAAGGTGGGAGAGTCCTAGGTGGGGGGATAATTCATAAGGTGCTATAATAATAGTAATAATTTAAAAAAATATTAAAATAATTACTTTATATAATAAAATAGGTATTGACATTATACTTAAACTTATGGTAGTATTATCAAGTAATGCGGGAGTGGCGGAACTGGCAGACGCGCTAGACTTAGGATCTAGTTCTTCGGAGTGGGGGTTCAAGTCCTCTTTCCCGCACCACAATATTTTAGGTCAGTCAGCCATACAGGGCTATTGAAAGTAAAGGTTATTTATTAACCAGATTATATTCAAAAAAGATTGGCCTATGGTTTGTAAAAAAACCATAACAAAAGGACTAGGATTAATTTCCTAGTCTTTTTGTCAATTTAGATAGACGACTATAAATATTAAAGCCGTCTATTAATAAGCTATAAATTGTAAAATATAACTATAAAACCTAAAGGTTAGGAGAAGCGCTTTAAAAGGTAATGGAAATTGGAAACCGACAATTCCAGATCAAAATAAACTAATAAGTGAGCATGGGATTGTATGTCCCGTATGTGGAGAAGTGGTAGATCTTTACGGTATATGTGACACTGGTAATTAGGAGAACAGTGGAGAGTTTAACATGGATGGTGGTGGAATAGAAATGACACTAGAAGGAATCGAAGTACCCAGAAAAGGTTTACAGTTATACTGATTAGATAAAAAATGTGTGAAATGATAGTGAACGACTTATATTTCATTTGTGATTAGATTTGCATATAGAGCAAGCTTATCTTTGATATTAGTCAATATATTATTAAGCCAATATTATTTTTATATATTTATAAGTTCAGAAAGTTAAACTTTGACTATCTCTGACATTTGATGTATAATAATCATATATACAGAGGCAGTGAGGCTAGATAACAAGGGGCTTGAAACTGTCTCTTTATGTGGTATAATAGATTGGTTACCAACGTAAATAATTAAGGAGGATCGAGATGGCAAAGATCGATAAAAAAGAAAACAACACAGTTCATTTTTCGTTAGAAATTTCAGGTGAGGACTTTGAGAATGCGTTACAGAAAGCGTATTTGACTAATAGAGGCAAAATAATGATGCCTGGATTTAGAAAGGGAAAAGTACCCCGTAAAATAATTGAAATGCATTATGGTGAAGATGTATTTTATGAAGATGCAATTAACGATATATTACCTGAGATCTATGAGAAAGCTATTGACGAATTAGAGCTAGATGTTGTAGACCAACCACACGTTGATCTTCCTGAAGAAATAGTTAAAGGTAATCCGATTTTAGTTAACATTCAAGTTGATGTTAAGCCTGAAGTTGAATTAGCTTCTTACGATGACTTAGAAGTTGAAGAAGTTGTATACGAGTTTGATGAAAGTATGATTGATTCTGAGCTAGAGTCTGCTAGAGAGAAAAATGCAAGATTAATTAATGTAGAAGACAGACCTATTGAAGATGGAGATTTAGTAAACATTGATTATGAAGGTACCATTGAGGGTGAGGCTTTTGATGGCGGCGCTGACCAAGGAATTGATCTTCATATCGGATCAAATACATTTATTCCAGGATTTGAAACTGGGCTAATTGGAAAAGCAAAAGGTGATGAATTAGATTTAAACCTAACTTTCCCAGAAGATTATCATGCAACTGACTTAGCTGGTAAAGATGTAGTTTTCAATGTTGTAATTAATGAAATTCAAATCAGAGAGCTTCCAGAGATGGACGATGAGTTCATTAAAGATATAAGCGAATTTGATACAGTAGAAGAATACAAAGCTGATGTCAGAGAAACTATGATTAAAGACTTAAAAGAAAAAGAAGAACAAGAAAAAGAAGCCAGAGCAATTCAAGCTTTCAGTGAGATGATTGAAGTTGATATTCCAAATGGAATGATTGAGTCGGGAGTAAACGATGAGTTGCAAAATCTTGCAATGCAATTAAGCGGTTTCGGAATGACTTTAGAACAGTATCTGTCAATGGTTGGACAAACTATCGACGATGTGAAAGCAAAGTTAAGAGATGGCGCTTTAAACACTGTTAAGAGCAGGTTAGTTTTAGAAGCTATTGCAGCAAAAGAAAAATTTGAAGTAACTGATGAAGAGATTCGAGAAGAAGTTACTAGAATTGCAGATATGTATGCAAACTATGATGAAGAAGCTAAAGCCAACTATGTAGAGGAAATGATGGCTGGTGAAGCTGTTATGCTTAAAAAGGGCATAGAGCAGAAAAAAGCCATTAAATTCTTAGTTGAAAAAGCTAAGTTTGTAAAAAAAGATGTGGTAGCGGATGAAGTAAAAGAGGAAGAAAATACAGATAAATAAATTGCGGGTGATGAGTAGTCGCCCTCAAAGGAGGTAAGCGATGGCATTAGTCCCAATGGTAGTGGAGCAAACAAATCGCGGAGAAAGATCCTATGATATTTTTTCACGCTTATTAAAAGAGAGAATCATTTTCTTAACTGGCGAAATTGATGATGTTAGTGCTGATTTAGTAGTTGCACAATTACTATTTTTAGAAGCTGAAAATCCGGATAAAGATATCCAATTATATATCAACAGTCCAGGCGGTTCTGTAACTGCAGGATTAGCAATATACGATACCATGCAGTATATAAAAGCGGATATTTCTACAATATGCGTTGGATTAGCTGCATCTATGGGTGCTGTACTGCTGGCTGCCGGTTCAAAAGGCAAGCGATTTGCCTTGCCCAATGCTGATATTATGATTCACCAGCCATTAGGCGGTTCTAGAGGTCAAGCTGCTGACATAAAAATACAAGCAGAGAAAATACTGAAAGTTAGAGATCAATTGAATCATATTTTGGCAAATAGGACAGGTCAGCCAATTAGTCGAATAGAAATTGATACAGACAGAGATTATTATCTTAGTGCCGAAGAAGCTAGGGAATATGGTTTAATAGATGAAGTTGTAGAACCACGTAAGAAATAGAGGTGATTTGATGGCTAAACAGGAAGATAGACGTTTATACTGCTCGTTTTGTGGAAAGCCGCAAGATCAAGTAAGTCGTCTTATTGCCGGACCAGAAGTTTTTATTTGTAACGAATGTATAGAATTATGTAAAGAGATAATAGATGAAGAGCTAAATTACGTTGAAACTAATGAGGCTATGGACCTAAAAAAACCACAGGAAATCAAGGATATTTTGGATGAGTATGTCATTGGACAAGATATGGCAAAACGATCCTTATCTGTGGCAGTTTATAATCACTATAAGCGAATATTTTCATCTAAAGAAACGGATGTTGAACTACAGAAGAGCAACATTCTTATGTTGGGGCCAACTGGCTCAGGGAAGACGCTATTAGCTGAAACTTTAGCGAAGGTACTTCATGTACCATTTGCAATAGCTGATGCCACTACGTTGACTGAAGCAGGGTATGTTGGTGAAGATGTAGAG